>JAUNJY010000028.1 GCA_030535455.1 bacterium
TATCATTTGAACAATTATATATTAATGAAAAAATGTATGATAAACTTAAAGCTGTAGTAGATAAGAAATTTAGTCATCAAATGTATTTCATAAAGATAAAACAAGGATATATTGTTTCAATTGAAAGTTCTATGAACAGCGCTGATATGGAAATAGTCTGGAATACTATGATTGAATAGACCGAGTTATGTAGGCAATAATAAAGGCAAGGGAGACGTGACTCCCTTGCTCAGCCAAGAATATTACAAAGAATTATGCTTTTGTAGGCCCCACATTATTAAATACCTATCCTTTTAGTGTATGCCGATTATTTTAATGCTAAGGATATTAGTGAAATTATAATTTCAAAGAAGCTACAAATCACCAATAGTAATGTGAGCATTTCTATTTTACTCATAGAATTACCTACTTTCAAGAAACTAAAAGCAGAGTCTATGTAATATTACTTGGCTACATATATGTTACCAAATATGTAGTATGAATAATATAGAATTGTAATTAATGAGAGTATTGGTGATTTTTTAAACTCTCATTTAGTGTAGATGCGGGGAACCGTATCACAAGCAGGGGCGTATCTTGAGAATGATCTAAATAAATAAGAATATTACATGGTTTATAGAAAAGTACTTAAACATTATATTTATTGCTAAGATGCAGATTGCGTTAAAAGAATGTGCAGAGACTGAATATTGGTTTGAGATTTTGAAGAGAACGGGATATATGGAGACAAAGTACATAGCATTGATAGAGAAAAATGAAGAATTAAAGAGAATGTTAATTGCGATGTTGAAGACAAGTAAGAATTCTAAGAATACTATAAAAGAAAATGGAGAGAGATAGAATGAATTTACCTATACAGGCGTTTTGTTTAAAGGGATATGGAAAAGATAAAGTGGTATTAACTATTGATAGAATTCTAGGTTATCCAGAGAGTACTAGCTACGAGGGTGGATATGATGTAGTGGGAAGAGTTGAAATACAAGCAGGGAATTATTATGTGACTAGCGAAAAATACATTTTTGCAACAGGAACACTATATCGTTTTGTTAAGGAATTACAAAGATGTTATAAAACATTAAATGGGGTAGCAACATATCAAATGCTTTTGGAAAATGAACTGATATTTAGAATTGAAATGGGGACAGGTGGACATGCAACTATTATAGGAACCTATCAGGAAAGACCGGATGTAGAAAATATTTTGAATTTTGAAATGCAGACAGACCAAACTTACTTCAATTCAGTAATTCAAGACATAGAAAAGCTGAAAAAGATTTTTGGAGATTTTGAAGGAAAAATAGAGTAAGTTAAGTAGGATATAGACTAAAATGCTTACTCTCCTTTGCTATAGATACGGAGAACCATTTTTGGGTGTTGGAGACTTCTGTGGCTTATCTGATAAAGTAATAGAAAGCAATTGTAATTTGACAGATTTAGAGTGGGATGGTAATGAAGTTTATATCTATAATTCTGAGGATATTGAAGAACTAGTTATAAATGGATTGAAAATCATTATTGCATGGAAAATTCAAATGGAAAAAGAGTATATGGATATTCCATTTGATATTTTTCTTTCCATTGATACTGGAGATGAAGAGATAAGCCCATCAGCAACACTAAGGTTTTATGTAGTAAGAAACGGAGAACATTACATTATTCCTTCGCAAAAGGAACTTGATGAGTTTGAACATCCAGTTCTCATGGAACAGATCAATTATAAGTTATAGTTTTATAATATGATATATTGGCAATAATAAAGGCAAGGGAGTTTATGCCTCCCTTGCCCTGCCAAGAACATTATCGCAATGCCTACTTTTGTAGGAATCCCCCAAGTTGACAATTTACTTATCCAACCGTTTTTATTACTTATTTAGGATGGTAATTAGTGCAATGATAATTTCAATGAAATTTCATAGCACAAGAAGTAGTGTTAGTACTTCTATTGTTGTCATAGGAAATCACCTACGTTCATGAATACTAAAAGCAGGGAGAGATAATGTGACTTGGCTACATAGATGTTATCAGATTGATGAAACAGAAGGTTGAAAGAATATAGAGATCAAATGTTTTATTAAAAAATCGAGTAAACAAACGCCTATTATTCTATTTAATACCCAGGAAGATATGTATATACATGGGTAGTGTAGGCAAAAAAAAGAGCTGTCTCCAGCCCATATAGTTATATATTGGTTGGGAACAGCTCTTAAAAACGAAGATTATTTTTCTTCTTCGTCATCGCCTAACATTTCATCATATTCCATATCATCAAGTAACATGTCATATGCATCAGCAACAGCATCGAATTCTTCATCTTCTTCGATGTTGTCTAATTGCATTTCGTCACCATTTTTGCTGAAACGGTATAAGAATACTTCTTCAGATTCATCATCTAATGGAAGTAAAGCAATATATTGTTTTTCAGCAACTGGGAAGATAGCAACTACAGCACATTCAAGTTCTGTATCATCATCTAAAGTAAGAGTTACTGTCATTTCTTCGTCTTCTTGTAATCCAAGTTCTAAATTAATATCTTTTTCAGTCATTTAATTTACCTCGTTATATTATTAAGTGTGTAGCATATTAAATAGGAATTATTACCTAAACATCACTTATTATGAATGTAACAGAAATAATTTAAAAAAGCAAGGCATTAAAAGTAAAGTTATTTCATATAATGGCGATAGAGAATAAAAGCAACTGCTTATTCTGTGCATTTTATATGAATTCTAATAGAATTCTTTGAGTTATTAGGTATAAAGTAGTAAAAAAACATTGACAATAAAGTAAAATAGCATAAAATAAGTAAGTGTAAATCTTTATAGAATGAGAGAGGAGAACATTTCGTGGTTACAACCAATGCTAATGATAGCAGACCAAAAGAAAATGCGCGCCGTGAGGACAACAGAGGTAACAGAGGTGCTAGTCAAAATAGGAGCTACAACAAGACTGAAAGATCCTATAATAAGTCAGAAGGAAATTACAACAAGAGCGATCGTCCATATAACAAGTCTGACAAACCATATAATCGAAGTGATAAACCATATAACAGATCAGATAAACCTTATAACAGAGGGGAACGTACTGAACGTAATGGAGAAGCTTCTGAGAGAGGCGAAAGAAGCTACAACCGTAGCGATAGACCTTATAACAAAGGCGAAAGAACTTATAACAGAGACGGTCAAAACAGACCATATAACAGAGATGGTCAAAGGAGACCTTACAAGAAAGACGGAAAAAGCATACCATATAATAAAGATGGCCAAAGCAGACCTTATAATAAAGATAGAAAACCTAATTCTTATGGACGTGACATGAATAAAGGCGGCTATGGCAAGGATGATGATTACGAAGGTAATCGTTTTGCTAAAGGCAATGGAAGAGACCAGAAATCAGCAAAGACTTCATCTAAGGAAAAAGAGGCACAACCAGATAAGTTTGTAGCTGCAAATCGTCTAGAAAAAGAGAAAAAGGCGATGCAGAAAAAGATTCAAGAAAGCAAAAAAGAAAAAAGCAATCGTCCTCAAATGAAACGTAAAAGAACGAACAACATCGACTGGACAAAAGGCTATGAAAATGGACTTTACGGCGATGACGATGATGACGATTATTCATCATATTTATAAGATAAACGATTAGAAACCCACAGAGTGAGTTTGTAATCATAATTGCAACAGGAAGCTAAGGTAATGGAAGCATTGCTTTAGCTGTTGTTTGCTTAAATAAGGGTGGTACCGCTTAATTGTGGACCACCTTTTTTAGTATATAGGATGCCAGTATTCGGGCAGACTTAATAGTAGAAAGTATTAAAGGAAAGGAACCGGGCATGGAAGAAAAGCAACAACATATGATTAAAATCTCCGTAAGGAACCTGGTAGAGTTTATACTCAGGTCAGGTAATATTGACAGCTCTTCGGTGGGAGTAGCCGATAAAGAAGCGATGCTAAAAGGAAGCAAGCTTCACCGAAAGCTTCAAAGACGTATGGGGTCTGATTATACGGCTGAATATCCATTAGCCCTGGAAGTTCCTGTTACGTATGAGGGAAATTCTTTTATTATAAAGATCGAGGGACGGGCTGACGGTATCTTGTTAAAGCAAGAAGACGAGCATACCCCAGGAGTGTTTATTGATGAAATAAAAGGAGTCTATTTAGATGTATTAAAGCTGGAGGAACCAATTGGCGTCCACCTTGCTCAGGCAAAATGCTATGCCTATATGTATGCCACTCTTAAAAAGGAGAAAAAGATGGGGGTACGGATGACCTATGCTAATCTGGAGTCAGAAGTAACCAAATATTTTGAACAGGTATACGAATTACAAGAACTGACAGCCTGGTTCGACCATTTAATAAATGAATATGCAAAATGGGCCAATTTTCAAATACAGTGGCAAGAAGAGCGAAATCAGTCAATTAAGCAGATGGAGTTTCCGTTTACTTATCGAGAAGGACAGAAAAAACTTGTAACAGGGGTATATCAGACGATTTTAAGAGAAAAACGCCTGTATATTGAGGCGCCCACAGGAGTAGGAAAGACGATTTCTACAGTATTTCCTACGGTAAAGGCAATGGGAGAAGGTCTGGTATCTAAAATATTTTATTTAACAGCTAAGACCATAACACGAACGGTTGCACTGGATACCTTTTCTATTCTGAAAGAGGCAGGTACCAAGCTGAAGACAGTGACCTTGACTGCAAAAGAAAAAATCTGCTGTCTAGATAGTGTGAATTGTGGTCCGGAGAGCTGTGAACGGGCGCTAGGACATTTTGATCGGGTAAACGATGCCGTTTATGACTTGATTACTCACGAAATGACAATAAGCCGAGAAACCATTGAACAGTACGCAGCAGATTATAATGTCTGTCCTTTTGAAATGGGATTGGACGTATCCTTATGGGTGGATGCCATTGTCTGTGATTACAATTATGCCTTTGATCCATCGGCATCCCTAAAACGTTTCTTTCAAAATGAGAAGAAGCAGGACTATGTATTTTTAATCGATGAAGCTCATAATTTAGTGGATCGAGCAAGGGAAATGTATAGTGCGACGCTGAAGAAAGAGGATTTTCTTTTAGTAAAAAATATTATTGGCGAACGAAGCAAGAAACTTAGAGGATATCTTGAGTCTTGTAATAGAGACTTGCTTAGCATGAAGCGTGAGTCAGAAGAGTATATGATTCGCAAGGATATCGACAATTTTGTATTACATTTACTTCGGTTAAGCAGCGAGTATTATGAATTCCTGCGAGAACATCAGTCGTTTGAACAACGGGAAATAGTGCTTAATTTTTATTTTGAACTGCAGCAGTTTTTAAATATGCATGATCTGTTTAATGATAAATATCTGGCATATACGGATTTCACCAGCCAGCGTGAGTTTATCATACGGTTACAGTGTATGGACCCATCCACTAATCTAAATGCTTGTTTGGAAAAGGGGCGAAGTGCCATCTTCTTTTCGGCCACATTATTGCCAATCACTTATTACAAGGAACAGCTAGCAGGGAGAAAAGATGATTATGCAATTTATGCAGACTCTATTTTTCAACCAGAGAAGAGATTATTAGTGATTGGAAATGATATTTCGACTAAATACACAAGACGAAATAAAAGTGAGTATGAGAAGATTGCCAGCTATATCGAGCAGGTAGCATTACAGAAGATTGGAAACTATCTTGTGTTCTTTCCTTCTTACCAATATATGAATCAGATACTGGAGGTATTTGAAGAACGAAGCATAGCAGGAGAGTCTAAGTTAATCGACTCTATTTTTGTCCAGAGTACTGCAATGACAGAGCAGGAAAAGGAAGAGTTTTTAAATCGTTTTGCCCATGAGCCTAATATTAGCTGTATTGGTTTTTGCGTTATGGGTGGCATATTTAGCGAAGGAATTGATTTAAAGGCTGATCGACTGATTGGTTCCATTATCGTTGGGACTGGACTGCCCATGGTATGTACAGAAAAAGAAATTTTTCGAAATTACTATGAAGAGAGAAATGGACAAGGATTTGCCTATTCCTATCTTTACAACGGAATGAATAAAGTATTGCAGTCCGGAGGCAGAGTAATTCGAACTGAAGAAGATCAGGGCGTGATCGTGCTGCTTGATCAGCGTTTTCTGACAGAACCATACTTGGAGCTGTTCCCTAGAGAATGGTTCCCATACAGTATTGCAACTCAGCATACGATAGGCCCGATAGTAAAAGGGTTCTGGGAAAGCCGGGATAACTAAATAAAGCATCCTCAATGATAACGCATGAGGATGCCTTATTTAATTTACGCGACTGTCGCGATAACCAGAGAAACTCACAAAGCATGTTCTTCTGGTTTCAGTTAAAATTGTTTCAGCTTATTACTTAAAGTTTCTACGGTCTCTGATGGCTCGTAATCTTTTGTCCCAAATAAGAAACTATGAAGCTCGGTAACGTTAGAGGACAGTGTATTTGGAATTAATACAGCAGCCTTATTTACATAAGCATCACGGTATTTGGAAGGAAAACCGGCCTGGTCTACAATCTTGTAGCTGTTTACATCTTTTGCAAGCATAAGAAGGTCTGCTAAGTTATAGCTTGTAGCAACCTGAGGCAGCATATCGTTTACGATGCCAACAAGGGAGACAACGGAAGTATCTTTTGCTTTGGTCAAGATTGCCTTGATTACCGTACGCTGACGTTCTGTACGTCTAAAGTCATTTCCGGCAGTCTTACGGATACGTGCATAAGCCAAAGCCTGTGTACCATCCAGCGTATAGGTACCCGCTTTCTTTATTTCAGGTGACTCAGTTTTGAGTAATTTGTTGCAGTCCTTGATGTTTTTATTGAGTGCTTTGATTTCATCGGATTCAATCTTGATTTCAACGCCTCCAACCTTATCTACAATATTGGCAACTGCACTAAAGTCAACAGTAACAAAATCTTTTAAATTCAAGTCAAAATGTGTGTTTAAAGTAGTAAGGGCAAGCTCGTAGCTGCCTTTTGCATATGCGGCATTAATCTTGCTATAACTGTCATTGATCTTAACAAGAGTATCACGATAAACAGAAGAAAGTTTTACCTCTTTTGTTTTCTTGTTAATACTGCATATAATAATAGTATCGCTTCGGGTAGCGCTAGTCAGATCACTTTCTCTTGAGTCAACGCCGAAGATTGCAATGTTTGTGTAATTGTCTATGTTTTTATCATGAAATGTATTCACTGCAACGTTGTCCATATTGAGCTTGACTGTATTGACACGGTTAAGCAAGTAGAGAGCGCCGATTGCCAGAGCAAGCAATATAATAAGAATTACTAAAAGAGCAATTAGCCCTTTGCGATGTTTTTTCTTTTTGTTCACTTTTGTCATATTCTCCATCCTTTCGTTTGTGTCCATGGATTAAAAAGTTAGAAACGAAAAGAGCCAGTTTCTTCCCGTCTATAATACATTAGTTTTTTTATGGGTTCAATAGAAAAACTCTTAATAATGTATGTAGTAAATTAATATAAACTTCACTTAATAGTCACATTTCGTTGCTATTATAATAAAAAATGATACAATAAAAGCTAATAAGGCATAACTAATAAAAGATTAATAAAGAAAGAAGCGTGAGATAATGGATAAGGATTTTAATCAAATGGATCAGGAAACTATGGGGAATGATAGTTCGGCACAACAAAACAATGATCCACAAACATTCAATCAAGAAAATAATTTAAATGGTCAACAAAATGAGTATGGTTTCTATAATACTCAGAATACGCAAAATGCTCAGAATTATGAGCCAAATTTCGATGCACACCAAATGAACCAAAATCAAAATTATTATAATCAATATAATAACGGATACCAAAACGGCAATGGATATCAAAATAATAATTTCCAAAATGGTGCTCCAGAAAGCAACGGAAATCAGCCAGGTGGAAACAAGCCACCAAAGAAAGATAACAAACATAAAGTGTTAAAAATCTGTGGAGTGGTAGCATTAGGAATTGTAGTTGGGTTAGGCTCTATCGGAACACTTAGGGTAGTAGACCGTTTTAGTAAAAACAATACAGCAATCACTTCCGAAGCAAACAATAACAATAATAATAGTGACGCAACTATAACTGAGGGAGACAACTCCAATAAAGAAGAAGGCTCAAGCAGCAATGTACCAATCGGTTCAACGGATGTGGTAACAGAGTCAAAGGATAATGGAGTATCCAAAGTAGTAGAAAGTGCATTGCCATCTATCGTAATGATTAACTGTAATGTACAGACAACTCAATATGGACAGTCTTCACAAGGTGTTGCAAGTGGTTCTGGTATCATTATCAAAGAAGACAAAGATAATTTATATATTGTAACCAACTACCATGTTGTTTCTGATGCAGAAAAGATTTCTGTAGTATTTTCAGATGAAGCAAGTGTAGATGCAACATTAAAAGCATATGACAGCACAAATGATTTAGCAATCATTAAGATTTCTTTATCTAAGATCAAAGATGCTACAAAGAAAGAAATCAAAGTTGCAACATTAGGAAGTTCAGATGACTTAAAGGTTGGTGCAATGGCAATTGCAATTGGTAATGCCTTAGGTTATGGCCAGTCTGTAACAGTTGGTTATGTAAGTGCCCTTGACCGTGCAGTCACTATCGACAGTGCAACAAGAGTATTATTACAGACAGATGCAGCAATCAATCCTGGTAACAGTGGTGGTGCATTATTAGACATCAATGGCAAGGTAATTGGTATCAACTCTGCAAAATATTCTTCCACTGACGTAGAAGGAGTTTGCTATGCAATTCCAATTTCCAAAGCAATTCCAATCATCAATGAGTTAATGACAAAAGAAACATTAAAAGATGAAGAAAAAGGATATTTAGGAATTACAGGTTCTGACGTTGATGAAACAGCTCATGCTTATTACAACGTACCACTTGGTGTTCGAGTTGCAAGTGTAGAAGCAAACGGTGCAGCTGCCAAAGGCGGTATCAAAGAAAAAGATATCATTACAGCAGTAAATGGCATTGAAGTGACTAGCATCACAGCATTAAAAGAACGTGTAAATGGATATAAATACGGTACAGAAGTTACATTAACAGTTCAACGTCAGACAGACGGTACGTATAAAGAAATTTCCGTTAAAGTAACTCTTCAAAAAGGAACTACAACAAATCAGTCAAGCCAATCCGACAGCGGAAGTTCAAGCAATGGAAGCCAAAGCGGAGACGACTATTACTACTATTTCGGTGGACAAGATGGTAACAATACCATCCCTTTCGGTAATTAATGAAATCCGTAATTTAACTTGTGTAACAGTTCTTGTTAGGATATAATGATTAAAAGTGTTAATGATAAAAATAAGAACAAATTTGAGATAAGTTAAAATAAGGAGTAGAGGCATGGTAGATGATAAAGACTTAAAAGATCCGGATAAAGATGATCACTACGAAGATATATGCTATATATGTCGTAGACCTGAAAGCAAAGCCGGTAAAATGATTCATATACCAAATAACATTTGCATTTGCAATGACTGCATGCAAAAGACATTTGATACGATGAATAATGGCAATATGCCATACATGGATATCATGAAGCTTGATCCATCCATGATGCAATTCTCTTCTATGAAAAACGAAGTGCCTAAAAGCCAGAAGTTAAAAAAGAAGAAAGAAAACAAAGAAAAGCAAGAAGCAACTCTTGATATAAAGAATATTCCAGCACCACATATTATCAAAGGCCAGTTAGATGACTTTGTAATCGGTCAGGAATATGCAAAGAAAGTGATCTCTGTAGCCGTTTACAATCACTATAAGCGTGTTGCAACTAATACGATGGATGAGATTCAGATTGAAAAGTCCAATATGTTAATGATTGGGCCAACAGGAAGTGGTAAGACATATCTTGTAAAGACATTGGCTAGATTATTACAAGTACCTTTAGCAATCACAGATGCCACATCCTTAACGGAAGCGGGCTATATCGGTGATGACGTGGAAAGCGTATTAAGCAAGTTATTGGCAGCAGCAGATAACGATGTGGAAAAGGCAGAACGCGGAATTATCTTTATTGATGAAATCGATAAGATTGCAAAGAAGAAGAGTACGACAAACCGTGATGTCAGCGGTGAAAGCGTACAGCAAGGACTTTTAAAATTACTTGAAGGAAGCGATGTGGAAGTACCAGTTGGTGCAACCAGCAAGAATGCCATGGTTCCACTTACTACAATGAACACACGTAATATCTTGTTTATTTGTGGCGGAGCATTCCCAGAGCTTGATAAGGTAATTAAGAGCAGACTGAATAAACAGAGTTCAATTGGTTTTAAAGCAAACTTAAAGGACCAATATGACAATGATCCTGATTTGTTATCCAAAGTTACAACAGAGGACTTACGAGAATTCGGTATGATTCCAGAGTTCTTAGGAAGACTTCCAATCCTATTTACGTTACAAGGATTAACAAAAGAGATGTTAATTCAGATCTTGAAAGAGCCTAAGAATGCCATCTTAAAACAATATCAAAAATTATTAGCTCTTGATGAAGTTGACTTAGAATTTGATAATGATGCCCTTGAAGCGATTGCAGATGAAGCAATTAAGAAGAAGACAGGTGCCAGAGCATTACGTGCAATCATTGAACGTTTCATGCTTGATATTATGTATGAAATTCCAAAGGATGACAACATCGGAAGAGTGGTAATCACAAGAGATTATATTGAGAATAAAGGTGCACCTCTTATTGAGATGCGTGGTTTTGATAAGAAGCAAGTCTTATTAGAAGATAAGAAAGAAAAAGAAGAGCCAAGTGCTTAATAAATAATAGAAACGCCGCCCATGTTGTTATCAGGGAATAACAGCAGGGCGGCGTTTTGCGTGGCAAAGGGTATTGATTTCTTACTTGGTGCATATAATATTGTAATTATTATGACATTTTAGGTGCGAGTATATGGCAGATATAAATGAAACAAACAGATGTAGGGATGCAATCTATTCTGAGGAGGTGGCAGACTACATTATTGAAAATACGGCCAGTTTATCAAACATAGACAATAGCCAGAACCTTATTTGTACGCAAGAGATTACTGGAAAGTTTCAAATGGTTTATATACCGATCACACAGCCAATTACGACCAGAGTCATTACTAATTCATATCGTAATCTGCCAAAACTATATGGTCTAATGGATACTGCCAGCCTGGAGGATATGGGGGTTTACCGCCTGCGTCGTTTACCATATTTAGAGCTTTATGGCGGAGGAACATTAGTTGGTGTAATTGATACGGGAATTGATTACACTAATCCATTATTTTTAAATACAGACAATACCTCAAGGATTGCCGCTCTCTGGGATCAGAGTGTCAGGCAGGGACCGGCACCATCAGGCTTATCTTATGGAACAGAATACTTAAAGGAGGATTTAAATCGAGCGCTTGCAAGTGAAAATCCGTTAGAGGTTGTCCCTTCAACTGATGAGGATGGTCACGGTACATATATTTCAGCAGTAATTGGTGGCAATATTGATGAGAAAAATGATTTTTCGGGAGTAGCGCCAAGAGCAGAGTTTGTTGTTGTAAAGCTAAAACCTGCGAAACAGTATTTGCGTGATTTTTATAAGGTGCCGAATGGGCCGATTGCTTATCAGGATAATGATATCATGTTGGGGGTTGAGTATTTACGTAGAAAGGCGATAGAATTAGGCCGTCCAATTGCAATCTGCATTGGACTTGGAACTAGTTCAGGAGATCATGATGGAGACGCCAATATATCGAATTATTTAAATTCCATTGCGAACCAGACAGGAGTGTGTATTTGTACTGCAGCAGGAAATGAAGGAAATACAGGGCATCATAATAGCGGAAATGTGGATATTGGTGAATATAAGGACATTGAGCTTAAGGCAGGAGAGAAACAGACGGGACTTACACTGGAACTTTGGTCAATTACCCCGACCTTTTTCTCTGTGGCCATTATCTCACCAAGTGGAGAAGTTGCGGAACGGATACCTGCAAGACAGGGAACAGACGCAGAAGTGACCTTTGTGTTAGAGCCAACCACGATTCATGTGACATATGCCCTTTCTGACACGGCTACAGGAAATGAATTGATCTTTATTCAGTTTGATAATCTGTCTCCGGGGATATGGAAGCTTCGCGTATACAATGATAGTAACATTGGCACAAGGTATAATATGTGGCTGCCGATTTCCCAATTTGTAGATCAGGACACCTTCTTTTTAGAACCTGATCCATTTACGACATTGGTCGAGACAGGAACGACTTCCAGAGTCATTAGTACAGCTGCATATGACAATAAGGGAAACAGCATTTATATTGCATCAAGCAGAGGATATACCCTGTCAAATCAAATCAAGCCAGATTTAGCAGCGCCAGGAGTAAACATATATGGTCCGGTATCTAGATTGGCGTTTGGAGAGAAATCAGGCTCTAGTATTGCAGCGGCCAATGCAACCGGAGTGGCAGCATTATTCTTGCAGTGGGGAATCGTGGAAAATAAGCGACCCGTTATGAATACAAGTGAAATCAAGTCCTTGTTTATTAGCGGAGCAGACCGTAGGGCAAGGGAATATCCAAACCAAGAATGGGGATATGGTGAGCTGAATGCATATAATGCATTTGAGGGAGCAAGAAAATCAATATAAATCACTAAAAACTTGTTTTAAATTAACAATTTGGATATAATGAGAAAGAGTAAGTTATGAACGTACTTGAACGATAAGTAGAAAGTGAGTGAAAAGATGGGAGAAAATTTTGTGCCAGAGATTCAAGGTAATCTTCGTAGGCATATGATCCGAGTACCTAAGGTAATTGATCAGGTAAGTGGGATACGCATTTTTGGAAAACTCATTAAGTCTTTAGTATTTACAACAGATGTAGCGATTATTCGTAACTGTAATGCTAACGCAGTAATTGCAGTATATCCTTTCACACCACAGCCTATTATTACACATTCCTTAATTCACTGTGCTGATATTCCAATCTTTTGTGGAGTCGGCGGTGGAAGAACGACAGGAAAGCGTGTCAGTAACTTAGCGGAAGATGCAGAGTATCAGGGCGCTATGGGAGTTGTGGTAAATGCACCAACACCAAATGAGACAATAGAGTATTTAAATCAGAAAATAGATATTCCAATCGTAGTTACGGTTGTATCTAAGGAGACTGATATTGAGGCAAGATTGGCAGCAGGAGCTTCCATTATCAATGTTTCAGGTGGAGCCAATACGGCAGAAATCGTAAGACATATCAGAGAGAAACACCCAAATATTCCGATTATTGCAACGGGTGGACCAACAGATGAATCTATTTTAAAGACAATTGAAGCGGGGGCAAATGCAATTACATTTACGCCACCATCAACAGCAGATATTTTTGGTGAAATCATGGAGGAATATCGTAATTCCAAACATATCCGATGATCAAAAACTTGCTTAGCAAGTTTTTGATCATCTTTGATATTAATGAGCAGTTAGCAGGTGAGTGTTATGAAAAAGAGTCTATATAAGAAAGTACCGTTCGACTTAAAAAAAATCGCACGTGAAGATATTGAAAAACAGGCAACAGTATTTGTGAATTTGGAAAAGAAAAGCAAAGATATAGTTGACGATGTGGAATATGAAGTAGTAGAATGTGAAATAAAACCTGCAAAGATAATTTGTCCGGATTGCGGGGGCATCACATTAGAAGGCTTAGATTATTGTGATAAATGTGGTGGAGAGCTAAAGCAAAGTGATACATAATATAGTAAACAATCAATAAGTTTAGAAAACGACAAGGGAGTCGGGTAAGTCCAAAAGGACTGCGTGACTTGCCTTGTCGTTTTTTTGTGATAGGAGGCACACTCACTGGAAGGAGAATGTCGCTAACGCAACTCCATTCAAAACACTTTGTTCTAAATGGGGAATTAACAATATAAAGTAAGAAAAGGGAGGAAAATACAATGTTTCTTAGGAAAAATGATGTCGATTGCTATGGATAGGTGCAGTTTATTAAGTTAAAGTGTTAAAATCACGCAGAATATACAGAAATTGACTTACTAATATTAAGTGTACTGAACCAAATATTACTGAAAACAAAATTAATTGGTAAAATATTGATATATTAACTTTGGGTATGTTATTATTGTACACATAAATTCATATATATAGTTTGTGGTCAGGCTGTAATTAATTTTTGAAAGCTAAAGGCTAGAGTTTTGTTATAAAAACTCGTAAGTAGATAAATTATCTTACTAATTAAACTATATTACCGTACATAGCAAGAGGATATGAAAAGTGAATAGAAAAAAGGAGGAATTCATATGAAATTTAAAAAGGTATTAAGCGCAACAATGATCGCTGCAATGGCTGCAGTTTCATTTGCAGGATGTGGAAGCTCAAGTAACAGTGATGAGTTTGTAATTGGTGGTATCGGACCAACAACAGGTGATGCAGCAAGTTATGGTACCAGTGTAAAGAATGGTGCTCAGATTGCAGTAGATGAAATTAACAATGCAGGTGGCGTTAAAATTGGTGACGAGACGAAGAAATTAAAACTTAATTTCCAAGATGATGCAAATGATGCTGAGACAGCAAAAAATGCATTTAATAAATTAATGGATGATAAGATGGGAGCATTACTTGGATGTGTAACATCAACTCCATGTATCGCAGTTACTTCTTTATCCAGAGATGCTAAGATCCTTCAGATTACACCATCCGGTTCTCAAAAAGAATGTGCACAATATGACAACTGTTTCAGAGTGTGCTTTACAGATCCACAACAGGGTGATGCAATGGCTGACTATATCGTATCCAAATTAGGCAAGAAGAAAGTTGCAGTATTATATGCAAACTCAAGCAGTTACAGCCAAGGAATCAAAGATGCATTTGATGCAAAAGTAAAAGAATTAGGCGGAGAGATTGTTGTAGAAGAAGCATTTGCAGAAAAAGATGTTGATTACAATACACAATTATCAAAAATAAAATCGTCTGATGCAGAAGCAGTCTTTGTTCCAGCATATTATCAAGAAGTATCTTACATAGTAAAACAAGCAAATGAAAAAGGAATTACACTTCCATTCTTTGGTTCAGATGGATGGGATGGCATTCTTGACCAAGTAAGTGATAAGAAGGTTGTAGAAGGTGCAACATTCTTAAGCCCATTCTTAAGTACAGATGAAGATGCCAAAGTCCAGGCATTTACAAAAGCATATAAAGCAGCATATGGTGATGCAAACCCAGATCAATTTGCAGCTGATGGCTATGACACAGTTTATACAATTAAGGCAGCTTTAGAAAAAGCAGGCAGCACTGATATTGAAAAATTACAAGAAGCTATGACTCAAATCAGCGTAGAAGGCGTTACCGGCAATATGACATTTGATAAAAGCGGAGATGCTACAAAATCTACGAAATTAATTCAGATTAAAGATGGAAAGTATACAGCAATCGCAGTAAAATAATCAGTAAAAATAGTATAAATGATAAGAGCAGCCGTAGGACCATAATGAAACATTCGTCTTACGGCCTGCTTTTTATCTGATAGAATTTATTCTATCAGATAAAAACGCTCCGCGAAGGATGCGCACTCACCTAAAAGGAAGATGTCGCTGATGCGACCAGGTTCGGCGTGAAGAGTTTTGCAAGCAAAACTCTATCTGAATGGTGTATCGTCTTACGGAACAGGCTGTTAAAAAGATAAAAACGCTCCGCGAAGGATGTGCACTCACATTATTTAATAAGAAAGCATAAGAGGTGTTGGATTATGAATGGATTCATTGAGCAGTTTCTAAACGGGTTGATCCCTGGTAGTATCTATGCTTTGATTGCACTAGGATATACAATGGTATACGGGATCGCCAAAATGATCAACTTTGCACATGGTGATATCATCATGGTAGGTGCATACCTATTATTATTAGGATTAAATGCCTCTGGAGTACCAATTGGGCTTGCAATTCTATTATCCATAGTTGGATGTGGCATTTTAGGCGTAGTAATTGAAAAGGTAGCCTATAAGCCATTACGTAATGCACCAAGTCTGGCAGTACTGATTACAGCCATTGGTGTTTCATATTTCTTGCAAAATCTATTCCTTGTTATCTTTACATCTCAGGGAAAGAGCGTTCCTAAGTTTATTCACGTAAGTGATTTTACAGTTGGGGGCGTTACCGTATCCGGTAATATGATCGTAATCTTAGTAGTAACAATTATCGTAATGATTGCACTTACATATTTTATAAATAAAACTAAATTAGGTTCTGCGTTACGTGCTGTATCCGAAGATAAAGGAGCTGCTAGTTTAATGGGGATTAATGCAAATCGTATGATTTCAATGACATTTGCAATAGGTTCTGCACTTGCAGGTGTTGCAGGCATCCTTTGGGTAAGCATGTATGACAAAGCATATCCAACACTTGGAGCAATTCCTGGTATTAAAGCATTCGTTGCAGCCGTTATCGGTGGAATTGGAAGCGTACCAGGAGCTATGCTTGGTGGTATCGCACTGGGTATCGTAGAGAGTTTTACAAAAGCGTATATCAGCGGAGAGCTAGTGGATGCCTTTGTATTTGGTCTTCTTATTATCGTATTAATCTTTAAGCCAACAGGAATTCTTGGCCGTAAGAGAATAGAGAAAGTGTAGGTGAAGTACGATGGCAAATGAATTTGTTAAGAAAAAGAGTGGAGAAGTTAAAAAGTCCACAATTAAAAAAATAATTATAATTGCACTTATCTATGTAGGAGTAATCGTATTAGTAAATTCAGGGATCCTTGGTTATCAATATCGTAATCTGCTAGTTTCTGTTTCTGTAAATATCATTATGGCAGTATCATTAAACCTTGTTACTGGATTTTTGGGAGAGCTTTCTCTTGGACATGCCGGATTTATGGCAGTCGGAGCCTATACAGGGTCTTTAATTACCTTGCATCTTGATCTTCCAATGTGGATTGAAGTAATCGTAGGGCTTGCAGGAGCAGGTATTATGGCTGCTATTTTCGGCATATTAATCGGTATTCCGGTACTTCGTCTTCACGGCGACTATCTGGCTATTGTAACACTTGCATTTGGACAGATCATAGCATCTATTTTAAATTATGCTAAAAGCATTACCGGTGGTGCCAGTGGCCTTAGCAATATTCCAGAGTATACCACAAGCAAGCATTACATACTGGTTATTACACTGGTAATTTTATCTGTGGTGATAATGAGTAATATAATGAAATCCAGATATGGGCGTGCAATTACGGCAGTCCGTGATAACTATATTGCAGCAGAGGCAACAGGTGTATGTATTCGTAACTACAAGATTTTTGCATTTGTCGTAGGAGCATTCTTTGCTGGAATTGCAGGCTTTATGTTTGCCCATAATGTAGGAATTATAAAACCAAATAAATTTGATTTTAATATGTCAATCAACATTCTGGTTATCGTCGTGTTAGGTGGAATGGGAAGCATTAGAGGCTCCATCATTGCCGCAATCATTCTTACCATACTTCCAGAAATGTTACGTGATATTCAGGATTACCGTATGTTAATGTATGCAGTACTATTAATTGCTGCCATGTTATTTAATAACTCCAAACTTCGCAAACGTTTAGTAGAAGATGACACACTAAAAAGAATTTTTAAAAGAAAGAAAAAGGAGGCGTAGGTTATGGCATTGTTAGACGTGAAAAACTTAGGGATCTCCTTTGGTGGACTTAGAGCCGTAGATAATTTTAACATCAGTATTAAGGAAGGCCAGCTATATGGATTGATTGGACCAAACGGTGCTGGAAAGACAACTATATTCAACTTACTGACAGGTGTTTACCGGCCAACCGATGGTTCCATTTTATTAGATGGAAAAAATATCGTTGGACAGTCCATTCATAAAATCAGCCAGGAAGGCATTGCAAGAACATTTCAGAATATTCGTTTATTTGGTAAAATGACGGTGCTTGAAAATGTTAAGGTAGGTTTACATAATGAATATAAATATTCTATTTTATCAAGTATTTTGCAGTACCCAACCATAAAAAAGGAAGCACAGATGAATGAAAGGGCAATGGAAATCCTTAAGGTCTTTGGTCTTGAAGAGAACGCCGATCTGCTTGCAAGCAATCTTCCTTATGGACAGCAGAGAAAGCTTGAGATTGCACGTGCCTTGGCAACTAATCCAAAGCTATTATTACTAGATGAGCCGGCAGCCGGCATGAATCCAAATGAGACATTAGAACTTATGGATACGATCCGTCTTGTAAGAGATGAATTTAACGTTACCATTCTTCTGATTGAACATGATATGAAGCTAGTATCAGGTATTTGCGAAGAACTTACCGTACTTAACTTTGGTACCGTATTGGCACAGGGTAAACCGGAGGTTGTTTTAAACGATCCTAAAGTAGTTACCGCATATCTTGGAGAATAGGAGGAAACCTTATGAGTTTACTATCAGTAAAAGATTTAAATGTATATTATGGTGTAATCCACGCATTAAAGGATGTGTCTTTTGATGTGGAGGAAGGAGAAGTTATTGCCTTAATCGGTGCCAATGGTGCAGGCAAGACAACCACACTCCATACCATTACAGGATTGATTGGTGCAAAAAGCGGTTCCATTGAATTTGAAGGGACCAATTTATTAAAGACGCCAGCACATAAGATCGTTGGACTTGGAATGGCTCATGTTCCGGAAGGAAGAAGGATCTTTCAAGAGCTTACCGTATATGAAAACCTAAAGCTGGGTGCCTATACAAGAAGCAATAAAGCAGAAATTCAGGAGACGCTGGAAATGGTGTATGAGCGTTTTCCTAGATTAAAGGAAAGAAAAAATCAGGTCGGCGGTACCTTAAGTGGTGGTGAACAGCAGATGCTTGCCATGGGACGTGCTTTGATGAGCAAGCCTAAGATTATCTTAATGGATGAGCCATCCATGGGGCTTAGTCCAATATTTGTATCGGAAATCTTTGATATCATCAAGGAAATCAGCGCACAGGGGACTACGGTTTTACTTGTAGAGCAAAATGCAAAGAAGGCATTGGAGATAGCAGACAGGGCCTATGTATTGGAGACGGGAAAAGTTGCATTATCAGGTGATGCCACAGACTTAATGAATGATGACTCTGTTAAGAAAGCATATTTAGGAGAATAGGGGGCGTTGGGTTTGAAAAACTATGTAATCACGATCTCGAGGGGATATGGCAGTGGCGGACGTACCATTGGGAAGATGCTTGCCAAGGAATTAGGAATTAGTTTTTATGACCGAGAGCTACTACGTCTGGCATCCGATGATAGTGGAATTAATGAAGAACTATTTGCAAAGGCAGATGAGACTGTAAAGTCAAGCCTTCTTTATAAGGTTGCAAGAAAGGCCTATAAAGGTGAATTGATCCCTCCTGATCGGGAGGATTTTATCAGCAATGATAACCTATTTAATTATCAGGCAAAAATTATTAAGGAATTAGCAGAAACGGAACCTTGTGTGATCGTTGGGCGCTGTGCAGACTATGTCTTAAAAGATATGGAAAACGTAATTCGAGTATTTGTCCATGCCCCACTTCCTTCTTGCATAGACCGCTTGGAGGAAATGTACGGGGAAAACCGCAAGGATCTTGAACGTAAGATTGTTTCTATCGACAAGAAGCGTGCCGTTTACTATAAATATTACACAGGACAAGAGTGGAATGATGCCATGAACTATGACTTGTGCATTAACACAAGTACCATGAGCTTTGAACAAGGCGTGGAAATGATCAAGGCATTTATGAATATCCGATTAAAATAAGTCGGAAAAGAGAGCATGTTTACATAGAAAGAATGTAGGCATGCTTTTTTGATTGAAATGTTCCATGGAAAGGCATAAAATTATTAGATAGACAAAATATCAGCGACAGTATCAGCAATAGACAGGATGGAGCTAAAACTGCTTCCATGCTTGCATTTTCGTGTAGGCATGTGTATACTAGTAACAATGGTAATTTAACGCAGTAAAGTGAGAAAGGATGAATGACATGATCGCAGAAAAGATGAAAGGATATGTTGCAAATAGCAGCATTATCCGTGCAATGTTTGAAGAAGGAAAGAATTTGGCAGCAAAGATTGGTGCTGAAAATGTATATGATTTCAGTTTGGGAAACCCAAGTGTTGAGCCACCTAAACATGTAAAAGAGTCCATCATAGAGATTTTAAATGAAGAGAATTCTATGGAAGTACACGGCTATATGAGCAATGCGGGATTTGAGTCAGTACGTAGTACCATTGCTAATTCTCTAAATAAAAAGTTTGGTACATATTTTAATGAGAATAATATTCTAATGACTGTTGGAGCAGCAGGTGGATTAAATGTAATCTTAAAGACATTATTAAATCCAGGGGACGAAGTATTGACCTTTGCGCCATACTTTGGTGAATATAATAATTATGTTGCAAATTTCGATGGAACATTACTTGCAGTTACTCCAAACACAGAAGATTTCCAGCCAAATATAAAAGAGTTTGAGGAAAAGATTACGGCTAAGACAAAGGCTGTCATTATTAACACTCCAAATAATCCGACTGGTGTTGTTTATTCCGAGGAAACCATTAAAAAGATCGCAGCTGTATTAGAAAAGAAGCAAACAGAATATAATACTAGTATTTATTTGATTGCAGACGAACCATATCGCGAACTTGCTTATGATGGAGTAGAAGTGCCATATTTGACAAAATACTATAAGAATACGGTAGTAGGATATTCCTACAGCAAGTCCTTAAGCTTACCGGGAGAGCGTATTGGATATTTAGTCATACCAAATGAAGTTGATGATTACGATGACGTATTTCAAGCTGCCTGTGTTGCAAACCGCATCCTTGGCTATGTGAATGCCCCATCCTTAATTCAAAAAGTAGTTGCAAAGTGTATCGATGCAGAAGTTGACATTGATGTGTACAATCGCAACCGTGAGCTTTTATATAATAGCCTGATTGAGTATGGCTATAGCTGTGTAAAACCACAAGGAGCATTTTATTTATTTGTGAAATCTTTAGAGGAAGACGACAAGGCATTTGCCAAAGCAGCTAAAAAATACAATTTATTAGTTGTTCCAGGCTCAGCATTTGGGTGCCCAGGCTATGTACGTATTGCATATTGCGTAGATTATGCTATGATCGAACGTTCTTTGCCTGCATTTGAACAATTAGCAAAAGAATATAGTAAATAACTCGTAGATGGTTACGAAAAAGAAGGGAAGGATTGAATGAAAGCTTGGGAGAAAAATATTAGGATGGTAGATCCATATGTTCCAGGAGAGCAGCCAGTTCTTGATGATATGATCAAATTAAATACGAATGAGAACCCATACCCGCCGGCACCAGGGGTAAAAGAGATTATAGATCAGATGAATGTTAAAGAGGTCCGTCTTTATCCAGACCCTAGCTGTAGTTCGCTTGTGAATGTGTTATCTGAGTACTACCAGTTGGAAAAGGACCAGGTATTTGTAGGTGTTGGATCCGACGATGTGCTAGCAACGGCATTTCTTACATTTTTTAATTCCAAGAAGCCAATCTTGTTTCCTGATATTACGTATGCATTTTATGATGTATGGGCAAATCTTTATCATATTCCATTTGAACGTCCTGCACTTGATGAGAATTTTAGAATTAAGAGAGAAGACTATTACAAAGAGAATGGTGGAGTCGTAATTGCTAATCCAAATGCGCCAACGTCTATTTGTGAGGGTCTTGAATTTATAGAAGATATTCTAAATCATAACCAGGATGTCATCGTAATTGTGGATGAAGCCTATGTTGATTTTGGCGGAGTCAGTGCAAGACCGCTGCTTAAGAAGTATGATAACTTATTGATTACACAGACATTTTCAAAATCCCGTTCTATGGCAGGGGCTCGCATTGGTTACTGTATGGGAAGCAAACGATTAATTCAGGCAATGAATGATGTGAAATATTCCATTAACTCTTACACGATGAATCAATGGGCACTAAGGATTGGTGTTGAAGCGGTGAAGGATGATGTGTATTTTAAAGAAGGTCTGGTAAAGATTATGAGGACCAGACAGGCAACCATGAGTGCTCTTCGTGAGTTAGGATTTGAAGTTATGGACTCTAAGACTAATTTCTTATTTATAACACACAAGCACATGGACTGTAAGCAGTTATTTGAATATCTTCGCACGAAACATATTTTTGTGCGACGCTGGGATGCTGACAGAATAAGCAATTATCTACGCGTTACCATTGGAACGGAACAGGAGATGGCAACATTCTTAGATGAGACAAGAAAATTTATACAAATGGCACAACAGGCAGTAGGAGTGCAATAGAGAGTTATATGGGGAGGAAAACAAATGAAAGTATTGATTGCTGAAGATGATTTCGCAAGCCGTAAGTTTATGTTGCGCTTACTGCAGCAGTATGGGGAATGCGATGTGACAGTAGATGGGGAAGAAGCGATTGAGGCCTTTAAAATGGCATTAGAAGATGAAGAACCATATGATTTGGTCTGTCTGGATATTATGATGCCGGGCGTAGATGGATACGAGGCGCTTAAGCAAATGAGACAGATTGAGTCAGAGGAGAATATTCCAGAAGAAAAGCAGGCGAAAATCATTATGACTACTGCATTAAATGATGGAAGAAATGTTATGAAGGCATTTAACCTGGGCTGTGTCGCTTATGCCGGAAAGCCAATTGATAAAGAAAAGTTTGAAGGCGAACTTAAAAAGTTAAACCTTTTATAGGTTATAGCAATTAAGCTTGATTTTAGATAGCAAAAAAGGAGTTCCTGAAACAATACAATTGTCAGGGACTCCTTTTTGACTGACATTAGGCTGTCATTAGATTTTCTGTTGGGAAAGGTGTCTGATATCGGGAATCTTTACTAAGACTGGATACAGGATCGTACTTAGAATGATTCCGGATATTCCTTGGACGATATTGCCTGGGATGGATGACACAGCCCCTACCCCTAGATGGAGAAAGTGCCCTTCATAGACAAGATATCCTAACACGACAACGATACCACTACATATTCCGCAAAGGATGGTAAGGACCGTGCGGAAGGAAGCTGATTTTACGCGCTGGCAAAGAAATCGAAAAAGAAGTGCTACAATGGCTGCTGCAAGGGCTTTGATTACAAAGGTGCCGGGAACATAGGAGACATATCCTCCAAGTAGGTCAGACAGCATGGAGCCAATTCCTGCGGCCAGACTGCCATAGATAGGTCCTAGGATGATGCCAGATAGAATGACCATGCAGTCACCAATATGGATATATCCATGAAAGGTTGGAATTTTAATGACAAAGGTACCAAGGAAGCATAATGCTGCAAACATGGCACCAATTACAAGTTTTTGTAGTTTTTCAGATTTCATAAGAACACTCCCTTTTATAGTATATGTACATGATATTTATCATAAAATTAAACTGGCCATTTGAATAGTGCCAGTTTACATGTTTTTGGCCATGCCAGAGAGAAAGAGCCACAAATCAGGAACGAAAATTACAGAAATAATCTAGTAATTTCTTTCGTTACGTATTATAATGAAAATAATATGCAATAGGGTGTACCACTATTGTGATAGCAGTGATGAGTGAAAAAGATAGGAGTCTTATGGATGAAAATATCGACAAAAGGAATCTATGCTATTGAGATGATGACAGACCTTGCGATCCATTCTGTTGATAGCGTAGAGAGTATAAAAAATATAGCAGCAAGACGAGATCTTTCTGAAAAATATCTCGAACAGATTGTAAGTGCGCTAAAGAAAGCACACCTGATTGAAAGTACACGAGGAGCTTCTGGTGGCTACCGTCTGGCTAAGCCAGCAAATGAAATAAAGATTTATGATATTTTAGAGGCTACAGAACGCAATTTAATTCCAATAGAATGCTTGCAAACAAAGACAGAGTGTGGTATAAATTGTGAGAAATGTGCTACACGAGGTATGTGGGGCAAATTATGGCTTGAAATGAAGCAGGTTATGGACGATGTGACATTAGAGCAGATCGTAATTGAAAGTGAAAGAAATGAAAAAGAAGATTCAATTGAATACTATATTTAAAGGAGATTACCAATGAAATTTATTATGAGCATACTTAAGGGTATGGTAATGGGTGCAGCCAATATCATTCCTGGAGTAAGTGGTGGAACCTTAGCAGTATCCATGGGTATCTACGATGAAATTATTAGTTCCATTAATAATTTATTTAAACAGTTTAAGAAAAGTGCGTTGACACTATTACCATACTTTATCGGTATGGGAGCAAGCTTAGTAGGATTATCATTTATTATTAAGTACTGTCTGACAAACTACAGCTTACAGACCAATGTTTTATTTGTTGGGTTGATTTTAGGCGGTCTGCCAGTAATCCTTGATCGTTTTAGAGGAAAAAAAGTTGGAGCAGGAGCAGGTATTGCTTTTGTAATTGCATTTGCAGCAATTATTAGCCTACAGTTACTTGGATCAGGTGGTGGAAGCGTTGTTCTTAAAGCAAGTGCATTTGGTATGATACAATTATTTTTTGTAGGTGTAATTGCATCTGCAACAATGGTTGTTCCAGGTGTAAGTGGTTCTATGATTCTTATGATCTTAGGATTTTATGACCCAGTCTTAGGCAAAGTAACAGAGTTCTTCAGTGCATTAAAAGCATTTGATATGGCAGCAATGCTTGATGGAGCAAAATTCTTAGTACCATTTGGCCTTGGTGTTGTAATCGGTATCTTTGCAATTGCTAAGATAATCGAGTTCTTATTAAATAAGTTTGAAGTAATTACATTTGCAGCAATTCTTGGCTTAATCATTGCATCTCCATTTGCAATCTTTATGTCAGCAGAGCACTTAGTATTCAGCTTTGGTACGATTTCAATAAGTGTTGTAACATTTATTATTGGTTTTGCAATTGCATTCTTCTTAGGAAGAGAATAGATATAAACTAAAAACACAGGTGAAACGGAAGAAAAGTTCCGCGCCACCTGTGTTTTTTTCTTATCTTTAGTTGACAATACATAAAGAACTATACTATAATGCTTAATGCAAATGAGTTGCAATAAAGAAAAGTTTGTAAATTTAGCAAGTAGGAGAGGAAATTCTATGAAAAATGAAAAGTTGAAGAAGTTATCACTACTTGTAGTAATAATGATTGTAATCTCGGTAGCAAGCTATGGCGTTACCGCAATGTTAAATAATGATAAGGGTTCTGAAAAGGACGATACAATAACGATTGCTACAAGCTTTTATCCAATTTATATAGCAGCATTAAATGTGACAGCTGGAATGGACAATGTAAAGGTAATAAACCTTATGGAAAACCAACAGGGCTGTTTACATGATTATCAGTTAACGACAGAGAATATGCGTACACTTGAGGGAGCAGATGCGCTCATAATTAATGGAGCCGGCATGGAAGCCTTTCTTGACGATATTAAGACGAATTATAAATCTTTAGATATTATCGATTCCAGCGAAGATATTAGTTTATTAACAATTACTGGAGAAGTACATGACCACGATCATGAGGAAGATGCAGACCATAACGAGGATGCAGACCACGATCACGAAGAAGAACATAATCACAATCATGGTGACTATAATGCACATATCTGGTTAGATCCAGAACGTTATGAACAACAAATTGAAAATATTGCTGAGGGATTGGCAAAATTAGATCCTGAGCATAGTGACACATATAAAAGTAACGCAAAGGGATATATTGAAAAAGTTGCTGTATTAGAGACCGAAATGAAAGCTGAGTTAAAGGATTTTGACTATAATGACGTAATCATTTTCCATAATTCCATGGAATACCTTTGTCAACCACTAGGTATCCATGTGGCATATTCCTTAAATGTAGATGGGGATGCTTCTTTAAGTGCTGGGGAAGTTGCAACTGTAATTGAAGAAGTTAAAGAAAATAACATTAAAGTATTATTCTCTGAAAAACAATATGAGTCCTCAATTGCAGATCGTATTGCATCAGAAACAGGTGCCAAGGTATATGTATTTGACAGCCTTGTAACAGGAAATAGTGATAAAGATGCTTATCTTGACGGTATGAGAAAGAATATGGAATTATTAAAGACTGCATTATATAAATAACAAAGCGTAAAGGAGATGGGCATATGAGCGAAGAGCTAAAGGCAGCAGAGCTTACCTCTGAGCTGGCCAAAGGCCATGAGAAGAAGAGAAAAGCTTGTGGAGGGCATTGCATCAAGGTAAAAAATATTGGCGTGAAATATGGTGAAGACATTATTTTAGAAGATGTCAATCTTCATATCCATTGTGGTAAGCTGACAGCAATTATCGGAAGAAATGGTGCTGGTAAATCTACATTAATGAGAGCCATTTTAAATGAAATACCACATCAAGGTACTGTGGAGTTTACTTATAATCACAATCATGTTTGTGGGGTAAATGAGAAGGAAGCACCTAAACTAAAGATTGGTTATGTGCCTCAATCCTTAAATATTCCAAAGAACACACCAACCAGCGTATATGATTTATTTGCAAGCTATATCAGCCGCCGCCCTGTATTTTTATTTAAGAGTAAAAAAGTATATAAGGTGATCCAGGATCAGTTGAAATTTTTTGAGGCTGATACGCTAATTGATAAAGCAGTTTGCGATTTATCAGGCGGAGAGCTTCAGCGTGTCTTATTATCGATTGCCACATTCCCAATTCCAAATTTACTGCTACTTGATGAACCAGTATCTGGTATTGATAAAAACGGTATGGATTTATTCTTTAAGAATATTATTGATTTGAAAGAAGATTATGACTTAGCGGCAATTCTGGTTTCTCATGATCTAGAATATGTAGCAAAATATGCAGACCATGTAGTATTACTGGATAAGACAATTGTAAAAGAAGGTACGGCAGAAGAAGTCTTTGCCAGTGATGAGTTTAAAGAAGTCTTTGGCAATATATCATATTTAGGGAGATAGGTGAAATTCATGAGTGTTATTTATCAAATATTAGAAACCGCACTACCATTTGAGTGGATGCAGTACGACTTTATGAAGAATGCATTTATTGCAATTCTAATCATCACTCCGTTATTTGGTATCTTAGGTACAATGATCGTTAATAATAGAATGGCATTTTTCTCAGAGGCATTGGGACATAGCGCATTTACAGGAATTGCAGTGGGAGTCTTATTCGGATTAACCAACACGACGCTTTCCATGGTCATCTTTGCAATTATATTTGCTCTATTCCTTAATAGAATTAAAAGGTTAAATACCGTGTCTACGGATACGATCATATCAGTATTTGCATCACTGGCAACTTCCGTAGGTCTTGTAATCTTGAGTAAGGGAGGAAACTTCTCCAAATACTCCAACCTTTTAGTAGGGGATATCTTAAGCATTACGGCAAAGGAAATTGCATTGTTACTTGGCATCTTTGTAATAACAATTCTTTTCTGGGGTTTTGCATTTAACAAACTTCATACATTAAGTGTAAATCAATCGTTGGCAAAGAGCCGTGGGGTAAGGGTCGTATTGATCGATAATCTGTTTGTCGTATTGATTGCACTAATTGTCATGTTATCTATTAAGTGGGTAGGTATCTTGATTATCAATGCCTTACTGATACTTCCAGCTGCTGCAAGCCGTAATATTTCTTCTGATATGAGGGAATATCATTTGTTCTCCATTATAATAGCAATGTTTTCCGGTATAGTGGGATTGATTTTATCCTACTACAACAGTACGGCAACAGGTCCTACCATTGTAATCATCTCCTCGATTATTTTCTTTGTGACCTTGATCTGTCGTCCAATGTTTAAGAAATAATAAAGATTTTCTTATAGAATATAGAATAATTAGAGAAATACTGGTTTTTGAGAAGGCCATTTGCTATAATGCATTTATGTTTTTAGAGCCGTTATATATTCCGATAAAATGGAAAGAATATATAACGGCTTGTTGAAAATACATAAGTTGAGAGGTAGTAGAATGAGTAAAAGAACGTTATATGGGAAAATAGCAGTCAATTTGTTATTTGCAGTCCTTGTAATTGTAGGATGCATCTTTTTAGTTCCAAGATTATTAGGATTTTTCTTTCCATTTGTAATTGGATGGCTGATTGCGTTGATTTGTAATCCGCTTGTTAAGCTTTTAGAAGATAAGTTGAAATTTATGAGAAAGTTTAGTTCTGCCATCATCATTATTGCCGTGTTAGGGGCAGTAGTGCTTGTGCTATATGTGGTTGGATATAAATTAATCGAGCAAGGAGTTGCCTTTGCAAAGAATATTGATGTGATGTATGCAAATCTTGACCATACACTACAGAGTTTGGCGGACAACTTAGGGGAGAAGTATCAGTTATTTCCAGAAAAGATTACAACAGGAATACAGAATTTCCTGCTTCATCTAGATGATTATGTAAAAGATTTAATCAGTAATATAAACCTTCCAAGCCTTAGTGGGGCTGGGGACGTGGTAAAAGCAGTAGGAAATGGCTTCTTTATGTTTATCATAGCCATATTATCTTCCTATTTCTTTATTGCAGACAAGGACATTATTATGGAACGTTTTAAAGAAAGAATTCCTAAGTCAGCATTAAAGAGCTATAATCTGATTACAAGTAATTTTAAGCGAGCAATTGGAGGGTATTTCAAGGCACAGTTTAAGATTATGTTAATCATAGTTGTTATTCTTTATGTAGGATTTTTATTTGTAGATGTAGATTATGCAATTCTTTTTGCATTTATCATAGCCTTTTTAGATTTCCTTCCTGTGTTTGGTACAGGAACCGTAATCTGGCCTTGGGCAGTAATCGATCTGATTAATGGAAACTATATTCAGGCAGGTGTCTTATTGCTGCTTTATGTGATTTGCCAAGTTGTAAAGCAGCTGCTTCAGCCGAAAATGGTGGGTGATAGCATTGGTATGAGCCCGCTTACCACATTATTTGTACTTTATATTGGATATAAATTGAAGGGCATCCTTGGTATTATTGTTGCACTACCAATTGGAATGATTATAATAAGCCTATATCGAGCAGGTGTATTTAATTGCTGGATCAGGGATATCAGAACATTGGTAACTGATTTTAATGAATATCGAAAACATTAATATATTGAGTGTACATCTGAACTTTCAAAAAAAGAAACTCAGGATGTACACTCATTTTTGTTAGCAACAATGAATTTTTTGTATTAATTTTTAAAGAAGTTGGAATACTATTAAAAGATAGTAGGGAATTCAATGGTCTGAAAGCGCCTATTTTAGCGGTTTTTAAGGTTAAATGTAATGAATTGTTGATATTTTTTGAAAAAAATAAAAAAAGATGAAAAAAAGTGTTGACATTTGTTTTTGTGTCATATATAATAACTAATGTACTCGCGAGTTGCGAGAAACATCCCAGGGATCATAGCTCAGCTGGGAGAGCACCTGCCTTACAAGCAGGGGGTCACAGGTTCGAGCCCTGTTGGTCCCATTCAAGAGTAATCTTGAAATTGAATAATTTATTATTATGGCGGAATAGCTCAGTTGGCTAGAGCACACGGTTCATACCCGTGGTGTCGCTGGTTCAAATCCAGTTTCCGCTATTAGCTAAGACCATTGTTGATAAGACAATGGTCTTTTTCGTTATTCAAGATTTCTCAGCAAGAAGAAAAAACTTGATAATACACAGAAAATAAGAAATAATAGGACATATGAATAACCAAGGAAAAGCGAGGTAGAAGTAATGAGAGTTGGAATGGGCTATGATGTTCATAAACTAGTGGAAGATCGTGACTTAATTTTAGGCGGAGTGAAGCTTCCATATGAGAAAGGATTGCTTGGCCATTCAGATGCTGATGTATTATTGCATGCCATAATGGATGCTTTATTAGGAGCAGCAGCACTTGGAGATATCGGCAAGCATTTCCCAGATACCGATGACCGTTATAAGGGTGCCAACAGTGTTGAGTTATTAAAGCATGTAAAAGAATTATTAGATGATAATTTATTTATTATAGAGAATATTGATGCAACGATTATTGCACAGCGTCCAAAGATGGCTCCACATATCCCACAAATGGTAGAGAATATTGCAGAGGCACTTGGTATTGACCATAACCGTGTCAATGTAAAGGCTACCACAGAAGAGGGCCTTGGATTTACAGGCGAGGGAGCAGGAATTAGCTCTCAGGCAATCTGTATGCTTAATACAATTACCAATTATGCATATGATGATATCATGGAAGAGCAAGGAAAATGTGGCGGCTGCAGCGGCTGTGGCGGATGCCCGAAAAACAATTAAAGGAAGAAAAGTCAGGTAGTAAAAAATGAAGTTACAAAAACAAGCGGATCCTCAAAAAATAAATAATCAGACGGATGAGAAGCAGGTGCTTCAATGCTATGACCTTTGGAACGACTGCTTTGGAGATTCTAAAGAGTACATGGGGTATTATTTTGAAAATAAGCTGAAGGATAATCAGGTCTATGTAATTGAAGAGGAAGACCAGGTCATCTCTATGCTGCATTTAAATCCATTTAGTATGTCATTAAAGGGAAGAGAGCATGTCTATCACTATATCGTAGGTGTTGCAACCCAAGAGGAAAAGCGTGGCAGAGGATGCATGCGCAATGTGCTTACCAAGGCACTTAGGGAGCAGCGGGAAGCAGGAGAAATCTTCACCTATCTAATGCCGGCAGCCAAAGAAATCTATCTTCCATATGATTTCCGCTACATTTATACACAAGATAGAGTAAGCGGAAGTATCACATCAGATGCAGCATTATCTTCCAATAGGGTTGTAAAGCCTTATATGGAGCTTTCTGACCATCAGAAACAGGAAGTGGTGCTATTTGTCATGGAACATCTAGAAGGCGAGTTTGAGCTCTACACCGTTCGAGATAAGGCTTATTATGAAAGACTTGTATTAGAGATGCAGGCAGCAGGTGGAGAAGTCATTGCAGTTTATAATGACCTTAAGCTAGAAGGCGTCTGCAGCTATATGCTGGAAAATGGTCATATGGAAGTTGTGGAGACGATTACAAGCCCTGAGTTAACTGAACAGATTGAGAATGCAATATTGTCTTATGCACTTATTCATGCAAAAGAAAAGTCCCTTCAGGTAGCATGGCTGGAGACTCATTTTTTAAACAGAAAAGTACTTCAAGCATTGATACAAGACAGTGAGTATAAGAAACAGCCAATCATTATGGCAAGGCTTTTAGATGCTGAGCAGGCTCTTTCTCTTCTTACTTTAAAGAAAGAGGAAGAAAATGCAGTAACTCTAAAACTTGCAGTAAGAGATCCTTTAATCTTAGAAAACCAGAAAACTTATAAGGTTACGGCTTCTATGACACAGACTGTAGTTGAGGAGACAGAGGAAGACTATGAAGTTTACATGAATATTGCTGAGTTAACTCAATTCTTTTTTGAAAGTGCATCTATAAATGAGCTGGCATTTGAGACAAAAGGGATGGAGAAGTCCCAAGCAATTACGATCTTAGAGAAGTTCTCTGGATGTAAGAATAGTTATATCAATGAAATTGTATAACGAACATTATTGTAAAAATATGTAAAATATGCTATCATACCTTGTAAAATAGGTACTTGCGTTATAAAGTTATCTAGCAGAATCGGGGGATGAGCAATGTCAAAAAAAGTGAGACGAATTCTACTAGGATTCGCACTTGGTATGATAGCAATTTGTTTTTTAGGAAGTTCAGAAAGAAAAGCGGATGCGTCAGCAGCAACCTATATAAAATCCATAAAAGATGGAATGAATTTAGGAAATACATATGAAACTGGAGTCGAAGAGACAAAGATTAAGAATTCAGTGACAGCAAAAAAGATCGTTCAGAACTTAAAGAACCAAGGATATACTACCATTCGGCTTCCAATCACCGTGAATAAGCATTTTGATACAAAGACAGGGGTAGTCAAAGATAGTTATTACAAGGAGATAGAAGTAATGCTTAAAGCTGCAATAGACGAAAATCTCCAAGTCATCCTTACCATGTATGGGGACTCCTATCAATGGCTGAATAATATGAGTGATCAAAAGGCCACTGTGTCATTATATAAAAAGGTCTGGAAGCAGATTGCATTACATTATAAATCATATTCAGATTTATTAAGCTTTGAAGGTGCTAATGCGCCTTACTATGACAATAAGAAGCAAAGTCAGCAGCTGACGATCTTAACGACCATGAATCGAGAGTTTGTAAAGACGGTTCGGTCCACAGGTGGTAAGAACAGTAATCGAACGTTATTTATATCAACCCTGAATGGAGCAGTAACTAATGAGACATGCAACAACATGGTGTCCGCATATAAGAAGCTAAATGATGATAATGTGGCAGTCAGCATACATTATTATGGGCTTTGGTCATTCAGTGTAAATGCATGTGGTGATACCACCTTTAATCAGAACGTTAAAAAGGATATTTCTACGTTTTTTAAATTAGTGAATAGTAAATTTATAGACAATAAGATTCCGGTGGTCTGCACAGAGTATGGCCTTTATGGACAGGAACGTGAGCCGGAATCCATCAATTCCGGAGAACAGCAAAAGTATTATGAAGAGTTCTTGTATCAAGTGAAAAAAGCAAAACTTCCGGTTATCTTATGGGATAATGGGAAACTGTATGACAGGGAACAGGGAACATGGTTCAACGAAGCACTGCAGAAGTTGTTTGTAGCAGCAAAGACGACCAGGTCATCCTATGTAAGTACAGATTCTATTTATCTGAAAAAGGGAGGAAAAGCCCAAGATGTAACCGTATCGCTGACATTGCATAATGGATCATTAAAAAAGATTCAGGCAGATGGGAAAAATCTGGTGCTTAATCAGGATTATCAGGTAAAAGGAAATAAGGTAACGATAAAGGAAGACTACTTAAAACAAGTCCAAATTCAGCATGCTGCGGATTTAGGAAAGTATCAGACCTTACAGTTTGTGTTTACCAAAGGAGCTCCATTTGAAGTCAATATTTATGGTTATAATAGCACGGTATTATCCACCAATACAGGGACGGTAAAGGAATTTAAAATACCGGTTGTATTTAAAGGGGACAGGCTTGTTACAATGGAGGCCTTTAATACCTCTCATCAGGTAAGAGGTCCAATTACATATAGCGCATATCAGGAGTTTGGCAATGCTTTTGAGCCGGAATATGAAAATGGAGTCATTCGCCTAACTAAGGCTTTTTTATCAACATTGAAGGAAGAACAGACAATTTTGGTATTCCATTTTGCGAGCGGTGAAACAAAGACCTATACGATTAAGCGGACTAAAGATGTAATTGAAGAGATAAATTACAAGAAAACAACAATAACATCCCCATCTCCGGCTGCAACTTTGGCACCAACAGCAACGGTTACACCAACGCAGGTCCCAACGGCAACTGCTGTAGTGACACCGGCTAGTACGGCAGACAGTGTTGCGGCAATGAGCCCTGTAGATGGAGGAAAGAAAAGCAATAATAATATAATTTATAGTATTTTTCTGGGAATAATAATTCTTCTTTTATTGGTTTATAGCCTGTATTTCTTGAGGAAACGTAGTATGCAGAAGACACTCCTTGAACAAGAGGGCAAGGAAAAAAGTACGGGCAGCTCTATTGACAAATAAGGGTTGGATGCATAGAATAAAATAGTATTGAAAAACAATAAATATTATATTTAAAAGCGATGAATAGAAAAGTAGTTGATCGACGAAGTTACAGAGAGGGAGTGTCACCGGCTGAAAGCATTCCTAATGGACAGATGAACGAAGTGCATCTAGGAGCTGACTGGCTGAAGCAGCAATGTTAGGCGAGTACGGTAGCAGCCGTTATTGTATTAAGATTGTATTATCCTGTATATTTCAAACTTAGTTTTGGAAGAATAATATAAATTAGAGTGGAACCGCGAATACCTCGTCTCTATGAAAACATAGAGACGGGGTTTTTTATGTTATAGGAAATTGTGCTGCAATTCCCTATAACATAGAGAACGGCCTAAGATGCACACCCACCCGAAAGAAAGATGTCGCTTGAGCGACTGGATTCGGCACAGTAAAAGTCGTAAGTAATAGAAAGCGAGGCTTATCATGGGATATATTAGATTTGTGAAAGAGGAAATTGAGCTTATTAAGGAACGAGATCCGGCAATCAAATCTGCAAAAGAGGTTTTCTTATATCCTAGCTTTAGAGCAATTATGAAATATCGTGTTGCTCATAAGTTATATCTTAGGAAACATTATTTCTTGGCAAGATGGATTTCGCAGAGAGCTGCAAGAAAGACGGGAATTGAGATCCATCCAGGGGCAACCATTGGAAAAGGATTATTTATTGATCATGGCCATGGTGTAATCATTGGAGAAACCGCTATCTTGGGCGATAATATTACACTTTATCAAGGAGTTACCCTCGGAGGTACTGGTAAGGAAAAAGGAAAACGACATCCAACAGTAGAAGATAATGTAATGATCAGTGCAGGCGCCAAAGTATTAGGTTCCTTCACAGTCGGGGCTAACTCTAAGATCGGTGCAGGAAGCGTGGTATTATCTGAAGTACCACCAAACTCTACTGTTGTTGGCGTACCGGGACGTGTCGTAAAACGAGACAATAAAAAGGTGCCAAGTGAAGATCTAGATCAAGTACATTTACCAGATCCAGTCCGTAACGATATCACAAGACTTCAGAGAGAAAATCAAGTCTTAAGAGAAGAGATGGGCCGCATCCTAGACCGTATCTCAGAATTAGAAAACAAGTAAAAGAGTCACAGTATAGATGTATCTGTTTTTGTGAAAAATAGTAAGTATACCAGGAGGAAAGAAAATGAAGATTTATAATACGTTATCAAAAAGTAAAGAAGAATTTGTGCCAATCGAGCCAGGAAAAGTTCGCATGTATGTTTGCGGACCAACTGTTTACAACTACATCCATATCGGAAATGCAAGACCAATGATCGTATTCGATACCGTACGTCGTTATTTTGAGTATAAAGGATACGAAGTAAACTATGTGTCCAACTTCACTGACGTTGATGACAAGATTATCAAAAAGGCAAATGAAGAGGGTGTTTCCACAGAAGAAATCTCAGAACGTTACATTGAAGAATGTAAAAAAGATATGGCTTCCATGAACATCAAACCAGCAACTTATAATCCTAAGGCAACAGAAGAAATCGAAGGAATGGTTGCTATGATTGAAAACTTAATTGAAAAAGGATATGCATACGAAAAGAACGGTACTGTGTACTTCAGCACTCGTAAATTCGAAGGTTACGGAAAATTATCAAAGAAAAATCTTGATGATCTTGAAGCCGGCAGCCGTGTTGCAGTTGCAGATGAGAAAAATGATCCAATGGACTTCGTATTATGGAAACCGAAAAAAGAAGGCGAACCATCTTGGCCATCACCATGGAGCGACGGTAGACCAGGCTGGCATATCGAATGTTCGGAAATGAGCAAGAAATACCTTGGAGACCAAATTGATATTCATGCAGGTGGAGAAGATTTAGTATTCCCTCACCATGAAAATGAAATTGCTCAATCTGAAGCAGCAAATGGAAAAGAGTTTTCAAAGTACTGGATGCATAATGCATTCTTAAATATCGACAACAAGAAGATGTCTAAATCTGAAGGAAACTTCTTCACAGTTCGTGAAATTGGTGAAAAATTTGATCTTCAAGTACTTCGTTTCTTCATGTTAAGTTCTCACTACAGAAGTCCACTTAACTTCTCCAAAGACTTAATGGACGCAGCTAAGAGCGGTTTAGACCGTATCAAGACTGCAGCTTATCATTTAGAACAATTAGAAGCACTTGCAGAAGAACGTGAATTAAATGAACAAGAAAAACAAGTTTTAGCAGATGCTGAAAGCCTTACTAATAAGTTCAATGCAGCTATGGAAGATGATTTCAACACTGCGGATGCAATCAGTGCAATCTTTGAAATCGTTAAACTTTCCAATACAAATGCTACAAAAGATAGTGCAAAAGAGCTTATCCAAATTTTATTAAAGAAAATTGTAGTATTATGTGATATACTTGGAGTAGAAGTAAAACACGTAGAAGAATTACTTGATGAAGAGATCGAACGTCTAATCGAGGAACGTCAAGCTGCAAGAAAGAATAGAGATTTTGCAAGAGCTGATGAAATTCGTGATGAATTATTAGAAAAAGGCATTATCCTTGAAGATTCAAGAGAAGGCGTTAGATGGAAAAGAGCGTAGGAATGACAAATAATACGGAAAACAATTTAACTTTAGATGGCAATCATTTTCATGAGTATTTATTGGAGACAATGAACTTACAGAAACATGATCCACGTCAATATTCGCCATTAACACTTGCGTATATTGGAGATGGAATTTATGATATCGTCATCCGAACAATTGTATTATCCCACGGCAATGCACCGGTAAACAAGCTGCACAAGATTTCAAGCAGTTTCGTTAAGGCGCAGGCACAAATGAATATGTACCATGCAATTGAAGAATTATTAAGTGAAGAAGAAATTGGCGTTTATAAAAGAGGACGTAATGCGAAGTCTTATACTTCCGCTAAAAATGCAACCATCACAGAATATCGATGTGCAACTGGATTTGAAGCCTTATTAGGTTATCTTTACCTAATGGACCGTTTCGATCGAATCTTAGAATTAATCAAGCATGGCTTTGAAAAATTAGATTTTAAAATGTAATGCAAATAGTAATGATAAATAGGAGTAGAACATGAGATACGAAGAATTTACAATTGAAGGACGTAATGCGGTACTTGAAGCATTCCGTGCGAAAAAACCAATCGACCGTTTATTCGTTTTAGACGGATGTCAAGATGGACCAGTAAAGTCCATTTTAAGAGAGGCAAAAAAGACTGATACAATCATTACTTTTGTAAAAAAAGAACGTTTAGATCAAATGTCTGAAACAGGAAAACACCAAGGTGTTATGGCTTATGCAGCAGCATATGAATATGCTGAAATCGATGATATGTTCAAGTTAGCAGAAGAAAAAGGTGAAGCACCTTTCATCATCTTACTTGACAATATCGAAGATCCACACAACTTAGGAGCAATGATCCGTACAGCAAACCAAGCGGGTGCTCACGGTATCATCATTCCAAAACGTCGTGCAGTAGGTTTAACAGCAACTGTTGCTAAAGTAAGTGCTGGTGCAATCAACTACGTTCCTGTAGCAAAAGTAACAAACCTTGCTAACACAATCGAAGAATTAAAAGAACGTGGTATGTGGTTCGCATGTGCAGACATGGATGGCGAAGTAATGTACAACTGTAACTTAACTGGTTCTATCGGTTTAGTAATCGGTAGTGAAGGTGAAGGCGTTGGCCGTCTTGTAAAGGAAAAATGTGATTACATCACTAAGATCCCAATGAAGGGTGATATTGATTCCTTAAACGCTTCCGTAGCAATGGGTATCTTATCTTATGAAATCGTTCGTCAAAGAATGACTAAATAAGTTAAACCAGTATAAATTCTGATTTCTAAGGAAGAGAACTTTTAAATGGGCATTGTAAATGCAAATTTAAAAGCTTCCTTCTCTAGAAATGTACATAAATGTAACGATAGCATGGTTTACTATTCCTATTTATATAATTACTATAAGTATTGATGTGGGAGGTGAAGTTTGATGCCATATGAAAGATACAAAGCCTATACGGATGAGGAAATCCTAGTGTTAATCCGTAAGGAAGATGAGCGGGCTATGGAATGTCTGTTAGAACGATATAAATATTTAGTAAGACAGAAGGCAAAGGCCTTATTTATTATTGGTGCAGACCGTGATGACTTAATTCAAGAAGGCATGATTGGTCTTTATAAGGCAATTCGAGATTTTAAAGAAGAGAGAGAAAGCAGTTTTGCCACATTCGCAGACCTTTGTATCTCAAGACAGATTTATAGTGCCATCAAGACTTCCAATCGTAAGAAGAACCGCCCACTGAATACATATGTCTCTATCTATGCTCCAATTACCAAGGAAATCAGTAATAACGGACAGATTCTGTCTATTATGGACCTCATTAGTTCAGAAAGAACCAATCCTGAAGAGATGGTTATTGACAAAGAAAGTACGAATATGATAGAATATGAAATTGAAAGGCGACTTAGCTTATTCGAGCGAGAGGTATTCCAATTGTTTATTTCAGGAATGAAATATACAGAGATTGCCCGGGTGCTTAATAAGGAGGCCAAATCCATTGACAATGCATTGCAACGGATTAAGCTTAAGTTAAACATCATCATGAAAGAAGTAAGTAGCCGATAAGACAATTACATAATCATTTGCTGCTATAGCTCAGTCGGTAGAGCGTCACATTGGTAATGTGGAGGTCACGGGTTCGATTCCCGTTAGTAGCTTATATTTGAAACATTGAAAACCCTGTATTTATAAGGGAGAATGGCAATGAAGAGTTATATTGCCGCAGAAAACGGTGTGACCACAAGGTCATGCCGTTTTTCTGCGTTTATAGGTTGTTTCTGTAATTGCGGGTGTATTCAGTACTGAAATATTGATTTCATCAACGAAATTAAAGTGAATTTTGACTTTCTGCTTGCGTTTTCCGTTTCTGCTCTATGTTATAATTAGTAGCTGTTTTTTATCAGCATATCAACAGCCTTTATCATCCAATAGTTTGACTTCTATATGGAGGCAGTGGATATCATTGGTTATTCGTCTATATCGTTCGGAATAGGGATTAAGATACTCAGCTTGAATTGTTCGCCCTCCATATGCACATTCAGTTCGCCATGGTAGCGTTGCGTGATATTCTGAATACTTCGCATGCCGAAACCGTGTTCGCTTTGATTTGGTTTTGTTGTCACGGGCAGTCCATCGTAAAAAACGAGATTCTGCTGGCAATAGTTTTCAATGCGAATAAGTACCATATTCCCTTTACGTAGAATGTTAACAGACAGGAATCGTTTGTCAATTGGATCCACTTTCATAGCACTCTCAATCGCATTTTCCAGAGCATTTCCCAAAAGGGTATAGAGATCAATAGGGTCGATAAAGGTAACCACTTTCCCGTCTGCCATACATGTCCATTGAACACCAAGCCGATCACAATGCAGAAACTTTTCAGTGAGCAATTCATCAAGGCTTGTGTTACCCGTATGTATATGGCTATCGTAAATCATGATGTCTCTCTCTAATTCTTGAAAAATTCGCTCGCGATTAAGCGCACTATTCTCAGAACGAAGTAAAGAAATTTGATGCTTCAAATCGTGACATTTATGGTTAATGGTTTCAATCGTTTCTTGCATCAGTTCGTATTGCTGCTGATGTAAAAGATGCAGATGCTTTTCCTCTATGCAAGTAGCTCTAACCTGCTCGCCCATTTTATGAAGGAGGAGCATAGCAAGTAAGCAAAGTGATAACAGAAGGTCATAAACCAATACAAGACGAAATATCACAGTATGGTTTTTATCATATAGCGCCTTACCAATTGACCCCATTACGACACTTGATAGCATAGCCACCAACATGATGATGAGCATTTTCCCACAAGAAAATCTATATTCACCATGTTGTGGAAGTTGCCGTGCAAACAGAAAGTAAAAAGACACATATATGACTGCCATTATGGTAAGTTCTAACCAGAGTGTATGAACTACCATTGTACCCGTTCCGCGATTTGCCGACATGGGGGATAACGCTACATATAGGGTATATGCGAAATCTTGTGTAATATAGGAACAAACTGCGCCGCAAAACGACTTTGTGAAGTTGAGTTGACAGCAAAATCTGAATAGCATCGAAATTATAGTAACGTTCAAAAGTAACATAATGCAAGCTGCAATCCCTAGATAAAGGCATCCCTTGGCAAAATGTGTAGCCATCAGTGCTATACCGATTGATGCCCAATGTCTGAAAGATGCAAGAAACGGAGATAGTAAGAGACATATTACTACGCCGCTTCCCAAACGTAGCAGCCAGTTTTTCTTTTTGTTTAGTGGAATCATGTATAGCAATGCCGTCATTAAGCAGGTTTGAAGAGTGCCAAGGGAAAAAATTGTATTTGGATTGTATATCATATGCTATCCTCCCCAATAAGTCATCAGTGCATTCATAAACAACTTATGTTTGCTTCGGCTGATTTTAAGAAAATGTTCACCTAGCTGTACCATATCTCCCTTTAGCCCGTCCACAAAACGCAAATTTACCAGATAGCATTTGTTGCAGCGGGAAAAGCCGAATCTTTGGAGCTCTTCTTCCATGATTTTTAGAGATTTTCCACTTGTGGAAGAAATGACTTCATTTTTGAGATGATAGATCAGAGAATGATTTTGCACCTCTATATATAGAATTTTTTCTATAGGCAGCTTCTTCACACTGTTTTTTCCACGAACAATTAAGGAGTCAGAGGAGTTTGTCTGCAGGAGCCTACAAACGCGCCCCATTTTCATTGCAAAGCTATAATAATTGACAGGCTTAAGAATATAATCCAGTGCTGATACCTCATAGCCGCTTACGGCATACTGTGCCATGTTCGTTACAAAAATCAACAGCGTTTTTATGTCAATTTGCCGAAGCAGCTTTGCTATCTCAATGCCATTCATCTTTGGAAGTTCAATATCCATAAAAATAACATCCCAACGTGGCTGATAATCTGCAAGTAATGCTTCTCCATGGGAAAATGCTGTAATCTCAATGTCAAGATTGTTGTCATTTCCATACGTTGTAAGATAAGACTGTAAACACTGCATGTCGGATTGTTCGTCTTCGACGATTGCAATATTCATTCTGCACATCACTCCGTTTCTGTGTCCAAAATTCCAAAGTAATTGTATTACAATGGCCAACTGATGCCTATTGCAATTTACGAAATGCAAGCTACCTTCTACGAAATAAGGGTAGAAAAGCATACTTGCACACCGTATCATAAGAGTACATTTTTAATAAATTATATCATGAAAGGAGAACAATAAGAATGAAAAGAAAACTGATTGTGATTTTGAATACAGCGTGCATGCTTCTGTGTATACTTCTGTGCATGCTTCCTGCCACAGTGTTGGCTGCAGACACAGAAGATAGCGGTGGAACGAACATGTATGATAATAGCGACTTTATCGAACTCGAACAGCCGGAGCTTACTGAGGAAACAAAACAAGTAATCAAAATATACCAAAAAGATCCAACTTGGGAGAATTATTTGAATATGCGTGATATTGTAATTAAGAATTACAATGCCGTTCTCGTCAAAAAAGAGGCAAAGCTGGCTGAACTGAAAAAAGAAACAGCTGGAAAGCCGGGCGGCGCGGAAAAGGTTGCCGAAATGGAAGAAATCGTTCAGGAAATGTATATGACATACTGGAATCGCATCAATAGCACTATGCTCAGATTTACTGACTCCCGTCTTTTGAAATGGAAAGTATCAAACGCTTCAAAATACGAGTATATCCCCGTTATGGGAGCAGGCAATAGCATTTATGTTAAACGAACACCTGTCACAAACAAAGAATATGCGGAATTTATTAAAGCGAAGGAAGCCGAAGCGCCATCTAATTGGACGAATGGCACATATCCCGCAGGTGAAGATAACCTTCCCGTGAACTGTGTCTCCTACGAGAATGCACGGTCATATTGCGCATGGCTGACAGAAACTGATGGTGTAAATACATATCGCCTGCCAAATGAAAGCGAGTGGGAACTAGCTGCTGGCCATATGCCAAAAGATGCTAGCTTTAACTGCGGTGTAGGTGACAGCAGAACACCCGTTGAGCAATATGCAGGGGTGACAAGAGGCGCCCATGGAGCCATTGATTTCTGGGGCAATGTTTGGGAATGGACCTCAACAATACGGTCTGAATCCAATGATACAATTACCTTGGGTGTAAAGGGCGGTTCATGGACATCTAAAAGAACAGACTGCCGCACAGAATATCGCAAGGAAGGAAGAGATGCTACTGCCGGGTATGAGGATGTTGGTTTTAGAGTTATCCAAGTGGTAAATGGAGAAGAGCCGGAGCAATCGGTTGAGCTTGCAACACTTCCGGCGGCTGTTGTTTCAGCAACCGCTACATCGTCTAGTACAATTGAGCTTTCCTGGCAACCGGTGGAGGGTGCAACAGAATACCAACTATTTGAGTATTATGAAAAGACGGGATTACTTAGCATGCTTGGACAAACTAAAGAAACATCGATCACGATAGATAATTTAAAGCCGAATACCACATATAGCTATATTGTTCAGCCAATCTCATACAGATCAATTTCAGATAATGTGTCTTCTGAATATCGTGTATCGGCTACCACCAGAGAAGAGGATGTTACTCCTGCTTTTACTCCATCAACCTTTGCATTTTCAACGATAAAGACGGAAGTAACAGTAGGGAGTCAGCTTGTAGTCAAATTGTCGAGTTCCGCTGATGTTGCAGCAGTTAATATTAACGGAGAAGCAGCAGAAAAGATTTTTGAGGGCACCAAAAAAGACGCTGTTACATGGAAAGCTGTATTGACACCGACTAAAGCAGGCAATTACACTGTTAAAGCCATTGCGTATAACGAAGACAGCGTGGCTTCAGCTCCGATTACACAGACTGTAACTGTGCTGTCCCGCGGAAAAGGAACTGCAGCGGCTTCGCCAACTATGGAAATGTATGAATATAACGGAATGTCCTACTGGCTTTACAAACCGGCTAACGCAGAAGATAATATGCCACTTGTCGTTTATCTGCACGGCTATGAGAGTAAGAGTGACGATCCGAGTCAGCTTGTCGTTACAGATAAATTCTCTAAATGGTTGTACGAGGGGCAATTCGGAAGTGTCCCTGCATATATTCTAATTCCTCAGCTTTCCACTGAGCAGAGAGGGTGGATTACCATAAAAGAGGATGTGATGGAGCTGATTAATGTGGTAGCGGAAGACTGCGTAATCGACAGAGCCAATATTAGCATGACAGGTTTTAGCATAGGTGGAAGTGGCGTATGGACTATTGGAGCTTCATATTGTGACACATTTGCTCGGATTGCTCCGTGTGCTGGAACTGTGACATTAACAAAGAATGTATTGACTAATTTGAGCACTTTAGAAATTCGAACCTTCATTGGTTCCGCTGACACAGTAATGGATCCACAGAACACCAGAGACTGCGCCGAGGCATTACTTAAAATTGGAACATCAATTGAGGTTACAGAATTTGAAGGAGCAACGCATACTGAGATTCCTGAGCTTGCTTATCTCAATTCAGACCTGATTAACTGGCTAATTGGGCAGTGAGATGTGAACAGCAAGCAGTAATCTAGGATGTGAGTTTAATGTAGTCCTATTATCAAGTGATTACTTTCCTAAAAAGCTATAGACATGATATTAAACTTCTAAACTGTATAAATAAAAGGTACAAATAGCCGTGGGCAACCCCATGAAAGTCGGCCCACGGCCATTTGTACATAGATATTTGTAAAACATATTTGTGCTACATAATAATAACCGCATCTATTAAGATGTTAAAGCGTTATTTGGCAAGCTGAAAACTGTAATGTGGATATCCATGAGGCCGTTTTTGTTTGAGAGTTCAACGGCTTTAATTTCCGTGAGTAGCTTATATGGTCGCAATCCTTTGGTAACAAGGGGGTGCGGCTTTTTAGATTCTATATTGTAATGCATTAAAGATCTATTTGCGTATAGACTATAGAGTTGATATCATATAAGCAGCTAAAAGAAATCAAAAGGCTTGAAATAGAGTACATAATATAGAGGTACATAAGGATATTTGTGAAGGGCGGAATTATATGAACAGACAGGGGAAATCCAAAATTGCGTTAATATTTTCGATGATTATATTTGGTACAATCGGCATATTCAGGAGATATATACCATTAGAATCTTCAACGATTGCTATGACAAGAGGTTTTATCGGCATGCTGTCATTGCTACTGATTATGCTGGTTCGCAAGGAAAAGGTGTCGGTTAAAGATATTAAGAACAATTTAGTATTGCTGGTTGTTTCAGGGATTGTGTTAGGGATGAATTGGATACTACTCTTTGAAGCATACAATTATACTACGGTTGCCGTTGCGACACTGTGTTATTATATGGCTCCTATATTTATTATCATCGTATCTCCAGTTTTATTGAAAGAAAGGATAACCTTCAGAAAAGCGGCTTGTATTTTGGTGGCATTGGCGGGAATGATCCTTGTTTCAGGTGTCCTAAATACAGGAAATAAACCTACAGACTACAGAGGAATTTTGTTTGGACTTGGTGCTGCTGTCTTATATGCATGCGTTGTTATATTGAATAAGAAAATTAGTGGCATCTCTGCATATGATAAGACAATTGTACAGCTTGGTGTATCAGGAATAGTTCTGCTGCCGTATGTACTTTTAACAGCAAAAGAAGAAGCGGGAAATCTATCCTTGTTTGTTGTTTTTATGGTGCTGATTGTAGGAATTGTTCATACAGGGCTAGCCTATGCACTATATTTTGGATCTATGAAAAATCTGCCGGCACAAACGGTAGCAATGTTTAGTTACATTGATCCTGTGATTGCCATATTGGTATCTGTTTTGGTTCTTTCAGAGAAAATTGGAAGGCTAGAAAACGTTGGAATTCTATGTGTTTTATGTTCTACAATTATAAGTGAATTACCACAGAAAAAAAGTGGACAAGCTAAAACTTGAGGAGATGATAAAATGGGAGCAGAAGAGGTGTGGCTGCAAATTCAGAAGATTAATGAGTCTGTTTGCATTAATAGACTGTATGGACTTGAGGGGACAATATAAGGTGTTTGAAAGACAAACTTGCAAGAAGCTAGAAAAGATCAATTAAAGAAATTTTATATGGAATATAGATTGTAGCAGATTACTTAATCAATGAATAGTAACAAATAAGGAAAGCCAGGAGGCATGTCATCACATGACATCCTGGCTTTTCTTATAAGAACAATAATCTTAGCGCTTTATCCACCAAGGTGTTTTCATAAATCCAAAGAAGGAGCGTCCTCGTCCCAGTTTAAATGGATGAGGAGTACTTGACCAGTTTTCAGTATAGGTCTGTATTTCTAGAGCTTTCTCTTGGCGTAATCGCTCGATTAAGTCACTATAGTCATGTTGTTCCACCAATTGTCCGTCTTTAAAAATTAACTCAATAACATTTTTATATGACCATGCATGTTGAAAACCTGTATGTATATAGTATTTGTTAAGAAATCCTTTTCCAAGGATAAGTGAACCGGTATAATCCATTGGTAAGGTCAAGTTTTCATATACATGGTATCCTTGATAGCCGGGAGCATCATTGGGAAGCAAAGGAAGTACTCCATTGATTGCAGGATATTTATTTTCTTTTGAGTTAATTTGGAGAGTCTGTAATAGCAGTTTGCCATGAAGTACTTGGAATTCACAAAAGTAGCCGGCATAACAATTGGTGCAAATAGATGCAGGAGTTATTCCGTAATCACCAGGATGAAACGTGGCGGAGATATGTTTTCCCTTACTTGCAATATAAGAATATTTCTCTGATTGATAGAAATAACTGTCTGGCTGTTGAGCGGTCATGATACAATTTCCTTTCTTAAATAGTAAATAATTTAAAGCATTCCTTATAATATGTATCGTCAAAATTGATCACTAAGAACACTTATAAGGAACGTATTGCTAAGATGATGTAAAGTGCGCAAAAATATATACTTTTTGCGCACTTCTTTAGCTAAAATAACTATAAAATTTAATTATAAATTATTAACAATGTCAATTGCTAACACTATGGTAAGATGATACTCTTAAATTGAGCAAACGCTTGCGCAGCGAGCATTGCAAGAAGGATAGGGAGGAATTGCAGAGTGAGTAAACAAGTTAAGAGAGTGATAGCAGGGATTCTATCATTGTGTATGATGTTCAGCTTGATTGGTACCGCAGGAACAAAGAGGGTAATGGCAGCAGAGAGTACACAAACGGCACTAAAGGACTCAGAGTTTACAGGAGATTTATATGGAGATGGTATTTGGACAGTATCCCCATCTTCATGGGAGAATACAAGTTTTGAGTATTTTTCCTATTTGGAGGACCAATGGCTTGTAACTGGGGCAGATCAGGGAAGTACCTGTTTCAAGTTTTGGATGGGAAACGAAGGTGAGTTTCTGTTAACACAGAATGTAGATCTTAAAGCAGGTAGCTATAAGATTTCTACTGATTTTTCTGGAGAAAAGGCAAAAGTACAAGTTGTTCTTGGAGAAAAGAAAGGCAATGCAGTTACAATGGAAGGATATAATTCCTGGACAATGGCTTCTGATAAATTCACAATCACAGAAGACATGAAGAATGTGTCCATCGGAATAAAAGTATCGGTAGAAGCAGATGGATATGGTTATATTGACTCCATTACATTAGAAGAGGCATCTGAAGGACAGGAAGATACTTCTGAACCAGTAGAGGCTGGAATTTATGTAGAAAAGGTAAAGGGATTATCCGATGACTTCTTTAAAGGAGTGGATGTATCTTCGTACATAGCACAAAAAAATAGTGGCGTAAATTATTATGATTTTGACCAAAACAAGCTTGATGACCAAGGCTTTTTTAATTTGTTATCTTCTTGTGGAGTGAATTATATTCGTATCCGTGTATGGAACAATCCATTTGATGAAAATGGAAATGGATACGGTGGTGGAAATAATGACCTAGAGACAGCTGTAAAAATTGGTCAGTGGGCAACAAAAGCAGGAATGAAGGTCTTGATCGATTTCCATTACTCTGATTTCTGGGCTGACCCGGGCAAGCAAAAGGCACCAAAGGCATGGGAAGCCATGACGATTGAAGAAAAGTCCAAGGCAGTAAATGAATTTACAACAGAAAGCCTGAATAGGTTGTTGAGTGAAGGTGTAGACGTCGGAATGGTTCAGGTTGGTAATGAGACCAATGGAAAGGTATGTGGAGAAACCACATGGACCAACATAAGCGAGATCTTTAATGCGGGAAGTAGCGCAGTTCGTGCCGTTGCTTCTGAAAAGAATAAAGACATCCTTGTTGCGCTTCATTTTGCAAATCCAGAAAAGACAGGTCTTTATGCAGGATATGCAGAACAACTTAACAAAAATAATGTAGATTATGATGTATTTGCAAGTTCCTATTATCCATACTGGCACGGAAGTGTAAGTAATCTCACCAATGTATTGTCCAATGTGGCTCAGACATACGGCAAGAAAGTCATGGTTGCAGAGACATCTTGGGTAACTACATATGAAGATGGCGATGGACATACCAATAGTATTTATGAAGATAAGACTGGCATTGACATTAATTATGATGTTTCTGTGCAGGGACAGGCAAATGAAATTCGTGATGTAGTACAGGCTGTAAAAAATGTTGGTGATGCAGGAATTGGTGTATTCTATTGGGAACCAGCGTGGATACCAGTACAGGTATATGATAAGGAAGCAGCCAATGCTGAGGAAATTTTAGCTGAAAATAAGGCAAGCTGGGAAGAAAACGGTTCTGGATGGGCATCTTCTTATGCAAAAAGTTATGATCCGGATGATGCGGGACAATGGTATGGTGGTTCTGCTGTAGATAACCAGGCGTTATTTGATTTTACAGGAAAGCCATTAGAAACACTTAAGATTTTTAATTACATTGTGACAGGAACCAAAACTCCAATTACCATTACTTCTGCCAGTGCAGACCCTGTAGAGGCTGAAATTGGAGCAAAGCTAAGTCTTCCTGAAACTGCAACTGTGACATATAATACAGGTGAAAAGTCCAGTGTGGCAGTTACATGGAATCAAGAACAAGTGGAAGCAGCCGTAAAAGCAGGAATTGGTACCTATACAATTAACGGTACTTATATGGTAGAAGATATTACTTATTCTGTAACTTGTAAGTTAATCATCAAACCACTAAATTTATTAAAAAACCCTGGTTTTGAAGATAGTGACGTATCAATGTGGGCTATTAATGGTGAGGGTGTTCAAATTGAAAAAGAAGCAAGTAATAAGCGAAGTGGTGAATATTGCTTGAAATTCTACCATAGTGAGAAAGTTTCCTTTACGGCAGAACAGACAATAACATTAGATGCCGGAACTTATGTATTTGGCGGATATGTTCAAGGCGGAGATGCAGGAGAAAATGCAGCATTTAAGCTATATGCATCAGCTTCTGGGAAGAAATATTCTGTAGATACAAGCGTAACCGGATGGCAGAACTGGGCTAATCCAACAATTACAGAAATCAAGGTAGAAAAGAATAATACCAACGTAACTCTTGGAGCAAGCGTAGATGCAGCTGCTGGCGCATGGGGAGCATGGGATGATTTCTATCTATATAAGACTTCAGATACATCTGCTGTAATACAGCCAGTATCAATTAATGACGCAACAGTAAATGGCATTTCTAATATGACTTATAATGGAAAGAGCCAGGTGCAGAAGGCAGTTATTATCAAGGATGGAACATTGTTAGTAGAAGGTACGGATTATAAGGTAAGCTACAAAAATAATATCAATGCCGGAACAGCAACAATGACAATTATAGGCTGTGGAAATTATACAGGAACAATTACTAAGACATTTACCATTAAGAAAGCAAAGCAGACACTTACAGGAAGCAGTTTATACAAGAAAGTGACTGGAGATAAAGCATTTGCACTGAATGTGAAAGCATCTGGTAATGGGACACTTACGTATAAATCAAATAATGAAAAAGCAGCAAAAGTAAATGCTAAGGGCATGGTTACCGTGGTAGGAAAAGGAACTGCAAAAATCACGGTAAAAGCAGCAGCAACCAATAATTATGAACAAGCAGAAAAGACTATTACAATCATTGTGTCCGAGAAAAAGACACAGAAAATCACAACTTCAAAGACTACATATTCAAAGGTCTATGGGGCAAAGGCATTTAGTCTTGGAGCAAAGACGACTGGTAATGGAAAACTTACATATACCTCAAGCAACAAAAAAGTTGTTACAGTTTCTGCTTCTGGCAAGGTAACGATTAAGGGATGCGGAACTGCATATATTGTTGTGAAGGCAGGGGATACGGCTGTATACAAAGGCGCAATTAAAAAAATCAAAGTTGTAGTGGCACCTAAGAAAGTATCCGGACTGTCAGTAACATCTAAGAAAGCAAAGACCGCTGTAGTGAATTGGAATAAGGATAGCAAGGCAACAGGGTATGTCGTATACTACTCTGCTTCAAAGAGCTTTTCAAAACAGGTAAAGAAAATTGAAGTGAAGAATGCTAAAAAGACAACAGTTACGTTGACAAAATTGAAAAAGAAGACATCTTATTACGTGAAGGTAAAAGCCTATACCACAGTCGGAGGCAAGAAAGTATTTAGTAGTGCATCAAAGGTAAAAAAAGTAGTTGTAAAATAGAAAGAAATCCAGAGCGCCATAGGAGCTGCTCTGGATTTCTTTTTATTAACGCGAACAACGAGCCAAAGCCATGTGAACATAATCTTGGTGACTGTCGCGATAACCAGAGAAAACCATAAAGCGTGTTTCTTCTGGTTTTAGAAAGTCTTTAAGCGATCCGTTGCAGTGCTTTTCATACTGTCTTCTAATTCACTTGAGTACTTTTGCTTGGCTTTTTCAACAAGTCTGTCAGTCTCGCTAGAGCTATAAGAAGAAGGATCATTTTCAAGAGCTTTTTCTATAGATTCTAGACGGGCATGAAAACCGGCAGCCTTAGTTGCAACATCAGTTAATTCTTTTACAAAACTGCCTTCTTCTTTTAATAAGTTTGACAAATCTTTAGTTAAGTCGTTGGAACTATCTTTTTGGTTAAACATAATTAAACACTCTTTTCTATTTTTTATTAGTATTTCAACATAGAAGAGATAATATTCTCTAGCGTGGGTCTATCGGTTTCGGTATAATTAGAAAAACAGATACGAAAGAAAGGAGAAAATATAATGGAAGTATTGGAAATTATAGTAGCCATTGTGGCAATTACAGTTGTAGTATCCATCTATAATAACTGGATGCAGAGAAAAAAGTTAAAACGCACCTTAGAGATGCAGTATGGAAAAGAGCCTAAGATTAAAGAGATTGATATGGAGGACATTGCAATCTTTTGGGAGGAGAATGAGAAGGACTATGAAAATAAGATAGATAAGGCTACTTGGAATGACTTAGGATTTGATGATATTTATCGACGAATTAACTCCTGTTGTTCCTTTGTTGGAGAACAGATTTTATATGCGGTTTTGCATTGTTTTCCGACGGAGAAGTCCTATGGGACAGAGCTTGAGAAGAAGATTACATATTTTGCCACACGTAAGGAGAAACGAATTGAGACCCAGCTCCTATTTTCAGGGATTGGAAAAAAAGAAGAAAATTATAATATTCCATTTATCGTAAATAATTTAGAAGTATTTGAGATGGGATTAATCTGGCTGTATCGAATAATGCAGGTACTGTTAATTCTCCCAATCGTTCCAGCTGTCCTTTTTAAAAATGTAAACTTTCTAGGAATTACGTTTGCGATATTTTGTATAAACTTAATTTTATATTCCCAAAGAAAATCACAGTATGAGATATATCTGGCATCTTTAAATAGTATGACTAAGGTCATTCAAACGGCTTCTTTTCTTGATGAGTCAGAGTTATTAGGAAAAGAGAACAAGGTAGTAGAGCTAGCTCCTTTGCTAGAGTCGTTTCGTAAGTTAAATAGCCTGGTCGGGAAACTACAAGGAAAGAAATCCTCTAGTTATAGTGGCGATATCTTTGCTATGCTCAATGACTATTTAATAGGAGCTACTTTGTGGGAGTTTACCAGCTATAATAAGGTCTTAGAGGGATTAAAGGGGAAGGAGAAACAATACTTGGATTTATACCGTGCATTAGGAGAAATAGATATGTCCATTGCCATTGCATCATTTCGAGAAAGTATTCCAATGTATTGTATTCCTGAGTTTTGTGAAAGAGAAGCCATCATAATGGAAGAAGTGTATCATCCACTTACAAAGAATCCAGTCTGCAATACCATAACATTGGACAAGAACTGTATTATTACAGGATCTAATGCATCGGGAAAATCCACATTTATCAAGGCGGTTGCCGTAAATGTATTATTGGGCCAGAGTATTCATACTTGTATGGCTAAGAGAATGGCATATCCATTTGCAAAAGTAATTACGTCAATGGCTGTGACGGATGACTTGATGGCTGGGGAAAGTTATTATATTAAGGAAATCAAGTATCTTAACCGTATAATTAAAAGTTTAAGCAAAGAGCAGTTTGTAATCTGTGTGATTGATGAAATATTAAGAGGGACTAATACAGAGGAGAGAATTGCCGCGTCAGTCGCAATTTTAGAGTATTTACATAATAAGAACTGTCTTGCAATCGTGGCATCACATGATCATGAGCTTACAGAGCTGCTAGCCGGAAGGTATGAGAACTACCACTTTAGTGAAAGGATACTGGAAAATGACATTACTTTTGATTACAAGATACATAACGGGCCATCGACCACAAAGAATGCCATTCGTTTGCTAGAGTATATTGGATTTCCAGAGGAGATTATCACCAACGCAAAACACATAAAACTCTAAATACACCAAAATTCTACAAAACAACAACTGTTATAACATTTTAAGACAAAATAATACAATCGTGTATTGCTATCTTTAAATGAAGTAAGTATAATTAACAATAGGGTAAATTTTTATTTACGAAGTAAGGGAGCTAGTATATGAAGGAGAATACACGGGAAGATGAGGTTGAAATTGACCTTAAAGAACTAATTTTGTTAGTAGTACATAAGCTATGGATAGTTATATTAGTGGGAAGCATAGCAGCAGTCGGCTGTCATTATATTATGGAACGAAGAGCAGTGCCATATTATGAGGCAGATACGACGATTTATATTTTATATCATCAGGATGAGAATAAATTATTGGTAAGTGATATGCAGACGGGGGATTATCTTACCAGCGATTATCAAGGATTGATAAAGTCAAGATCCGTATTGGAAAAGGTAATTGACGAATTATCCTTAGATATTACATATAAAGCATTAAGCAGTAGGACAACAGTGACTCTTCAACCAGATACACGAATTCTTACCATCGCAGTTCAGGATGAAGATCCCGAATTAGCCATGAAGATAGCTAATACAGTAAGAACCGTATCTACTGATTATATCAATGAGATTATGCGGGTAGAGGCAGTAACGGAGATTGATAAAGCTAAGTTTCCGGAGGAACCAATCTTACCAAATATTAATAAAAATGCTGCAATTGCAGGGATATTTGCAGGTATTTTAATGATTGGCCTCATTGTATTCATTGATTTGCTCAGTCAAAAGATAAAGAATGTAAAGGAGATCGAGTCAAAACTGGGAATGGAGGTATTAGCCGTCATTCCGGATGTAAATGAAAAGAGATTAATACGAATACATAAGAAAAAGCTAATTCAGGAAAGAAAGTTATACAAGAAGCAAATTATGAGGAAGGAAACAGAATATCAAACCCCGCATTTGGGAGCAGTGAGCAATTCTATAGACAAATATGAAATTATTAACGCTTAATTTAATAGAACAACATGACCCAAAGTTTATGGAAGCAATCAATGTATTACGAACCAGTATCGAATTTGCAGACAAAGAAATAAAGATACTATCGTTTGCAGGATGTACAGAACCTGAGGGAAGCTGGAAGATTGCTATTAATTTAGCAGAAGCGTTCTCTAAGTTAGACAGAAAGACCTTATTTTTGGATGCAAACTTACGGGATAAGGAACTTTCAAAGTTTTATCAGGTGAATTCTGGATTAACCGAATATTTGCAGCATAAAGCAACACTGAAAGAGATTATATATGAAACAAATAAAGAACATTTAGATCTCATACTGCCAGGCAGCCTGCCAGAAAATCCAACAGAACTGCTTGGGGGAAGAGATTTTATAAATCTGATTGAAACATTAAAGCAGCAATATGACCATATTATTATTAATGTACCAGTGGTACAGGAATTAGTGGATGGAATAATTATCGGAAGGCTAAGTGATGGAGTAATTCCTGTTATAGACCAGGATAGGACAAAGTATAAGCAGGCTGAGGAAACGAAGCATAAACTTAAACGTTGTGGATGCCATATACTTGGCTGTGTATTTAATCAGCTTACAGTTACTAAAAAGAGCCGTTTACGAGTAATGTAGGGATTTTTTTTGGGATTCAAACACATACTAACAAAGTGAGATTAGTATTATGTTTGAAAGGAAATAGCAAGATGAAAATAGTAAAACAACCAAGGAAGAAAGTGGTATATGGAATGGTGGCAATTGCAGCCGCATTCTCTGTAGCAGCAGGAGCTGAGACATTAAATTCAGACAAAGTACTGGCAAAAAATGAACAACAGGCTTCCAATACCCAAAAGATTAGCGAAGATGAGGCTGTCAGAATTGCACTTGAAAAGGCAGGGTATAAGAAAGAAGAAGTTAAAGACTTGAAGGTGAAGCTTGACCGAGACGATGAACGGGGAAGCCGAGAAGTCTATGAGGTTGAATTTACACATGAGAGAACAGAGTACGAGGTTGATATTGACCCTGTTACTAAAAAGGTTCTCTACTATGAGATGGACCAGCAAAATGATTAATATGAGCTAGTAAGGAAGGCAGATTGTCAATAGACATATGCCTTCCTTTTTTTACTCTATAGGTAAGTTATCTCCGAGCCCTTCCCTATAGAGTAAAAAAGGCTTTCGAAAAACAGAAAACCAGATTGCACACTCACCCGATGGGAAGATTTCGCTTATGCGACCGGCTTCGGCGCAGTAAAGTGTATTCTCCCGGGGGGGATTGAAGGGCAGGGGAGTTGAGAGTATCGAAGACGCATTGTTCTGTGAAGACATAGTCCCTGTATTATTTTATAAATATAAAATAATTATAAAAATATATATTGTATTTTCGAAATAATTCGTTAAAATATATACGATATAATAACATGTAAGGAGGCGAGAGCATGTCGAAGGGAAAAGTTAAGAGCATGACAGTGGGTTCACCAATGAAGCTCATTATGCAGTTTTTTATACCATTGTTATGTGGAATGCTGTTTCAACAGTTCTACAGTATGATGGACACCATGATCGTTGGTAGATTCTTAGGTTCCAAGGCACTTGCATCGGTAGGCGGAACAGGTTCTATCAATTTTATGATTATTGGATTTTGTATGGGGGTATGTAACGGATTTGCAATTCCCGTTGCTCAGTCTTTTGGGGCAGAAGATTTTACGTCACTTTGTAAGTATGTTGCAAACAGTGTGTGGCTTTCGATACTCTTTTCTTCTATTACTACGATTATAGTATGTGTATTTTGCAAACAGATACTCCTTTGGATGAATACGCCAAGCGATATAATGGAGGGGGCGTACCAATATATTTTTGTCATATTTTTAGGGATTCCCGTAACATACCTATATAATTTATTGGCAGGGATCTTACGTTCTCTAGGCGACAGCAAGACACCATTATACTTTTTGGTCATGTCTTCATTATTTAACATCATATTAGACTTAGTAGCAGTCATCGTACTTAAGATGGGAGTTAGTGGTGCTGCATGGGCAACTGTGGCAGCTCAAGGAATTTCAGGTGTGTTATGCCTGATCTATATTATTAAGAAGTATCCGATTTTGAAGATACATAAGGATGAGTGGAGTCTGAGAGGTGAATATGTAAAACCATTGTGCATGATGGGAATTCCAATGGGACTGCAGTATTCCATTACTGCAATTGGAAGCGTAATCTTACAGACTGCGGTAAATTCCTTAGGTTCCATTGCAGTAGCAGCAGTTACAGCTGGAAATAAGATCAGTATGTTTTTCTGCTGTCCATTTGATGCATTTGGATCGACAATGGCAACATATGCAGGACAGAATGTGGGAGCAAAGAAATTAGATCGTGTGACACAGGGAATAAAGGCATGTTGTCTATTAGCATTTATATATTCAGTAATTGCATGCCTTGTATTGATGATCTTTGGCAGTAACTTAACATTGCTGTTTGTAAAGAAAGAAGAAACACAGATTATTAAAGACTCAGCATATCTCTTAAGAGTATTGAGTGCATTTTATATTCCACTGGCCCTTGTCAATATTGTGAGATTTTCCATACAAGGACTTGGTTTTGGAAAACTAGCAATTGTTGCAGGTGTATGTGAAATGATTGCACGTGGTATGGTAGGATATTTCTTTGTACCGATCTTTGGATATACGGCAGCATGTTTTGCTAGTCCGGTTGCTTGGCTGATGGCCGATGCATTCCTGATACCCGCATATATATGGGCAATTCGAAAGCTAAAACATTCCTTCTGCCCTTGTGAAGCATAAGAATAGAAGGCTTATTTTCGATAAATCATAGGGGTAAAGCGGATGCCATCGGTTGTCTGCTCAGTATCTGTGGCAATAAAGCCAAGGCGTTTATAGATTTGGACAGCATAGGGAGAGGCATTTACCGTTAATACGTCTCCCGTGCAGTCCTTTTTTACTTGGTTAAATAGTTTTCGTCCAATTCCCTGTCTTTGATACTTAGGGTCCACAAAGAAGAGTGAAATATGGGAACCTTGTTTTCTAGTAGCAATTACACCTATAATCTTTTGAGAATGAAAAGCTGCATAAATCTGTAGTTCGTCAAAAATAGTACTTTTATGCACATAATCTTTAAAGTTTTCGATGCCTTCTAGACTGTATACAGGTGCTTCAAATTCCATAAATACATTTAATACAAGAGTAACTGCTTCATTTCGTTCATTTTCTTTTATTTTTCTAATATTCATTATGAGAAGAAATTCCTTTCATATTAGTTGTGATAAGACTATACTAAGTATATCATACACATAAAAAATGTAAATAATACCCAAAATAAAACAGGTGTCTATATTTGTTGCCATCTGTCGAAAGAAGATGTAAAATAATAGTGTAAGTACATATAAAGGAGGATGTTTCCTATGGAAAATTATTTTGGTAAGAAAGTCACTGTTAACATGGACCGTCCATTAGGGTCCAAGCATCCAGAGTTCGGGTTTACATATCCTATAAATTACGGATATATTCCTGATAAGAAAGCAGCTGATGGAGAAGGAATTAATGCCTATATCGTAGGCGAGTTTGAGCCGTTAGATACCTGTGAAGGATATGTCATAGCAACGGTTCATGAAAAAAATGGTTTGAAAGACAAACTGGTAGTATGTAAAGAAAAAGGCAAGTATGTAAAAGAGCAGGTGGAAGCATTTATTGAATTTCAGGAACGCTTTTTTGACTCAACCGTAGAAATGGCGGAAGAACATTTACAACTAGAAGAACCTACCACACTAACAGCATATAAGACAATGAGAACAGTTATGATTGTTTTGATGGCAATCTTGTTTATTCTTGATATGACAAAAAACAGACGTCCATATTCACTTGCAATTCTAGTAACAGGATCAGCAGCGATGCAGCAATATTACATATATAAAGATAATAAAGATAAATATACATTAGCAGCAGGGATTGGTGCAGCATTATTATGCATTGGCTGCATAATTGTATACATAATTGAATATTTTGGCCATTAAAGAAAAAAGCGTACTCATGAAAATGAGCACGCTTCAGACCGTAGACAAAATGGTTCTAGGATTGAAAAATCCTAGAACTATTTTGCT
>JAUNJY010000085.1 GCA_030535455.1 bacterium
AGGGTTACAATCAGCAAGGATATAACCAACAAGGCTATAATAACCAAGGGTACAACCATCAAGGCCCAAATAATCAGCAAGGTTATCAAAACCAGAATGCAAATTCCAATCAACAAAAGGAAAATTCATTCTTTGGAGCTGATTTAAATCCATTTAAGTCAATGAAACAGCAGCAGACTCTTCCGGAAATCAAGACAGAAGAGCAAGCAAGAGATGTATATTACGGAATAAACCAAGAATACTATAAAAAGGTATATAAAAACTATAAAGCTGGTAAAAAGGTCAGCTGGAACTGGTCCGCATTTATTTTCCGTTCCTATTGGTTCTTCAGCCGTAAAATGTATGCCATGGGTTCCTTATATACAGTGGCAATGTCTTTAATCACATTATCTGTTTATCAGATTTATGACAACATTACCAATCCAAACGTTGCATTGCTTGCATTACCATGGGGACTTGTTTCCATCGTACTCTGGGTATTATCCGGAATGTTTGGTAACTATATTTATATGGCTCATATGGAAAATAAGATTGTTTATCCAAATGACCGTGATGTATCAAAAGAAAAAGTAGCTCAATTAAACGTTATGCGCGGAGGCTTCTCAATCTATGGAGTTCTTCTATGTTTCGTAGCAAGTGATTTAATCCTTACACTATTACAGGCGCTTTTAGGATTAGTATAAGAGAAGTTTAGATAAGACAAGTAATTGGAAAACAAAAGTGTACAATTACTTGTCTTTCCTTTTCCTACATTCCTTGACTTTAACTGATAGGTTTTATATAATAGTATAATGTATGTGCCGAGATAAGAATGAAATCGGTACATTGTGTAGAATACATTTTGTTCCTATTAAGAAAGGACATGATACAAATTATGATAAAAAGTATGACTGGCTTTGGTAGAAGTGAACAATCTACAGAAAGCAAAAAAATTATCGTAGAGCTAAAAGCGGTAAATCACAGATATTGTGACTTATCCATTAAAATGCCAAAGAAAATAAGTTTTTTTGAAGTCGCAATACGTAATTTGTTAAAGGAATACATCCAACGCGGTAAGGTTGATGTGTTTATTACGTATGAAGATTATGCTGAAAGCAAAGTATGTGTAAAGTACAATGATGACATTGCAAGTGCATATATGGAAAACCTTAAGAAATTAGGGGAACGCTTTGGCCTTAATAATGACGTAACTGTAACACAGTTATCTAGATATCCAGAAGTATTTACATTAGAAGAACAGACAGTAGATGAAGAAGAATTATGGAGCTTATTAGAAAAGGCCATAAGAGAGGCAGCTGAAAAATTTGTTCAGACAAGAATTTCAGAAGGCGAGCATCTGCTAGAGGATATCTTTGGGAAGTTAGATGCAATTGAAGAAAAGATTACGTATATCGAACAACGTACTCCTGAGATTGTAGCCGAATACCGTGAGAAGCTGAGAGCGAAAGTGAATGAGCTATTAGGTGATACTAAAGTGGATGAGTCTGTACTTGCTACAGAAATCATTGTATTTGCTGATAAAATTTGTGTGGATGAAGAAACGGTACGCTTAAGAAGTCATATCAAGAATACAAAGAATACCCTCCTAGAAGGCGGAAGTATTGGACGTAAGCTTGATTTCATTGCACAAGAAATGAATCGTGAAGCAAATACCATCCTTTCGAAAGCAAATGATTTAGACGTTTCGAATACGGCAATTGATATTAAGACCGAAATCGAAAAGATCAGGGAGCAAATTCAAAATATCGAGTAATGAAAAGCGAGGTATTGTGTTGAAGCGTTTAATTAATATTGGATATGGTAATATTGTAAATATAGATAAAGTAGTAGGAATTATTAGTCCAGAAGCTGCACCGATCAAACGAATGGTACAGAATGCAAAAGATAGCGGAATGGCAATCGATGCAACCTGTGGCAGAAGGACAAAATCGGTGATTGTCATTGACAGTGGACAACTTATGCTTTCCGCTTTATTACCTGAAACTATAGCAAATCGTGTGAATCATAGAGATGATATTGATATGAATTCAGATAATGTGAAAGGTGAAGACGATGAGTAGAAAAGGTATATTAACAGTCGTATCTGGTTTCTCAGGTGCCGGAAAAGGTACATTGATGAAAGCACTTTTAAAGAAATACGACTATGAACTATCGATTTCAGCTACTACAAGAGCTCCTAGAGAAGGAGAAGTACATGGTAGAGAATATTTCTTTTTGACAAGAGATGATTTCGAGAGTATGATAGAATCAAGGAAACTAATTGAATGGGCGGAATATGTAGGAAACTACTATGGAACACCTAAGGAATATGTAGAACAACAATTAGAAGCAGGGAAAGATGTAATTCTTGAGATTGAAATCCAAGGTGCATTAAAAGTGAAAGAAATTTTCCCAGAGGCATTATTATTATTCATCACTCCGCCAAATATCACTGAGCTTAAGAGCCGTTTAGTAGGCAGAGGCACAGAAACGATGGAAACAATTAAAAAACGTTTAGATCGTGCGAGTGAAGAAGCTAGTTATATGGAATACTATGACTATATTATCGTTAACGATGACCTTAATGAATGTGTTGAGACAACACATCAGGTAATTGTAAACGAGCACAACAAAGTATCTCAAAATAAAAATTTTATAGAGGCAATAACGGCTGAATTAAAAGCCATGAAGGAAGGAGAAATCTAGTATGTTACATCCATCATATACAGATTTAATGCAAGTAGTAAATAAAGACACTGAACCAGGTGAAGAACCTGTAGTAAATAGCAGATATTCCATCGTTTTAGCAACAGCTAAACGTGCGAGACAAATTATCGATGGTGAAGAACCATTAGTAAATGCGAAATGTCCAAAACCATTATCAATCGCAATTGATGAATTATATGATTCAAAAGTTAAGATTGTAAATGACGAAGACGATAATATCGAAGAAGAATAATCTTGAAAGCACTTTCGTACTCGAAAGTGCTTTTTAACTAATAGGAGCATTCTTATAGTTGAAAATTGCAAGATTGTTAAAAATAGCAAGGGAGACTTAATAACCATGAGTAGTGTAAATAAGAAACCTAGTGATATGGAAAAAGAGCCACAAAAGAGGAGCGAAATGAAGGAATTTATTAATCTTTTGTTGTATATTGTAGGGGTAATCATAATTGCATTATTATTAAATAAGTTTGTGATTCAAAAAGTGGAAGTGGATGGCCCATCCATGAATACTACATTAAAGACTGGGCAACATTTGATTGTAGAAAAAGTTACTTATTACTTTAAAGATCCTAAGAGAAGTGATATTGTTGTATTTACACCACCAGGTTATGATGATGATACTTTGTATATCAAGCGTGTAATAGGACTTCCAGGTGATAAGATTCAGATAATAGACGGTTATATTTATTTAAATGGCAGCCAGTATGATGATAAGCAGTGGATGGAAGAAATTCTTGATCCAGGCGTAGCTGAAGAAGAAATAACAGTTGGTGAAGATGAGTATTTCGTTGTAGGTGATAACCGCAATGACAGTACCGACAGTCGTGAGTTTGGCACAATTCAAAAATCTAGCATTATGGGGAAAGCGGTACTTAGAATATGGCCGTTAAATAAGTTTGGCACATTGAAGTAAGGAGGATACTTATGGAGAAAAGTAAAGAACTAACCAATGTAGAAAAAAGCGAGACGAAAAAGAAGGGGCTAGGATATGAACTTGCCTCATATGCCATATGGATTGGGGCGGCAGTTGTTGTTGCCCTGGCCATACGAGCATTTGTATTTGAAAAGGTCAGCATCCAGGGAGACAGCATGAACCCTACATTTCTTAATAAGCAGCAGTGCTTTATTGAGAAGGTAAGTTATCGTTTTCATGATGCAAACCGTTTTGATGTGGTAGTATTGACGCCCCCACCAGGAGAGGAACATGACCATTTTATTAAACGTATCATTGGTCTTCCAGGAGAAACGGTGCAGATTATTGATGGATTTGTTTATATCAATGGAGAAAAGCTAGACGATCCTTATGGAAAAACAGCGACAGAGACTGCTGGAATTGCCGCTGACCCAGTAAAATTGGGTGAGAATGAATATTTTGTTATGGGAGATAATAGAGATTATAGTAGGGACAGTCGGTCGATTGGGCCTGTAAAATCAGAAAAGATTAATGGTCGGGTATTGGTTCGAGTGTGGCCTATAAAAGATTTTAAAGTATTCTAATAATACATATAGATTGGAAATGAACTTTAAGATTAAAGGTTGGTGATTATAATGGAGAAGGTTAATAGTAGTATGGAGAGCGCCATTGATAATGCCAATGTTGTGCTGGATGGGGATGAAACTGTAAAAAGATTTCGATTACTCAGATTATGCATACCATTACTTGTGTATATCGTGATTGTATTCTTTTTCTCATTTATGGTACCGAAGTTCTTGTTAGAACGTACACAGGTAAAAGGAGCCTCTATGGAGGACACACTGCATGATGGAGATGATATTGTAATCAATAAGCTGGCATATCGATTTTCATCACCAAGCCGGTACGATGTAATCGTATTTTATCCGCAAGGGAATGTAAAGGGTGATTACTTCGTAAAACGTGTGATTGCCCTTCCCGGTGAAACAATACAGATTATAAACGGTGTGATCTTTATCGATGGCAAACAAGTTGAGGAGGATTATGGTACAAATGCAATCGTTGGAGCAGGGCAGGCTGCAAACCCAATTACTTTGGGAAAAAATGAGTATTTTGTATTAGGAGACAATCGCATCATCAGCAAAGATTCAAGATATGAGTCTGTTGGTATTGTAAAGAAAGATTACATCGTGGGAGAAGCATGGCTAAGGATTTTCCCAATGAAAGAGTTTGGCCGAATAGATTAAAGGGCTGGCGCATTAGAAGTGGTGAGACGGCTTTTCATTAAAATAGCTTGAGTATTACGAAAAAGGACTGAGAGGTTCCATAACGATGCTAATGTACTTCAGCTACCTCTACAGTTATGAGCAAATCTTCACTGCTATCAAACACTAAAGTGTTTGCTCACAGTGGACATTTACTCATAACAGTAACGGTAGATGAAGTACATGTTAGCATTGTTAGGAACTCTCAGTCCTTTTCTATAGGTTGAGACTATTTAAAATGAAAAGCCTATCTTCAGTCAATGTAGCGCCAGCCCGCTAAGTAATGTATTCTTACGAATCCATTACCAAAAGAAAAGCTTCCCAAGAACGAAAAACACTAGTGCATGTAAATTCTTAGTTTCTTTGTTTTTAGGAAATTTTCGGCTTTGTGTACGAATAGTGCAACTATTCGTGTAAAGCGGCTTTTGCAGCCAGTAAACTTCAGTAATTATATTCGAGAAAACATCACAACCTACTGAATATCAATAAAGGAGACGTGCAGTACCAGATGTTTTTCCTCTGACATTACAAAAAGAGCCATGTGTTTTGAAGGCAAACACCGAAAGGTGTCTGACAGCAAAATACATGGCTCCTTTTTGTAGAGGAAGGGAAAAACATCGGTATGCACTTCCCTTTATTGATATTTCGATAAACTACAAAGTTTTCTCGAATATAATTATCATTAACTAAACTGCAAAAGCGCTTACACTAACTTAGTTGTCCAAGAAGAGCAATCCCATACGTCTGTTGCTAGGCCTTCGTAGAATTCAGGCTCATGGCAGATTAAAAGGACGCTTCCTTTGTAAGCTTTTAATGCACGTTTTAATTCATCTTTTGCATCCACATCAAGGTGGTTTGTAGGTTCGTCAAGAAGCAAGATATTTGTTTCGCGATTGATCAGCTTGCATAATCTTACTTTTGCCTGTTCCCCACCACTTAATACACGAACTAAGCTTTCGATGTGTTTTGTAGTTAAACCACATTTTGCAAGAGCAGAACGAACTTCGTATTGAGTGTAGGAAGGGAATTCTGTCCATAACTCTTCGATACAAGTGTTATTTTTATCTCCAGTCATTTCTTGTTCAAAATATCCTTTGTATAAATAATCACCAAGTTCAACGCTTCCGCTAAGTGGCTGGATAATTCCTAAGATACTCTTAAGAAGAGTAGTTTTACCGATACCGTTGGCACCAGTAAGCACGATCTTTTGACCACGTTCCATACTTAAATTAAGTGGTTTGCTTAGTGGTTCATTGTAACCGATTACAAGGTCTTTTGTCTGGAAGATGTATCTTCCAGCAGCTCTAGCTTCTCTAAACTCAAATTCTGGCTTTGGTTTTTCTTCCGCAAGCTCGATAAGATCCATTTTATCTAATTTCTTTTGTCTACTCATTGCCATGTTTCTAGTAGAAACTCTTGCTTTGTTACGTGCAACGAAATCTTTTAAATCACTGATTTCTTGTTGTTGGCGTTTGTAAGCAGCTTCAAGCTGAGATTTTCTCATAGCGTAAACTTCCATAAATTTATCATAATCGCCTACATAACGATTCAATTCTTGATTTTCCATATGGTAGATTAGGTTGACTACGCTGTTAAGGAACGGAATATCATGGGAAATGAGGATGAAAGCATTTTCATACTCTTGTAAATAACGTTTTAACCATTCGATATGTTCCACATCAAGGTAGTTAGTAGGTTCATCAAGTAATAAGATATCTGGTTTTTCAAGTAAAAGCTTACCTAATAATACTTTTGTTCTTTGACCACCACTAAGGTCTGTTACATCGCGTTCAAGGCCAATGTCGTTAAGACCTAGCGCTCTAGCGATTTCTTCCACTTTACTATCGATAATGTAGAAGTCATGAGAATCTAAGGTATCTTGGATCTCTGCGAATTCTTCCATAATGTTGGCAAGTTTGTCTTCATCGGCATCTGCCATATGGTTACATAATTCATTCATTTTTGCTTCTAAATCATAAAGATAAGTAAAAGCAGACTTTAGTACATCGCGAATAGTCATTCCTTTTTCAAGAACAGAATGCTGGTCTAAATATCCGACACGGACATTTTTGGACCATTCCACATTACCTTCATCAGGCATAAGATGTCCTGTTACAATATTAAGAAAAGTAGATTTTCCTTCGCCGTTGGCACCAATTAAACCAATGTGTTCCCCTTTTAAAAGACGAAATGATACGTCATTAAAGATAGCACGATCGCCAAAACCATGGCTTAGTTTGGTTACATTTAATATACTCATCGTAAACTCCTTATTTATAAGAACTTGTAGTCAATATTTTGACACTAGTGGATACAATTCTACATGATTTTTATCATAAAGACAAGAAAAAGATTTTTTAACCAGTTTTCAGTCTTATTTTAAGATAAACTCGTGGATGACATGTGCAACACCATCTTCATCGTTACTTAATGTGATATAGTCAGCCGCTTCCTTTACCACCTGTTGTGCATTTGCCATAGCAACGCCCATTCCGGCATATTGGATCATGGTAAGGTCATTATAACCATCGCCGCAGCTAATCATTTGTGTCTTAGAAAGGTTTAGGTGATCAAGAAGATGGCTTAAGGAGTCCGCCTTATCTACGTTTGGAGGAACGATTTCTAAGAAGAATGGTTCGGAGCGGTAAATGTTCACGATATCACCAAAACGCTGTTTCATAAGTTCTTCGACTTTTGCTAAATGGGATGGTTCGCCAGTCATCAGGCATTTATTCACATCGAAAGTTACATATGTTGCAAAGTCATCTACCTGTTTTAATGGCAAGTGATTGATTCTTGCTTCAATTTCCATATACTCATCAATCTTTGTTCCAACAACGATGGCATCTTCTTCATAGGTGATAATTCCTACGCCGAATTCTTCAGCAGCATCTTTTAGTTTTGGAATGATGTCTTGTGGTAATGTTTTTTGGTAGATAACTTGTTCTGTAGCGCAGTTAATGATTTTTGCGCCATTGAAACTTAAGATATATCCGCCATATTCATTTAAATGGATTTGCTTAGCAACTGCACGAATTCCAGCGGTTGGGCGTCCGGAAGCCAATACGACTTTGTGTCCGCGATCCTGGGTTGCAAGGATTGCATGCAATGTGTCATTTGAGATTTTTTTTTCTGATGTAGTTAGCGTACCATCAATATCTAATACTAGTATTTCATAAGCCATTTTGATTACTCCTTTTTCCTTTGTTTATTTCTAAAAAGAACTTTTCTCTAATAATAACTTTTTAAACGACAAAAGTCTATATGGAACCCTTGGATTGTTACGTATAAATATAGGAATAGATGAAAAAACTACCTGTAGAGTTTTTCGGAAAGGATTAGTTAGGATGAAAGCAATCTGGAAGATATATACTAAGGATATTAGTACCATTTTTAAAAATTATGCAGCGTGTATCGTAATCTTGGCACTATGTATCCTGCCATCTCTTTATGCCTGGTTTAATATTAAGGCGTCTTGGGATCCTTATGGGAAGAGTGCAACAAGCGGCATCAAGGTGGGTGTCGTAAATGAAGATCAGGGTGCATCGTTAAATGGAAAAGAGATTAATATAGGAGATACAGTTGTCGATGAACTAAAGAAGAATACTCAGCTTGGATGGCAGTTTATATCAAAAGAACAGGCAGAAAATGAGTTGGAAAATGAAAACATCTATGCATATATAACAATTCCCAGTGAATTTTCTGCAAATCTTACGTCCATTGTGGGAGCAGAAATAAAAAAAGGAACCATACGCTATACTGTCAATGAAAAAATGAATGCAATTGCGCCAAAGCTTACGGATAAAGGTGTGACAAGCCTTCAACAGACATTAAGCGAAACTGTGGTGGAGACTGTAAGCGATACCATCTTAAAGGTAGGAAAGGAAGTAGGAGCCGACTTAGAAAACCAAATTCCCAATATAACAGAGGCCTATAACAAGCTTGTCGAAATCCAAAGCCATTTTACTGAAATTAATCAGACAGTTAAGGAAGGAGAGACTAGTTTAGTAAAAATTAAGACGTTATTGGCGGATGTAAATGACAAGTTACCGAAAATTACCAGCTTGTTAACAACGAGTACAGGACTTGCCTCTAATCTACAAACCTTTTTGACGACGGCAAAGCAGTCTTCGGACCAGATTGCTCCCGTGATAGAAACGGAGCTTACTACAATGAAGGCATATTCCGATGGGATTACCGATAAGCTGTCCGCCTTAAGTGCTTCTGGCTCACTATCCAGTGAACAGATGATGTCAGAAATAAAGACTGTAAGCACACAAGCGAATTATTTAAAGAGCGATGTGGATACCCTTTTGCCATTATTGACACGGTTGAACAATCTTTCCACGAAAAATCCATTTGCAGAGCAAATAAAAAGGCTGGAGACAGCAAGTGAAAAACTGGCAACCTTAACAGCCACACTTGATGATATTTATAGCAGGATGGAAACGGGAGAGATCAATGTCTTAGAGGCTTTAAATCGAGCAATCACCACCCAGCAGGCTATTTCCAATGCATTAGATAAGGTAAGAGAAGGGCTGTCTGGCAGTGTGAAGTCAAAGCTAGATCAGATCTTTTTCCAGTCCTATTCGGCAGCAGAAGGGGCAGTAACCCTTTTTAAGGATGCCGAGGCTAAGTTACCACAAGTATCGGAGGCATTAAAGAAGGCATCCAAGGGAATTAAGAAAGGAGAAAAAGGAATTACGTTTGCCAATGAGGCATTGCCAAAGGCAGAAACATTAATTGATACCCTTGTTGAGAAGATGAAGGCTGTCAATGATAAAAATGGACTGGAGGAACTGGTAAATCTGCTAAAGGTAGATGTGACGAAACGAAGTGATTTTCTGTCTAATCCAGTGACCATTGAGGAAGAAAAGATATATCCGATTGCCAATTATGGTACAGGAATGACACCATTTTATACGGTGCTATCCCTTTGGGTGGGCATTTTATTATTACTTTCCATCTTGACTGTGGATGCCCATGGAGAGTATAGGCCTTACCAGGTCTACATTGGCAAGCTTATGTTATTTGGAACGATTGCCATGATACAGGCATTGATTGTTTCACTGGGGGATCTGTATCTGTTAAAGATTACGTGCAAGCATCCGGTTGTGTTTGTTGCAGTAAATCTTTTGACGGGACTGTCTTTTGCCATTATCGTATATGGATTAGTATCAGTACTTGGCAATGTGGGAAAGGTGATAGGAATTATTTTATTGGTACTTCAGGTGGCTGGATCCGGAGGTACATTTCCAGTACAGCTTACGCCAGTATTCTTTCAACGGCTAAATCCATTCTTGCCATTTACGTATTGCATTTCCCTGAACCGTGAAGCAGTAGGAGGGATTGTCCGAGACATCCTTGTAAAGGACATGGTAGTGATTGCGATCTATGTAATAGCCTTTATTCTGTTTGCATTATTCTTAAAAGGACCGATAAATAACCTATTAAAAGGATTTGTAAGGCGTTTTCATGAAAGTGGTCTTGGAGAATAGGAATTTAAGGCGGTTGACACTGGTAGAGAGCACCGATATAATTGATATGTTATGCGAGTTTTTAACATAACTTCTTTTGTTGGTAATACAATGTAGTATGAGACGAAAGGAGAGTGATATAATTGAAATTATATCGT
>JAUNJY010000086.1 GCA_030535455.1 bacterium
CAAGGTTGTATTCACGTTCTAAACGTTCTTGGATGATTTCAAGATGTAATAATCCTAAGAAACCACAACGGTAACCGAAACCTAATGCGATTGAAGTCTCTGCTTCAAATTGTAATGCCGCATCATTTAACTGTAATTTTTCAAGGGCATCACGTAAGTCTCCGTACTTAGAACCATCTGCTGGATAAAGACCACAGTATACCATTGGGTTTACTTTCTTATAACCTGGAAGTGCTTCTGCACAAGGATTAGCTGCATCTGTTACTGTATCACCTACATGAGTATCCTTAACATTCTTAAGGGATGCAGTGATATAACCTACCATACCTGCGCTAAGTTCATCACATGGGATAAATTGTCCGGCACCAAAGATACCAACTTCAACAACTTCTGCTTCTGCTCCAGTTGCCATTAACTTCATCTTAGTTCCGCGTTTTACTGTTCCGTCGAATACACGGCAGAAAATGATAACACCTTTATATGCATCGAATAAAGAGTCAAAAATAAGCGCTTTTAATGGTTCACTTGCATTGCCACTTGGCGCTGAAATCTTAGCTACTACTTGTTCTAATACATCTTCGATACCAATACCTTGTTTCGCACTGATTCTTGGAGCATCATGGGCTTCTAAGCCGATTACGTCTTCAATTTCTGAAATTACACGTTCTGGATCTGCACTAGGTAAATCAATCTTGTTGATTACTGGCATGATGTCTAAATCATGGTCTAATGCTAAATATACATTTGCAAGTGTCTGTGCTTCAATACCTTGCGCAGCATCTACTACTAGGATTGCACCTTCACAAGCTGCTAAACTTCTTGATACTTCGTAATTAAAATCGACATGGCCCGGAGTATCGATTAAGTTAAATACATACTCTTCACCATCTTTTGCTTTATATACGATACGCACTGTCTGTGCCTTTATTGTTATTCCTCGTTCACGCTCAATGTCCATATTATCAAGTACTTGCGCTTGCATCTCACGGCTTGTTAATAAGCCTGTTTTTTCAATAATACGGTCGGCCAAAGTAGATTTACCATGGTCGATATGAGCAATGATACAAAAATTTCTGATTTTGCTTTGGTCTATGCTCGACATATTTTTCCTCCATAATTCGCATCATTCACTGTATTATAGCATAGAAGAGACCTCCACACAAGAATGATAATCAACATCTCTACGAGAAGGTTCCTTATTTCCCTCTACTTTTATTTATGAAACAAGCAATATTCAGACTACCCAAGCATATACTTAGCTAGGCGTTTATTTGCAAAAAGGAAGGGGGTTGTCTTAAAATCGATGAAATCACCAAGAACGATACATCGAATACAGCTTTTGATAAAAACTTGCTTTATCGTTGTTCTTACTTATATTGTGATTTTGCTTAGCTTTCTTTTTCTTGGGAAAGACTTGAAACAGAATATAACTTCTCTGCTTCATACAACCATAGGAAAGATTAGCAATTCTATTTATTGCTCGGTATCAAGCAGTCTTTCCTATTCACTTAATAACAATAACGTACAAACAGATGAGCTTGTTTACTCTTCCTTCTATTCTTCTGTCATTAAGTATGTAGAGACCAATGGCGACCAGGCTTCCACAACAAGTCCGGCAACGGCTGACAAGATCGTCATACATAATGATAGTGAGGATACTAATGAAGCCATCACACCACCTCCAAGCGACCAGTCACTTGCCGCTTCCAGTGATACCATTGTAAGCGAGGATGGCAGCTTATCTTCCTATGATAATATATTTTTTGAAAATGAATACGATGCGCAGACTGCATTTGCATCCCATGAGCTTTCTTCTAGTGCCAAGCAGACACAGGCAGTAAATAATTCCATGATTAACAACCTGATTAAGAACATGGATCGGAATTATCTAATTAATAACTTCTACCGTGTCAACGAGTCTGCAGTAATCGAAAACGATATCTGGAATGTAAAAAAACTGTTGCAGAAGGATCTGACCTTGGAGAAAAACGACTCCAAACCACAAATCCTGATTTTCCATACCCACGCCCATGAAGCATTTGCTGACAGTAAGTCAGGAGCCCAGAGTGACACTGTAGTAGGCGTTGGAGAAGAACTTGCTTCTATTTTGCGTGATAAATATGGTTACAACGTAATGCATTATAGTAAACAGTATAATTTTAATACGGCATATAACGAAGCACTTGTAGACTTAAATCGAATTGTCAAAGAAAACCCAAGCATCAAGATCATTATCGACCTGCATCGTGATGGCGTCTCTGACTCTTGCAAGACACATACCGTATGTACCGTGGATGGCAAGAAAATGGCGCAAATCATGTTTTTCAATGGCGTGAGCCGTAATAAAAAAGCTTCTCTTAATTACCATACCAATTCCAATCTGCAGACCAATCTGGCATTCAGTCTACAAATGAAGCTTTATGCCATGAAGACGTTCCCTGAATTTACTAAGAAAAACTTTATCAAAAGCTTCCGATACAACATGCATGTAGTTGGACGTTATAGCCTGGTGGAAGTTGGAGATAACAACAATACCGTGTCCGAGGTTAAGGCAGCCATGACGCCTTTGGCTGAGATTATCGACCATGTGCTTGCCACTCCAAATGAATATGTGAACTAATTAAGAAACTATAGGAAATATTAATAGTTTTCCCCTTTTCCTTATATTGTATCTTTGTTAAAATGGCATCTAACAAAGAGTTTTTTACATAAATATAGGAAAAGGGGATGTTTTATGATACGAAAAAAGAAAGTGATCCTAGGCATTTGTGCGGTCGTATTCTGCTCTCTCGCAGGGGTCGCTTACCATTATCTTGACTATTATAATATTCTACCGAAGAAAAGCCATACAGCTGAGGAATTTAATATCACTACCATTACCAGTTCTGTTGACTTTAACAAAAATGGAGTCGATGATTATACGGACATTCTGCTTGGTGCAAAAAAAGAAGCCCAAAACCATCCAAAATATGATGGCACCTATTATGTTGGTGGTTATCCACCAGATAATATCGGCGTTTGTACCGACGTTGTCTGGCGTTCCTTTAAAAATGCCGGCTACTGCCTAAAGGACATGGTGAATGCTGATATCGCGAACCATACAGACGCCTATCCAAAGGTAAATGGCTCACCGGATCCAAATATCGACTTCCGCCGCGTTCCAAACTTAAAGATGTATTTTGAACGCCACGGTATCACGCTCACCTTGGATACCGATAAGATTGAGGAATGGCAGCCTGGAGACATTATTGTATTCAGTTCTACCCATATAGGCATTTTATCAGACAAGCGTAATTCAGATGGTGTCCCTTACCTAATACATAATTCCGGACAGCTGCATCGGGAAGAAGATGCCCTTCTTAAACAAAAAGAAATTACCGGGCATTATCGTTTTGATGCCTCCAAGCTTACTGCTTCTGACTTAATTGCATGGCATGACTAAGCATTCTTTCCTAAGCCTTGCTAAGCTTTGGCTCTTTGTAAAAGACAGAATTGATTGCCTCGCTGATGGTATAGCTGATGCGGTGAATGGAGTCATCGATGTTTTTTGGTGTTACAAACATATTTTCCACATCACGGTCTGTCATTTCATTTAGGAACTGATAGACCTCTTCTTCCGTAAACCCTTTCTTTCGAAGGGCATTTTCCATACGGTCATCTACGATGGTCTGGGCATCTACCACGGTTGGCACACCTAACGCAATTACATCGATGCCAAGGCTTTCTTTATTAAGTGCATTACGGTTGTTTCCAACACCTGCTCCCGGACTGATGCCGGTATCTGTAATCTGAATCGTCGTATTTAAACGGCTTACACTTCTTGCTGCCAAGGCGTCAATGACAACTAACATGTCAGGCTTCGTTTCTTTGATGATGCCTCGTAAAATCTCTGAACTTTCCATGCCAGTCTGTCCCATTACGCCTGGAGAAATGGCACTCATCATTTCCAGTTTGTTACGTTTTGCAAACTCATCACCAAATTCCTTAATTAACTGTCTTGTGACAAACAAGTTGTCAATTACCTGTGGACCCAGGGCATCTGCTGTCAGATTGCGATTGCCCAGTCCTGCTACTAATATATGCTTTCCCTCCACGCCTTTCGTCAGCTGTTCGATATAGGCAGCAACCAAGTCGCTGACCGGCTTATGGTATCCTTCATCGGAACCGCTGATCCTTGGAGCCTCAATGGTAATATACGTACCAATTGGCTTACGCATTGCCTTAGCGCCTCGTTCATCCTTAATAATTACCCTGGTAAGCTTAATGTCATTTTCCTCGTCATAGTCTTCTTCTAACACCACGCCTTTGATTTCCACATCATCGTCTTCAAAGGTCTCTCTTTCTTCCAATGCTAAATCTGTTCGTCTATTATTTTGATATCTTAGTTCGTCCATTGTTAATCCTCTCGTCAATATATTTAGTAGGTTTCTTCCAATTCTTATTTTTCATCTACTTGTAGGTTCTCCATATATGGCCAAATTCATGCGATTTCCAATCTTTTTATATCTTTTTTTTACAAAAAAACTCATAAATTCATATTGACAACTGCCCCACTTTATACTAAGATATAGTGGTATGTTTACATTAGAACGTCCGTGTCCGGATTTAATGAAACAATATTTTAACAAATTACCACATAGCAATGGAGGTGTACGGATTGGCTAACATTAAATCTGCTAAAAAGAGAATCAAAGTTATCGAAACTAAAACTATGAGAAACAAAGCAATTAAGTCTGCTGTTAAGACTGCAATCAAAAAAGTTGATGCTGCTGTTGCTGCAAACGACAAAGATCTTGCAATCGCAAACTTAAGAGCTGCTGTCTCAGAAATTAGCAAGGCTCAAAGCAAAGGTATCTACCACAAAAATACAGCAGCAAGAAAAATCTCTCGCTTAACTGTAGCGGTTAATAAACTTGCTTAATGAATAGACAAGCGTATTAATAAGGGAAGTCACTTCTGTGACCTCCCTTATTTTTTTACCTTTTTTAAAACTAGCTTAATTTTGAAAAGAACTCATCCATAAAGTTTTTCGTGTATTCCGTTACCTTGTCAAAATCCATGTAGTCTTTGTAAATAGCCTCAATATCATCATGGATGTCCTTTGTCTGCATCAAGGATTCAATGGCAACTTCTACCAACTGCTTCCGATATAATTCATTGAACGAGAACGTGCTATCATATTTCTCGACAACGATTGGGTCTAACAAATAATTTAAATCTATAATCTTTTCAACCTGCTTAGAGAATGTTGTATTCGTCGTTATACATAAATCAAGATCTTTAATAATCAGATGGATTGGATCATTTGGCATCAGGCTGGAATAGAACACTTCCAGACCATAGCCCATAAACGAGGCAAACTGGATTGCCATCTTAATAAACTCTGTAGCTGCGCTGATCGGACCATTTAACGCAATAATCTTCTCATCGGATACGACCGAATCAAAATAATCAATATAGCCTTGTGGCGTGATTGCTTCTGCAAATAAATTTCTGATCTGTCCTTTTAATTTTCCTTTTTTCAAATCATGGGTTCCAAAAATATCTTGTACTTCGGCACGCAGCTCTTCTTTATCAAGCGCGCACTGATAGAAGTAATTGGTATTCTCCTGTAGCTTTCCTGCTGCTGACAGGTATGCAAATGTCCGCTTATATCCTCTGCTATTCTCATTCATCAGTTTCAGTATGTCTGCACGTTTCTTCTCCAGCCCGCTTTCATCCAAATAAACACCTAAATTCAAGATATTATCGATTGCCCCCGGTGTTACCGGATCAATAATATGAGGTGCCGTTCCATCAAGCATGGTGACGCCAAGTGACGGAATATGTACTGCATCTAAACTTTTTGCATCACTTGCACAGTGAAAATGTTCTACCGCAAATCCTTTTTCTCTGGCCGTCTTGCTAAATAAGTTCATAAATGTATTTTTTCCTACGCCTGGACCACCTTTTAATACGTATATCCGCTTGTTCGTTACCCAAGGAGCAATAATTCCCTCAAAATAATTCACAAACCCTTTACTCGTGTTGCCACCCGGAAAATAATGCTTCGTCAAATTCATAAAGACCTCCACGATTCACACATATATCTTATACTTATACTTCTATTTTATTACCTATAGATTGTCTATATGTGCTTTTAATGCTATAATACTTGGAAAAAGTCGCAGATCAAAGGAGAGTTACATGAACATTTTAGTAAGTGCCTGTCTAATCGGGATTGGCTGCCGATATGATGGTAAAAGCGTGGTTAATCCAGATGCAATGAAATTGCTTGAACGATATACGGTAATTCCATATTGTCCTGAAGTATATGGCGGACTTCCGACCCCTCGTATCCCCGCTGAAATCCGAAATAACAAGGTTTGGACTGCTGATGGAAGAGATGTTACCCCACAGTTTGCAAAAGGCGCAAAAGAAGCCCTACGCCTTGCAAAGCTTTATGACTGCCAATTTGCAGTCTTAAAAGAACGCAGTCCATCCTGCGGCACCGGCTTTATCTATGATGGAACGTTTACCGGCACATTGACTGATGATGACGGCCTGACTGCAAAACTGTTAAAGGCTGCAGGAATTCGTGTCATTGGAGAGTCCGAAATTCCTAGTGTATTGTAAGTAAGAATGAGAACATATATTTTTAATTGCCCTTCCTGTATTAAGAGAACCCCACAGTACATAATTTCTGCGGGGCTTTCTTGATATAGGGTTTTATTAAGACAATAGGTTTGCCTCTCACTCTTTCTTAAATGTTTTAATAAAATCCTGGTAGGAATAAAACTTCACTAATTTCCCTTGGTCTGGCAAGTTCTTCTTATTATATTCTATGTAACGGTCTCTGCTTACCTCTTGATCTTCTATCATCCATGTCTCAATATTATTTCCACCGGCCTTTAAGCTGCACTTCTCAGTTGACTTATATTTTAACTTTATCTTATGATCTGCCAGCTCATAGCCATAATAGGTATCCACATAATTCAGATTTCCACCATCCAGCGAATTGGTCCGTATGACTTTTTCCTTACTATAATACAGAATATAGGGACCATCCTGATATTCAAACGGGTCCCCTTCCCACAAATCATTTTCCAAAGAAATAAGATTACCACAGTAAACTACCTGTCCATTTAAAACGGTATATACATAGATGTCACTTTTATACCTGCTTGTATTGAATAACAGCTCTTCTACGCCATCCTGATCGATATCTAATAGTCCTACGGTAACGTAAGTGGCATCCGGGCTTTTTGCATCCCCTACAAGCTTTGTAAAGTCCTCAGGGACATTTGCAGCTTCTTTAAAGTCCTTACTCTCTAATTTCTTTATATATCCCTTATATTCGTCTTTTCCATAATCCGGCCCAGGGATTTTTTCTGGCTCCTTCGTTGGCGCATTATTCTCATTCTTATCTGACTCTTCTTTTTGTCCTGCCTTCAGTTCACTTAGCTTCTCTTTTAATTTGCTGTCCTTGGTCCGATCTATTCCTTCTTGCAGCACTTCGATTGCCTTTTCTATATTGTCCACTTTTTCATATACTTTTGCTAGTCCTAAATATGCTTCTACATTATGATTGTCTATCTGCAATGCTTTTTCATATGCCCGTCTGGCCTGTCCATAATTCATATCCTCGAAATACTGTTCTCCTAATGACAATTGTTCTTTCAGCTTCTTATTCCCACTTTTCCCTGTGACTAAAATAGAAACTCCGATTGTAAGGATCACAACCGCTACCACTGTAGTAATCCAAATTGCTTTCGAATGAACGATCTTCTTCATTGACGACCTCCCTTTATGATTTATTGATAAATCATGAAAACAACGGACATTTGGCCAATTTATCCTAATACTACTACTTTATTCCGTCCCTATTTAGAATAGACCTGGACAAAAAGAAAAAGTGCGAAAGCCATGCAAAGCTTCACACTTTTTCTTTAATCTATATTTTATATTCCCTGTGGCTGTCGATAAATGTTGTGGATTTTAATGCCACTTTGAGGTAACGTTGGAATCTTCCGTAGCTCATAACTGATATCCTGATCTTTTACAAGATCATAGCCTATGGTGACTGCTAAAAACTTCACGCTGGCCATTACCAGTTTTCTTGTCAGACGCTCTCCCGGACAACGGTGTCCCACCTTCATATCACCAGAACCTTGTGCCACTAATTTTTCAGAATCTTTTTCTATCTTGCTAAAATGTTCTGGATCAAAACTGTTGGGATTTGCCCAGATCTTAGGATCATGGTTAATACCATATACATCTAACAATACTAATTGATTTTTCTTAAAACTGCAATTTTTCCACTCAAAATCTTCCCGTACAACGGCACCTAAAAATGGCGTTAATGGATAGAAACGTCGAACTTCTTCACTGAACATATACAGATAGTTCTCCGAAGGATCTTTCCTTAACTTTTCCCTGTACTCAGGAAATTCATGAAGGGCAAGGGCTGCAAAAGTGATAAAGATAGAGGATGCAACGACTGGGCGGATTACGTTGATCATTTCCACTGCTGCCAGATGATTATCTAAAAATGTGCCATCGCTTTCGCAGTAATTGCACACCTTGGAAATCGGGCTATCCTCAGGGACCTCAATAAATCCTTGCCTGATATCAGCAATCACCTGCTCCATCCATTTCTCAAATACCTTTCTTGCCGCCTTTCCTTCCTCATGTACGTCGCCTACATTACCAAATCCAAAGACCATGGCCATGCATTCGTCTGCTTTTCCTTTTTTCGTATCCTCTTGTAAGGGAACACCGGCCCACTGACAAACGACCGAAAGTAGTGCTTCCTTTATCTCATTATATAATACGATTGGTTCATGAAATTCCCATACACTAATGGACTTATCTAGATACTCTTCATAATTCTTCACAAGCCTATTTTCGTCCTCTTCATTAAAAATGGATAAAAAGAGGCTTCGTCGTTCTTTATGAGCCTCTCCTTCCAATCCATGGACGGTATGCTGTCCGAATAAAGATTTCTTAACATAGCCAGGCGCTGCACCTTTTCTAGTGAATTTAGTATCATCATAAAATAATTTTACCGCATCGGCACCTGTAATACAGACTACCTTCTTTGCCATTAAATGAGTCGTAAATATATCGGTTTTCAACTCTGCCATTCGATTTGGGATAAAACGATATCCTTCCTTCTTTAACTTAAGCGTGTTGTCTAACCCTTTGTCATGTGGGACTGTGTTGTTCTCAGCCATTTCATCCTCCAAAACCGTTCATAATAATGGTGTTAGTCTATCCACTAATTCCATTTTTATGCATCTTTTACCTGAAGGGCCTGATAACCTGGCTGATCCTTTTCATCTTCAAATAATTCACCATCAACAATACGAACTACTCGCTTTGCATTCTGGGCTACATTTAAATCATGGGTGATCATAATGATCGTATTGCCCATGTCATTTAACTTCTTAAATAGCTTTAATACTTCTTTACCACTATTGCTGTCTAATGCTCCTGTCGGCTCATCGGCAAGCAGGATGGATGGCTTTCCGCTTAAAGCCCTTGCAATGGCCACCCTTTGCTGCTGTCCACCGGAGAGTTCACTTGGCTTGTGGTCAAGACGTTCATCTAATCCTAAAAGACGAATGGTATCCATTACTTCCTCTTCGGCCTGATGATGGCTGTCACCACGCATCAATAATGGCATCATGATATTCTGGATTACTGAATAGGTCGGAATTAACTGATATCTTTGGAAGATAAAGCCGATCTTGTGGTTTCTGATCTTTGTCAGATCCTTTTCCTTTGTCGTATGGATCGCAACCGTATCTAAGAAATATTCTCCTTCATCCGGAACATCCATACAGCCGATAATGTTCATCAGTGTACTTTTACCACTACCTGATGGGCCAAGGATTGCAAGGAATTCCCCCTTTTTCACTGTAAGGTTGATATCCTTAAGAACGTGAAGCTTACCGCCGCCCACATTATAGCTTTTATTGATATCTTTCAGATATACCATATATTCTGCTGCTTCGCCTTGTACTTCTTCTTTCAGTGAAGACTTCTTCATTCTACTTAACAATTTCATATGTCATTGCACCTCCTTTAAGCTACTATCCATACGCCTACAACTACCTGTTCACCTGCATCATTGGTCTGCATTAATAGCTTTAGTGTATCACTTGCTGCAATTCTCGAAAATGTAGTGGTTGCTCCTAGGGAAGTGGTTACTTTGGTTCCGACTGGAATCGTAATCGTAGCTTCCTCTCCTGTTAACTGATATATTGTTCTATCCTGCTGTTTTGAGGAGTCACTAGAACTTCCCTTTCCAGAGGATGATTTCTCTGCACTTCCTTCGGCTGATTGGGCATTCCCCTTATTTCCTGACGCATTGGATGAACTGTCACTGGAAGAGGAGCTGCCTGAAGTTCCACCATTCATATCCGGAGGAGTTCCTCCGCCCATATCTCCGCTTGGCATATCT
>JAUNJY010000125.1 GCA_030535455.1 bacterium
TTTTTATTGAAAATCTCTTTGTAAGAGCCTAATCTTATCATAGTCAGTAAAATCCTCTAAGGAAGTTATAGACAACCTAGTTAAAATATCTGCCAGTAAAGGACTATGTACAGGTACCTTAATAGATGAATCATGAGCAAAATTATCCACAGCTTCTTTGCCTTCTTCAGGAGAGACGAGAATTTTAGGACCACCAACACAGCCACCAACGCAGCCCATGCCTTCTAAAAAACTGAAATTAGTATTGCCCTTAAGGGCGTCATTTAATATTTCTTTACATTCTTTTATACCATTAGCTCTATAAGCTCGAAAGTTTTTTATTTTATCAGGATAAAGTTCTTTTACAGTGTCCTTTATGGCTTTGGTGACACCGCCTACCCGTGCATATGAACGACCTCCGGTAGAAGTATATTCCACGGAGGGAATTCCTTTAAGAGTTTGGGGATTGATATTTAAGCTATCAAAAATATCGCTAAGCTCTTGAAAGGTTAGAACAAAATCGATTGCACCGGCAACATCTTTTTCTTTAGCTTCCGCTTTTTTGGCAATACAAGGACCAATAAACACTACTTTAGCTTCTGGATTTAAAGCTTTGATGATCCTGCCAGCAGCAATCATAGGAGATACTGAAGGAGAAAGGTCAGGCATAAGATCCTTATAAGCCTTCTTTAACAGACCTACCCACATAGGACAGCAACAGGAAGTAATCATTAAATCAGTAGGAGATTTAACATGTTTGTTGAATTCCACAGACTCTTTAATTGTTAATAAGTCTGCGGCAAAAGCAACTTCAATCATATCTGAAAAACCAATTTCCATAAATGCTTCTCTAAGCTGATCCATGGAAACGTCTTTACCAAATTGACCGATAATTGCAGGAGCAACTGCAGCAATGACTGTTTTATTATCCTTTATTAAATCTAGGATAGGAAATAACTCTACTTTGTCGAGTATGCGTCCATTTTTACAGGCATCTATACACATTCCGCAATTGATGCAGAGGTCATTATTTATATATGTAGAGTTATTATTTATATCAAACATTATAGCATTAAAAGGACAAGCTCTTTGACAGAGAAATTTATTATTATGGTCTTTTGAGCAATTAATAGATGAACAATCTAATTTTTTTACTATTTTTTTGGTTACTACATGATTAGTAATTGCTTTCTTTAGATTATAACGATAGTTATTGTCAAATTTTACATCAACACCACATAAAGATGTTATTATGTTGAAAGTATCTTGCGGGGATCTTTCATGACAAACCATAATCATATCCAAGGTATCGTCAAAATTACCTTCATAATAAGCTTTAACTAGTGTATCAAATAAGTCAATATATTTAGAATTCATTAAGATAACCTCCATAAAATATGTATTATTTAGTATAATCATTATTTGTAGGAAAAATACTTAGAATGGATATATAAGCAGAATATTTTGAAAAATTAGTGTTTTTTTCAAAAAAAATATTGTAATTTGTACAAAAAAGTGTTAGTATTAGTATGAGCAGTTAATACTGCGATTCAAATAAAGTTTCTTTAATGTAATGGTTTCTCGTAATTTCAGAGATTATTGTCACATTAGAATCTTTAAAACTAGGAGGAATTATTATGACAGATAAGACATTAACTTGCGTTGATTGCGGTTCAGA
>JAUNJY010000029.1:0-5377 GCA_030535455.1 bacterium
TATCATTATTTGAGTTTTAAGTTTACCGTTAGTAAACTTTTAGTGTGATAATAAACCTCGTTATCATATCTTCAACTGCATCTTGATACACTCTTGCATACTTATTATTGACTAATGCCGCTCTAAAACTCCCAGTTCTTTATTCGCATTCAAATACTCATAGAAATCAATTTCCCTGCTATCTACTGCCTCATATATCATCTGTACCACTCTAATTCCCTTACGCTTTAATATCTTTCAATATGTACCGTCATCCATGCCGAAGGCAATAAGTTCCTCCATTGTACCTCAGAGCCTCTTCTACATATCTTTATTATTTACGTGTATTCACATAGTTTCTTTTGCCTTACAATACTTGTCCTATAAGATTGAAACTACCTACCTGTTCATTTGAACACCAAGTAACCACCATAACTGTTATTTTAGGGTATTGGCCGTTACGCACCTATCGATTTATGAACACCTTTACGGGCATTATAATAAAGATAAGTCATGCCAGCTTGTAGTGGTATATTGAACTTGTGACACTCCTGCCTAATAGAGTACAATATCTATTACTGATCATTAATAAAATTCAAATAATCTGCTACATATTAAATATTAATCAAGGTGTAATTCTATTGTGATGATATTCTCCCTCTCCCAACTTTTATATAATTAGCACAATTTTTACATTTTTCAACTTATTTCGATAGTTATTTTGCACAAAATAATCATTGACAAAGAGTCTCTGTTATCGTATACTGAATATAGTATTTAAATGCCTAATCTGATTCACATATTTTTGTAAACGATTATCCATGTATAATAGCTTACAAAAATATGTGATTTTTTTATTCATCTAAATATAATTAAAATATGGAGGTATCTTATTATGAATAAAGGTACAGTAAAATGGTTTAACTCAGAAAAAGGATTTGGTTTTATTACTAACGACGCAACACGTGAAGACATTTTCGTTCATTTCTCTGGAATTGCTACTGAAGGTTTCAAAACTTTAGAAGAAGGACAAAAAGTAACATTTGATATTACATCTGGCAACAGAGGCGATCAAGCTGTTAATGTTTGTGCAGCATAGTTTTTAAAGCATAGACTATAAAAGCACCTGAGAGCAAATACGTATATACGTATAGCTCTCAGGTGCTTTTTCTGTGTTTAGGTGGTTGATTACCTCTAGTATCTCCTAATTCTTTTGTTGAACTGTGTAAAATTGTTTCCTCTTCTCCATTCTCATAGATTACATCACACAACATATCAATATCATCATTCCATTTAACAACGATAGAATGCTCTATATATGCCTTTTCAAAAAAGTTTCGTTCCTTTAAATCTGCATATTCTTTTCTTCTAGGAACATAATTATCAATAACGTTATACCTTTTTCTTTTTCCATCACCAAAAGTACCTTCTATGTAAGGATAATCAATCCTCATATCTCTCATCGTATGATGACCACATTTCATGATTTCCATCTATCTTTCTCCATTTCAACATTTATTTACTTAATTCATTTTTATACTACAAGTCTTTCAATACTATTACTGGTTTTCTAAAGTTTAAGGTGTACTGAGTTCCTCGGCTTTTACCTCTTCTATTTATTACTGATTATAGCACATTAGTTTTACCATAACTAGCCGAGCTCAAAAAAAATAAGTGCATCGGAAGTAACTTCCCATGCACTTATTTAAACTAAATAACTTCTACTAATTCGATCTTGAAGTTAAGTTCTTTTCCTGCCATTTCATGATTTGCATCAAATGTAATGTTTGTTTCGTCTTTTGCTGTAACCTTTACTGGAATAGGTTGTCCTAATTGGTTCATTAACTGAACTTGTTCACCTACGTTAAGGTTTTCAGAACCTGGTAATTGACTGATTTCGATTACAAGGATGTTGTCTGGATCTGCCATTCCGTATGCTTCTTCTGGCATAAGGTGAATATCTTTGATTTCGCCTACTTCCATTGTTTTAACTGCTTCATCAAATCCTTTGATCATCATGCCTGCACCACAAACGAACTCAAGTGTTTCACCTCTGTCGTATGAAGAATCAAACTTTGTTCCATCGTTGAATGTACCTGTATAGTGAACTCTACAAGTTTTGTTTTCGTTACTCATTTTAAATATCTCCTTTTCATGTCTATGCTAAAAAAGCTAAACGTAATGGAATAATGATATATTATTTTCCGAGTTTCAGCAATAACTCTTTTCATTTATTTCGTAATTAATATGGTTATAGGGAAAATGCCCCTATGAAGTTTCTATCTAATGGATGGTTTTTAGGCTTTTTTTCACTACGCACTGAAGAAAAATTCTTGTGGGTCTTCGATGTGAAATACCTCCATTAGCTTTTCCATTTCTGGAAATGTCCAGTCCATTTCGCCCTGTACTTTTTTCGTCAATGTCTGCTTGCTAATGTTTAGCATCTTTGCAAGGTCACCAAATGAAACCTTGTATTCTTCCATCTTTTTATTGATCTTATCTCGCATACTCTTTCTCCTGCTAAACTACTATTTTTCTTTAGTATACCATATCTTCCTCTTTATTAGCATCCCCGGCCTCATAAACCTATGTAATTGACGCCCTGCTTGCCTAGATTGCAAACAGGGCGTCTTTATGACTTACTATATTGTGTATTTCTCTGTAAACTCTTTAATGCTTTCTGCACTTAAGCTAAGCTTATCGGCAGTATCTCTTAATACTTCGCTGCTTCTTGTAATTGCAACGGATTGATTGTACACATTTTCGGAAGTCGCAAGGATTTCTTCTGTACCTGCTGACTGTTCTTCTGTAATTGCTGCCATGTTTGTAGCAACTTCATCCACTTCCTGGATTTTCTTTTCTACCACATTTAATGCATCTGCAGTTGTATTTACCTTATCATAAATATCCATAAATGTTGCTGAGGTATTGGCAACTAAGCCTTTACTTTCCTGGATATTCTGTACAGAACTTGCAGTCTTAACTACAACGTCTTGTACTTGGGTGCATACTTTTGTAATCAGCTGTTCAATCTCTTTTACTGCATTCGTACTGGAGGAAGCAAGTGTTCCAATCTCAGTAGCGACTACGGCAAATCCTTTTCCAGCATCTCCTGCTCTTGCTGCTTCAATGCTGGCATTTAAGGCTAATAAGTTTGTCTGGTTCGCAATGTCACCAATCAATGTTGTAATGGAATTGATTTCATTTGAGGATTTACCAACCTCTTGTACAACCAATTCTAATTCTTTCATTGTTGAATCAATGGTATTCATCTTATTGGAAACCTGGTTGATTGCATCTTTTCCTTGATTCGTAACAAGTACTGTATCTGTAATCAAGCCTTTGGCATCTGCGCCTTGCTTGCTTACTTCTGTAACAGTAGATGCAAGTGTGGTTGCCGAATTAGCTATTTCTTCGATGGAACGAGCAAGCTCTTCCACTGTGATGTTTAATTGTCTCATTGCTTCTGTCTGTGAAGAAGAAGCTTCGTTCATTTCATCAGATATTTCCTTGCTTCCCTCTGATTCCATGGTTAATACTTGGGATACCGCGCTTAACTCTGTAATACCACTACGAGTATTTTTGATAAATTCATCTAATTGCTCAGAAATATCCCTAATCTCATCGTTACCTTCTACAACAGGCTCAACAGTAAGGTCACCATTTGTAATGTCATCAATAACCCCTGTAAGTCCTTCCAGTGGCTCTGTAAGTATCTTCACTCGCATATAGATTGCAATTCCGATTATTAAAGCACCGATAACTGAAAGTGCAATTAAAGAAATAATCATTGTTCGTAATGTTTTAAAGATTACGTTTGTCTTTGCGCAAGTAACAAGAACCCAATTTGTTCCTTCTACCTGGCTTAACGTAAGAAAATAATTTTGTTCTTCATCATTGACGGATAGTACCTGATCCTTCTTGTCTAAGGACTTATATGCCTCTTGAACCACAATATCATCAATGTCTTCAATATTTTTTCCTGTGTACTCTTGATTTTTATGGGCAACCATAAATCCTGACTTGGAGTCTACTAAGAAGCCATAACCTTCTCCTGCAATCTCCATCCCGTTAATTAAATTCTCAATACTTCCAAGCACCACATCTGTTGCAAGGATCGTATTATCATCTACACGGGCAGATGCACTTACCATATTGGATTGTAAGTTATCTCCGTAATAAGGTGCACCAAATTCCATTGTTACATTGTTTTTTCCTTCAATAAACCAGCTGCGTTCCTTGACATTATAACTTGCATCTGGGATCCATCCGGATGGGTCTAAGTACTCTCCCTTTTCAGTACCTGCATACAAGCCTGTTGGCATGTCTTCATCTAGGTCCATTGTTACCGTTTCTAAAAACTCCAACAGCTTTTTGCTGTCATTTGCTAGTCCGATATTTTTTACTGTCGCCAAAACTGTATTGACTTGATTTAAAATACCTTCTGTCCATCCTTCAATCTCTGATGTAACGTATTGTGCTTCGGTTAATAGCTGCTTCTTGCTGTCTGCATTAAGAATTCGTTGAATTGTATAACAAGATATTGCTGACATAATGATCAGCATCACAATTACCATTGCTAATACCTGTTTCGACAACTTAACGCGTAGCGGTGTTCTCTTCTCTTTTGTTCCCATTTAAATCCTCCAATTATTATCCCTAAATATATTCATCATTAAATGTAATTTAAGTATATAAATTACAAATCCTGTATGTCAATAGTATTTTGTCGTATTTTCGCCACTTTCTCCGTATTTTGACCAAAGTGAACACACATCTTGGCTTTCATCTAAAAAAAAGCCCTCTCCCAATTACTTATAAATGAATTAGGAAAGGGCCTATTTTATTTCAACCGGTCATCAAACCACTGATTTGTATCATTTACTGCTTGTGGTGAAAGTATATTCTGATATACCTCTCCATGCAGCCATGCTAATGTTTTCTTACTTAAGTAATTTTTCATTTCTTGTTCGGCCTCAAGCATTACGACCTTAATCAGACAAGGACATTCCTTATGAGATGCTGGTAAATGATCCTTATCCAGCAAAATATTGTTTTGTCGAATTTCAGCACATTGGAAAAATGACTCATTTCCCTCTACTGCTTCAACAATATCCCAAAGTAATAGTAACCCTAGGCAGCAAAGAAGTACTAGGCTTTAACAATTACCAAGGCACCGGCTTCCTACTAGAAGGAACAGCAAAATTCTACGATGCCGGCGAAGACTACGACATGATCCACGAAAAATATCCCTTCGCCAACAGAGTCCTAGAAATCACAGTCACATCAAGCACCCAAAAACTATAATCCCAAAGAAGCTTCACGCTTCTTACCCCCACCAACTTCCGTCACTCAACCCGGAGTGGTCCGGAGAACCTCTGGTGCTCCGTTCTTCCCC
>JAUNJY010000029.1:5477-5887 GCA_030535455.1 bacterium
AACACTCTACATCCCTAAGAAGCTTCACGCTTCTTAGGCTCACTAACTTCCGTCAACCAACCCGGAGTGGTCCGGAGAACCTCTGGTGCTCCGTTCTTCCCCAACACTCTACATCCCTAAGAAGCTTCACGCTTCTTAGGCTCACTAACTTCCGTCAGCCAACCCGGAGTGGTCCGGAGAACCTCTGGTGCTCCGTTCTTCTCGACCCTAGGGGAACTTATCTCACTCGCAGCGCCTCGCTCTGGGAAGGGTATGGGGGAGTCGTCCCCCATTGGAATCGCTTTTCAGGAATTCACTTCCTGAAAAACGGAAAGGGTCTAGTACGCTCCGCGTACTAGACCCTTTCGTTACCTATAGCACCAGATGAAATCCTGATTTCATCTGAAGGCACCGTCCTCGGTGCCGCTCTT
>JAUNJY010000029.1:5897-54298 GCA_030535455.1 bacterium
GGTGCCTTAATCTCCCACTCCAAAATCCGTGTTATTATAAAGTACTTCCACCTTTGGATTTTCATCCAAAGCCGCAAACTCCTTACAAAACCACTCAACTAACTCCTCGTCACGCTTAATGTCCGTCGTATTATTTACGTACACATTCACGGTGGCGCGTTCAAAATGTCTTAATGCCAACTCGATATCCTTTCGGATCATCTCCTTGGTCTGGCCTTTAATCCCAACCATCAAACATGGTGAGTCAAAATAAGCTGCTACCTCTTCAGCATCTCTAAAGTCCGCATGCTTATTTAGCACATCTTCACGAAATTCATAATCAAACGTCTCTACACCTATTTTAAAGGTTATTGGTATTCCCATGTAGTCACGCATCTCCTGTAGACGGCTTCTATAAATCCAATGACTTTCAAAAAATAATCGCTTGATTTGCTTCTCTTCAATTATCTTTTTGATCCTTTCAAGGGTTGGTTTTGGAATTTCAAAACAGCTGCCTGAATTGATAACTTCCAATACGCCAAACTCTCCGGTAACCTGATCCAACACCTCATTGTTTAATCGAACCATTTCCTCTTCATTTCTTGAATTATCATCAGTATAATCGCAGAAACTACATTTTCCCCATGCACAAGGATAGGCCTTTAATAAAACGATCTCTCGTTGATTTTTATTCGTTATCTTGCTGTAACGATCCATTTTCTTTTCCTCCTTGTATGTTTGCAAGCAAATCCCTAGGGATGCTAATTAAAATCACTGCAACTAATGCCACTGCCAGGAAACGATCCACATAATCCGTAATGATCTGCACTGCAAATACACTAGCTGTCATGGACACTCCTAACTTTCTGAGTACAAATACAATCACGGATGATCCGGATGAAGTAACTCCACCAAATAAAATTGCACTAATTGATGCACTGACCAACGTTCCCGGTACGGTAATCGCAAGCACTCCTAATGGCATTCTCTTACCTTTTACCCATTTCGTTCTAAATAACATACCTGCCATGATACCGGTTACAATTTGAACTGGTGCAAAATAAATCGAATAAATGTCTCCGGTTACTCCTGTAATAAGACCACTAAGCAAGCCCGGAATAATTCCGTAAACTGGCCCAAGAATTGCTGCGACTAATACCGTTCCAATGGAGTCTAAATAGATTGGAAGCTTTAATGCCAATGCTAGATGACCTCCCAATATATTGATTACTGCTGCTAATGCTACTATTGTTAATTTGTATGGTGTACTTTTTCTATTCATTTTTTGTTTCCTCCCTGACCTATAATTGTGCTAACATACTATGGATTTCTTTTCGATTACCACCGAATATCCGGTAAACGAATTCTTCCATAAAGTAGGTACTGTAAACGGAGGTACAAATTACTGCGTTGCTGTCTTTTTTCCAAAATCCCATTGCATCTACAATGGTCTGTCCAAGACAAAGTCCTTCGGTCTCAACTGTAGTATATGCTTCTATCCCATTACAAAGAGTTGGATCCACAAAATACGCAACTGCCAAAGGATCATTGATGACACATCCTATGATCTTCTCATATTCCCAATGGAAATCAAAATAGAATTGTACGATTTTTTCTACAAAGCTTCCTTTTTCTTTATTGATACGTTTCAGATAAGACAAGATACTTGGCGTAAGGACAATGTCCCTTGTCACATCTAGGCCAACCATCTCAATCTTCTTGCCAAGAAAGGCAAAATTCTCATATACGATTTTTGCGGCATCCGGGTCACACCAATAGTTATATTCTGCTACCGGCGAGCAATTTCCAAAGCTTTTGTAGTTCCCTCCCATAGAAACCAGTCTGACAACATTCTTCAGTGCATATTTATCCTGTTGTACCACTTTAGCCAAGTTGGTAAGCGGTCCTAATGCAATGATCGAGATATCATCGTTTAACTTAAGTGTCTGCTCAATATACTCTGATGCACTGATTTCTTCTGCAGCATATCCTTTAGGAGCCTCAATATAAGTTTCGCCCAGTCCATCCATTCCATGGGTATCCTGCGCACTTACAAATTCTCGAACCAAAGGCTTGGTTTCTCCTGCATAGACTTTGATGTCCAATCGGTCCATTAACTGAAGCACTTTAAATGCATTCTGCACTCCTAGCTCCACCGGCACATTTCCACATACAATGGTAATTGCCATAACATCCAGTTCCTTAGATGACAGCGCATACATTAATGCCAGGCTATCATCGATGCCCGGATCACAATCAATAATTACTTTTTGTTTTGTATTCATCGTTTAACACTCCTTTTCTTAATACTTCCAAAGAAAAGAGAAACAAATAACAAAGCGTTTTCGACACTTTGCTCGCACCTTTCAGGGCGTTTTTATTTTATGTGGGGATTGCGAAACAATCTTCTATAAAATAAAAAAAGCCATTTTCCAATCACATCAGCGTTGTTCCATTATTGCTACTAAGAATTCCTTTTGCAGCATAAATGAACCATACGTCTGGTATGATTAAAAAATGACTTCGATCTGCTTTCTATCCTTAGTTTTTTATCCTGGGAAGATTCCGAACCAGTCCAGAAAAGATGACATCTTTCCTGATTTTTCGTAAATACAGCGGTTATTATAACATGTAACCTAATGTTCGTAAAGCATAATATGTTCTTTGTCTATGCAATCTTCTCATCTGCAGCAACTGCATCGATTGCTTTAAAGTACTCTGCCAATGCTTTATGGGCAGCTTCTACACGCTTGTCTAGTCCATCTACATAAATGTCACTGTAAAGGAAGTCATAAATCCTGATTTCCTCATTTTCGCTACTTTCCTCGTCTTCTGTCTTATCTGGCTTCTCTACGATTAGGTCTACTGCAAAAAATGGCACCTCTGCCTCATCCATTTTCTGCTTGATCTGTAGCAGTAATTCACTCGCCTTTTCAAAAGAAATCTCTTCTTCTTTTACATAACATACAATATGGCCTGCTCGTTTTCCCTGTTCTTTTACATCATACTGTTTGTCTCTCACAAGCTGGTCAGGCTCAAGTCCATATTCCAAATCATCGTGATCATTTTTTGTATTTTCCACTGTTACCAAATTCCCCAAATGTATTTCATCTTCTATTGGAAACGCTGGATCATCAAATACATCCTCGACAAGTTTACGATACTCCTCATATACTCGTTGGTATGTGTTGTCTCCATTCTCTACCCTCTCATATGTATCATATTTTACATTTCCCGTCATGGAAATCTCCACTGAAAAATAGTTGTCGATGCTTGTCTCTGATTTGACCTCTGCAACATAAGAATTCACCTTAACGTCATATAGTATATTTTCGATATGTAGCTGTTGACCGGGATAGTTTTTCTCAATGTAGTCATTTGCGGCCTGTTCAGCAAGTTTTTTTGAATATGGATTTCCCCATATCAAATTCAATCCATAAAGTACAATTCCAATTGCGATTACTGAAACTGCTATGCCTGTGATGATTTTATTGTTTTTCTTCATGTTCTCTCTCACTTTTCTTTTGTTTAAAACGTATCAATTATCACTATATCATATTAGTATCTTCCGTGTAAAACAAATCCTACTTTTATTTTTGCTCATATTCTATCTCATTTTGTAACATACTAGCAGTATAAATTTATTCATGAAAAGGAGAACCATATGGACTATATTCATCACAAAGCATCCGCAGAGAACTCTTCCGATGCTAAGAGCGCAGTCATGGCAGTCGATGGAATTACCAGCGTTCGCGGTGCCGCTACCCATGATCTATATAAAATGCAAGAGAAAGCAGATAGCGAAAAAAAAGAGGTTGATAGCTGTTTAAATACGGTTACTTGCCGCATCATGTAATCCCCTTAAGCCGGACATGTTTATCCGGCTTTTTTTAATGGTATTAAAAACCATCTATACACTTTCCCTTTTGTCCTTTAGAATAGTCTAGCTAAATTAAATTACAGACATATTTGAAAGGACTTCTTATGAAACACAAGTTTGACGAAATTCCAATTAAGAAATTAGTGCTGCAGCTTGGGCTTCCTGCCATGCTGGCTCAGTTTTTTAATATTTTATACAGTATTGTTGACCGAATGTTCGTGGGTAATATCGCCGGATATGGCGACCTTGCGCTTGCCAGTATCGGTATTAGTGCCCCTGCATTAACAGCAATTACTGCATTTGCCTATCTAATCTGTATCGGTGGTTCCTCTTATATGAGCATTTCCCTAGGAAAAAAAGAACCGGAAATGGCAAATAAGGCAATCAGTCAGTCATTTATGATGCTGCTTCTTGTATCCATCGTTGTAACCATTGGCTGCCTTGTATTTAAAAAGCCGCTTTTATATGCGCTTGGATGCAGCGATACTATGTATCCTTATGCAAATTCCTATTTCTCCATCTATGTGCTTGGGACCTTTGCTTCCTTACTTAGCCTTGGGATGAACTTTTTCGTGCTTGCACAAGGACATGCCAGACATGGAATGATTTCCATTGCCCTTGGGGCCGTTGTCAACCTGATCTTAGATCCAATCTTTATCTATGGGTTTGGACTTGGTATCGCTGGTGCTGCTGCTGCAACTGTATTGTCACAGATCTGTGCCATGATTTATGTACTGCGCTTCTTATTCAGTGCATCCAATCCAATCCGCATTACCCTAGGAAAGCTTGACTGGTCCATTTTAAAGAAAACACTTACCATCGGAATGATGCCATTTATCATAATGTTAGTGGACAACCTGATCGTAATCTTCTTAAATGCGTCCCTTCGTATGTATGGTGGTGATGCCCTTGGTGATGTGTATATTTCCGCAGCTGCTATCGTGCAAAGCTTTATGGTGCTGATCGTATGTCCTTTACAAGGAATTACCAACGGATGCAGCACGCTTTATAGCTACCACTACGGTGCCGGCAATTATAAGAAAGTAATGGAAGCCTTCCGTTATGTGCTTCTGCTTTGTGCCTGCTACGTAGTACTGCTGATGGTTGCTGCTCAGGCATTCCCATCTGTCTTTGTACGCCTCTTTACTAGAGATGCCCAGATGATTGTCCTATGTACCGGATTTATCCGTAAGTATACAATTGGACTTCTTGGGGTTGCCGTACAGTTTGCAGTGGTTGATGGTCTGACTGCTATGGGTAAGGTTCGTTTTACCCTTCCAGTTTCCTTCTTACGAAAGATTATCTTCCTGCTTTGTATCTGGATCCTTCCAATGGTAACAAGCCTGGATAATATTTTCTACTGCGAGACTATTTCCGATCTCCTTGGAGCAACCTTTACTTCGGTACTGTTCCTTTGCGTGATCCGACATAAATTAAAACGCGAATTAACTGCATAGGAGAACTCGGTCGCGACAACGACATACTCATTTCGCGTGAGTGTGCATACTATGCCCTATTCTTCAAAAAAGCCTGGCAAGAAATCATCTTTGCCAGGCCTTTTTATGTTATAGCAATAACAACAGACCGATAAAGAAGCATCCTTGGGCTGCCATATTAAGCCACTGTGCCTTCCAATGGGATTTCACTGACTGGTCAAACTGCATGGCTAGTATTATCATGCCCGCCATTCCTAAGATACCGGCGAGAAAGAATAGCCCTGCAGGAAAGCTGCAAACCGCCTTCCACATCATTTCCAGATGGATCAGTCTGCGGTCTACGATCAAGGAAATTAGCATCAGACTAAATCCAACACACTGGAAGGGAATAAACAAACTGCTCAGCCATTTCTTATTTCCCATCTTAAGGGCCATAATAAATTTCCATATTACCTTGGTAACTCCGGCAATCAGGCTGCACGATGCACCTATGACGAACAGGATGCTAGGATAAAGGAACGTGACGACTACCATGCTTCCAAGAAAAAACAGGACTGGCAAGGTATCCTGGATTGCCAGCTTTAAGGTAAAGTCCTCCTCATGAACATTATGCTTTCTTTTCCCCCTCATGTACCATTTCCTCCTTCTCCTGTTTTGAAAGATGATATAGCGGAATAAATGGGAGTAAGATCGGTGTGGCATTTACATAATCCTGATATTCTTTCTTCGCCCCATAACTCTTATTCTGTCTCCCTTCAAGCCTTTGCGCGCCATTGAACATGATCATCACGATGCAGACATATCCAATCAGTGCAATGATTAGTTGGATCCCACCGGAAAATATGCTGCATCCTGAGACGAATACTCCAGTCCAGAATAAAATCTCTCCTAAATAATTAGGGCACCTGACAAAGGAATACAAGCCCTTGGTTGCAACCATATTGGGATTTTCCTTCTTCTGCTTTGACTTTTGCTGGTCTGCCAAGGTCTCTAATAATAAGCCAAAACACATGATAACCGCACCAGCCACCGGCAGTACAATATCCTGCTCCCTGCCATTTACCAGGCGGTAATATACTGGCGTTATCTGAGCCACATATAGTAAGGATACCGGGATCCAAATAGCACATTTTACAAAAAAGGGCATTGGCTTGTTGGTCTTAGTCACTGTCTTTAATGTCTTTCGATAGGAAGCGCTCTTTACCTCCCTGTATATTAGAAAGCCGCTAAGCCTTGCTCCATAGCAGACAAAAAGCAGGCATAAAATCACCATGACCGGCGTTACTGTCGTTCGAAATAAAAGAAGCAGAACAATTCCTTCTCCTGCAATTGCCCAGCCATATCCAATGGATAGAAAATAAACATATTTATAAAAACCAATGGCGCATAAGATCAGTGCCACAGCTAAAAGAATCCACATGTCGCCTGGGAAAGCCAGGCTGACTGCCTTTGATAAATTCATCTCATTCACTCCCCCATTTATTTATTTTGATAACAGGATTTGACGTATTGCTGAAAGCTGTGCTTGCCATATTGGGTATCGCCAACCATCTGGTTGGATAGTGTCCATTTGGAAAACTTGATAACTGGCTCTTTTCCATTCTTCTTCCATTTATTTACCTTGGCTAATACATCAAACAGCCAGGTTGGTGCATGAGAGATCTTTGCGGGCTTACCTGCTGCCTGAAAGAACATCTTTGCAATCTGTTCATAAGAATAGGTCTCCCTGCCGCCCACATTATACGTCACATTGGTATCTTTCAGATGCTTCAAGATAAACTCAGCAAAATCAGCCGTATCGATCACATTGGCATATACCGGCTTCCTTCCCAATAAAGTTACCTTGCCCTTTTCAATCATTGGCATAAATACATGGGCTATGTCATAAAAATAGCCCGTTGGCCTGTGAATGATATAAGAAATATTGCTTTTCTTAATTTCTTGCTCCATCAGATACTTTGCATGTAGCATAGGAATATCTTCCCGTCCGTCAGCCTTTAATACGGATATGTACACAAATTTCTTCACGTTGGCACGAACTGCCTCCTTAAGAAGATTTTTATTTCCGTTGTAATCAATGTCATAATTGGTCACTTTTGCACTGGTCTTTGTTAGTCCAACTGTGGTAATCACCGCATCAATTCCATCGCAAAGCCCATGTAATGACTCTTCCTTTGTAACATCCACCTGCTTTGCCGTATAGCGTTTGGGATCTAATCCATCCAGCTCTCGAACCACCAGATCCACCGCCATTACCTCATATCCCTTACACACTGCCTCTCGTAACAAGTCACTTCCTAACTTGCCAAAGGCTCCTGCAATTAAAAGCTTCATACAGCATTCACTCCCTAACTTAAGATTTTCATCAAAATTCCTGCCAGCTTTTTAAACTCTGTTCGCTCCTGACTGGCACCTAGTAAATTTTCTGCAATAAACGTTATAATAAATGGATCTGTCTCTCCTTTTGTCTGTAACACGACTTGCTTTATTGGCTGCTCTAACTGCTCCCGTAACTTCTGATGTCGCTTTCTTGAACCGTATTTGCTGTAAATTGCCGTGCTGCTGATAAAAATCTGGTGATACAGCTGTTCAAACGCTAGTAACTCCTGATAAATGATTTCTAATCCGGTTTCTAAGTCTGTCTCTTCCTTTGTTTTCTGTTTCATCTGTCTTAATGACTTCATCCAGTCTTCAAGAATAATGGTTGCTGCCAACATCTCTTTGGATGGAAAATAATTATAAACGGTTCCTACTGCAACCTGGCACCTTGCTGCCACCTGTCGGATATTAAATGTCTGATATCCTTCTTCAAACATCTCTTTTCTTGCTTCCTGTAGCAAGGTCTCTCGTAAATTCTCAATCACCTTTGGCATGGTTCTCACCTCTAATCTTTTTATGAACAGGTTCATTTAAAACATATGCCATTTCCCATTAAATGTAAACTTGTTTTAGAAAAAAGTGTCTTGCTTGCAAAACACTCCGCGCCGAACGCTGATCACAAAGTGATAAACTCCTTCCGCGTAAGTGCGCATCTTGGCTTTCTGGTTTTTAGAAAGCCTTTTTTCATTGATAGGAGGCTTCTCGAAGAGACGCTTTCTATCAATAAAAAAGAGCCTGACATTACTGTCAGGCTCAGGCTGTAGACAAATGAAATCTTGCATGAATGAGCACTAATCATTTCCCTCGGCTTTGTCTACAAGTTAAAGAAGTGCTCTGTCCTTGCAAATCTGATTAACTCTTTTTGCAGAGTCAATTACTGTTTCAAACTTATCATTTAAATGATTTGCAGCTTCTGCTTGTTCTGTTGCTATTGACGTAGAAGAATTAATTGCTTCTCTTACTGAATCTAGTGATTTTACAATCTCTGTTAGATTTCCATTGATCATTTGTGCTGAATCTGCACTCATCTTGGAGAATTTACGCATTTCTTCCGATACTACCGCAAATCCTTGTCCCGCCTGCCCTGCTCTCGCTGATTCAATGGATGCATTAAGTGCAAGGATATTTGAAAATTTAGCATTTTTCTGAATGACATCAACGATTTTGGTTGCTTCTGCCACTTGTTCTCTTACTAAATCTGTGATATTTTGAACTTTTGTCATATTGCTTGCCAGCTCTTGTGTCCCATGCTTAATATCATTAATCGACTCATCCGTATGGGAAAGAGCATTGGTAAGTGTCTTTGCTGAAACCATGATTTCTTCTTTATACTCTGTAGAAAAACAGTATGTGATTGCCCCTATAATCTTACTTCCATCTTTAACTGCTGTAATCGTTCCTTCGAATGCCATACCAAATGCTTCTTTGGGAACTTTGTTATATGCCTGTACTCCCGTGCGAAGTACCTCAAAAATCTTATCGTTTTTATCTTGTAGCTGATAACCTTCTTCAAAATTAACGTCAATTGACTTACTTTTTAAAAATTTCACTACAACTCCCTCACTGTCCCATACTCCAATTGCCGCATCCGTCCCTGTTACAGACTTAAGTAATGGAATTGCTTCTGCAATTGCTTGTAACTTACTGTTCTTTATCATGGTGTTCCCCCTATACATTCATCAATAAGATTCTTCTTATTAAAATAAGTCTAATTGATACCATTCACGTCCGTCAAGCAAAAGTGTAAATTACTAGGTTTTTTTGTGTTTTTATGTAACTTCTATTATAACTCTTTCTCCATACAGATTGAATTTGGCATCTCCTTATAGGGACCATAGTTTGGAACCACTTTATATCCTATGGACTTATATAGCTTCATGGCAGCAACCAAAGGCTTTCCTGTCTCTAATACAGCATATTTATATCCCTTACTCTTTGCCTTTTCTTCTAAGCGAGAAAGCAGTTCTTTGGATAATCCCTGGCCTCGAAATTCTTTTTCTACAAAGACTCTCTTTATTTCCATTGTCTCCTGATCATAGTGTTTAAAGCTTCCACATCCAATGGGACGATTTCCATCATAAATCAAAATCACATCATGGATGGCTTCCCTTGTATTAAACTGTTCATACTGTTTACGCTGAAACTTGGTTCCTACCAATTCATCCAGATTTTCATCCAGTCTACTGCAAAGATAGGAGAAATCCTCATTGTCTCCATCTGTCATAACAAATCTTTTTCCACATTGTAGTTCCATCTTATGCATCCTCTCTTTGTTTTTTCCTTAATTATACAATATATTTCTTATAGAACATAACATAATATCCCTCAAAAACCGGGTCATTTTTTGTCTTCATATCATGAAGGAATTTATGAGTGTCGAAACTTGACTCTCCCACCCTTATGATACAGACCGCCACGTTAGAGCAATGGTCTGCAATTCGCTCACAATTGGTAATCAGATCATTAAATATAAATCCCTGTTCTGGAGTGCAAATGCCCTTACGTAATCTCTTGATATGGGTCTCTTTTAAATTATCACACATCATATCAATTACTTCTTCTAATGGCTCTACCTTGACTGCCTCTTTTTTATCATTCTTGCAATAGCTTTCAATGGCCATATCTAAGATTTCCATAACCGCATCTAGAAGCTTATCCGCCTCATCTCTGGCCGGTTCTGAAAAAGTCAATTTCTTCTCATGCAATTCTTCTGCAACTTCTGCTAAGTTTAACGCATGATCCCCAATCCGTTCAAAATCACTGATTACATGCAAGATTCTAGATACTTCCCTATTATCCTTGTCAGAAAGACTTACTTTTCCCAGCTTTAGCAGGTAGGTTCCCAGATTATCCTCATAATAATCCAGCTGCTCCTCATTTTCCTTTACCTCTTTCATCATCTGATCTGAATATTCATAATGAAGATCCCTAGCCATTGCCACAGATGTCTTTGTAAGCCTTGCCATCTTAAGGATCTGCTCATGACATTCTGCAATGGCAAATGAAGGAGTTGCCAAAAGACGCTGGTCTAAAAAGGTAGGTTCCTTATGCCTACTCTCAGGTATTGTCTTCTTAGCAAGCCTTTCAAGCTGCTTCATAAATGGAAACAGCATCGTGGTTGTCATCAAATTAAAGATGCTATGGACACCTGCTATCCCCACCGGCGATATGGCATCCTCCACAAAGGAAAACCGAAGGAAGAAGTGCAAGGTATAAAATAGGGACAGACAAATAATCGTTCCAATTAAATTAAAATAGATATGTACCATCGCAACCCTTTTTGCATTCTTATTTACGCCTATGCTTGATAATAATGCAGTGACACAGGTTCCAATATTCTGGCCCATAATAATAGGCATTGCCATTCCAAAGGTAACACTTCCTGTTAAGGAAAAGGCTTGCAGAATACCCACCGATGCTGCAGAGCTCTGAATGATACCGGTAAAGGCTGCCCCTACCAGTACGCCAAGGATAGGATTTTTAAATGCAACCAGGATCTTAGTAAACTGTGGCATATCCGCCAGTGGCTTTACTGCCTCGCTCATAAGCTGCATTCCAAACATAAGGATAGAAAATCCGATTAAGATATTGCCGATGTCTTTCTTCTTCTTTTTCCCTATCATTAGCAGCAAAATGCCAATCATGGCAATGATCGGCGAAAAACGCTCTGGCTGAAGAAGCTGTATAAATATATTTTCTCCCTTTACACCTGCCAGACTTAAAATCCAGGCAGTCAGCGTAGTTCCAATATTGGAGCCCATGATAATGCCAATGGTCTGCCTCAGTTCCATAATACCAGAATTCACAAATCCAACCAGCATGACTGTCATTGCGGAAGAGGATTGTATGGCAATCGTTACTCCTGCTCCAAACAGCAAGCTTTTTAGCGGTGTCGTTGTTACTCGTTTTAATGCGCTTTCTAGTTTTCCACCTGTCATTTTTTCCAAACCGGAGGACATGACATTCATCCCATACAGAAAGAATGCCAGGCCTCCTATTAGTGTAAATAAAGAAAAAATATTCATTGTTCCATCCTACCCCTTATTTTTTCATATTAACTTAACATCATAAGGTAAGCAAAGTATGCTGCATAACCAATCAGCATAAGAACGCCTCCGCTCCTTGTCAGCTTTCTCTTTCTTACTACACAAACCCACAGCAACACGCCTGCTGCAAATGCGATTACTGTATCAATGATGAAGTTTGAGGCAAATACAACTGGTGTAATTAATGCCGTTGTTCCTACAACAAAAAGGATATTGAACATATTGCTTCCTACAATATTGCCAATTGCAATGTCTGCCTTTCCTTTTCTTGCTGCGGAAACCGAGGTAAATAGCTCTGGAAGAGAGGTTCCTAATGCCACTATGGTAAGTCCGATAAACCGCTCACTCATTCCCAACACTTTTGCAATGTCTGTTGCCGCATTAACGGTCACATCGCTTCCCCAGACAATCAGGCCCAGGCCAACAATGGTAAGAATGATCAGTTTCCATAACGGCTGCTTCTCTTCCTTCTCTTCCACATCCACTTTGTCTTTCTTTGCCATGCGGAACAGATATCCAAGATATACAAGAAAAGCTAGCCAAAGCAGAATTCCCTCCACTAATGTGATTTGGCCTCCGGTCATTCCAAATCCTAAGAGCAAAAGCGTTACAAACAGCATATACGGAATTTCATACAGGATCGTAGATTTTGCAACTGCTATACTGACTATGACAGAAGAAATACCAAGAATGATCAGTATGTTTAAAATATTACTTCCTACCACATTGCCAATTGTAATAGCGGCACTTCCCTCTAATGCTGCGGTAATGCTTACTGCTGCTTCTGGTGCACTGGTTCCCATTGCTACAATGGTAAGGCCAATTACGATCTGCGGGATACCAAACTTGGCCGCGATCTCAGCCGCACCATCCACAAACCAGTCAGCTCCTTTTACTAACATGATAAATCCAACAACCAATAAAATACATGATATTAAAATATTCATTCTTTCACTCCTCCATACTTACTATTTGCAAATACTTTAAATATTACTAAAACAAAGGGACTTCTTTCCGGTGAGCAGCCTCCTATTAATTAAAAAAAGACCTTTATCGCACAAAAATAGTGCGATAAAAGTCTTGTTCTTATTTCAGTATGCATTCCGGTTGATTAATCAGCGTGATGACGTCATGCATAACATCGGTTTTTAGATGCGAACTACTCCCTCATATCAAGCTTAATATAACAAATATTGTCATCTTGGTCAATCTAAAAAATGAAAACTTCGTAGTATTTATTCTGCTTCAATATAAACTTGTAATCGTTCTGCTGTTTCAAGCAGCTCATTGGCAATATTCCTTGTCTGCTGTACCTGTTCTTGAATACGTCCTGTCGCATTGGTTGTCGTCTCAATATTTTCTGCTGACATTCTGCTTTCATTTGTAAGCACATTGATATTTTCCATAATATCATTATTAGAACCTAAAATATGTTCTACTTTGTCAGATACTTGGGATACCATATCATTTACATTGCTCATATTACCTGTGATCTGTTGGAAGATCGTATCTGTCGATAAGATCAGTTCATTTTGATCTTTATTTAACTGGTTAAACTCTTCTACTGATTCCACTACTTCTTCAATCAAGGTCTGTAACTCTAAGATAATCTTGGAGATGCCTCCCACCGATTGTCCTGTCTGGGATGCAAGGTTACCAATCTCGCCTGCAACAACAGAAAAGCTTCTTCCTGCTTCTCCGGCTCTGGCACTTTCAATACTTGCATTCAGCGAAAGCATATTGATCTGTTTTGCAATGGAGTTGATTACCTCGGTAATTCGATTAATCTCAACCATTTTATTTTTTAAGGCAGACATAGATGTGGAGACATTGCTTCCACTGTTATTCATCAGTCCTGTATTCTCAGTTAAATGTCTTACAAGTGACATTCCTTCATCAAGCTTATCAATGGACTGTCCTGATAAATGATCCATCTCTTTTGCCTGTGTTGCAGTCTCTGCAATGATTGTCTGAATGTCTTTTGTGAGTAAGTTTTGGCTGTCAATGCTGTTAGTTGTCTTCTTAACTCCGCTTGACATGGCATCCATTACTTCACTCATTTTTTCACTGGAATTCTGTAATTCTGTTACAATGGAGAATATCTCTTTCGAGCGGTCGTCTAATATTCCACCAATTGCTAATACCTCTTTTAAAATGACTTCCTGCTTCTCATTTGCTTCTTTAAGAAGTCCTAGATTATCCTGGTTAATCTGATTTGTCAGTTTCGTAACAAGAATCGAGCTGATACAGACGATTGTAACAGCGATTGCCTGAATTACATAATTCATAATATCATTACTGCTGTTAATATTACGAATAGCATAAAAATTAATGATTGCTAACACATTGGTAAATGCAAATCCAGCAGCTATACGCTTCATTAATGCAATATCATAATACATCGTATAAATATAGATGATTGGAATAAGATAGATAAATACAAGGTTTCTGTCTGTCGTAACCAAAGTAATCACGTACATAATAAAAAATCCTATAATTGTCTGACCCTTTATATTTTCTGAGCTAGGGTCTTTTTTATACGAAAGGAAGGAATGTCCTCCTGTTGTAATACCGATAATCAAAAATATGATGGTAGACGTAATTGTTTTTTCGCCTCTAAATACTCCAATTGTATTTCCTAATGTCGCTGCAATGGTAATGCTTAAAACTACAGTAATGACTAGTTTATTCATTGCCGACAAATTTTTCTTTGTTTGTTCCATAAATTATGTCCTCCTAAAGTCTCATAACTTATATCGGCTAATTTAGTTTCTTTTATTACCATATATTTAGTATTTATGTTTCCATTTTTTCACTTATTGTAAGGTTTCCCAAGTCCATCTTTTCTAAATATAGTCCTTCATGGTTCCAAAATCATATAGTTTGTTAAACTCGTCATTTTCTGATTTCAGCCAGATATAGACTGGAATGTTATCCAGTTCCCGAAACCGTTCAAACAGCCTGCGATCACCATAGCGTACTGCCTGCAAAGCAGTTGGCATCTCACGTAAAAAAATCTCATTGCGCATCTTGCTATTTCCAGATATATTTTCCCCATCTACAAGTACCGTTCCTCGCAGCTGCAGCTTATTATCCACTACCACATACTCTAGCAGTACTTCGTCTCTTAAAGGTCCAATCATATCATCCGCATACTCTGTTCCAACTGTGACAAACAGCTCACCAGTATCATCAGAATGGGTGACTGTATATTTTCTTCCTCGAACGGGATTTACTGGGCTTACATTATTGCGAAACTCTGTAAAAACTCTTGCAGGATCTAATTGCTTCATTCTTACCTCTCCTAATATGTTTCCTACCCTTATTATATTAAAAAATCAAAGAGACGTTCATCCTATGCCCAGTACCTCTTTTTCAATAATCTTCATAGCTTTTATTGGCTCTTCAAATAATGGGCTGTGTGCAGAGTTTTCAAATGTAAAGATTTTTTTACAAGGTGCCTTCAGATACTCATAATACTCTTTCTGCAAACAATAACAGCAAGTATAATCATGTCTTCCTGCAAAGAAATAAATTGGAATATCGATGGTTTGAATTCGATCAAATGCTGTATAGCCAAAGGATTCCTCTCGTACCTTTGTTTTCTGTGCAAATGCCTTTCCTCTCCATATATTGATACGCTGCCGTGGACTATAGCCTTTTAGAAACAGACTTGGTAAGAAAATCTCTTTGACTACTGACTTCATTTTGTGAGTCGTACCTACCCCTAGTTCATGCATGGCAGTATCACGTATGGATGACGTTACATACTTATGGAGTGCCTCTTCTGACTCTAATACAGAATACTGTTTCATCCTCTTAACCATCTTGCCATTTCCCATCTTTTTATATTTCTCCAACATATAGCGATACGCCATACGCTCTGATTTTGGCTGGTTTACAATCTGTGAAATGGTGATATAGGCATAAAACAGCTCCGGTCTTTTTTTAGCCAGCTCTATACCGATACAAGTACCAAACGAATGGGCCATCAAATAAATCTTATCCTGTTGAAACTCTTTCCTTAAATAATTTGTTACTGCAATGGCATCATTTCTATATTGTTTCAAGGTCATTTTATCAGGATCTGTCTTGTGATGATAGGAAAGGCCGGTTCCTCTGTAATCCCAGTAGCAGACCACAAAATCCTGTTCCAGACCGGAAGGATATTGGTTTTCTAATAAGTATTCCGGAATTCCCGGTCCGCCAGACAAAAATAATAATACCGGTTTATCACCCTGATCTCCTAATAGGATCATTCCCTGTTTCTCTCCATCGATTTCTATGTAGCGTTTTTCCATACAAACGTCCTCCTTCTGGATTTTCTACCAATCACTCCTTATTATTAATTCTCTTGGTTTATCCATTTTTTGTCAACCAATATTATGCATACAATACTCTATCTTCCAGATACTATCTTTATTAACAATATACAGGAGGTTGTAATGGACCGACATTATAAAGAAAGACTACAAGAAAAATTAGATCAATTAAAAGCATCTGACAAACCGGAACCTATACGAAGTGATGGTGCCGGTGCTTTAGACTTAGGCCCTAGAAGTATTCCTAGAGATAAGACCAATCCGGATATGCTTGTTCCACCGGCTACCGATTTTGGTTTGCTTGATAACTTACGTTTTTCCTTCTCTGATACCCATATGACACTAAAACCTGGTGGATGGTCAAGAGAAATCACAAAACGTGAATTACCAATTTCCGATACATTTGCCATGGTTGATATGAATTTATCTCCTGGTGTACGTGAAATGCACTCCCATCAACAATCTGAATTTGGATATGTATTAGTTGGTGGTGCCAGAGTTACTGCCGTAGACGAGAGAGGACGCACATTTATTGCTGACTGCAAGCCTGGTGAGGGCTGGATATTCCCTAAAAATGTTCCTCATTCCATTCAAGGCCTACACGAAGGCTGCGAATTCTTAATGCTATTTGATAAGGGCACTTATTCGGAAGATAATACGTTCTCCATCAGTGAGTTATTCTCCCACCTTCCTATGGATGTATTATCTGCAAACTTTGGTGTTCCAGAAGAGACTTTTAAGGATATTCCAAAAGTAGAAGTTTATATCACAGATGGTGGTGATCCAGGTCCAATTGAGTCCCAGAAAATCGAGTCTCCTTATGGAGAAGTTCCAAATACATTTAAGCATGAGTTGATCAATGTGGAGCCTATCGAAGGTGAGGGCGGAAGAATTCGTATTATGGACCACCGCAACTTCCCTGCATGTACCACAGTATCCGTTGCCATGGTTGAGATTGAGCCTGGCGCTATGCGTGAAATTCACTGGCATACAAATCAGGACGAGTTCCAGTATTATATCCAGGGTGATGCAAGGATGACCGTATTTATGCCAGGTCCTAAGGCAAGGACATTTAATTACCATGCCGGCGATGTTGGCTATGTTCCTGTCGGCGGTTTCCACTATGTTCAAAATATCGGTAAAGAAAAACTAGTCTACCTTGAATTCTTTAACAGCGAGCATTATGCAGATATCTCCCTTGCTCAATGGATGGCATTTACTCCAAAAGAAGTAATTCAGAGTATCTTAAATCTTCCTGACGAGTTTATTGAAGGCTTACGAAAAGAAAGCTGTCCTGTTGTAAAATATCCAGGATTTGAATTCCCACCAGCCAACAATACTCCTCAGAATGTTTGCTACTTTAAGGACTTTGACTATATAAAGAAAGAAGTAAAACCTGGCACAAGTGATGTACAGCCATAAATAATGTAGTGAGCAAATTAAAAGAGCCAGTACCGTTCAATATTCCTTGATTAAGGCATTGAACGGTACTGGCTCTTTATTTTTTACTGCAATCTGCTATTCTTCGATTACTTCTTCTTTATAAATATCAATATACTCTTGCATATGGTCTTCAATATGTTTATAAAGCTTTGCTGGATTTTCAATTGATTCTTTCATAATGCTGAATGCATGGATTTTAGTGCTGCATTCTTTTTGGTATACCCATACTTCTACAACGATTTCACCTTCAACAGTGATTTCATGGATTTCAAAAACGAAACCATCTTCCACTTCAATTACTTGAATGGATTTTTGTTTTACATCTAACATTGTTATTTCCTCTTGTCTTTAACTTTCTAAGATTTATCTTTTTAGCCATAATAACACATTTTAGCCACTACGACTATTGTTTTCTATAACCGACAATTTTACACATTCATCTTTGCCTGATAGTGTTCTGCAATCTGGCCGGCAACTACTTTATTAAAATCATCTGGATTTGTCTTCATTCTTATGCTGAAAGCCGGATCTCCCACATGTCCATCTGGCATGATAGACTTGTATTTCTCCTCTCCCGACTGCCACTTCTTTATCTCCTCCCCTTGAAACATGGTAGGCTGCAGCTTTTTTGCTATTTCCATGTCTGTAAGTTCTAGATATGTATCTCGCATAAATGCAGTTTCAAATGCTCCTGCATGAATGTCAAACTGGTCTTTTTCTGGGGCATTACTTTGTATAAACCGCTCCAAAGGATATGGTCTCAGGGCCAAGATATAATCCTCCTCGCCAGTAAATCCTTCATACTTCATATCATCTTCAAACGTCATCCATTTTGCACATAGCTTATGATGCTTATTATATTCACAAAATGCCTCAGTAATCGCTATTCTATGATCCGGATCTCCATGATCATTCATCGTTATTACTTGGCGAAAACCTGCCTGCTCTAGTCCTTCTAACAGGTCTGTAAGCACAGCCTTGATGGTCTCCTTCTTACAAGGAAATGATCCAGGAAATACTTTTGATAATGCTCCAATACCTCCCCAGTAAAACGGTGGTGCAATGATACATGGTACTCCATTCTTATTTAGCTCTTCTGCCACACCCTTTGCCTGGATGACTGCCAGATAAATATCGGTACCTAATGGCAGATGTCTTCCATGCTCCTCGATCACGCCTACCGGCAATAAGACGACTGCATTCTTCTTTGCAAATTCATCAACCTGACACCAGGTCATTTCTACCATAGTACCTTCCATTATATTATGATTCAATAGCTATCTCCCCCTTTACCAACTCTATGAAGTATTATACCTCATCTGCCTTTGGCATTACCATAGGGGGAGCGTTCTATCTTATAAGAAAACTGTATTGTTTACTCTTCTTCTCTTAGCATTCTGTCGTGTTAAATTGATTGATGATCTGTACTGTAAGCTGCTCCATTTCCTCAATGTTTTCTAGTACCTGTCTGGTACTTTCTGTTTGAGATTTTGTTGCTTGCACTACCTCTTCAAGCTGTGCCATATTCACAGTTGTAGTCTTGGTAGACTTCTCAACTTCACGTACCATGGCTGAAAACTCGTCTTTGATTTCTTCAAATGCTTCTACTTCTTTTGCAAGAGTTATTTGTGACTGGTTGGAATAAAAGTCAATTTGCTCCACGCATTTTACCATATGGTCTAAATTGCTGCCACCATGTTTAATGGCATCCATTCCATTTGAAACATTCTGTAATGTATCACCTAATGCCTCGTTTAAGCTTTCTAAGATCTGATTGATCGTTTCACTGGCCTGCTTGCTCTGTACCGATAACGTTCTGATCTGCTCTGCTACAATATCAAATCCACTTCCTTTGTCGCCAACCCTTGCTGCTTCGATTGAGGCATTGATTGCAAGCAAGTTGGTCTGGGAAGCAATCTCATTAATATCTTTGACAATGCTGCCAATCTTTCCTGTCTCTTCGGATGATTTCTTTATACTTTGATATGCATGCTGGATTGCGGATGTAATCTCCGTTATGGACACCTGGGCATTATCACTGTAATCCTTGCTATCCTTCACCTGTTCTAGGGCAATCTCATAGTTGTTCGTCAGTTGGTCAATCAGCGTATAATTCTCTTCAATCCATTTTGAAGAATTATTAATCTTGTCATTTAGCTGTTGAAAAAGGGTTATCGTTGTTGCTTCGGCATCTGTTAAATGCTCTAAATCACTGTTTAGTGACTGAGCCATCGTATATAGCTGTTTTACCTCTTCATCACTAAGCTTGATATGTTCTGACAGCGATTGTGAAATTTCCTGTGCTGTCGCGCTTTGTGCTTCTATAATTCTAGACTTTTCATGTGCCTCATTTTCATCATTAAGAGAAGCCATCATGTACTTATTTCCAAACTTTGTTGCAATGTTTAAGCAGAATGCCATGATTGCATAGGTAATAATCAAGACATAAGCCATATAGCCTGTTGTCGAAGTACCAATAATATAGACTTTATCAATAAAAGTTATAATGGTACAGATAGATAAGTAAATGATGGTATACCACATTAAAATGCTAGGCTCAAAGTATAGAGCTGCCATTGCTAACACAATAAATGAAGTAATGAACGTCCCACTATTTCCATTTAAGAAAATAGACGTTGCCAATGTTGCCAATGCTAACAATAGTAATACCAAGATCGCCTTTAAATGTTCCGAAATCGGCATAAAATATAGTAATGTAGCAATCAAACTTGTTGAAAATACTGCAACCATGATAAACCCTCTGACAGCCGGTGGATAATCATTAACTATGGCTAAGGCACTGATTGCTAAACTGCAGCACCATATCATGATTGTGATCTTCTTTTGTACTTCTTTCATCTCTTACTCCTTATCAAAATTCTGACTTAGGCCATCTGACAATGTATTTATTTCATCAAGATGTCCAACTGTCGCTACAATCTGTTCTTCCTGTTTATTAATTATTTGAGAAACATGATTTACCCGTGTATTCATTCCCTCTGATAACGATGCTATCTCTTCAAAATCATTAAACATTCCTCCAAATTCACATTGGATCTTTTCCACCATCTCAACTTCTGTCTGGATTGCATGTTCCGTACTTTTAGACGTCTCGTCCAGTTGTCTGAAGCAGTCAATTAGTTTATTAATTTCTTCCATTCCCGTGTCTGCTGATTTTGAACTAGACTGTACACGGACTGCCACTTCTTTGATTGTTTCTGAAAATGGAGTCAGGATTTCTTGTATCTTAGTCGAATACATTTTGCTTTCTTCTGACAGCATACGAATTCTCTCTGCCACAACTGCAAACCCTCTGCCATCCTCACCGGCGCGTGCCGCTTCAATTGATGCATTTAATGACAGTAAATTTGTCTGAGATGAAATTTCATTAATCTCTTCCAGAATCGATGTGATTTCTTCAGAAGCTTCCAAAAACTTATTTGCAGACTCCTCGGACTCTTTTATGGTCTTTAGCACATCCACCATGGATTGGTTAAAGTTATCTTTCTCAACGGTTGCTGTCTGGATTGCCTGAATTACATTGGCATATTCATTCTTCATTCCTACTGCCAGATCGTAATTATTCTTACTCTTTTCATTGGATACGGTCACTGTATCTCTTAGTTCCTGTAAGCTTTCTAATTTTTCTTCCTGGCTCTTTATGAAATCTACCCTTGCATCAGCAATTACTCTTGCCTTGCCAGACAGTTCATTTACTTCTACAGTACTTTTCTCTACAGATCTTTGTAATTTTTCTGCAGTATCCTTTACCAGCTCTGACTGTTCTGAAATAGTGTCTTTATAATGATTGGCTTTCTCTGAAGCCTGTTTTGCCAAATCGATTAATCTATTTGCACGGGTTATCACAGTATATAAAATACAAAAGATAATAAAGTATACAACCAAAAGAATGCCTGCTACTCCAACTTTCATATCATCCCCGCTGATATAGATTGGATTAATCTTATATACGATTGCCGCGACAGTACCGTACGCAATACCGTATCCTAGTAAAATTCGTTTATCAAAATATAACATAACAAGTGTCAGTACAACAAATCCAACCATAGTACACTGACTCTTTCCGCCTAATACAACAGAGCATATCAAAGTTGCCCATCCTGCTACGATGGAAATCATCATTGACTTAATAAAGTCTTCCATGTTTAATCGGTAAATGATGGATGTGATTAATGATGTGGAAAACATAATGATTGCAGCCTTAATTACGATTGCTGTTTCTCCACCAGAAACCAGGTTATATCCAATTACCAGCGTACTGATAAACCATAATACTATTACATTAATTCTTTGTAATTTCTTCATAACTTCCTCCTTAGTGTACTAAATAATATCGACATATTTTGCAGAAAAAGTAATATTACATCAATATCTTCCATATCTTACCGTCCATAACTGTAACAACGTGTATGTTTAACTAAAAAAAGGCAGTCAATCCACTATGGATTGCTGCCTTTCTTGTAAACCTCTATTTAAAATAGTCTTGTCCTAATAAGTCTGCTGCCATGGCACACTTTCTGTTTAATTATGTATGATATTTAACTTAGAGAATTTGGCCCATTCCCCTTGTTCCTCACGGTCTACTGCATAAAGTCCAATCAGGACTCCGGTAAATCCACCTGCAACTTCTGAGGATAAATATCTGGTTTCTAATTTGCCTAACTCTATTATTTCCCCGTCTGCCTCTACAGAGAAATAATAATATAACGCATCCGAACGAATCTGAACGGTTGCCTTTTTCTTCATTAACTCCATGGATGAAATTTCTCCGCTTACACATCCAATGGTATAACGTACACTTACCCTTACCTGTTCATCTCCACCTTCTGTCACAATCTCATAATGATGGGTATCGTCCATATACAAAGAAATTCCAGCCTCTTGCCTGCCTGGCCTTATTTTACAAGATAATTCCATCGTGAATTCATCCTGTCTAAGGGCAATAAATGTTGGAGACGCTAAATCCGAAAGCGTATATTTACTTCCACGTAAAGAAACATTACGATCCGTCATCTTATAATTTCCCTTATTGGGAATTCGAAGATAGCACCAGTCCTTATTCCAATCTAATGTATCAAAAGTCTTATGGTAGGAAAAGTCTTGCACGATATCGTTACTGATTTCCGGTACTTCCACTTCAATTCCTGCAATACCATCATTTCCAATGGTAAACCAGCCATCCTCTCCCCATCGTAATGGCTCCACACATACTTCTCTTCCTAAATGATGGAATGTCAGCCAACGGTCAATCTGACGAAATGCCAAATGGGCAAACCACCAGTTTCCCTCTTTATCTTCTACAATATCGCCATGGCCTGCTCCCTGTAATAAATAGCCTCCCAGATTACGGTTGGTGAGTACTGGATTGTGTGGATAGGATTCAAAAGGTCCCCACATGGACTTGCTTCGTGAATAATTCACCATATGGCCGTATTCCGTCCCACCTTCTGCCTCTAATAAATAATACCAGTCTCCAAAGCGATATAAATGGGGTGCTTCTAGATATCTTCCGCCGGTACCATGCCACAAAATCTTTGTATCACTTAACTTCTTTCCTGTCTCAATGTCGATTTCACACATCTGGATACATCCAATGCCATTTTCATCGCTACCATTGCTTATGAAATATGATTTGTCTCCTTCAAAATACAAGGAAGGATCGATACCGTCCTGTTCCACTGTGATTGGCTCCGACCAGTCGCCATAAATATCATCCGTATATACATAAAAGTTCTCATGAAGGCTGTCATTGGTTGTCACCATATAAAACCTTCCCTTGTTAAAACGAATGGTCGGCGCAAAGATACCACCGGAACAGCTTACTCCATTGACCTTTAGCTGACTTTCTCTTGTCAGACAATGTCCAATTAACTTCCAATTGATCATATTATCGCTTTCAAAAATTGGAACGCCTGGAAATAGTGCAAATGAGCTGCAAACCATATAATATTTATCCCCTGCCCTGCAAACACTTGGGTCTGGATACATTCCTCTTACTACTGGATTATTGTATTTCATAGTTTCCTCCTGTACTTTACTCAATATTGTAAAATTTTACATCCTATGTTAAGCTGACTATAGCACAAAAAATATGCATAAACTATGTTATTTCCGACATCCACTAGCACAAATCGGACATGTTTTATATGGTGTAACATAAGAACACTACATAGGAGGAAATCATGTATCAATTTACACTAAATCAGTTTACCAGGGATCTCTCCTTCCCATTTTTCATTCAGTATGGCAAGCATGAAAATGGATTACAGCTGCATTCTCATAAAGACTTTTCTGAACTGGTCATTGTACTTTCCGGAAAAGCGGTACATATTGTGGACAATAAACAGTATCCAGTCGCAGAAGGCGATGTATTTGTCATTAGCAAGGATACGCCGCATGGCTATAAAGAGGCTGATCAATTTCGTATCTGTAATATTATGTACCAGCAGGACATGCTCCCCTCTTCGTCCAATGACATTACCAACTCTGCAGGCTATCAGGCATTGTTTGTAATTGAGCCCTTTTATACGATGGCCTATCAGTTTACCAGCTTTTTAAAGCTCTCTCCATCTGACTTTCTTAAAATAAGCGCAAAGGTTGATAATATGATTGTAGAGTATACAAGTAATTCAGAAGGCCGAAAGACAATGCTAAGCTCCATGTTCCTTAATCTTGTAACAACCTTGTCACGCCTTTATTCTTTTGAAGGTACAATGGAAACTAACGATGTCTTTGCCCTAGCAAAGAGCGTCTCTTATATCCATAGTCATTTTACAGAACCTTTAGTCGTCACGGAACTGGCCAGTCTATCCGGATACTCCACAAGACATTTTGCCCGATTATTTAAAGATACTTATGGTGCGACGCCCTTAGACTATATCCTTACTCTGCGACTGAATTTAGCCTTAAAACTTCTTACCACGACTTCTTCTTCGGTCTCCGAAATTGGACTGTCCTCCGGCTTCGATAATCCCAATTATTTTTCCAGATTGTTTCGAAAGCGATTTGGCTGCAGTCCCAGTGAATATCGTAGTATCCATGGTACGAACCGTCTTGGCGGTAATACATTAACTGATACAGTCGTATTTGGTCGTATCACAGGTGAAAGGACTGCTACTTTTACAAGATAACAAAGTTTCCTATTGATGAAAACATAAGGCCTTGCAATCCTCTCGTTTAGAATACGAAGGACTGCAAGGCCTCTCTTTATTTTATCGTAGATGATAATTTAATTACACTTTTACTGTAAGCTTCTTTTACTAAATACAAAACAGCCAATGATTGAGCACACGAGTAAGGTTACTACTGTAACAATGGCGAAATGCTGAAAGAAATCCGGGGTCAAATTCATATTATTTATGGATGTCAGTACTTCCTGTAATGAATATCCTGATAAATTAACATGTAAATTTTTCTCGATCAACACATTGATCACTTGTCCAAACATAGTGAATCCAATCATTATTACTAAGCTAAGAAAAGTATTTCGAAACAGAGTTGTCACAAAATGGGTCATACAAGCAATTCCAACCAGATAAATCAGCTGAAGAAAATAAGATTCTACCATTGAGATACCCGTCGCTATATTTACGTCTCCTTCTCCCATTCCGCCAAGCTTTATGTAAGAAGCAATACCACCTGAAACCATTGCCACCAAAAGCGTAATTGCTACCATAACAAACATGGAACACATTCTTGCTAAATATATGGAAGGAAGGTTTGTCCCACTGCTTACTAAGTTTTTCATTGTCTTAGCATTGTAGTCCAATATGGTATAGGATACCACCATAATTATAATAATTATGGAGAACATATCACTGGTTTCAAAAATATATTCCTTAACACTGTGTGCATCAAATAGGATCGGAACAAATACACTTCCTCCAAATATCAGAATAGTAAGTGCCAAAAATATCTTCGTGGATTTTAAATGAAAGATCTTATAGAGTTCTGCCTTAAATACATTACTCATCTGAACCACCTCCTACTAACGAAACAAAGTACTCTTCCAATTCATTGCCCTTACAGCTAATCTCACTGGCTTTGACTTGCTTAATCACCTTTCCATCGCTGATAAATACATATTTCGTAGCTATTTTGGATAGTTCTTCAAGAATATGGCTGGATATTAAAATGGTTGTATGATACTTTTTCACAACATTCTCCAACACTTGTCGTATCTCTCTTATTGCAATTGGATCAAGCCCATTTATCGGCTCATCCAGTAAGAGTATCTTCGGTTCTCCTAACAATGCGCAGGCAATTCCAAGCTTCTGACGCATCCCTAATGAGTATTTTTTCACTTTGACATTCCTTTTTGCATCTAGACCTACTTCTTTCAGTGCTTTTTGTAATTCTTCTTCTTTTGAATGACCAATCAGCAATCCTCTGATCTTAAGATTTTCATACGCTGTCAACGAGTCGTAAAAAGCCGGAGTCTCTATGATTGAACCTATCTTCCTTCGTTCTTCTTCTAGTCCATCCTGCATTCCTTTTCCTAAAATTCTCATGTCCCCGGATGTTGGTTTGACTAAGTTCAGTAGCATTTTCATAATTGTAGTCTTTCCTGCACCATTTCTTCCAATCAGGCCACAGATTTCTCCTTCGGCAACGCTAAAGCTGACATCGTCCGCTGCCAAAAAGCTTCCGTACTTTTTTGTTAATCGACTTACTTGTATGACATCTTCATCATTCTTCAAAAATATCACCCTCCAAATTATTATTCGTTTAACATTTCCATTTTATCCCTTTTCCCTGCTATCATCAAGTTATAATAACAAAGTATGTCATTTTATTATCTTTACTTAAGCCAGGCTTACTTTGCTGTTACGATTTCATCGATTTTACGCTGATACTGACTTATCTCCCCTTCTTGTGCAGAGCGAAGTCTTTCTAATTTGCGAATTGTACTCTCTACCTTTTGTTTTGCTGCCATTACACTGCTTCTGGAATCATTAATTCTGCTTTGCATATTCCAATCGGCAAATAATCCATCAAACATAAAGTCAGCAAATTTGGAAAATCCATCGGTATCAATCTGAACATCTAAACTTATTCTTACATCGGCCAACTCTGTTCGAAATCCTCTCATTAAGCTTTGCACAGACTGTAACTGTTTTTTTGCATCATTTAGGTTAGAATGTTTCATTGTATCTGCAACCAGGCCGCCTCCCATGATATCCCATGCCCCATAACTTCTGGCACTATCTAAGCTTGACTCTACTCTTGCCAGTTCACTTTTTACACGTCTTCCTGCATTGATTGCCTCTTTTACTTCCTTTAACATATGCTCACAGTTGGTAAGCTTTGATTGATATTCTAAAAGCATTATCTTTGTCTCATTTTCCTCTGCAAGCAGTTCCTTTCGTCTTAGTTCATATAGTTCTTTATACTTTACTTGGCATTTGGCATATTTCTTAGACTCAATTTGCAATGCTTGCTCTCTCATTTCAGCATCTTCAAGCTGAAACTTTTTATTCTCGAATTTTACTTTGGCTGCAGCTGCCTCTAACACTTCTTGATCCATCGTTTCCTCATATTTTCCACGAACCTTCAAGTAAAATGAATAAAGGCTTGTCTTTTTTAGCTCTTCAATATCCTGATCCTCTTTTATATAGGATGCTTTCAACTCGCGTATCTGCTTGTTTAATACGTTAATTTCCTCTTTTATAGATCTTAATCTATTCTGATAAGATTTATATTTTTGCATTCCTTCTAGTTGTTCTTGTAACTCGTCTACTGTATTTGACATTTTTATGTATCTCCTTTAAGGACTTTTTATAATAGGCCTATCATATCATCTTCCTTTTTAATAATCTACCTAATTCCAAGACAAATATCTTCCTTGCAAAAATCTCCCCCCTTTGTAACCTTTTCTATGAACATTCTGTGAGTATTGTGTGAACCGTATTATTCTTTTCATTTTCAATGACGAAATAGCATATATCAACGAAAAAAGGAGACTTATTATGGTCATATCAACACAAAATCAATTCAATGTAATGGGAAGCAACTCTTCTTCCACGCAAGCAGTTCAGGCAACACAAACTCCTTCTTCATCTACTGAAACTGCATCTTCAACTAAAGTAAATCCATTTGAGATTACCGATGTATACGAAAGTTCCTCCGATACTTCTGCTAAAACTTCCTTAAAGACTTATAGCAATATAGTATCTACAATAAAATCCAGTAAACAGGCTGCTGGCGCTTCTACTGGCGAAGATGCAAACATGCTTGCAAGCATTGGTTCCCAAATCACAGGTTCTAGCAATGCCTCTTCTTCTGTAACCTCCCTTCTTGACTCAGCTTCCAGTGATAGTTCTGAAGACGAAGAAGAAACAACAACTGAGATGATATACAATGCGGATGGTTCGGTATATGAAAAGAGAACTACAACGGATGAAGATGGAAATGAAACCGTTACCATGACTAAGATCAGTGATCCAACCTCTGATCAACTTGAAGCACTTTCTGATACAGAAGAAGAAACTGCTTCTGCACTTGCCTCCACAGTTTCTGAATAAACAAAAGAAAACACGCTTTGCCACTGTGGCATAATAGATTAAAGCCCAGGCCATCAAAGATGATCTTGATGACTTGGGCTTCTTTATCACGTCTACTATTGTTCATTATAGGACCACCAGTCCGACTTCTTAAGGTGTAAGGATCGTAAAATGCCGTTTAGATACCCAATGTTATACATGACATGACGGTTCTGGCTTATTATGATAAATCCAACCATTCCATAGAGCGGAATACGATTCACCCATTCTCTTACCGGCATCCTTCCATGCAAAACATCATACCCTAGTGCGGAATATCCTCCTATATTTCATTGCTGATAACATAGTAGTGGAACTTCGGGAAAACAGCTACCAATCAGCCTTTGCAGTTATGCAACGGAAATTAACATCTCTGTTAACAACTGTTGCACATTCCTAAATATAACTTTTTAATCACATTTTCAACAATCTTTTCATATATTGGTAAAGAAAGTAAAAAGGACTTGAGTATTTGGCTAATATAACGAATATTGCAAAAGTCAGTCAGTATACCTACAATGTGGGTACTACTACAAAGACTATTGCTACCCCCATAAGTTCCCAAGTCCGTAATACATTTAATGATCCACAGGTTGTATTTACTAAGGTATGTACCCCAACCTTTTCTGATTTAAATGAAATTGTGACCATTACTTATCGAGTAGAGAATATTGATAACGCTACTGGATCACCTGTGATTTCTTCCATTCAGGTTGTCGATCCGTTTCTAACAGAGTCGATTCCTTATATTGATATTACAATTGGAGGAAATGTAATTAATTATGATCAACCAACAGGTAGCTTCCAAATTTTATTAACTGAAGGGAGTCTTTCTCCTGGAAAATCCGTTGAGGCAAGCTTTTCCTATGTAGTCTCACCTGGTTTTGACTTTACTCAGAACTTAACTACCACTGCCACTGCATCTTTTAATTTATCTCCATCTGGAACGTTGCCAGCACGATTTTCTTCTTGCGGTTCCACTGTGCAGAACGGTACTTTGACTTTGACAAAGACAGCGACACCAACTGCAGCAGTATCCAGTGGTTCTGTTATTGCCTATACTATCTCCATTACAAATATAGGCAATATCCCTTCCACTATACCAGTTGGTTCCTTTGTTGATCCAATCCCAGCTGGAACCCAGTATATTGCAAATACCATTTCACCTGTAGGACATTTAGTATACGATGAGACAACCAACTCTATTGTAAATGCAGATCCACTTACGATATCAAACAATTCTGCTCCTTATATCGTTACCTTTAGCACACGTGTATTATAATGAGGCAGGCTGATGTTCATATACCTCCACTACTTTAGGTGAAGGTATATGAACTACTTTAATAGAAAGGAATGAGTACGATATGGCTACTGTCAACTTAAGATATGTCAATTTAGCAAGAGGGTCTGTGGTCATTACAGGAAATACCGTAGGTCTTGATAAGGCATCCAATACCCTCTTACCTGGTACAGTGGGTTCTGTCGGTGCCAGATTAAGTACGGTAAATTCCTCCGTTGCATCGGGATGGTCTTCTCAAGCAGCCTTAGATCCAGGTGTTGGAATTCGTGTAGATAACAATACTGCATTAGTCGGCTCCAAGGCAGTGCTTTATATTCCTCCCTCTTCTACTGTTTTATACGCTGAACTTGTATGGTTTGCCACCAACTACAATGGCGTAAATCCAGATAGTCCTGTTACCTTTTTTAGCCCGCTTGCCCAAGCTGGTGTTTCTGTCACTGGAGCTACGGAAACAAGCAATCTCATCAATATGGATGGCTATACGATCTATGTAAGGAGCAACAATGTAACCAATTATGTATCCGCTGGAACCAATACTTACGAAGTTCGAGGCATTCCTTCTCTTCTAGTCAGCAACAATAATAATGATACCTGTATGGGCTGGTGCCTGATGGCAGCTTATCAAAATGCAGCAGAAGATTATAAGAACATGAGTATTTATGTATTAGGTGTTGCTGTCCAGACTGCCACACCATCTGTCAATGTGACTGTTCCGAATGTGGTCACGCCCATTAGTCCGCCAGTTCGTGGACGCGCCGTGATGGCTAGTGCAGAAGGTGATATATTCATTACCGGAGATTACGTCCGCTTTGGAGCAACTATCACTAGCCAGGCCACCTTATCCGGGCCTAATAATCCATCCACTAACTTTTTTACCAGCAGTATCAATGTGGGCGATTATAATTCCACCATTGCAACGGGGACCTTTGATACTCGCGGTACTATGGGACGCAATAATCATAATCTTACCAACTCTCTTGCTGGTGCAAGACAAGGAATTGATATTACCAATGTAGATATCAGTCAAGGCTTGACAACCAATCAGACCTCCGCAGTACTGACCTTTGGTACCAATGGCGACAAGTATGCCCCTGTTGCCTTAGGCATTGAAATCTTAGTCGTTCCTGGTATCACAAAGACTGTTTCTGCTACCCAGGCTACTTTAAATGATGTGCTAACCTTTCAAGTGGTAATTCAAAATCCAGGGACCACAGTTGCATGGTCAAATGTACGTTTCCAAGATAATATTCCAGCATATACAACATTTATTGCAAACAGTGTACAATTTAACGGTGTGGTTCAGCCCGGTCTTTCTCCACAGACTGGATTTCTAGTTGCATCCACCCTTCCCCTTAATACCAGTATCACCGTCAGCTTCCAAGTAAGAGTTAGCCAAGTTCCACCGACTCTTCCTTATACAATCAGCAACTTTGCAACGGTCACTTATATGGTAAATAATATTCAGCAGACGGTAATTAGCAATCCAACCTCTACTAGCTTTGTTTACGCCCAGTTATCCGTTAGCAAAACGGCAGACCCTGCAGAAAATGTGTCCTGTGGCCAAGTAATCCTTTATACGATTACCCTCTCCAATACAGGAAATGCCGAACTTACAATTCCTGCAAGGCAGTTTACAGACCCAATTTCTACAACTTCCAGCTATGTATCCAATAGCCTTACTCCTACAAGCAGCGGATTTATTTATAATGCCAATACAAGACAGATTGAAAATCAGATTCCAATTACAATCCCCGCAGGTAGCAGTACAACGATAAAATTTAACATAATCATTCAGTGTAACTAAATAGATGGGAGGTATTTTATGATTTATAAAGAGGAACCATTAACCAATACCGTTACCATACATTATCAATACCAAATTCGTCCTGAGGAAGACGCAGTTACCAAGGTTTCCACAGCCTCCGTTCAATCTAACCATATCATTGTTTATGACAACCTTGCTTATAAACCTGTACAGCTATTGTCATACCTGCCTCTTCCTCTCGCCAAGAGACGTAATATAATTAGATACACTCAGGAAATCACTTCTGAAAGTCCTGTCCGTTACCCTTATTGTGGAAGATTTCATATTCTGGTAAGTGTATTTTATCTGCACACAACCATTACCTACTATGATCCCTATATAAAACAGTATCGCACGGCTTACTGGAAAAAAGCATATCGTATGATCTGGCCAATTCCATCGCATTATGGAACCTGTACTATTTACTATAGGATTATAGACCAGTCACTTCAGCCATATAATTTCTTTACTATAACAAATAGTACTTACGTCTCCGTTGAAGTCTTTTCAAAACGATAATAACGCATATATAGGTCCATGGTGAACTAAATGTCTAGTATCACCATGGATTCCTCTAATTCTTTTGCCACATCTTTCTCCTTACCTACCCATTCCGTATCGTAATTAAGGCAAGGGCAGATATACATAATATTATCTTTCTTAAGCGCCTTACGATAATGGATATGCCCGCAGATGCCATAGTCTACATCATACTTTTTATAAAGCTCGTGAAGCTTATTCGTTCCAATAAATGCATTAAAGTAATACCATAGCTCGTTTGCTCCCTGTACGGTAAACTCCTCAATAGGAACCATATGAGTCATTACGATCTTATTCTTCGTCTTACATGCCTTCAACTGTCGTTCTAACTTATCTAAAAACTCCTGGCACTTTGCCTGATTATCCTTTGCCCAGTCGTTATACTTATAATCTTGCCACGTTCTATCCATATGGCTCATCTGATCAAATGCTTCCTTTGAATATCTTCCATTGCCAAACGAATAATCATACCAGCCGATCTCTCCGATCAGAGTCGTATCTTTTGTAATCTGCTTGCTCCCAGATGACAAACAGTTTTCATCTTCTAGAAACAGCTTGTACAGGTCTTCTGTCTTCTTTGTTGGCTCATGCTTATTCCACATGTCATGATTTCCCGGCACATAGTACACTGGAAACAGAAGTTCCTCTTTTATCCTTTGCACTGTGGCAATCGTAACTTCTGCCTGTTCGCTGATATCTCCTGCAATCAAAAGTAGTTCTGCCTGTTTCTTCTTGCATAGGCTGATTAGTTCCTCCACAACTTTGTGGTTTTTATTTATATCAATATGCAGATCGGATATTACTGCTATCTTCATCTAGTTCTCTTCCTTTCTTTTTAAAATACGATGCAATCGATCTATGATTTAACTTACTTACGTCAAAATGAAAGAAATCAAAGACTGCCTGCATAAAATATCCCATGCCAAATACGGTAACTCCCGTTGCAATTCCTGCTTTTCCACCAAGGTACCATCCTAGAATAAGAGCGGTACATTCAATGCAAAAACGAATTAATCGGATGGATTTCCCTGTTTTATTTACAATGGCGATCATCAGCCCATCTCTTGGACCACATCCCATTTCACAGCCAATATATAAATAACAGCCCACTCCCATCATAAGAAGGCTGGCCACCATCATGATAACTCCCATTATAACATTTGTACTGACTGGTATCAGCTTGGTTGCATTAATCCCATCAATTAATACTCCAACTGCAAATATATTTAAAACCGTACCAATTCCAATCTGCACCTTAATACACAAACTGATTATAATGATCAGGACACTTACCATGATGCTGGCCTGTCCAATAGTAATCCCTATGGTTTTTGAAAGTCCCTCATGCAACACGTCCCATGGTCCCAATCCCAACCTTGAATTTAATGCCATTACCGTTGCTCCCGAACATAATAAAAAACCAAGGAATAGTCTTCCTAACTTTACCGCCACTGCTTTCATACTTTCTTATTTCCTCTACCTAACTAACTATAATTTAAAATAATATGCAACGTCTCTATCATAAATAAAACTGGCTGAACTCTCAACCAGTTTTATTTGTAAACTTATTCCATATGGCTTTTTGTCTTTTTTACTAAAAAAACCGCTATTCTCATTTTGAGAACAGCGGTTCTTTATCCTAAATATATTGTTTTATATACGCTACTAATTGTTCAACAGACATTCCGTTTTCTGCTAACAGCTTGTCTGCATCATAATCTGTATGGAATGCTTTTGAAATTCCATAGTTTTTAACTTTCATATCAGAATCACCGTAGAAGGAAGCGATTGTTTGGCCATATCCGCCCATTAATTCTCCATCTTCTAAAGTAAGCACTACTTGATGATCTTCTTTTAATTGATTTAATAATGCTTCATCTAATCCAGTTAAGAATCTAGGATTAATAACTGTAATTTCAACTCCAGTGTCTTCTTTTACCTTTTTCGCAGTTTCTAAAGCCATCTGCATCATAACACCAACTGCAATGATAGCAGCTTTAGAACCTTTCACTTCAACTTTGTTCTTGTTGTAGATTGTATAATCTGTAGTATCTTTTTCACCGGAAGATACAAAGCTTCCAGGAACTCGAATTCCAACTGGATGGTCTTTTTGAGTCGTTGCAAATTTAAACATCTGCTGGTATTCTTCTTTTGTCGTTGGTGCTAAATAGATTAAGTTAGGAATATGGGCAAACATCTGAATATCACACATTCCAATATGTGTATTAGAATTCATGCCGTATACTCCAGGCTGTAATACTAACATGGTAGCAGGATTATCATTTAAGCATAAATCATGGGACATCTGGTCATACGTTCTTTGGAAGAATGGTGCAAAGGTTCCAAATACAGCTGTTCCACCATTTTTTGCGATACCACTGCTCATTGCTACTGCATTTTCTTCTGCAATACCAACATCAATAAATTGTCCGCGTTTCACATACTCTGCACGATTCGCTTCCACAAATCCAAGTCCCATAGGCGTTCCAGCATTTAAAACTACGGCTTTTTCATTATTGTCAATTAACTCTACTAAGCTATCAAATACGGTTGTATCTGGAGTCCAATCTCCAAATTTAGGAGAACCATCTTCCACATTGAATGGTCCGCCTGCATGCCAGCTTTCACGATTCGCTTCTGCATAAGCAAGTCCTTTTCCTTTAATCGTATGAATGTGTAAAACAATCGGATGGTCGATGCCTTTCACACTTTCAAATAAAGAAACTAATTTTTCAATATCATGTCCATCTTCTAAATATTTATATTCTAAACCAAAGCTTTCAAATAAGTTGTTTGCGCATTTTCCGCCACTTTCTCGTAATGCTTTTAATGTCTTATAAATACCACCATGGTTTTCCGCGATACTTTGATCATTATCATTTACAATGATGATTAAATTCTTATTATATTCTCCAGCGTAATCTAAAGCTTCTAACGCTTCTCCGCCAGAAAGAGAACCATCACCAATGATTGCAATGATATTTTCATCATTTTTATTTAAATCACGACCTTTTGCCAAGCCTAATGCTAAAGAAATTGATGTCGACGTATGTCCAATTGTAAAGAAATCATGTTCACTTTCATTTGGATTGGTATACCCTGTCACATCACCGAAATGAGCCGCATCAAGGAATGCTTCTTTTCTTCCTGTTAAGATCTTATGTGGATAGGATTGATGAGAAACGTCAAATACAAATTTATCTTTTGGTGAATCAAATACATAGTGCATTGCAACACTCATTTCCACCATACCAAGGTTTGGGCCACTATGACCGCCTGCATTACTAATTTTATGGATTAATGCCTCTCTTGTTTCATCCGCTAATATCTGTAAATCTTGTTTATTAATCTTTTTAATGTCCTCTGGACCATTCACTTTTTCTAAATACATATTTTCATCTCCTGTGAATTATAGTATAAATTGACACTAACATATATAGTATATCTAAATATAGGATATTATAACTGTTAGAGTTAACTCTAGGTCAAGAGATTTTTTAACTGATTTTCTGTAAATAGCTTTCTGCAATTTTTGCGTGACGTGCTTCATCCTCGATAATTGACGAAATATTTGGGAACTCCTGTACCAATTTTAGATAGCCCGGAATAGAATCCATCTCCCCTTTTGCAAGCAGTCTCATAGTCACTTTAGCGCCACACACACGATATATGAATAATACCATATGAGCTTTCAATGATTTCGGCTTTAATACCTGATTGGTATATTCTTTTAGAATGGAGGCATGTCTTCCTTCATCTGCTGCCACTTTCTTAAAAATCTCTTTATATTCAGGATCTTTTATTGCATCGGAAAGCCTTTTGTATAGGATTACTGCATCCAGTTCCCCTTGTTGTGCTTTTAATAACATCTTTCTACTCTTTGTGGTCATTTTCTACTCCTTTAAACATCTTTCTTTTTAGTATACCCAGGATTTATGACCCCAATATGACCAGCTTTTCTAATTTAAGTGTACAAATACGTTATTTATATATTTCATATAATACGCAGCCACTTCATCAGGCCTATATTCATGTTTTTCTGACATCCACCATTTTACCGTGTCTGCAAATCCTCCGCATAACATATATACTGCGTACTCCACGGGGATATCCTTTCGTATATTCTTCTTATATCTTAGAAATGTATCATTTAAGTATTGTTCCAAGTATCCAATGAATACAGAATTGCTCTGACTTTTCAAAATTCTTCTAATATCATCTCTTTTATCCCATATATGGAATAAAATATGTTCTATGATTGCAACTAAACTATCTGGGTTCTTTGAAAAATCATGCGTCTGTTCAACTTCAGGAGTAGCAGAAAATACATGATCAAAAATATCCTTACACATTGTATTGAGCAATTCATCTTTCGTCTCAAAATGTGCATAGAATGTACTTCTTCCTATATTGGCCTGATCAATAATTTCCTGTATTGTGATCTGATTATATTGTTTTGTTTCTAATAAGACGCTAAATGCGTCAAATATTGACTGTCTGGTCTTCTGCTGTCTTCTATCCATCTGAATTTCCTTTCCATACATTTTTACATTTTTGTTCCGTATCTTACAAATCAAGAATACTGATTATTGCTATCTGTAAATATATTTTCTATACTTTAATCGTACATTATGTACGATATCGAATACACTGTATCATAACAAAATATTTATTTCAATCAAAGGAAAGGAATGAATTTATGTTAAAAAAAATAAATAGTATTTTATCAGGAATGCCTATGACTCTTGTTGGTGGAGTATTCCTGTTTCTAAGTTTTGTATTACCCAGAATAAATATAGTTCTGCCAATTGATCCAGCCTGGCTTACTGTAATTATAAGCGGCATTCCACTGCTCTATTTGTCCGTGTGGAGAATTATTCACAACAAAGGGATCAGCAAAATCTCCTCCGCATTACTCATTACAATTGCTATGTTTGCTGCCATAGCAATTGGTGATTTGTTCGCTGCTGGTGAAGTTGCATTTATCATGGCACTCGGTGCACTTCTTGAAGAAATGACTACAAACCGTGCAAAAAAAGGACTTCAAAAGCTTATAAACATTGCTCCCACTCAGGGACGGAAACTCATAAATGGAAAAGAACAGATGATTTCAGCTGAGGAAATTCAAAAAGATGATATCCTCCGTATCCTACCCGGAGAAACAATCCCAGTGGATGGAATAATTATTGTAGGTGAGACTTCCATTGATCAATCTATTATGACCGGTGAGTCCTTACCTGTTGATAAAGAAATGGGAGACAATGTATTTTGCGGCACACTAAATCGATTTGGTTCAATTGATATAAAAGCAACCAAAGTAGGCGAAGACAGTTCCCTTCAAAAGCTAATTCGAATGGTACAGGATGCCGAAAATAACCAGGCCCCTTCACAACGAATTGCAGACAAATGTGCCAGCTGGCTTGTACCTGTAGCACTACTGATTGCCATTGTTACATTCATAATTACAAAAGATATTGTCCGAGCTGTAACCGTACTTGTTGTGTTCTGTCCGTGTGCACTGGTTCTTGCTACTCCAACATCCATAATGGCAGCAATCGGTCAGGCAACCAAACATGGTGTTATTATCAAATCCGGTGATGCACTTGAAAAAATGGGAAAGGTAGATACGATTGCCTTTGATAAAACAGGAACACTCACATTTGGTAAACTTGATGTAAGTGATATTATTCCATGTCACAATTATCAAGATGAAACTCAATTACTGATGCTTGCTGCATCTGCTGAATCTAAAAGCGAACACCCACTGGGGAAAGCAATCACCACATTTGCTTATACAAAAAATATATCACTTTCAGAATGCACTAATTTCAAAATGTCTGCCGGAAAAGGGATTATCGCTACAATAGAACAGGAAACTGTCTACTGCGGTAATGAAAAATTTATGTCCGAGAATGACATCTTCCTTGATCCTGACACTTTAGGAAAACTTGACTTACTTCGAACACAAGGAAAGGCATCTGTAATCATTGCAACAAAAGAAGGCTGTATCGGTATTATTGGCCTGTCAGATGTATTAAGACCAGAAGCTGCTGACATGGTGAGCAGACTTAATAAAATGCATACAAAAACAGTTCTACTAACTGGCGACAACAACAAAACTGCTGATTACTTTGCAAAACAAGTAGGCATCACGGAAGTCAGGTCAGATCTTCTGCCAGAAGAAAAAGTTAAAAACATTCAAATGCTAGAAGAACAGCAAAATACTGTCTGTATGATTGGTGATGGTGTAAATGATGCACCTGCACTTAAATTAGCCACTGTTGGTATTGCAATGGGTAGTATGGGTAGTGATATTGCTATTGAAGCCGCTGATATTGCACTTATGAGTGATGATATCTCCAAAATTCCTTACTTAAAGAAGCTTTCTAACGCAACAGTAAATACAATAAAATTTGCAATCAGTTTATCAATGACAATCAACTTTGTAGCAATCATCCTGTCTGTTACTGGGATTTTAAATCCCACAACAGGAGCCTTAGTGCATAATTGTGGTTCTTGCTTGGTAGTGCTAATCGCGGCATTGTTATACGACAGAAAATTTGACTAACAAAAATACATCTCTCTATTCCAAATTTGTATGGTACTGGATGAAATCCTGATTTCATCCAAAGCTTGTCGACTTTGTCAACAAGAAAAGCTCCTGCCATGTTGACAGGAGCTTTTATGATCCACTATTTAATATTATTAAAAATACATCTCTTCCCATAAGTGGTATAGCACATACTGCAGGAAACGCATTTTGCTGGTGTTTTATCTCCATTGCTCCATCTATTTGGCAAATTCGGTTCTCTAATAAGCGGTCTGCTTAAACCAAAAAATTCAATATTTTCTTCGTTTAACACCTTGGTCATATGTTCAATGCTGTGATTATTTCCAGTAAGTATGATAGGAATGTTCACTTCATTTTTCACTGCTTTTCCAAGGTCTAAATAACAGGCTTCATGTTTTATTCCTTTTTCCTTTGAGCTATGTCCACCAAGAACCTCTAATGAATCAATTCCAGCCTTTTCAAGCTCCTTACAGACCAAAACACATTCTTCTATTGCAAAGTTCCCATTTTTATCGTCGAAGAAACTAAATTTTGCTGATATGTGAAGCAACGGATTATCCTCTCGAATGGCCTGTACAATCTCTTTTATAAGACGTACTCGATTTTCGGTACTTCCACCATACAAATCAGTTCTTAGATTATAAGCAGGATTGATAAAGCGATTAAGGAACCAGTCATATGCCAAATGCAGTTGAATTCCATCAAATCCAGCCTTTATTGCTCTGGTAGACGCATTTCTGTAAAGGCTGATAATGTCCTTAATGTCTTCTTGTACCAAATCATTTATCCCTACTTTCACAATTCGCCATTCTGGGCGCATATATTCATTCATATTGATTTCTGTCCAAATATTACAATTATACTTATGAACCGTATCAGTCAACTTTTTATAATCAGAAATTAGACAATCACTACATAGGCGCATGTTTCCCACAAGCGACCAATCATATGGGGAGACATCGGTTAATCCGGTCACAATTGTTCCAACTCCACCCATTGCTAATTCCTCATATATTTTGTATATATCATCATTTAGAAACCCTTCATCACTTGCCAGGCTTTCCCACGTTGCAGAACGAAATAAACGATTTTTTGCTCTAAAATGCTTCATTTCTACATATTCAAATATTTCTTTCATAAATTTCAAACCTTTCTAATGTGAAAGTGTGCAGTTTGAGTAAATATACACCTTTTCTATTTATGAAATATATTATATAATTACGATTACTAAAAAAATAGTACGCACTATAAAGAGTGGTACTACCTGAAAGGATAGTATTAATGGCATATACACAAGATCAACAAGATACCTATTTTGGCTATACACTTTCTTTATTATCTGGGAAATGGAAACTTCTAATTATTTATAATCTAGGAAAAAATAAAGTAGTTCGTTTTAATGAACTGCAACGTATTTTAGGTAAAATCACTTACAAAACACTCTCAACCAACTTAAAAGAATTAGAAGCCGATTGCTTAGTTGAGCGATACGAATATCCTCAAATCCCCCCAAAAGTTGAATACAGTCTTACCGAAAAAGGAAAATCCCTTTTACCTATACTTTCAGCTATGTGCGAATGGGGTGAGGCTCATAAATAGTAGTTTGTTATTGTGCGAGAAAAAAGCAGCTATGAAATTCTTATATTCATAGCTGCTCAGCTTGTCGACAAAGTCTCTAAGCTTTGGATAAAATCAAATCCCAAATCTTTTAATTTCCGGCTTAGTACTTCTATATATAAATTTTAATTTGAGTGTTTTCTTTATAAGAGTTAATACTATAGACTATTCTTCATTCTCTCTGCATGAGCCATTTTCTGTAATATCCTTTGCCACTCTATCTCCATAAATCTTCATCCATTCTAATGAAGCAGGATAGCTTTCTGCTTTCTGCATTTTTAACATCATCTGTCCGGCTTCCCAGCCAAAATCATACTGCTCTTTTACCGAAAGTGACGGCAATACTTCCTTAGCTTCCTCGCCATCAACCCAGCATAATAATTGATAGACACTCTTTCCGTCATCACAAATCCCAAAAGCAATAGGCTGGGACATATTGACTCCTACAGTTGCCAGCTTCTTCATAATTTCAAATTCTTTCTTTTTCTCGTCATATTCAGAAACAGCAGAAATGCGAAGCAACAATCGCTCTTGATCCTTAGTTTCTACATAATATTTTTTATCTTTTGACCATCCTTTGTTTATTTCCTCTACTTTTACGAATTGGTCGAAATTAGGAATATCTTTCAATGTCTTTCTCCTTCCTCGAGATATTTGCTGATTACAGCATTATATTTCTTGTGCAACGTCACAAATGCTTCCAGTTCAGAAGCCGAAAATTCTGCAAACACAACCTCTTCCATCTCAAAAATATGGGCAACAGTGCCTTTGCAATACTCCCAACCTTTTTCTGTGAGGATAACCCTTTTGTTTCGTGCACTGTAAAGCTCTAGAAACAAAATACCGTCCTTTTTCAGACCTCTCAGTGCGGAATTGATTGTTTGTTTAGGCATACTCAATTCTTCACGAAGCTCCATGAGCGGATAGTTACCTCCATTAGCATAAAGTGTATACAAAATATCCGAAATACTGTCTGATAAACCAAGCTCTACATTCAGCTTGTGATAAAGTCCTGCCGTCTCCGTAAAAACGCAGTTAATTTTTTGTAATTTATTTGAAATATTTATATTGCCTCCATAAGTACGAAATCGTACTTATGGAGGCACATATCTACACACTTAAAAAGCTTCCCTAGTATACTATCAATTCTCCCCCAGTTGACCAGAAGTGCATAAACTCTATTGTGCTAAATTTCACTGATATTCGCTATTTTTTACTATTATTTCACATTATTCTATCGCTATTTTTATCCACTTCCTTTATACTGAACACTATACATAGAACAATAACAAATATGGAGGTATTTTTTTATGAAATTTAATAGTAAACGAACCCTTCTGATTGGATTGGCATTTATGTCCATCAGTGCCTTTTGGCAGATGTATGATACTATCATACCACTCATCTTAAAAGACACCTTTTATATGAAGGAAACAATCACTGGTGTCATCATGGCCGCAGACAATGTGCTTGCACTATTTCTTTTGCCTTTCTTCGGTGCCCTATCGGACAAAATCGATACACGCATTGGAAAAAGAATGCCATTTATCTTAGTCGGAACAACACTTTCCGTTATCTTTTTAATGATTTTACCTGTTGCGGACAAATCACAAAACCTTGTACTTTTTGTAGTTACACTGTTTATGTTACTGATTTCTTTAGGACTGTACCGTTCTCCTGCAGTTGCACTGATGCCAGACTTAACACCGAAGCCTCTTCGCAGCAAAGGCAATGCCATCATCAATTTAATGGGAGCCGTTGGTGGCGTTTATGCACTCATCATGATTAAAACGCTTGTAGGCAATGGTCTCAGACCAGATTATACCCCATTATTTTTATCAATTGCCGGACTCATGGTTATCTGTGTTCTGATTCTTTTTTCCACGATTAAAGAAAAGAAGCTTCGTTTGGTTATTGAAGAAGATGATGCCACCATTGCTGATGGGCCAAAAAGTACAGCTGATCTTCCAAAAGACGTAAAAAAAAGTTTACTTTTTTTGCTTGCTTCCATTTCACTCTGGTTCATTGCTTACAATGCAGTCACCACTGCTTTCTCACGTTATGCAACACATGTATGGGAAATTCAAAATGGTGCTTACGCCAACAGTCTAATTGTCTCTACCGTGTGTGCTATTATTAGTTACATTCCAATTGGTCTGATTTCAAGTAAGATTGGACGTAAAAAAACCATTCTTATTGGTGTTTCCATGCTAATTCTGTGTTATCTGTGTGCCGGTTTTTATGGAACCTATCATTTCACCATGAACATCTTCTTCGGACTTATTGGTTTTGCCTGGGCAGCAATTAATGTGAACTCTCTGCCAATGGTCGTTGAAATTAGCACCGCTAGCGATGTTGGCCGCTATACCGGTTACTATTACACCTTCTCCATGGCAGCTCAGGTTGTAACTCCAATTCTATCCGGTTTCTTATTAGAGCATGTATCCTACCACACACTGTTTCCGTATGCAGTATTATTTTCAGGTCTCGCATTCATTACCATGCTATTTGTAAAACATGGCGATTCTAAACCAGAGAAAAAAGAAACTGTATTGGATCACTTCGATGTAGAAGATTAAAGTAGACGTTCCGCAGACCAAAGTCCGTGAACTTGGAAATTAATTATTATGCACATATGAAAGTGCCCTCTCCGCTTCAACTCCCCTTCTCCTCAGTCATGAGGGGAAGGGCTCATAAGAGAACTTTCCTAATAAATCTAAAAAAGTTGTTAAGCACACGCCTTTATGTCTGCTTAACAACTTTTTTTATAAATCTTGCTTTTTTTCAACCACTTCCACATATCATTGCATTTCCGTACAGATTCCTCTTATGCTTCAATGACCGCCGGTGTAGCACTAATCGTAAATTTTCGTTTGTTGTTCGGATTAATTTCTCTAGTAATGTATGACTTTTTTTCAAGAGAATTTAGAATATATGAAATCGCAGGATTTGAAATTTGTAATAACTCTTGAATATCAGGTATTTAATCATCGATTTTTAACAACACAAAAAAGTCTCCCAACTATGATTTCAATTTACCCCTCCGAAAATTCCAAGAAAAAAATACACAGCTTTTTCAACAGAACATAATCATATTTGATTCACATAACATACCAAATGACTTTTTTCGGTGAAAATCTTGCATTTTTTATTTCCTCTGCTACAATCTATCTTTGGTATTACATTAAATAAAGAAAGAGGTTACTTATGAAAAGCAATTTATACATAGATCAAAATGACTCTACTGTTGCTATTCCAATAGATAATAAGAACAGTTCTTTTTTACAGAACATTCTTACTAACATTATTCAATTTTCAAAAAGGCAGTTTGTTCTCACAATTGCAATCATTGCAATGCTTATTACATGTATTTTCGTACCTGTGGATGCAAGCTATCTTGGTTACTTTAACTGGAGAACATTAGCTACATTGTTCTGCACCTTAGCCGTTGTATCTGCATTTTCTCATATCCATGTATTCGAGATTCTTAGTAATAATATCGTGTTGAAGCTCCATAACCTTCGAAATGCAACATTAGGACTTGTGTTTATCACGTTCTTTGGTTCGATGCTTCTTGCAAATGATATGGCATTATTAACATTCTTGCCTCTGGGTTACTATGTTCTTAGTAGTACGGATAATAAGGAACATATGGGCTTTACTTTTATCATGCAAAATATTGCTGCTAATCTAGGGGGCATGGTCACACCTGTTATCATGGACAAAACCCAAAAGTGCGCAAATAAAAAAGGATACAAATATATTACTATTGGTAACCTTTTTTATTCTAAGTATTTTATTAGCTTTATGTAAACTATGATAATACGCTTACTCTAATGTCTCTAGAATGGTACGATCTACTCTACTTAACGGAAATCTTTTGCTTTCCGGCTTATACCTTCCATATTAAAATTTAATTTGTCGGTGTAAAAATACTCTTATTTTACAATCAGTATTATTGTTACTGTATTCAAGAAATCAAATAATCCGTGAGCCATGGTGACCCCCGAATACTTACACTTTTTAATGCAATACTTTGAGAATCCGAACACACATCCAATCAAATACGACTTGCCGTTTCCAAATCCGTAATCAGTCTTTATATTGGATTTTCTGATAATAATGCTTTCCCCACTTAAATTTTAGTCTTATCTTTTTACTTTAACCAAATAATAAGAAATCCCATGAAAGTACATACCAAAAGTCCTACTAAACCAGAAAACAATACTAGAAAAAACTTCTGATATTTCATTTTTCCTTCTTCCCTCGTATTTTCAATTTCATCAAGACACTTTCCGTCCATAAATGCGACAATCTGTTTATATGTCTGAATATGATGTTCTTTCTTCTGCTTTTCCACCTTTCCTGCTACATATAATGTTGCAACAGCAATCGTCGCCCAACAGACAATTCCCCCAATTTTACCAAAGTAAAAAAGAGGTACTGCGGAAACAATCATGATAACAAACAGAATCGTTAATATGTTACCAATTTTACCAAATGTTTTAATGTCTTCTTCTTTGATTTCTTCTTTCATAACTAATATATCTCCTTTTATAAGAATGTCTAAAGAGATATCGAACACCTCACTCAAGCGAATCAAACTGTTAACATCCGGATAACTTTTGTCATTCTCCCAATTAGAAATGGTTTGTCTTGACACATATATTGTACTAGCCAGTTCCTCCTGAGAGAGATTCAGTTGAGTTCTGTACTTCTTAATTTGATTTCCAAGTTCCATTTTTCCTCCTTCTAATTATATCATCTGTCTGGATATCTCTTCAAATCAATCCTATCCAACCAGATAATATTTGTCTATCAAACCTCCTTGACATTGCGTAATTTCGCGATGTCAAAAGTTTTTGACACGGTAAAATTTCACAAAATAATTATAACAAATCTGTATATCAAAAGATATTAGTAACGCATTTTTTTCTAACATTCCATTGGTGGGATAAATTCGGATTTGTTGAAATATCCGTCTTGATTTTATATCTCCCGAAAATCCCAAGAAAAACACACTGCTTTCTCACCAGAACATAACCACATTTGTATTCACATAACATACCAAATGACTTTTTTCGGTGAAAATCTTGCATTTTTTATTTCCTCTGCTACAATCTATCTTTGGTATTACATTAAATAAAGAAAGAGGTTACTTATGAAAAGCAATTTATACATAGATCAAAATGACTCTACTGTTGCTATTCCAATAGATAATAAGAACAGTTCTTTTTTACAGAACATTCTTACTAACATTATTCAATTTTCAAAAAGGCAGTTTGTTCTCACAATTGCAATCATTGCAATGCTTATTACATGTATTTTCATACCTGTTGATGCAAGCTATCTAGGTTACTTTAACTGGAGAACATTAGCTACACTGTTCTGTACCTTAGCCGTTGTATCTGCATTCTCTCATATCCATGTTTTCGAGATCCTTAGTAAAAATATAGTCCTAAAGCTCCATAACCCTCGAAATGCAACATTAGGACTTGTATTTATTACGTTCTTTGGATCAATGCTTCTTGCAAATGATATGGCATTGTTAACATTCTTGCTTCTGGGTTACTATGTTCTTAGCAGTACTGATAATAAGGAACATATGGCGTTTACTTTTATTATGCAAAATATTGCCGCCAATCTAGGGGGCATGGTTACTCCATTTGGTAATCCACAAAACTTGTATCTGTATTCTTACTATGGAATTGATACGATGAAGTTTGTGAAGATCATGTTGCCAAGCTTTTTAGCGGCTACCGTTTTAATTGTAATCTGCTGCCTATTTGTCAAACCGATACCACTAACACTTAAAAATACTGAATACTATGTATTAAATACCAAGAGAACTTTTATTTACACTATTCTTTTTATTGCAAGTATCTTAATCGTATTTCGTATTGTTCCTTACACTTTAGGCACTGTTGTTATTACGATTGCATTATTATTCTTAGATAAAGATAGCATTAAAGAAGTGAACTATCCGCTACTTGCTACATTCTGTGTATTCTTTGTTTTCAGTGGTAATATGGCACGTATTCCTACTGTTAGTAGTTTCTTTGAGTACTTGCTTCCTAAGAATACGTTATTGTTTGGAATTTTATCCTGTCAGTTCATCAGTAATGTTCCAAGTGCGGTATTGCTTTCTCACTTTACGGGTGACTATGCAAGCCTACTGCCTGCTGTGAACATTGGCGGATGCGGAACGCTTATTGCATCCCTTGCTAGTTTGATTACATTTAGTGAGTTTAAGAAACACAATCCTGAAAAAGTGAAAAGATATATTATTATGTTCTCCATAATTAACTTTTCATTTGTGATTCTCCTATTTATTCTTCAATCTTTATTCATAAACTAGAAAAAACCATCTGTGAGAAATGACTCCCCACAGATGGTTTTTCATATTTATCAATTATCGTGCTTAACAAACTAAAAGTTGTGCTACATTCAAATTTCAGATTAAGGACTCTTCTTATCTCTGTATACTAGTCTCTGATATTTAATAGTAAGAGAACTCTTGTCCCGCTGCTTCTCTCTCCTGATTCCATTTCACTGGCTAATACTCCAAGGCGTTTCCATGCCTCCTTTGCATAAGTTCATACAAAATAGGCATTTTTGCTGGACTATGTTGACCATACACTTAATTTAAATGAATACTTCTTTTTTTATAAAATATAATTCCACATAAGAATGTAAGCACTTCTGCTATGACAAAGGATATCCAGACACCATTAATTCCCCATATGTTTGAGAATAGCCACATAGAAGGAAATAGAAACAGGAATTGACGAAATAAATTAATTAGTACACTGATTCCGACATTTCTTGTCGATTGCATAAACGAAGCAATCATGGTGGAAACAGCCGCAAATATATAGCTTGAACACATAATTCGAAGAGCTGTAATTCCAAATGACATCATATTAGAAGAAGCATTGAATGCTTTTAATATTTGAGCCGGAAAGCTCCATAATAGCAAAATACTTATACCCGTTAAAATAATGCTAATCCAAGTACCACATCGAAAAACCTCTCGAAGACGTTTTTCATTTTTTGCACCATAGTTATAACTCATAACAGGAATACATCCTTGAATCAATCCGTTTAAAGTCATAGTAACAACTTGCTGTATTTTAAAATATGCACCAAAAAAGGCAACTGTGGTTGTAGAATATACAACAAGAATAGAGTTTGTAAAATAAGTCATAAAAGCACCAAGTGCATTCATAACGAAAGAAGGAAATCCTAATACAAATATTTCTTTTACATAACTTTTGCTAAATGGGAACTCTCTTACTTTTAATTGTACTTTTTGCTTGCAAAATAATAGTACATAAAATGCAAGTATCATAGATACAATATATCCGCCAACACTGGCTGCGGCAGCTCCGTATACACCAAGCTTTGGAAAACCAAAATACCCAAATATTAAAATAGGATCAAAAATGAAATTAAATACTACTCCGGCAATTTGAAACCACATGGGTGCAAGCATATTTCCGGTTCCTTGGATAATCTTTTGAATACATAGGTGTACTGTACAAGGGATGCCTGTAAATGCAAAAACAGATAAATAATGTATTGCTAATTTCATTATTTCATCGTCATTCGTAAAAGATGAAATAAACGGTTTTGCAATAAGCAGAACAATAACATTTAAAATAACACCTACCACAGTTGCAACCAAAACTCCCGTTGTAACAATATTATTTGCTCCATTTTGATCTTTACAACCTAATTTGGTACTGATTAGAACATTAACGCCTACTCCAATCCAAATTGCAACGGCAGACATTAGTGTGGTGATGGGAAAAACAAGAGAGACTGCAGTCAAAGCTTTTTCATTAATTTGTGCAACAAATATGCAGTCTACAAGATTATAAGAATATTGCATAAACATAGATATTAATGGCGGGATAGCCATTTGAATAATTAGTTTGAAAACAGGTGATGTTTCCATTTTATTCGTATTTACTTTATTATTAGACATATTTTATACACCTCTTTGCTTTTGTATAGTGGCATTATAGCATAATATTAAATATAATATGTATGAAATATTCACATAATTTAATATTTAGCAAAATTAACAATTACTTTGTTCTATATATCTCTTTCCCAAATTTATAAGCTTGCTGTAAATAATTTGTTTTATCTATCTGTGGCTTTCCATTTGTATCTCCACATCCGCCTGCTAACAGCATTCCTTTATCATGAAATCCAATATAATTAATGATCGTAAATTTATAATAAGATACTGCTTGTTCATATGTCCAAAATAGATTATCCGCAAATCCCTCCAAAAGTTGAATATAGTCTTTCTGAAAAGGGGAAGTCTCTTCTTCCATTAATGGAGTCTATGTGCCAATGGGGTTCTCATTTTTTAGAATAAATAATTAATTAGGTAACAAAAAATCTTCTGTGATATTATTTCTATCACAGAAGTTTTTTTCCCTCTTATAAAGAACCATTCATTCTCAATTTTTGATCTAATATATGACTGTTTATATTCTCTCTATTCT
>JAUNJY010000087.1 GCA_030535455.1 bacterium
TAAAGCACCGACGAAAGCACCAACCAAGGCGCCAACAGCGTCACCAACCAAAGCACCAACTAAGGCGCCAACAGCGTCGCCGACACAAAAACCATCCAGTTCTACAACCAATGGACAGAACTTTGTAATCAGTGATGCAGATTTTGAAAAGATGCTAAAGGAGGAAAATTTCCCAGACGATTATAAAGTCCTTCTTAGAAAAATCCATAAAGAGCATCCGACTTGGAGATTTGAGGCAATGAATACCGGACTCGACTGGAATGTCTGTATTGAAAAACAAACAGCCACAAAGGGAAAAAATGTAGTTCAGAAATCAACACCTCAATGGATCAGCCGTATGACAAGTGCTTTTGATTATGTTAAGGACACACCGGTGGTATGTGATTATCCAAACTGGGTAACGACTTCCATAGAGGCAGTGGAATACTATATGGATCCTCGTAATTTCTTAACTTCGTCAGGAGTGTTCCAGTTTGAATTATTAAGTTATGACTCAAAGACACAGACAAAAGCAATTTGTGAGGCAATGGTAAAGGGGACACCATTAGATGCAACATTTACCTATACTTCAGATGCAGGCAAGAAGATTACCATGTCTTATGTAGATGCATTTTTAGATGCAGCAGAGTATTCCAAAGTAAGCCCAGTGCATTTGATTGCAAGATGTAAACAGGAAATCCTGACTACATCCAATGGAAAGCTTGTATTTTCTAATTCTGCAACAGGAACACTAAAAGGATATGAGGGATATTATAATTTCTTCAATATCGGAGCAAGTGATTCGGCTTCTGGAAATGCAGTAGCAAAAGGGCTGCAGTATGCAAAGACAGGCTCAAGCAGTTCATCTAAAAACCAAAGAATGTTTATTCCATGGAATAATCAGTATAAGGCAATCATGGGCGGAGCCAAGTTTATTGGAGAAGGCTATATCGAAGCAGGACAAGATACGCTATATCTTCAAAAATTCAATGTTTCAAGCTATAGTACACACAATCATCAATATATGACTAACGTGCAGGCACCAGCAAGTGAAGCAAGTAAAACATATAAAGGATATAATGATATTGGAAACTTAGATATCCCGATGGTATTTAAAATTCCAGTATTTAAATCAGGTACTCTTCCAACTAAGGTGAGTACGTATCCTGATAGCTTAGAAACGTATTATAAAAGCAGTTTTAATAATTATGTCTCCGAGTTGCAAATTGTAAATGCAAGTAATAATGCAGTACTTGTGTCAACTACAACAACAGGAGCGAATAAGTTTTATCCAGACAATACAGCACAGACATTTACGATTAATAGTGTAGGGACGATCAAAGTAAAGCCAACGGCAGCTCATTCGAAAGCAACCGTTACAATCACTGCAAAATATAATTCAGGATCTGCAAAGACAATTACAGCAGGCTCTAATTATACACTGCAAGTGGGGACTACGGTATTTACCACAAAGGTAAAGGCGGTAAATGGAGAAACAAGGACGTACACGACCACAGTGAATAGAACAAAATAACACAATAAAAAATCTGGTCAGCCATTGCTTCTGGTTGATCAGATTTTTGTTATTTTTGTAAGAAATGAGCCAAAGTCTATGCTACCTTTGCATTGATTTTAAGTGTATAATTGGGTAAAATCGTACTATAACGCAAAAGAAGGAGAGCATTCGATAGTGAAAATACAGGTAAGGGACCTAAAGGTTATGATGCTTGCGATTGTTTTACTGGGAAGCATTATAGGGAATAAACAACAGATCGTTATGGCGTCAAGTGCGTCGATAACGTTAGCTTCACTTTCTGATACGATCCAGATTGGAGACACGTTCTCTGTTTCGGTAACGTTAAAGAGTTCTAGTACTAACAAGATTGGAGAAGTAAGCACAAAGATTAAATATGACACTGACTGCATGGAGTTTTCTTCTGAAAATGGCATGTTTGAAGAAGCAGACGGTGAGATTACAATTAGTGATGCAGGAACAGAAAGCAATGCTACGAAGAAATATATTCTGCAATTCAAGGCAATGGATACCAAGGTGGGCAGGATATGGATCGAAGGAACTCCCCTTGTCTACAATTCAAATGGTAATGTGCTAAGTGTTTCAAAAAATGTATTGCAAGTTAGTATTGGAGAGAGAACAGAGAAGAGCGGCAACAAAAATTTATCTTCTCTTGTTATAAAAGAAGGAACGCTAGACAAGAAGTTTAGCAAGTCCGAAACATCTTATACGATGACAGTGCCACAAGAAGTAAAGTCTTTAACAGTACTTGCGACGCCTGAAAATGCTAATTCCAAAGTTACCATAAAAGGTGCAGATAAGTTATTGGTGGGCGAAAATAACATAGTTATAACAGTTACTAGTGAAACAAAGCGAACAAAGGATTATAATATAGTTGTAACAAGAGGAGACATACAAAGTTCTGCTGCAACTCCAAAAGCATCGGCTGCGCCGGGAGAGAACAAGGAAGGGCAGGATATATCAGAAAACCAGCCATCCAAGAGTCCAGAGCCAGAGGGGGACAAGGAGCAGGGAAATCGTTTTAGTGATTATGAATTTGTTTCCGCTACAAATTTAAGAAGCATGCCAAAGGGATATCTATCGGTAGCACTCACAATCAATCAGAAGAATGTGGATGCATATCAGCTGGAAGACCAAGAAGATAAAGACATGTATCTGGTATATGCAAAATACCAAAGCAGTGAACCTGGATTTTATATGTATGATCAGAAAGAAGGGACACTGCAGCGTTTTGTTCAAGGTAAAGAGGAAAGCAACCTGATCACCGAGGAAGACATGGTCTCTGTTAAGGAATATAATGACGAAGTTCAAAAACTAGGACTGATCATTGGTGTATGTGCGGGTGTGATTACTATGCTTTTGATTTGCGTAATTCGACTATATATGAAATCAAAAGGATATACGAAAGAATTTGAGTAAAGGGCCGTCGCTAAGGAAGCGATATGGCCCTTTGGCTATAAATTAAGTCAAAGAGGGGAGGAGCTTGTAAGAAAACTAGAAATTAACGTATAGAATGGTAACATTTGATGCAGAATACATAAGATATAAAATAAGAAGTTTTGTTTAAGTTTGAAATGGCTATAATTTACCTGGTTTTAATATAATAATAGTGTGTAGAGAACTACTTGAAGTTAAATGAATTATTTGTTATATTTTATGTATAACAAATATAATAAACGGAGGCGATCTTTAAGTGATAGTGCGTATTGATTTTAACAGTGATGAAGCATTATACATGCAGTTATATAACCAGATTATAATTGGAATAGCCAATTCCGAAATTAGGGAAGGGGAAAATCTTCCTTCCGTGCGTGACCTCGCTGATGATATTGGAATTAATATGCATACAGTTAACAAAGCATACGGCATTTTACGTCAAGAAGGATATTTAAAACTTGACCGAAGAAGAGGTGCTGTAATCGCCATTGATGCAGATGCTTTTAAAGCAAAGATGGAATTAGAAGAGAAGTTAAAGGTGTTGCTAGCCAAGGCAGCTTGCCGAGGTGTTAAGAGAGAGGAAATACACGGCCTGATTGATGGAATTTATGACGATTACGGATATGAATAAGTAGCGAAACATTAGGAGGGGTATTCATATGCTCTGTGATAAATGTAAAAAGCGTCAGGCAATCATTTATTATACTGAAATCATAAATGGAATAAAGAAGGAACAGCATTTGTGTGAGGAATGTGCCGCGAAAGCTGCTGATTTTGAAATTGGTCTATCAAAAGGGAGCAAGGAACTATCTTTAGGTGGTCTGTTATCTAGTATTTTAGGAAACTATAGTGCAAGTAATCCCACAGTAAAGGAGGATGAGTTGGAAGCCGTGATTCAATGTGAACGTTGTGGTATGACATATGATGCTTTTTTACAAGGGGGAAAGTTTGGATGTGCTGAGTGCTATACAAGCTTTGGAAAACAATTAGAAAAGAGCTTCAGACAAATTCATGGTGCAACTAGTCATATTGGCAAACGCCCAAAAGGCTTTGTTAGTCAGACGGATAAGATCATCAATGATTTATCTGAAATAGACAGACTCTCCATTCGGCTGCAGGATGCAATAGAAAAGGAAGAATTTGATCAGGCAGTGGATTTACGGGATCAAATTCGTGCTCTTAAGGCAAAGGAGGAGTCACGTAATGTCTAAGTGGTATGAAATGCAGGGTGAAAGCTCAGACGTAGTATTTGCCAGCAGAGTGCGATTGTCCCGGAACATGGATAAATATTTATTTTCCAAAAAGATTACAGACAGCGATGCCATACAGTTAGTGGAAGAAGTACTTCATACATTTAAAGACTATTCCGATGAAACGCAAAAGTATCTAGGGTGTAATCTAGGTGAATTAAGCGAGATAGAGAAGTTAGCCATGGTAGAACGTCAAATCCTTACAAAAGAGCTGGCTGCCAAGAAACAATGTAGTGGGCTTGTGGTGTCAGAGGATGAGTCTTCTTCCATCATGATCAATGCCCAAGACCATCTGAAGATACAGTCTTTAGTAGGTGGAATGGATATGAAGCAGGCATATGAAAAGGCAAATTCAATGGATGACTATGCTTCAGAATTGCTTGGCATTTCATTTAGCGAAAAATATGGATACCTTACCTCGAGTCCGGCGGATGCAGGTACAGGGATGAAAGTGTCTTATCTTCTGTTCCTGCCTGCATTGGCAGGGGCCGGAAAGATGAAGCGGCTGGCTGAAGAAGTTACCAAGTATGGTGTAACCTTACAAGGTCTTTACACAGAAGGGACCGAAAGCAACGGAAACTTATATCAGATTTCAAATCAGAAGACCATGGGAATGACAGAGGAAGATATTATCAGCAATTTAGATAATATTGCACTGCAGGTGGTCAAACAGGAAAGAAAACGCAGAGAGTACGTCCTGGCAAATAACTATGATGAGATTGAAGACCAGGTGTATCGATCCTATGGCGTACTTAAGTATGCAAAACAGATAAACTCCAAAGATGCGCTGACATTACTGTCTCAAATCAAATTTGGTGTCGATACTGATATTATAGGATTTCAAACGCCATTTAATATTTACAATGCCATGATTGTCTGTCAGCCATATTCCTTACAGTGCCAAAAAGGCAAATATGTGGGAAGCAAGGTAAGGGATAAGTTAAGGGCAGAGTATTTAAATGACGTGCTTCCGGAACTGGAAAAGTAAAAGGGTTAGAAGATAAAGTGAAAATAACGAGAAGTAGGAGGAAGAACAATGCAAGAGAGATTTACAGAGGATGCCAAAGAGGCCATCGCAATTGCAACAGATGCCGCTTACAGGTTATCGCATAATTATATTGGAACAGAACATCTCCTGATTGGATTGGTTGGTGGTTCTGGCGTAGCATCAAGAGTATTAGAAGAACATGGAGTGGAAGAGGATAAAATTATTGACCTTGTAAATCAGTTAATTGCTCCAAATACAAATATTGAAATGTTGGAGTCTGATAACTTTACACCTAGGGCAAAAAGAATTCTTCTATTAAGTGAAAAGGAAGCCTCACGACTTAAGAGTGCCAAAGTCGGTACCGAACATATCTTGCTAGCATTAATAAAAGAAACAGACTGTATTGCAGTCCGTTTGTTAAATACATTAGGAATCAATGTACAAAAGGTATATATTGATATTTTGACAGCTATTGGTCATGATCCAAATGTTGCGAAATCAGAATATATGTCAAATAAAAATAAAGCAAAACAAAAAAGTTCTACGGCTACTCTAGACCAATACAGTCGAGACCTTACACAGTTTGCAAGAGAAGGAAAGCTTGATCCTGTCATAGGCAGAGAGGAAGAAATTCAAAGAGTGATCCAGATCTTGAGCCGTAGAACAAAAAATAATCCATGTTTGATTGGTGAGCCAGGTGTTGGTAAGACTGCAATCGCAGAAAGTCTTGCAAGAAAGATTGTAGAAGGTGATGTACCAGATACCATCAAAGATAAACGTCTTGTGACCCTTGATTTATCAGGAATTGTTGCAGGAAGTAAATATCGTGGTGAATTTGAAGAACGTATTAAGAAAGTAATTTTAGAAGTAATGAATGATGGGAATATCCTGTTATTTATTGATGAAATCCATACGATAATTGGTGCTGGTGGCGCAGAAGGTGCCATCGATGCCTCTAATATATTAAAGCCATCCTTAGCAAGAGGAGAAATCCAATTAATTGGTGCAACGACAAGAGAAGAATATCGTAAGCATATCGAAAAGGATTCTGCTTTAGAACGAAGATTTCAGCCAGTCGTAGTGGAGGAACCTAGTGAAGATGAGACAATTGATATCTTAAAAGGGCTTCGCGAAGCTTATGAGATGCATCACAAAGTGAGAATTACCGATGATGCATTAGTGGCAGCAGTGAAGTTGTCCAGCCGTTATGTAAATGACAGATATCTGCCTGATAAGGCGATTGATATTATTGATGAAGCATGCAGTAAGGTTCGACTCAGCACCTATATGACATTGCCAAGAATTAAAGAACTTGAAATCATCAACTCCAAATTAGAAGAAGACAAGGAAGCAGCAATTAAGCGTGAAGCTTATGAGCAGGCAGGCGAAATCAAGAAAGAACAGCAGGCAAATAGCGAAGAACTTGCAAGACTTCGAGAAGAAGAAAGCAAGAAACGTAAAGAAAATGATTTAGTAGTAACAGAAACACAAGTAGCAGAAATTATTTCAAGCTGGACGAAGATTCCGGTTCAGAAGCTGGAAGAGGAAGAAAGCAAGCGCCTTATGGCATTAGAAAAGACACTTCATGAACGTGTCATTGGCCAGGATGAAGCAGTTGCAGCAGTTAGTAAGGCAATCAGAAGAGGAAGGGTAGGACTAAAAGATCCAAAACGACCAATTGGTTCCTTCTTATTCCTTGGACCTACAGGTGTTGGTAAGACAGAGTTAAGTAAAGCACTTAGTGAAGCAATGTTTGGTACCGAAAATTCTATGATTCGAGTTGATATGTCAGAATACATGGAGAAACATAGTGTGTCCAAGATTATTGGATCACCTCCAGGATATGTAGGATATGAAGAAGGTGGACAGCTTAGTGAAAAAGTTCGTCAAAATCCTTACAGTGTAATTTTATTTGATGAAATCGAGAAAGCTCATCCAGATGTGTTCAATATCCTATTACAAGTATTAGATGATGGCCATATTACCGATGCTCAAGGAAGAAAAGTAAGTTTTAAAAATACAATCATCATTATGACCTCCAATGCAGGTGCATCTAGAATTGTTGAGCCTAAGTTATTAGGATTTTCAACAAAAACAGATGAGAAAGCATCTTATAAGCATATGAAAGATGGCGTAATGGAAGAAGTAAAACGATTATTTAAGCCAGAATTCATAAACCGTATTGATGAAGTGATTGTATTCCATGCCCTTGTAAAAGATGACCTTAAGAAGATTGTTTCAATTATGTTAAAAGAAATCAATACCCGTATCAAAGGCCAGATGGATATTTCCCTGACTTATGATGATGCGGTAATGGACTATATCGTTGAACAGAATAAGGAACTTAATTATGGTGCAAGACCATTAAGAAGGGCACTTCAAACTCATATTGAAGATCCACTAGCAGAAGAGATTTTAGCTGGAAAGATTAAATCGGGGGATTTAGTTCGTGTAAGTCTAGAAGATAACAAAATTTCATTTATGTGCGAAGTTGAAATCAAAACAAACTAAAAGTGACTTTTATTAGCAATTTAATATAAAATTCACAGTTTGTCCAATAGATTTTACTAGTAATATAGATGGACTTATACTATAATATGGGTAAGATAAATTAGGAGGATATTAATATGGCTGTAATTGAAGAATTAATTCGTAATGAAGAAAATGGTACTCTTAGCTTCGGTAATTACCAATTAGATTCAAAATCTAAAGTTTCTGATTTTGAACATAATGGGGATTTATATAAAGTTAAAACTTTTAAAGAGATTACAAAATTAGAACGTAACGGTATGATCGTTTACGAGTCAGTACCTGGAACCTCTGTATTTGATTTAGATTTGGAAGAAAATGATTTAACATTTAAGGTAGAAGGTATCACATCCACTCAGATTACTCTTGAATTAGAAGCGGAAAAAGAATATAAAGTATACCTTGATGACACTAATATCGGCAAGATGAAGACTAACTTAGGTGGTAAACTTGTAATTAGTGCAGATTTAACTGAAAAGGAACCTACCGTAGTTCGTGTAGTTCGTATATAAGATAAAAGCCTATAAGTGTCTCATACATTTATAGGCTTTTTTCATTTAGAAAGGGATTTAAAATGGCAAAAGCAAAAACAATATTTTACTGTAAGGAATGTGGATTTGAATCAAGTAAATGGCTTGGTCAGTGTCCGGGCTGTAAATGCTGGGATGTATTTGTAGAGGAACCTGTTGCTAAGAAGACTTCAGGAGGCACTAGAACAACGATCTTAGGAAATGTAAAACCTAGCAAGCTGGCGGAGATATCCACAGATGAAACGGATCGTGTGAAGACGGGGATTCATGAGTTTGACCGTGTATTAGGCGGAGGAATCGTAGTTGGTTCCCTTGTGTTGGTAGGCGGTGATCCGGGGATTGGTAAGTCAACTTTACTGCTACAGATGTGCCAGCATCTTGTGGAGGGAAAACGAGACGTCTTATATGTTTCAGGAGAAGAATCCTTAAGACAGATTAAGATGCGTGCCGAAAGACTCCATAACTATCAAGGAGATTTAAAACTGCTAAGTGAGACAAATCTTAATGTAATAGAAGAGTTAATCCGCAGAGAGAAACCGGAAATTGTAATTATTGACTCAATTCAGACTATGTTTAAGGAAGAAGTATCCTCTTCCCCAGGTAGTGTTGGACAGGTAAGGGAAGTAACATCAGCATTAATGCATTTAGCAAAGGGACAAGGCATCAGTATCTTTATTGTTGGCCATGTTACAAAAGAAGGAACGGTGGCAGGGCCAAGAGTTCTTGAGCATATGGTGGATACTGTGCTTTATTTTGAAGGGGATAATCAGGCATCTTACCGAATGCTTCGTGCTGTGAAAAACCGTTTTGGTTCCACAAATGAAGTGGGTGTATTTGAAATGCGCTCAGAAGGGTTACGCGAAGTTTCCAATCCAAGTGAGTTTATGTTAAATGGCAAGCCGGAAGGAGCATTTGGTTCTGTAGTTGCCTGCTCCATAGAAGGAACAAGGCCAATCCTTGTAGAGGTACAAGCTTTGGTAAGTCAGACATACTACAATATGCCAAGAAGAACGGCAGCTGGAACGGACTATAATAGGGTAAACCTGTTATTGGCTGTAATTGAAAAACGTTTGGGGCTTCAGCTCTCTAGTTGTGATGCATATGTAAATGTGGCAGGTGGTATGATGATCAGAGAACCTGCACTTGACTTGTCCATTGTTACAGCGTTATTGTCTTCCTATAAAAGCCGTGTCCTTGATTCAAGCATGATTTTCTTTGGAGAGGTAGGTCTTACCGGAGAAGTCAGAGGGGTAAACCAGGCAGAACAAAGAGTGATGGAAGCAGTGAAGATGGGATTTAAAGTATGTGTACTCCCAGAAGTAAATGTAAAAAATCTTGAAAATATGCCAATTAAGTTAATTGGAATTAAATCCATCAAGGAATTAATGTCGTTGATGTAATAAAAATGCAGTATTCACGATTTTCTTAGTAAATAATTGTGGATGCTGCGTTTTACTGATAGATGAAGAGGTAGTAGAAGTAGCTCAAAAGCGCAAAAAAGCTAGTATAATTTACTAGTATAAACTTTTTTAAAAAATTTATTCAAAAGTTTCAAAAAAGTGTTGACAATTAAAACAATTTGTTTTATTATATAGAAGTAGTCAGCGCGAACGAAACGCAAAGACAACTAAAAAGAATATAGGGGCATAGTTCATCGGTAGAATAAGAGTCTCCAAAACTCCAGAGCCGGGTTCGATTCCTGGTGCCCCTGTC
>JAUNJY010000030.1 GCA_030535455.1 bacterium
TCAAATTCATATGTAACAATGTCTCCATTGTACATTTCAATCTTTAAGCTGATTTTTCCTTCTTTAGGAACAGATCCGTCATTAAAGAAACTTGCCTTTAAGTTTAATGTATTATTTGTATAATTAGGTACATAGGTTTCTGTGTTTTGTAAATATCCCCACCAAGAGGAGTTTGGTCCAACACGATTTCCATCTTTATCATATGCTGTAATTCTTCTTACTTTATTACCATTGTAATTAATGCTTAATTTAACTGGAACTGATGCATCACCTGCATCTGCTGCTGTATATTCAGTATCTTTGCAAGTAGTGATATATTCTAACCAGGAAGCACCTTGGTTAAATTCAAACTTCAATGTTGCAACTGTGTCAAATGTATCATTGCCAGCTGCTTCTACCATACTCTGTACATAGTCTTTGTTTAAAGTAACCGTTGCAGTTGCTTCATTATAGGTATACTCTTTACCTAATTCTAACGTTTTGTTCTGATCTTTGATGCCTGTTAACTTATTACCGTTTAATGTTAATGGAATAGAAACATTGCTAAATGTATAAGCACCATTTTGCTGTTTCAGATAAATGGTATCTAATCCTGTTGCGTAGGAGGATCTAGTCGTTTGAGATGCTTCTAACCATTCACCGATAATTGGCTTTTTCCATTCGCTACAGTTCTTTGAACGGGTTAACATGGATCCATTATCCCATAATGAAAGAGCCATTCCATATTTTTTAGCTACATAGTTCATATATTCATAATATTTTAATTCTTCTCCAACTTGCAGGCATTCTTCACCTGAGTCATAGCCAAGTAGGCCGTACTCTCCAATTAAAACACCAATTCCATTTTTCGTGAAACTGTCGTTAATCATTGCAAATGCTTCATCGATTGCAACTTTTTGTGTGTACGTGTTATTGCCATCCCAAAGTGGTTCCTCAAAAGAGGTTCTTCCAAGATTTGCACTGTACACCCATTCACCATAATAATGAACCGTTGCGATTACATTTGGATCCTGTTTTCCATCAACTAAAAACTGTGTCGTAATTTGGTTATAAATTGGTTCACAGTTTCCATGGTTGGTATTAAGTGTTGGAATAACAATCATTCTTGTTGCATTATTACCACCGGATTTACGAATGATATTATATGCACAGCTATTAAGCTTTTCTAAGTATGCTTGTTGTTTTGCTGTATCACTTTCTGTAAATTGTGGCTCATTTAATGTTTCAAAGCATAGTTTATCCCCATAATCTTTAAAGCTTTCTGCAACCTGAGTCCACAATGATGCGTATTTTACATATTGTTCAGCTGTCTCGTCACCGTTCCAAGTATTGAGCCACATCCAAGATTCGTTATGCATATCCATATCTACATATAATCCTGTGTCTAATGCCATATCTACAACTTCTTTAATTCTATTTATCCAATTTTCATCGATTTTATAATTTGTACTACTATCTCCAACAGATCCCTCGTATGTAACTGGAATTCGTACACTGTTATAACCTTTTGCTTTAACATTCTCAAAGACTTCTTTTACAACTTTTGGCTGCCCCCATAAAGTCTCTCGATCCGTACCTGCAAGTGCCATTCCTGGACGAGCCGTATCACAAGACTCCATCGTATTTCCAAGATTCCACCCTGGTGCCATTGCTTCTACATACCTTTGTGAAGCTGTTTTTGTCATTGTTTGTGTGTTTTCTGTTGTGTTTGTTTCCTCTGCACTTACTGCTTGCCCATTCCCAACAAGCATCGAAGTTACAAGTGAAACACTTAACAACGTTGAAACTAGTCTTTTTGATAGTTTCATAGTGTAATCCACCTTCCCTTTTTCTTTTTTACAATGAATGATTACTGCGCCCCATATGTAAGATTTTGTTAATCATTGTTGTATATAGGATATCATATTTTTTGACATATCTCAACCAATATAATTAAGTGACTAAACTTTTATTCACTTAAAATGTGCCTTTAGCACTTCAGCTCCCTGCCACATGAAAAAGTAAGGTGCAGCAACGTTCTGACTGTGTTAAAGACACAATAGTATTCCTTTATCAGGACTCTTTTTTCTTTTTAATAGCCTCCTCGATTGCATTTACAACAGTCTCTAAGATCTTAATCCTTGCATAATATTTGGAGTTGGCTTCGACTATTACCCATGGTGCATTGGTAGTAGAGGTGCGAACAACCATTTCATCAACTGCTTCTTCATATAAATCCCATTTAGAACGATTTCTCCAATCCTCTTCTGTAATCTTCCATTGCTTTTCTGGGTCCTCCTGTCTTGCTGTAAATCTCTTTTCCTGCTCGTCTTTATCAATATGAAGCCAGAATTTTATGACTACACATCCAGAATTGGTCAATAGTTCTTCCATACGATTGATTTCATTATATGCACGTTTATATTCTTCCTTAGAACAAAAACCTTCGACACGCTCAACTAATACTCGTCCATACCAAGTCCGGTCAAAGATTGCTATATGTCCTGCTTTAGGCATTGCTCTAAAAAATCTCCATAAATAGTGATGAGCACGTTCTTCGTCATTTGGAGCTGAAATTGGGATTACTTCATAGCCTCTTGGATCAAGTGCCTGGGTCAGACGCTTAATGGCCCCACCTTTTCCTGCTGCATCCCAACCTTCCAAAGCCAACACAACAGGTATCCTTCGTTTTAAGATTTCACTGTGAAGAATGGTCAACCTACCTTGCAACTCTTTTAAGCGTTTCTGGTATTCCTCCTTGGTATAGGAATTTGTTAGATCTACATGAGTCAGAACTCCGGGTTTAAATAATGGATTTTCTTTCTCCTGCTGCCATGTAACTCCTTCTTTTGCCGGTGGAGTTTCTTTTTTATATTTCACCTTGTCTACAGCATCTTTTAACCGAGCCACTACCGTATCTAAAATCTTTGCTGTTGCATAGCGTCTGTCAGTTGCCTCCACAATCGTCCAAGGCGCATATTCTGTGTCTGTCTTAGCTATCATATCGTCATAATACGGAACAATGTTTCCATACTCACCATGATACTTCCAGTCCTGCTTGGTCACTCTCCATGATGTTGCCTTCTTTTCTTCCAGCTTGCGAAACCGTTTCTCTTGTTCTTTTTTCGAAATATGAAGAAAAAACTTAATCAGTATGGTACCTGCATCACTTAGCTGCTTTTCAAACTCTGTAATTTCATCATAGGAGATATCTGCCTGACTTTGTTGCAAATCATCAAATACCCTTTCTTTAATAATATGACTATAGTAGCTTTGATCAAATATATGAATCCTTCCTTTTGCAGGTGTCTCAATCCAGTATTTCCGTAGATACGGATATAATTTTTCTTCTTCTAATTCTTCACTGATTGCATATACCTTAAATCCTCTTGGGTCCAAAGGCATAATTAACTTATTGATCAGTGTTCCTTTTCCAGAGGCACTCCATCCTTCCATAAGGATCATAATTGGTATCTTTTGTTCCTTACATTCTCGTTGTAAAAGCGCTAATTTGCTTGTAACAGTATCTATATACTCTTTGTACTCCTCTTTGGTCATCGACTTGTTCAGATTGATCTTTTCTAACATTCCCTCATTCCTTTCCTATTGAAGACTTTGCATGATAGTGTTCCATTATTCCCTTGGATTTATACCAAAAAGAGTGCCTTTATTAGTACTCTTTTATGCTGGTATTATAATTTGATGTTGTATACCAGCCATTAAAGTAATAGCCCTTTCTCGTTGGTTCCACCATTTAGATGATATGTAATTGTATGACTTTTTTCATAGCTTTTTCATCCTTCTTTCTTTGTCTTATTCAAAAGGTAGTTATGATGTAATACAGAACAACATGTCTTCAACACTCTTGGCGCCCCTTTCCTTAATCCCCCGGGAAGACACTTTGCTGCGCCGAACCTGGCCGCGCTAGCGACATTCTCCTGTCAGGTGAGTGTGCATCTTGGCTTTCCTATGTATTAAAAAGCAAAAGGAAGCTCCTAAACAGGAACTTCCCTTTTTTTAAAAATATTTGCGATTTCCCCAAAGATTGCTCTTTTTCAAATATAAATACTCGTTATAAGCCTTCTCTAAGATTTGTTTTTCATTTGAAAATTTCAGCATATGATATGCTTCATGATATTTATAATATCCGGAATCCATAAAATATTCTTCACGTTGTGGCTTGCTATAGTAACTATCTGACATCATTAAATACCAATGAACATCTTTTACTACAGTATCTAGGGGAGTACTAAACGAATACTGGCTCTTTCCGACATATTTAATAATATTTGCTTTAACAGAAGTCTCTTCCCTTACTTCTCTTATCGCTGTCTCTTTGTATTCTTCGCCTTCTTCGACTGTACCTTTGGGCAAAACCCAGCCTTCATACTTGTTACGATAATTTTTATACAGCAATAAAATCTTTCCTCTGAAAATAACCACACCGCCACAGCTCGTTGCTTCAATCATTGCAATGCCCCCTGTATATTTTTGGTGTGTACATACTTGTTGACTAGTATAACTCTTTTTAGGGGTTATTTCAACTTAAATCGTTTATTTTTTGTAATACGCAGCAAATACTTTTTTTGCAATCGGTACTGCATAACTTGAGCTGGAACCAGCATCTTCTACACATACGCTGACAACGACATCATTGGCTTCTTTACTGGAGAAACCAACAAACCAAGAATATGGCTCTGCACCTGCAGTCTCTGCCGTACCAGTCTTTCCTGCCACTGTGTACTTGCTTGTCTTTAAGGCCGTTGCTGTTCCTTTCGTGACAACCTCTTCCATCATGGAAGTCAATATTTGCGCTTCATTTCCTGACATTAAGGTTGCATAGGATTTTGGTGTTGTGGTGCTTACCACATGGCCCTGATAGTTTTCAACACGGTCAATCATATACGGCTTCATTAATGTTCCGCCATTAGCAATTGCTGAAGCAATCATTGCCATATGCATTGGACTTGTTGTAGTATTTCCCTGGCCAATGGCTGTTCTTGCTTCTAATGAGCTGCTGTCACTTGACTTTAGAGTAAAGCTTGAGCTTCGTACTGATAAATCTAAGTTAAACTCTGTATTAAAGAGCAGCTGTTCATTAGTCTTTTTAAACTCATTGACATCCATTTTAGATAACATAGTTGCAAAGGCACCATTACAGGATTTTGCAAATGCCTCTTCAAGATCTACTTCTCCATGATGTGTGCCGCCTGCACATTTCACTACATCATCACCGATTCGGTATTTTCCATTACACGTATACGTAAAATTCTTATACTCATCCGGGAATTGTCTCATATATCCCAATGCAGTCAAGATTTTATAAACAGATCCTGGTGGATAGGTACTTTGTGTAGCACGATTTACAAGGGCAGACTCGTTATTCGTATCTGCTATTAATGATTCCCATTTCTTATCAACAGTATTCGGATTGTAGGTTGGCTTGCTTACCATGGCAAGGATTTTCCCGGTACTTGGTTCCATTACTACAACCGCTCCTTTATTGCTTCCAAGAGCATCAGATGCAACCTTTTGTAAATCCACGTCCAGAGTAGTGACTACATTATTCCCTTTGCTTCTTTCACCACTAATATCATTAAACACTTTTTCAATTGGATTAATGGATGAAGTGAGCAAGGTAAATGTGGTGCTATTCTCAAGACCAGTCTTGGTCTTAAGATAACGACCAACAGTATGACTGAATAAGCTGTCATAAGGGTAAACACGTGTCATATTGTCATCATCGTCATACACGGACTTTGCCAATACTTCACCTTTGCTTCCCAAAATCATTCCACGTTGTACACTGTTTTCAAGTAATTCCTGACGCTTATTATACGTATTGTTAATTACCTTGGGACTGTCAACAATAATGAATTTGGTTAAATAGCCTAGCAATCCAACAAATAAGATGACAAAGAAATAGGCGATCGTAGAGATCTCACGATTGACTTTCTTTCTTGTCCTCTTTCTCTTTGTGCTTGTCTCATCTTCATTAATCAAATCTGGATCCTGTGCTGCTCGAAGGGACTCTCTCTTCTTGTCCTTCTTCATTCTGCGGTCCTTTTTCTCTTTTCTATCTTTTCTATCTTTCATTTCCTTCAATCTTCTAACCTCATATGAATTATTTCAAAAACAACAAATTATTTACATTATACCAAACTCTCCAAACCTTTACAACCTAGAGACTACGCCGTGACTACAAGCCTGTTAGTCTTGTTAACTTTAACTGTCTTGCTGTAACCACTATAGTATTTCTTATTGTTAAGTTTGATAAACATTCTCACCTTGATCGTATAAGTCTTTTTGCTGTTTAATGAGATTGTCTTTTTCTTTACTTTCCCCTTGGTAACTTTCACTGTATAAGCACGTTTGAAGGAACCATTTCCTTGCTTTATATAAATCTCCATATTTCCTGCCATCTTGTGTTGAGATATCTTTAATGTCTTAGATCGTTTCTTTCCTGTAAGCTTTATGACAGGCCTTTTCAACGTAGTGGCAGTACTTATCGTATTGGAGTATGTTCCCTTAACCTCTTTATTTACGGCTCTTACCTTAAACTTATACTTTGTGTTAGCCTTTAGTTTTGTCACTTTATAGGAATTGCCCGACACAATGCTCCGCCGCTCATACTTCTTTTTCGTTTCATTATACTGATACACTTCATAGGCCTTTGCGTTACTTGCCTTACTCCATGTCAACATAAGCGTGGTACCACTGTACTTGGTACATTTCAGATTAGAGACTTTTCCTACCACCAGCTTCTCTTTCAAATATAGCTTCTTATCAGTTCCATCTAGAAGAATATAATTCACCTTGTTCTTACATTGTGGCTCTGTGTACCACCCCACAAACTGATATCCTTTTCTGACATACGGTTTTAAGGGATATAGCTGTCCATTCTGTCCACTAGAAACTGTACTTATCTTTTTATTCCCATTATAGAACTCAATTATTGTATCTTTCTTGTGAGTAATTTCTTCCTTTACATCTGTGGTAAATGCCTTTATTCGATAATTATAGTTAGAGTGCGACCATTTTCCCGCACTATTAATTGAATAACTTTCCCCTTTATTAGCCTTTGCCACAAACTTAATTGCCGGTTCTCCGCCAGCCATGACCGTATAAGAGCGGTCATAAGGGATGTAACACATCGTTCCTCCATATTCCACTTCCACTGCAAATACTGTACCTGGTTCTAGCAGGATGCTCTGTTTCAGCTGAACTGTATGATACCCCGCACTTGGCTGCTTTCCTGAAATAGTCTGAATAAGCATGCCTTTATTCTCAGTATCTTTAAATCCAGTATAAATCCTTACTTTATACTCAATGTCATCTTGCAACGTGTAAAATGATACCGCCTCAAGACTTTCTTTTTTCTTGGAGCTAGTATAGACATTGGCACATCCTGCCTTATCCTTCTCCACTTTATAATAAGTGCCCGAGGAACCATCGTATTGATAGGCTGTATCATAATCCTCTGCTAATGAGACATCAATAAAGTTAAAGTCCCGTAAAGACTCGTCATAATAAGATACCCAGAAATAGCCTTGGTTTCCCCATTCATCGCCCCAGCTATTTAGCATAAGCCAGGCACCATTCTTTTTCGGCTTGTCTCTAAAGTTATTTCTGGAATAATTGTCGTTATAACCTATACAGGTCACGGCATGGTTGGTTCCTACCATTCCTTCACTATAATAGCTGCCCTTCTTTTTATTATAAAAGAACTCATCATAATAGATACCGGTAGTTGCCGCACCGTATTCTTCCAGCTTACGTTTAATCAGACTTCTATTCTTGCTATTAACGATTTCCACATTATTGAGGTGGGCCTGGTCTTTCATCTGAAGGGCAATCTTTTCATTTTTTGTGAGTCGTAAAAATGTCTCCTCACTGGATGCAACCTGGTTGTAGTTTCCGTCTTTCTCATCTGCAAATCCAACCCAGTTGGCCAATGCCATAATTGCAAAATTACTGTCATTACCAAGATCCAAATAATTGCCACTGCCAACATACTTTACCGTATCGCCATTGGTACGTCCCCATTTATCCGCTACCCGGTTAAAGAAGAAATATGCTAAATGGGACTCACTTAGATCTAAAAAATCTGTTGTAATTCCTTTTTTATATAAATTGATTTCTGCAGCACTTGCTAATGAAAACGCCCAGCAAGTACTGTAATCCCCTTGATCTTTCACGGGATATTTTTTTTGTATCTGTTGTGATAATGTATTTTTTTGATACCCATTCAGTACTGCAACGCTGTATTGCCCATCGGTGGAACGAGAGGCATTTTCCTCTTGTGTCGCCGTATACTCTGATGGCTGAAAAAAGCTGTCGGAGGTGAAGGCCCCTAATCCATTGGCGTTTGCCTTTGCATGACCTGATAAGATCCATACAGCCATAGCTATGATAAGTAATGAGCTTCCATTCTTTTTTCTCATTATGTAGCTTGATAACCTCCTATAAGTTAGTAAAAAGCACAAAGCCCCCTATACGGGTTGGCCTTGTGCTCTGTCACGCATCATGCGTGCCTCTTTTGCTTCCTGAAGCTTTCTTTGGTCAATGTCATCCTGGTTAAGTACGTATAATCCTTGAATAATGTTAAACATGATCAATGTACTTAAGATTGAACTACCACCACTGCTGACTAAAGGAAGAGTTACACCTGTAGATGGTATAAACTTGGTTACGCCACCAATTGTTAAAAATACTTGGAACATATACATAATACTGAAGCCAAGTGCGATTAATTTATAGAACTCCATTCGAATCTTCATGGAAATATTGATAAACATGATAAAGCAGCTCATGCATATTAATACGATACAGATTGCAACGATACCGCCCATTTCTTCTGAAATGCCAGAAAAAATGAAATCAGATTCAACAACAGGAATGCTGGTTGGAAGTCCCTTGGTAAGTCCAAGGCCAAACCATCCGCCAGTTCCAATTGCAAATAAAGACTGACACACCTGATATCCTTGTGTATTAATGATGGACCATGGATCTTTCCATGCCAGTACACGTACTCTTACATGGTTAAATAACTTGTACGCTACAACGGCTGCCATGGAACCACTTAAAAATCCAAGCAATAAATATCGAATATCGCTGGTTGCAATATAAAGCATAAATAAATATACGATAAAGAAGATCAGTGCACCACCAAGATCCTTTTCTAATACAAGCACTATTACATGAAGTGCCGCAAGAATCGTAACCTTGACAACCGACTTAAAGTCCTTTGCCTTGCTTAGACAGGATGCCACGAAGAATACAAACAATATCTTAACAAACTCCGATGGCTGCATTGCAAATCCACCAATGATAATCCAGTTTTTCGCGCCATACTGTTCTTTACCGATAACAAATACAAGCATTAAGCAGATTAATCCTAATATCCCATAAATCCAGCCAAACTCTTTTAGATACTTGATTTTACGAATGATAAATGGAATGATGATACATCCTAGCAGACCAATCGTTACAAAAATCAGCTGTTTGACTGCCTTAGAGTATTCCAACCTGGTCTGCATGATCAGACCAAATGCAATGAGCATTAACATATTATTAAATACCAGCCTGGATAATCTCTTATATGCCAGTTTATACGCAATAATAAAGATGGAAAATACAATAACTTGGATCAAATACATCACTGCACATTTTATCATATTCTCCAAAGTATCCATATACATCCCTACAAAGATACTTATAAAACTAAACGCGTGAATTGCAAAAATTAAAAAGATCTGAAATCTAAAAATTCCTGCCTGCGCTTCCTTGCTTCTACGGAATACAGTAAAACCATATAATGTGTATACCACCACTAATAAGCAAATGATATACTTGCATATTCCGATGATTATTGTTTCCATTCCTTCACCTACTCTACCCCACGTTTAAAGTGGCCTTTTGTAAAACTCTTTATCTGAAGATTGCTTGACTTATTTTCTAAGAATTCAAGAGCATAAGCTTCAATAATCTCCTCTACTGTCTTTTCATCCTCCACAGTAAAATCTAAACGTATATTACGTGGCTGCAATGACATTACTTCTTTCTTATTACTGATTAAAGCAATTGGATCAGCATTGTAAATAACATTATAACAATATTTGCAATAATTTAACACTATGAAATTCTTATTCATTCTGTCTTTCAGCTCGTAAGTGCTTGTCTTATGGGTACAGCCAATTGTGTTCTTAACGACACAGTTTGCAGATGTCATTAATGGAATATGGCCATAAACGATAAAGTCACTGTCACGTTCTGTCATGCCTTTTAACTCATTAAAGTTAAGTTCTACAGGTGTAGTGAAATGTCTAAGGCCTCGTTTTTGATAGAATTTCTGCGCCCAAGAGTTCATTGTATACATACTGTAATCTAAGATAATGTCTTTTCCTTGTAATTTTTCATGTTCCACAAAGTAAAGTTCTTCGTAGCTTCGTACTAAGAAGCCGTCAACATAGTCTACTAATGTAGAATCTAGAATATTCAGCTCATTTTTAAATGCTTCATAAGTTTTCTTGCGGAATACGTGAGGCATAAGAAGATAAAATGGTTTTTGTTTCTTCACCACATGTCTGCCAATCTCAAATCCTTCGATTAAAGAAATCTCATTCATACGGTAGTAAATAGCTGCCACTTCTTCACGTCTTAATGCCGCTTTTAATTGCTTTTCATTAGAAACGACTACGACTAAGCCCATTGGACCTCTTTCTACATCCTCAAGTTCTGCCATTTCTTCCTGAACTTGAGCAATGGTATCGATATCTGTCTTTTCTACAACATTAGAACGACGGTAAGAGTCTGCAATCTGCTCTTCTAACATGGCAATTGCCTGTCTTCTTAACTCGTTGATGTGGCCAACCGGAATAAATAAGTCACCAATCAGTTCAAGGTAAAGGTCTTCAAACTCAAATGCTGTTGCATTGGTCTTATTTAACTGCTTGCGAAGTTTTTCTTCATTTGCCGGCTGATTGGTTGCTGCCTGAGCAAGTTCACCAAACGCAGTTACGGAATGTTCGCGAACTGTCAACGTCAAGCTTAGTGGCTCATTTTCCTTTGCATAGAAGAAACCGCTCATAGGAACCTTGCGGTTTACCTTGATAAATTCTTCTGCTATCTGATTTAATAACTGATCATTTTTAGTACGGTATACCTCATCGCCTTTTTTGAAATGATAGCCAAACTTGAAGTTACTTATAATCGTTCTTCCCTTATTTGCTGCATCTTTCAACGTATATTCATACTTTTGATCATTATCACCGCGGATTTCAAGTAAATCCTGTGCATTTACATCTTCTACTAGCTTGATAGTAGCCTGATTTCCTTGAATCTTTTCTACTCTACCAACTAATACCCCATTATGGTTTGGACGGTTGGTAGACATCATCTTCTTGCTATTATGGTTTTCGTAATAACCAGTAGAGAAGTTTCCACGGTTGTAGATATCCATAATGTTCTTCACATCAGCATCAAATTCTTTTTTGTGCGCTTTTTTATATTGTTCATATCCGCATGGTCCAAGAGATTGATATAAATCTACATACTTGCGGTATAAACTTGCTACATAAGCAGAATATTCCGGACGCTTCATACGGCCTTCTATCTTAAAAGAGTCAATCCCAGACTCAACTAATTCAGGAATGATATCAAGTGTACACATATCCTTTGGACTTAATAGATATGCATTGTCCTTGTCGGAAATTGTCTTTCCATTATCTTTTAATTCATATTGCATACGGCATGTCTGTGCACATCGACCGCGGTTACCACTACGTCCACCAAGCATACTGCTCATTAGGCATTGGCCAGAATAGCTATAACATAATGCGCCATGGACAAAGCTTTCGATTTCAAGATCTGTTGTTTGACGAATATGCTTGATTTCATCTAAGGTAAGCTCCCTGCTTGTTACAAGACGGGTAATGCCGTAATCCTTAAATAAGTCTGCGCCCTCTGACATGGTAAGTGTCATCTGTGTAGAGGCATGGATCTGAAGATCCGGGAAATGGCTATGAATAAAGTTCATAACACCAACATCCTGTACGATTACTGCATCTAAGCCTTCTTCATAAGGACGTTTTAAATATCTTAATAAGTTATCTTCAATCTCTTTATCTTTTAATAACGTATTTACCGTAAGGAACAACTGTTTCCCATGTAAATGTACGTAATGAATTGCTTCAATTAATTCATCCTCTTGAAAATTATTGGCATATGCTCTGGCACCAAACATGGCTCCACCTACATAAACCGCATCACAACCACCATTGATGGCTGCCTTTAATGTTTCAAAAGACCCTGCGGGGGCTAAAATTTCAATATCTCTCATAAATACTCCTATTTTGCTAAAAAGATAAGAGACTGCCAAGGTAGTTTTCCCCATGCACAGCCTCTTATCCGATTATTACTGTCTAATTTACAAAGTGTATCTGACACTTTACTGTGCGTAAACCTGGCCGCAACAGCGACATATTCCATTCAGGTTAATGCGCAACCTGGCATTTTTTGTTTCTTAGAACGCCTAACTGAATGTCGTGATAATTACACTATAATTATCCACGAGATAAATTAAGCTTAGTCTCTAACTCGGTAATCTTCTTTACTGCTTCCTTGTATTCTGCTTCTAACTGTTCATATGAGTTTGTAAGCTCATCCAGCTTAGTCTGTTTACTAATAATTTCATGCTTTAATTCAAACAAGTCTTTATTGGTCTCGTCTTGAATCTGCTGCATCTCATTAATACGCTCTTTTGCCTTAAAATAGTCATCTGCTATATTGATGTCAAGAAGCACATTCTTCATATCGAATTCTAAGCTACGATACCACTCTTCACTCTTTAAGGCAGCTACTTGTCTATTAATATAAGATGCTATCTTCTCTAAATATTCAGCACTCTCGGAACCGCAAATCACATACTTTTTGTTATTAATTATAACTTCAACGTCTGTTTTCTGACTCATCTCATCGCCCCTTATTGAGTTTTATCTTAAATTTCTAAAATAAACACTTTATCACATGGTAATTATACCATAAACTGACCATAAGACAAGAAAAAACGTCGAAACTTATACTAGCTTGTCTAAACCAAAATGTTCATACGCTAAATCTGTAACCATTCGTCCTCTTGGAGTACGTTGTAACAGACCATTCTGAATTAAATATGGCTCATATACATCTTCGATAGTAGAGCTGTCTTCTCCAATAGATGCCGCAATAGTATCTAAGCCTACCGGTCTTCCATTAAACTTCTGGATCATTGTAAGCAAGATTTCGCGATCAATATGATCTAGCCCTAGCTTATCTACTTCTAATAGATCTAGTGCAAAATCTGCCACCTCTTTTGTTATCACACCATCGTATTTTACCTGTGCAAAATCTCGAACTCGTTTTAACAGGCGGTTTGCAAGTCTTGGGGTTCCTCTGGAACGCTTTGCTAACTCTCTTGCTCCGTCCTCATTAATCTCCACATCCAAAACTGAGGCAGAGCGTACAATGATGTCTGTAAGTTCTTCGTTGGTATAAAACTCTAAACGATTTACCACACCAAAACGGTCTCTAAGCGGTGCTGTCAGCATACCTGCCCTTGTGGTTGCACCCACTAAGGTAAACTTCGGTAAGTCCAAACGGATGGATCTTGCAGTAGCACCTTTTCCTATTACGATGTCGATTGCGTAATCTTCCATTGCTGGATACAGCACTTCCTCTACCTGGCGATTTAATCGATGGATTTCATCCACGAATAAAAGGTCGCCGTCTTGTAAATTATTTAAGATTGCCGCCATCTCCCCTGGCTTTTCAATAGCTGGTCCGCTGGTGATCTTCACATTTACATTCATCTCGTTGGCTATAATGCCCGCAAGCGTCGTCTTACCAAGCCCTGGAGGTCCATATAAAAGAACATGGTCTAAAGACTCTTTACGTGCCTTGGCAGCTTCTATATATACTTTTAAATTATCTTTAACTTTCTTCTGACCGATATAATCCTTTAACAACTGAGGACGCAGATGGTTTTCTATCTTTTGGTCTTCTTCCATAAGTTCTGTCGTTATGACACGATTATTCATTGCATTCAAACCTTTCTTACGTTCTTGTCCTTCACCCATGATACCTTATTCTATCGTTACTATATTAGAATAAAGACATCTTCTTTAAACTTTGTTTCAATACGTCTTCCACATCTGTAGTCTCTGTTATCAATACTTCTCTTACGGCTTTTAATGCTTCCGTATTGGAGTATCCTAATGCTACTAATGCCTGTACGGCTTCGCTGCGGATTTCTTTTGGATCTTTGATGCCAAGTGCCCTTGTAAGATCTGTCTGTACTGGCGCTTTTGCTAATTTGCTTTCAAATGCATCTTCTAATTTTAATTTATCTTTTAATTCTAAAATCAGCTTGCTTGCTGTCTTTGGTCCAATTCCTGGAGATTTACTGATTGCTTTGGCATCATCTGATAATACTGCAAAACGTAAATCATCTGTGCTAAGTGTAGATAAGATACCAAGCGCCGCCTTTGGCCCTATGCCATTTACCGTAATTAACAACTTAAATACATTCAAATCATCTCTTGATGAGAAACCGTATAATTTCATTGCATCTTCACGTACATACATATAAGTATGTATACGTACTGTCCCACCAACATTAGGGAGTTCTTCCAATAGTGAGCTTGGAATGCTGATCTGATATCCGATGCCTCCTGCTTCTACTATAATGCAATCCTCTGATATATATTCTAATTCACCTTTAATAAATGCGATCATACTAACTCCTTGACTTTTATTATTTAATAATAGAACAATAGTTCGGTATTGTCAACCGAAACGCCATACTATAGCATAGGTAGGAGCGTGTTTTTTATGGTTTCATGTACCAGTAGTTTCACCGTAAAATAACAACATTACAAAATGTGTGTTCCATATACTCTCGCGTCTTGGGTTCTCTTCAAGGAACACACACTTTGCCCGCGCCGAACTCGGTCACGACAGCGACATCCCTCTTTTGAGTGAGTGCGCATCTTGGCCTTCTGTTAATTAAAAAAATTCTACTAGTAGTGTGGCTTTTTTTACTGTTCACATGTATTAGTAGTATAAGACCTTTTAAAAGGAAATAAATCAGGGCCCAAAAGAGGAGGACAAAAATGTGTATGATCCAATGCCGAATATAACTTCGCAAATTGATTACGCAGTTGATCGATACCAAAACATGGTTTATCGAATTGCCATGAATCAAGTAAAGAATAAAGAAGATGCTGACGACGTCTTCCAAGAAGTATTTTTAAAGTACATAACTTATGTAGGAAAATCAAAAGACGGAGAGCCATTTGCGACTGCCGAACATGAAAAGGCATGGCTAATCCGTGTTACAATCAATACCAGTATTAATCATTTAAAGAAAGCATGGCATAAAAAAGTCTTGCCGCTTACCGAAGATATTCCAATCAAAGACAAGGAAGACCGTGAACTTTACCAGGTGGTACTTAAGCTTCCTCAGAAATACCGTACGGTAATCCATTTATTTTATTATGAGGACATGTCTGTTCATGAGATCAGCAGCCAGTTAGACATAAAAGAATCGACAATTCGAGAGCAATTAACCAGAGCGCGAAGACTCTTAAAAAAATATCTAAAAGGAGATTATGACTATGTTTAGAAAACACTATAAAGATGCAAATAACGATTATGTTCCAAGTCAGTCTTTAATCAATGATACAAAGCAAAAGATGTATGACCGTTTATGTGAGATTGAATTTTCGGATGTTTCAGAGGCTGCGCACGATATCACTGATACTTCAAAAGCCGAGGTCATCCGTATTAACTCGAGCTTAAATACCTCTCAAAAAAGAAGTGCTTCCCATTCGTTAAAGATTGCCTGCTCCGTTGCTGCATGTGCCGCTATCGTCACTACTACAGCAATCGCCGGAAAAAACTTATTAAACCCACATTCCGGACAGCCACAGGCTAGCTTTACAGCTACAGAAGCTCCTACGGATCCAACTACCACTCCTGCTGCCCCATTTAAGCTAGCTGATATTGTAGGTACTTACTTTCAGTCCTATGATAAAAATAATTATGCAACGATCACCCTTTCTAATGCGACTGATCAAGGGGTACACTTTGTTTATACTAGCGTAGATGACGGAAAAAGCTTTAAAGAAGAGGGCATGGCAACTCTGACCAAAAACAATACCTTAACCTACGAAAATACTACTGATAAATATGGATTTAGCATATTCTTTGAAGACACCTACTTATGCTTTTCTACACATGGCGGTTTAATAAATAATTTCAATAAAACCGGACAGTACGTTAATGTTGATGGCAAGAATAAGTTCAGCGATAATAATTTATTCGCTTTCCCGTATTATTTTCACAGTGATACCACTTATAAATTTGACATTGATCATGATGGCACAAATGAAACGATTAAGTATTCCAACGGCATCCTTACTGTTGATGACAAACAAGTCAATACTGGTGTGTATTCAGAAAACCTGAGAACTGATGGCTTTTATCTTGTTGATCTTGACACCTCCGATAATCAAGTTAACATCATGCTCCAAGATGATGGCCCAAGCAACGACCCTGTAGTCTCCATTATTACTTATAAAGAAGATGGAAGTATTACTGAAGATCAGTTATTAGGTGATATTACCAATGACTCCTTATTCTGCGATACTGCCGGCAGAATTACTGGCCTGATGAGATTTTCCTTACTTCAGACTTGGTATGGTGAATGTTCTTGGACATTCTCCGATGGACACCTTAAGCTCATGGAACAAGACTTATATGCCGGAGTCGACCCAAGATTGTATGCCGGTCACAAAGTGGAACCTTCTCTTAAGAAAGCCATCAAACTGAACCAATCTATGGACCAGTCCAGTGAAATGCTTACCATGAAGCCACAAAAGGTTGAGTTTACCGTAACGGATAACAAACACTGGGTTAAAGTCATCGGATTAGAAGACAAGACTGAAGGATGGCTATACTTAGAAGATTTCAATATAATCCCTGCAACAAAAGAAAAAGCTACTGAATATTTTACTAATCTTTGGTTAGCTGACTAAATTGTAACCTGTAAACAAAATAACTCCTTGCAAACAAAAACTACGCCGTTCTTCTAATCCCAGGAAGATCGGCGTAGTTTTTATTATTAATATTTATTTATCAATATCATACACACTTCTCACAGTCAGTCCCTTAGGAATTCCGCTTAGCACTGTAATTTCCTTTGTTCCTGCGTTCATGTCAAAGTAGTTATCATCAAACACAAGGTCCGTTTCTTCAGAATCAAGCTCCACCCCTTTGGCGTAAGCTTCACTATGAACTAAGATCTTATTTCCAAGAATGTCATAGGTAATCTTCGGGTCCAAAAATTCAAAATGCTTTGGTGCGGTAAACAACGTAGTCCCTTCACTTACGATCTGTCCGTCCACTAAGAAGAAATAGCTAAAATAATGGCTAAATTCATCATACTCCGAAAAATCCAGTTTATTTAGCCAGACGCTGGATAGGGCAGGCACTGTTACCCGCTTGTTTCCTCGCTTCACAACGGAACCGTCAGACCTTCTAAGAGACCACATTACCACACCTGTCACATCTTCCATGGTCTCATTTGCAACATTCAGAGTCGCAGACTTCTCAATTTCCTTTGGTTCCTCTACACAAGATGTTCTCTCACTGACCTCTCCCTTTTCTTCACAAGAAATCATAATAGGGGCAAAAAATCGCTTCTCCCCATAATGTAGCGCTTTTAACCGCCCATAGTAATCAATGCTGGACCAGGAAGCCGTTGGCCAGATATCGTTAAGCTGCCAAACTATGGCGCCCATACACCTGCCACGATTCCTTCTAAAATGTTCTACACCATAGCGGATGGCATCCATCTGAAGCAGCTGAGAGGTATAAATTACATGTTCAAACGAACTTGGGTATAAATAGGTCTGGGAAATATATTTCATAATCTTTCCGTTTGCCATGGCATTCCTTTGATGCATTTCCATTACTCTGGACAAGATATTGCGGTCTTCCGGCTTTGTAAAGCTTTTGACCGTCTTAATTGAAGGAAAGGACTGAAAACCAAACTCAGAAACATATCGAAAATAAAACTTGCGATACTCGGTAATTGGCTTTTCTCCATGCCAGACATCCCAGTAATGAGTATCTCCCCTGTTTTCATCCCAAGGTTCGTCGTAATTTCCTCCGGAAGAAGGACTGGATGGCCAGTAAAACGTATTAGGATCCGTTTCTTTTACTAACTTTGGGATAATGTATTCAAAAATCTTAATATAATCATAGTACTGCTTTTCACTTGGTTTCCACATCTTATAATACATCTGTAGTTCCATTTCATTGTTACCACAGTATAAGGCAAGGCTGGCATGATGACGAATCCGTCTTATGTTCTGCCTGATTTCTTCCGAGATATTCTCCTCGAATTCTTCATTTAACTCATAGCTGGAGCATGCAAACATAAAATCCTGCCATACAAGGAGCCCTAACTCATCACAGATATCAAAGAAATAATCATCCGGATAATAACCACCACCCCATACTCTGATACAGTTAAAATTTGCTTCTTTCGCTTTTGTAAGCAACATCAAGGTACGAAGGCGATTGGTCCTTCCAAGAAGGTTATCCTCTGGAATATAATCCGCTCCCATCGCGAAAATGCAGACACTGTTGACTTCATGGCAAAAGCTCGATCCCCATTCATCCTTCTCCTGTCTTATTGTAATTGTCCGAAGCCCGATCCGCTTCTTCTTTTGATCAATTACAATCCCATCTACCTGCATTAGCTCGACAGTCACCTCGTACAATGGCTGCTCCCCATACCCATTGGGCCACCAAATATCTGGGTTCTCAATTACAATTGGTTCACCGTTCTTGCTTGTATATGTCTCACCAGCATTGGAGACTACCGTAATGATCACATCGTAATCATCCATATGCGTTTTTTTCTTTCTCAGTTCTGTTACCTTCACATCAAAAGAAAGTTCCACTGTTCCATTTTCATGTTTTTGCGTTATGTAAACGTCTTCAATCTTTGCAGTCTTATTAGAGATTAGCTGTACTCCTCTGAAAATTCCTGCATCAGGAAGCCTTGGCCCCCAATCCCATCCAAACATACAATGTGCCTTACGTAGATGAGGATAGCCTTCCATGCAATCTGAAGAGCCTCCTGTATAGCGCTTTTCATTTTCCTCTTTTATGTACTTTGTTGGAGAATAGATATGTACTCGTATTTCATTTTCTCCTATCTTAACGATCTTACTAACATCATATTCCCATTCACGATGCATATTACTCACGAAGCCCAAATATGTTTCATTTACATAAATATCTGCCAAGGTATCAATACCATCAAAATGAAGTAACAGCTCGTCCCCCGAAAGCATACTCTTATTTACCTGAAAATGCTTTCTATATTCAAACTCATTGTCCATCAGCTTTGTTGCCTTTAGCTCATTCATTCGATAGAAAGGGTCCGGCATAATTCCTTGCTCTACAAGGGCCGAATACACCGTTCCCGGCACGGTTGCTTGAATATAATCTTCTTTTGTCTGATATTCATTTTCCCCAATCATTCGTAAATTCCAATTCCCGTTCAGTGACAGAACACTTTTAACCAAAAGACCACCTCCATACGATAACCAAACCCATCATTCACTTCCCAACCCGTAGGAAGTCAAGGAAAGACTTGACCAAACATCTTTATGTATCTGGCGAATGAGGTCGTCAGGAGATTGCTCTCCTGATCCTCTCGCTTTTTCTACATTAATGTTGAAAACAGACTTATTACATTTTGATATGCCTTAAGCACCCAAGGTCGATTTCTCCATTCATCATAAGTGAATTCATGACACTCTTCTAAGGTCTTCACAAAGTCCTTACGAATTACTTCGATCACTTCTCGATTGGACATCCAGATTCCATTTTCATAATGCAGATAAAAGCTTCGGTAATCCATATTAATCGTACCTACTATGCCTGTGCTCTCATTAATGATCGTCTTTGCGTGAATAAATCCCGGAGTATATTCATAGATTTTGACACCTCCACGAAGCAAAGCACCATAATTAAAATTGGTCAAACATTTTACATTTTTCTTATCTGGGATACCCGGACAAATAATTCTTACATCAATCCCACTTTTTGCAGCCAAAATCAGCGCCTCACGCATATCATCCTCGATAATCAGATATGGAGTGGTAATATATACATACTCTGTCGCATATTGAATCATCTGCATATAGATATTTTCAATAGGATTATTGGGATTATTGGCAGGTCCATCTGAAATCACCTGGCAATATACTTGGTTTTCTTCAAACTTCATAGTTGGTTTGTATGGACTGTAATCAATTAGTTCTCCATCCGTGCAAATCTCCCACATCTGGAGAAACGTTACGGTAAGTCCCCATACAGCATCACCAACAACCTTGACCCCATTGTCCTTCCACACACCAAAGCGGGTCACCAGGTTGGCATACTCATCTGCAATATTAAAACCACCTGTATAACCAATATTTCCATCAATTACAACTATTTTCTGATGAGAACGATAGTTCATGTACAGCTTATTTAAATATTTATGAACCGGATTAAAAATACGTACTTCAAATCCTTCTTCAATTAACTGGTGTTCAAACTCTTTATTCGTTCGAAACATGGCTCCAAAATCATCATACATAAACATGACTTTGACTCCTGCCTTAATTCGGTCTAGCAGGATTGCATGCAGGTGGTCCCAGATAGCACCTTCTGCCACAATAAAGAAATCAATCATTATGAAATTCTTCGCATTTTCCAGTTCTATAAAAATATCATTAAACGCATCTTCTCCCATCGGGAAATATGTCACTTGATTGTTTTTAAATAGTGGAAAGCCTTCTTCTCTCATGTAGTTGGCCATCCGGTATTTCGTTGGATACTCCAGTCGGTACTGTTTTAAGACCTCTTCCTCCTGAACCGCAAAGGTAAATCCATGTCGTAATTTTGTTAACAGCATATTATCAATCTTGCTCTTTGCATTGGCTTTTCCCCAAAGGGCATACATGATATGGCCTGAAATCGGAAGCAGCAAAACGATATAGACCCATGCCATCTTGTACGACATGCTTCTTTGATCATTCACTATGCTAAAGATCAAGCACACACTTAATATAATCAATGCCAGATAGAGATAAATTGTATACTGGCTAAATAAAAATGGCAACGCAATGATAAAGCCAAATTGAAATAATACCAATACCCCCACAACAAATGCTCGTAAAAAGCCGCTAAAATGACTTTGCACACGGCCTTTTACATGTTCTCTTATGGGATTAGTAAACCTAGTTGTGTTTTTCATCATTAACCCTTCTTACTTCATTACATATTAAAGACCTTGCTATTCCTTCTTTCCATTATGCATATTGATTCGTTCCTTCAGCTCTTGTAAATAATAACGGCCTTTTGTAAACGTCAGGCTAGGAAATGCCTTGATTAATCGTTTATGTATTAAGTTATTATTGCGTAAATTCAGCTTATATTTGGCAGTAAACGTCTTAAAACGTTTCTCAAGGTCATTTCTAAATCCTGCTACCTTTTCTTCCACTTCTGCTGGCTTCATTTCTTTCGATAAGGAGTCACGGAACTTGCTTGTAAGCGAACTCATAATACTGTCTTTTGTCTGTGTCAATTTTGAAAACGTTGCACTTGTAAACGTTTCTTTTAACTCGGTAGACCGTTCTACCATCTTGGTATTAAGCAAGTACGTAAGGAATTCTTCTCGAAGTTCTGAAATACGGTGTACCTGTTCAGATAGCTGCAACGTATAAAATACGGTAACAGACAAATCGATCAGTCCTAGGATGATCAGACCTGAACAAACATATTCTCCGCTTCTTCTTGGAATTCTCTCAATCAAACTTTTTACCAAAGGACCTAAGATTTTCACATCAAGTATCGATAAAATTCCCCAAAAAAGAGAGGCCTTTAAGCTGATTCTTCCCTGAAACTGTATTTTGTAATCGCTATAGTCCCACCATTTCGCATGAAATGCATTTTCCATTATGACAGCGGTCAAATACTCTAGCACCGTCGCCAATAACATTCCAAGTAAGAACAAAGCTCCTACATTATCTGCAAATCCAAATAGTGTAATATAGACGACAGTTCCACCAATCCCGTAAATAGGAATAATCGGTCCATTTAAGAAGCCACGGTTTACAAAGCTCTTACGTTTATAGCTGGAAAAACAGGTTTCCCAGATCCATCCCAGAAAACTGTATATAAAAAAACTAAATGCTATAAAAAAGAAATCAAAACCTAAAAAATTTACATTCCACATACTATTTCCTCAGTTTCTATTGTATACATATTTAGTATACCATAATCCATTTGAAATACTAAATGAAAATTGCTATTTTTGCTCTATTGTGCTATTATTTGTTCAATCTTATGCACTGCGAGGTATTAGAAATGGAACTATATAAGCAAAATTTACAAATAGATCTTCCATATCCTATGGAGCAGCTATTTACTAGCCAAAATACTTACAAAAAAGAAGACTTTTTATTCTTTGATATTGAAACCACAGGCTTATCTGCCGATGTTTCTAACCTGTATTTAATTGGGTGTCTTTATTATGAAAATGAGGAGTTCCATATGAAGCAATGGTTTGCAGATTCCTACGATAGCGAGACAGCACTGATCCAGGCTTTTTTTGAAGAATTAAAGAACCACAAAGTCCTTCTCCATTACAATGGAAATGGCTTTGACATTCCTTATTTGCAAAAGAAAATAGCTGCATTTGAACTTCCATACTCCTTTGACTGTATAGAAAGTATCGATTTATATAAAGCTATTAGGCCATACAAGAAAATATTACAGCTTCCCAATCTAAAGCAAAAAACCATCGAAGCCTTTCTAAACATTGGACGAGAGGATGAATATAATGGAAAAGAGTTAATTCCTGTCTATGGGGAATATATGAAGAAGAAATTCTGTAGAGAAGATAATAGCAAGGAACTCTCCCTGCTGCTCCTTCATAATGACGAGGACCTTAAGGGCATGGTGGAGCTTCTTAGCCTTTGCTACTATATAGACTTATTTAAGAAGAAACATAAGATTTTGTCGGTTGGATTAAAAGACTCCATTGTCACTGCCGTGCTTTCCTTGGAGCATGCCCTAGAAAACCAAGTAAAATACCATAATGAAGGATTATCTTTTGAAACGATTGGCAATGAACTTCATATAAATCTTTTATTACACCAGGGGGAACTTAAGTATTTCTATCCAAACTATAAGGACTACTATTATCTTCCTGCTGAAGATATGGCGGTTCATAAAAGCGTGGCGGAATATGTAGACAAGGAGTTTCGCGAGAAAGCGAAAAAATCCAACTGCTATATTAAGAAAACTGGGCTCTTCCTTCCTGTTGATGAGGAAATGGCAAAGGAAATAAATACTATGGTATTCCGTACGGATGCTTCGTCGAAACAAGGGTTTATGGAGATTAGCGAAAGCTGGCTTACGAACTTAGAACATCAGGATCTGTTAGAAGACTATTTGCATATGCTGATTTGCAATTTGAAATAAAAAAAGCATCCAGATTTATTAAACGTCTGGATGCTTTTTTCTATTTCAATGTTTCAACAAACTCCTTGATCTGCTGTACCTTTAGGTTCCAAGCTGTAAAACGGTAATATACATTATTATACGTGAATTCTGCCCGCTTTTGGTCATCGCCATCTCCTCTTGATACTTGATATATTACAATTGGTACGTCTAGCGATTTACTCTTATACTCTGCTAATAACTTCATATCTCCATCACAATTGACCTCTCCGGCCACTACACCCGAGTCCTCTTTTAACGCATTCTTTGTAAATACGGTCGCGTTATAGCAAATCATTTGCTCTTTCTCTCCATCATATACGATATACTCAGATGCATCAATATAAAATGCGTCTAATCGTATGATTTCACCGCCTTTCTTAGGATACTTCTTTGGATACTTTGTCTTTCCCATTGGAGAGTATTGAATTGTTCGAACTCCTGTCATTAAGTCGCTGTCTGGTTTGAAATGATACTTTAGATCTTTGGAATATTGACTTGACTCTAGGAACTTCACTCCGGTCACTCTGCTTACATCAGCAATTGTTTCATATGTAGTATCTTTAAGCGGTGCATCCGCACTTACCTCAATATACTTTCCTTCCTTCTCCAATTCTACTGTCTGCCCATTATTAAACTCCAATGTAGTTGCCCAGTTCCTATTAATGATGTTTTTCGCGGATTTAACGATACCAGCCCGGTTTACTACTAAAATAGTAAATATGGTGAAAGCAACTGCTGCCTTTATGTAAGGTACATATCTGAATTTTTTCTTGTGTGTCTGCTTTAATACCTTGTCCGTTACATTAAATTCAGGAATTTTTGACGTTTCATAACTTTCTTTCATATATTGTTCAAAAGGATCTCTCATTTCACTACCTCCTCAACTAGGCAATCACCGTTACTGCTTTCTAATGCCTTTTTTAGCTTTTTCTTAATTCTCTCAACTTGCTTTCTTAATGATGCTTCCGACTTTTTATAAATACTGCTCATTTCCTTATATGTCATTTCCTCAACTATTTTATTATAAATAATCGATCTCTCTTGCGGTTTTAGTGTCATTAGTGCTTGAAATAGTTCTTCTGAAATTAGTGGCTTTTCATATTGTTCTTTTTGCTCTTTCAAGGGAATTAACAATAATTTGCGCTTTCGAATAATATCAATTGATGTTGTATACGCAATACGGTATAAATACCCTGTGATTTCTTCTGTATTTTTTATACTTTTTCTTTTCTGGTACAGCTTGATAAAGGTAATCTGTACTACATCCTCAGCATCCTGATAATTTCCCAAGATATTATAACAGTACCTGCCAAGCCTATTTGAGTATGTATTCATTAGATGTACAAATGCTTGTTCATTTCCCTGTATGAACTCATCTATGTACGCTTGATTATCCTCCACTTGTATTCCCCCTTTATTTTTCTATAAATGCATTTATATAGATAAGACGAATTCTCTTTCTTAATTGTGACATACTTTTAAAGTTTTTTACAAGCTTTGGATGAAATCAGGATTTCATCCAGTGCCGTGGGAAATGATTAGTGCTCATTCGTGCAAGTCCTTGTAAAACAGGACCTATTCACACTAATCCGATATCCGAAAAGCGCGGTTTCCGGATATCGATTCAAATGAAAACCCAGGTTTTCAAACTTTCCTCCAAGCAGTGCGTTGGAGTGAATGCAAGATTTCATTTGTCTACAGTCTTAGAGGCCTCCTGAAATTCAGGGGGCCTCTTTTTAACATTATTTAGTAAATAGCTTCTGGAATGCCTTCGTACTTTATATCTTTTGGCATATCTTTGATCTTGGTCACCTGGCCCTTATTTAAATCCACCCATACTTCTACGATAGGAGTAAGTGACTTCGTATCTTTTAGAATTTCTTTTCCTGTGCTGATAGTATTCTCTCTTAGTTCCGGACTGGTGAGAATTAACTTATATTGTGAATGGTCATAGTTAGCTGGCGAGCTATGGCCTTTCCTATACTCAATGCCATTCATCGGGATTTCTGCAGCAAACCATTCTGTCGGTAAAATATAATTTAGTTGGAATTGAGAATTCGCATAGCGGTCTAAATACCGTTGCACTTCTTCCTCTTTTTTTGCTATCTCGACAATCTGATTGATGTTGGATGTTTCTAACTGACACAAGGCTACGGTTGCGCTCTTTTCATCATATGAGGCATATAGGCTGTTGACGGTAACTTGATTTAATAGGCTTGCACCTGCAAACATTACGGTCAGCGTTACCACATACGCCGCCGCTGTCATTCCTGCTTTCTGTCCTTTAGTTCTTGCTTTCCTAACCTTTTGTTCTTTCCTCAACAGGTTAGGAAAAAATCTCCCTGTCTTTACTTCATATTCGATATAACTTTGCCCAAATTTCTCCTCACATTCTACTTCCTCTGCTCTAGCAAGAAAATAATAGGCAAATACTAATGTTACAAAGAAAATAATAACGATATATCTTGGCCATAACAATAGCATTCCAAAACTACATACGATAAAAGAAGTATATTGCGGATGCCTCACATATCTATATAAGCCGCCTAACACAGCTCCTTTTTTCCGGAGCTTGCTATAGTATACCTGGCAGGCACCTATGATAAAAAGTACAAATCCTGCCACGCTACACACAATATCAACAATTTGTAAGACACCAATGACCGGTGAAGCCGTCTCTCTTACAACATGAGGAAGGAAAAATCTGACCAGCCCTGACAGTACCGGTATCTTATTTAGGAAATTAAGGACCGGGCTGTATAAGGAATAAAAATAAATTGCAAATGGGCCTGCCATATAGGCAAACTCGAATGCTACAAAAAAGTAAAATAGAAATACACCAAGAAACCCTTTCTTTGCTCTTTTCACTTGCTTTTGACTCATATATTGTCTCCTTTTCTTTTTTTCTTAATAGTAACTTTGAAATCTTTGAACTTTCTTTGATTTCATAGATTAGTTAGAAAAAAAGAAAATTTTAACCTCGGTACCCGAACCATATACGCTGTTAAGTGTTATTTTCCCTCCATGTGCCTCCACAATCCATTTTGCAATGGGCAGTCCAAGTCCTGAGCCACCTTGGTTTCTAGTTCTTGCTTTATCTACTCTGTAAAATCGTAAGAATACTTTTTCTACCTCATCCTTTGGTATACCCTCACCATTGTCAGAAACAGATATCTCGATATGCTTTCCATTTTTTTTAGCCATGATCCTGATTTCTCCTGGTCTTCCCATATAGTTAATTGCATTCTCAATCAGTATGGTGAACAACTGGCTAATCCGAGCGACATCTCCCTTCATCAAAAGGGTATCATCAATCTTCGTATGAATCTGTATGTGTTTCTTTCTTGCCAAAGCCTCTAATGCCTCTACTCGTCCATTAACGATAATTGCAAGTGGTATGTCCTGTAACGCTAGTGTTTGCTCCTTTGTATCGGCTCTAGATAATGTTAGTAAATCTTCGACTAACTTCCCCATTCGTTCTGTCTCTACACGAATGTTTTCTAACCACTTTTCCTGGTCTTTCACCGTCTCATCTTCATTCTCCAGAACTATTTCCAAATTGGACTGAATTACTGCAAGAGGCGTTCGCAATTCATGGGAGGCATCGGCCGTAAAATCCAACTGACGCTTCCATGACTCTCCAATTGGCTTGATCGCTATCTTTGACAATAACAAACTACCTGCAAATACAAGGGCTATAATAATAACAACGAGTAAAATAGTTCGGTCATAGTTGATTGGACTTTTGGTTCCAAGAAAAAATAAAAACATTACCATACTCAATATTAAACTGACCACAATCATGGTATACACAATAAATCGTTTTCTAATCTTATTTATCATGTTGCACCTCCAAAAGGGTGTACCCCATTCCCCTGACTGTCTTTAATTGAAGTTCTGCCTCTAAAAAATTAATTTTCTTTCTTAAGTAGAAGATATATAACTCCACATTGCCATACATGACGCTTTTATCAAATCCCCATATTCGATCTAATATCTGTTCTTTCGTTAACGTTTGCCCTAAATTTCTAAGAAATAGCTCTAACAATTGAGCCTCTGTCCTTGTCAAACTGACCTCATGGTCTGCCCAGGAACATTTCCCCTGGTTTACATTTAATCTAAGCGTTCCAGCCTGTAACTCCTCATCCATAAGTAATCGGGCATTTCTCCGTAATAATGCCTTGACTCTTGCTAAAAGCTCCTTATTGGCAAATGGCTTTACCAGGTAATCATCGGCCCCTGCTTCTAATCCCTCCACACGATCGTCAATCCCGCTCTTTGCGGTTAAGAACATTGCCGGAGTATGTATCTTGTTTTCTCGTACTGTCTTTAATATCTCCACACCCTCTTTTCCCGGCAGCATCCTATCCATAATCAAGACATCATAACTATTTGTCAATGCATAGTCTTCGCCCGCAATACCATCATAGGCAACATCCACTTGATACTTGTTCTTCTTTAAAATATATTCTAATGCATCCGCCAATGCCCTTTCATCCTCAATTAATAAAATCCTCATTTAACCCCTCCCCATAGAACACTACTTTCACCTCTTAAACAGCTTAAGCGAACAGTATGTACATGTTACAAATAACACTGGAAATACAATTAATTCTAACGGTTTCATTTCCACTCCACGTATTCGCATTAAAATCGCCATAGCACTGACTGCTGCTGTCATGGTAACTGCTTTGCAGACCAATACGACTGCTAGCAGGTACCCCCATTCCTTCTTTTTCTTAAGCAGATAGCCGGATACAAAACAGGCCGGAACGACAACTCCCAGATCCAGTGTCTGTATGCCTAGCGTAGAATAATGTTCTAATCCAGCAGGTGCCGTATTCGTAGTAATTGTAGGCACAATTCGACCTAACCACATCATGCCCAATACTAGCCCAGTAATTATTAGAAACCTGCTAATTAGTTTTACTGGGAACTGCTTTTCAAGTCTCTTGCAAAGTCCACCTTGAAGAATTGCTTTCATACAGAGAATAAAATCATACAAACTCAACGTCATAATCGCTACATAGATAAGGTATAACGGATTATAGGTAATTAAAAAGGAATAGGACATGTAGGTGTAAAGAAAATAGGCAATTGTTCCAGTCAATAAAAATGCCCCGACTGCTTTACGATTATGTAATAGACACAGAGACAATGTAACTAATGGAATTCCAATCACCAGCGTAATAAAGTCCTGTGCAATCGCCTGAGTTGCCATGGATACCGAATCTCTTGCATACAATCCTTTGTTATATAGCTTGATTGTTTCTCCAAATGCTGTTTTGATATCGTCATATTCCTTTGCTCCGCTGCTAAATAGTCCGATTAGTGCGGCAATTCCTGCTAAAGCCACTATTAGTACTGTTAACACTTTTATTGTCTTTATATTTTCCATTTACTTTTCCAACCTTTCCTTATTTCACTCCTATTCTTTTATCATCCTACTATTTGGTCCTGGAGTTTGCAAAATACTCTTCTAAATAATCAATCCCATTCATCATTTTAATAGAAAGCTTATAGTACAGCTCTACTTCTTCCTCTGTAAATTCCTGATATAAGATTTTATGAACCTCCTTCGTAAACTGCTCACGTTCCTTTGTATATTGCATTCCCTTTTCAGTTCTTTTTACACATAATGCTCTTGCGTCTGCTAACGATTTTTCCAGTATCACATAGCCATCCCGCTCTAAACAAGCTGCTATCTTTTTTACATTCTGTCTCGAACATCCCATTGTTTCTGCTAGTGTGGACAAATCCGGTGCCTCCTCAAATGCTTGACAAACAGACAATAGCATCCATTGCTTTACTGACATGTCATTATATCTGTCAAACACTGCATGTAATCGATTTTCCTGGATAAAGACTCCAACAAATAACAGCTTTTTTATCCAGGCAGGATCTTTTCCCATCTCTTCATACTTTGTATTCATAATCCGCCTCCCTATTTTACCAAAATAAGGTAACTCATTACCGCTATTATAGTAACAAGTTACCTTATTTGTCAACATTACTTTCCTAAGAATACATTCTACTTCCAGACAAGTATCCTATAACTGTTCTCCATTTTCTCTTACGATATTTTTTCGACTACCACAAAAGGCGGAAATGTACAAGATTTTATTACATCCATTGTATTATTTTATTCTTGTTTAGCATAATTACGATATAATGGTCATACTAAAACTCTTGCTTCCATAAATAAATAGAGGTATTATGCAGGTGAAATAGAACACAGTTTTATGGGGAAGGGAGATTTTATGAGAAGTAAATACCGTTTGATCCATGTATTTCTACTCACCTTTATTCTTGTTTTCAATCTATGCGCAACAACCACATTGGGAGCAGAGACCGAAACTACCTATGAGCAAACTGCAATACATACTTTAAGTGCAAAAAAACAGGTAAGTCCATCCATTAGTAAGACTAGCTGTACCCTAGTAAAAAGTCAGACAACAACGCTAAAGATTAAAAATGCCACTAAAAAGGTTACGTGGTCATCCTCCAATACCAAAGTGGCCTCTGTCAACAAAAGTGGCAAAGTTACTGCTAAATCCAAAGGAAAAGCTACCATTACTGCTAAAGTAGGAAGTAAGAAGCTAAAATGTGCCATAAAAGTTGAGACGCCTAAGATCAACTGTTCTTCTGTCAAGCTTAATGTCCGCAAGAAGAAAACCCTGTCACTTTCTGGAAATTCTCAAAGAATAACCTGGAGTTCCTCCAGTCAAGACCACCGGCTTAGCCGGTGGCTTGCTCTGCCCCTATAAGGGGCTTTTCCTGCTTGCGCCCGGGAGGCGCCTGATGTGGATTGCCAACCGCACTACATTCTCAGGCTAGCCCTAAAGGGCTTTTTTATTGCTTCCTCAGCCTTGCAAGCTCCTTGAGCTCCTCCCTATGGCTTTCTTCCCCAGCTGTCCCTATCGGGACTTATCTTCTGCTTTTTTGTACCGGCTCACCCGTGAACGGGTCTATATATTCGTTCAACGTCATTTGATCTGCTTCCAAATCTTCTTTCAATTGATTTGCAATATATTCTTGAATTTTTTTTGTATTCTTTCCTACCGTATCTACATAATATCCCCTGCACCAAAAATGACGATTTCCATACTTATATTTTAAATTTGCGTGTCTTTCAAAAATCATCAATGAACTTTTTCCTTTTAGATATCCCATTATTTCGGACACACTATATTTTGGTGGAATTCTCACAAGCATATGAATATGATCTTTGCAGCACTCTGCTTCAATAATTTCTATTCCTTTTCTTTTACAAAGAGTGCTTAAAATCTGACCTACATCTTCTTTGAGTTTTCCATATATAATCTGTCTTCTATACTTTGGTGCAAACACCAAATGGTACTTGTATTCCCATGTTGTATGGGCTAAACTGTTGGTATCCAATTGGATAACCTCCTTTGCTTTTATATTTTTGGTTGCAATCCTCAAATATTATAAGCACAGGAGGTTTTTCTCGTATAGGGAGTATTTTGCTTGAAGCTAAAGCTGTCTGGGGACACACCGGCATAGCCGGTGGTTTATTGTTTCTAGTGATACAATAAGGCCATCGCTACTGTTAGCAGCAAAGGCCTAGTAACTGCTAAAAAGGCCGGGACAGCAACAATAACCGCAAAAGTTGCCAGCGGCAAGACATATAAATGTAAAGTCACTGTACCTAAGGCAACCGTTAGCAGCACCGTATATATTACAAGAACGGGGAACTGCTATCATAAAAGTGGGTGTAGATGTTTAAGCCGCAGTAAAATCGCAATTTCGCTTAAAGATGCTAAGGCAAAAGGCTACACTCCATGTTCCATCTGTTTTTAGATTATGTAAATGTCATCTTTTATCCAGGTAAGTGCACAAACAAAGCATCCTAAATTTTGAAGTGAACCCCTTTTGTTAGACAAAAGGGGTTTATTTTATGCGCACTTATCTGAAAAGATAAGGTCCAACATACTTTGGTATTACATCTATTTTGTGAGGTATTTAAAGTCCGGTGCACTGCCAAGTTCAAATTGCACATAGTCTGAGTTGTTCATCAAATCATTTAAGTCAACACATTGAACTCTTTGATTTTTGTAGGTAGTCCAGTAGAAACGTAAGCTCTCTGAACACATTGCACTTGTATATACAGTATAATCATAAGGAATGACATCCTCATTATAGTCAGACGTTCCTTTATCTTGTGTTATTTCCACCAATCCAAGCGGAAATGCTACATTATGAAAAAGATGAAGCAGATTGATAATCCCATCTTCCTCATTTTCACCTTTTATCCCATACTTTTTCAAAAAAGAAAGGCGAACAAAGCGGGAAGGTGAGCTGCAGTCTCCAGGTAATCCATGTGCCCCATTTCCGGAAAAACACTGTTCTAGCTTATCTCCATTTATGTCTAATACGTCATAATCAAGACTTCGTATATCAAAATAATTCAACAGATTTAGTCGATGCCAAGAATAACTTGGACTGTTTGTCATAACACCCATACTATTTCGATAAATACTCATTCCAGTTTCATCTGGCTCGATAATCACCACTTCTCCTGTCCGATCGGAAAAAGCCCAATGGACGGTAGGAACTGTTCCAAGCATTGGAAGGTCTACTACTGTTATCTTAGTCTGAAATGCATCTACTACTTCCGCAACACTTGCGCATTGTGTAAGAAGATAGGTAACTACAAATCCAGCCTGTAATGGAATGGTTCCGGTTACTGTCTCAGAAGAAAAATGTGCAAAATTACGATAATATAATTGTCCGCCCATTAGTCCCTTTTCATTGATGCCCTCATATAAGACAGGCGTACATGGTATGAGAAGGGATCCGGTTCCGACTGCTCCGTAACGTGACTCAAACTTTGATGTTTCAACAACATTATTCTCTATACTAGTTCCGCAACCATAAAAATTCTTACCTTTTGGAATATACGTAACTTTGCTTCCCTGGGTAAGTCGATTAAAGTCAAAATTTCTTCCCCATAAATGTTTTTCATCCTTGGTAGTCCATCCCATGGAACTACATCCGGCATTCATGGCTGATAAAAGCTGTTCTGTAACGTTTGAATTCAATGTCTATTCCTCATTTCACGTGTCATAATATAGTACTCTTTTCTGATACTATATTATCCAGCAACAAACATATTAATTCACTCTTGCTCTATCAAAAAATAGATGTACTTTAGCTCGTTGTTCGCGTAAATAAAAAAGAAGGAACTACTTAGTTCCATATTTCTATGAGAATTAAGTAGTTCCTTTGTAAAAACTGTTTCCGGCTTATAGGGCTTTATGTCCTATAAGCCATACCTGTCGATTGGCTCATCTCCGACAGAACTGTATTCGTTAGCCTCTTTTTGATTGTTTTGGTTACTTAGATTGTCCATCGCGGTTCCCTCCTCAATCTGTATTTTTACACAATTGTAAAAATATGCTTCGGCTTATAAGACTTTTTACATCCTATAAGCCTTACTTGCCGATTGGCTCATCTCCAACAGAACTGTATTCGTTAGCCTCTGAAGATTGAATGCTTTGGTTACTTTGACTTTTCATCGTTGTTACCTCCTACATTCAGAATTGTTTTTACACAACTAGTATGTGTCGATTGAAAAGTTCTTATTCGTACTTTTAAGACTTTTTTTCAAGTCGATAATAAATAGACGTTCTTCATTAATATAAGCTTTTTGGCATATACGAAATTTTTTTGTAAAATATGCCCAAATTCATAGTATCTTCTAAGAAAAGCAGGATCGTTCTGGCATATAGAAAATTTTATAGCACAAATGCCTGCTTTGAAACTCAAGACTTTTGACACCCGAATTCTATACAGCAAAAACGCCCTGAAAATCAGGGCGTTTCAGCATGGCGACAAAGTCGACATGCACTTACGCTTGTTGTAATTCTTCTAATACTTCTTTGATTAATACACGTTCATCCATGTCATGTTTTACACCCTTAATTTCTTGGTATGTTTCGTGACCTTTTCCTGCAAGAACGATGATATCACCTTTCTTTGCATGTTCGATACTGTATTTGATTGCATCTTTACGATTTTCGATAGCAATATATTCGCCGTCTGCTTTTTTCACACCAGTAATGATGTCTTCCATAATTTCTTTTGGTTCTTCAAATCTTGGGTTATCGCTTGTTACGATGGTAAGGTCAGATAACTTAGATGAGATTTCACCCATTTCAAAACGTCTAGAACGAGCACGGTTACCACCACAGCCAAATACTGTTACGATTCTTCCCGGATTGTATTCACGGATTGTTGTAAGCAAGCTTTCTAAACTCATTGCATTATGAGCGTAATCGATCATTAATGTGAAGTCATTGCTTACCGGAATTAATTCTACACGTCCTTTTACATGGACATTTTTTAATACCTTGCTGATAATCGCATGATCTACGTTGAAGTTTTGTAAGGTAGAAATAGCAGCTAAGGAATTGTAAACGCTGAACTTACCTGGTACGTCAACTTCAAAATGATCGTTTACTTTGCCGGATACGTCAAAAGCAATACCAATTACACCATTTTCATTTACTAAGGAAACATTGTCTGCCTTAATATCTGCTGGCTTATTAAGACCAAATGTGGTTACGTCACAAGTACAGCCTTCGATCATCTTTTCTGCATGTTCATCATCAATGTTGAAGATACCATGTTTACATTGTTTGAATAATAACTGCTTACAACGTAAATAATCGTCGAAGTCTTTGTGTTCGTTTGGTCCGATATGATCTGGCTCAAGATTTGTAAATAAGCCGTAATCAAACGTAAATCCAGAAACGCGGTGCAACATAAGTCCTTGAGAAGAAACTTCCATAACAACATGAGTACAGCCTGCTTCTACCATTTTAGCGAAGTATTCTTGCACCATGTAGGATTCTGGAGTGGTATTTGCTGCTGGGATATGAGTCTCCCCAATAATTGTCTCAATTGTTCCAATTAATCCAGTTTTAAATCCAGCGCCTTCTAAGATTGACTTAATCATATAAGTCGTTGTTGTCTTACCTTTTGTTCCTGTAATACCGATTGTTGTCAATTTTTCAGCTGGATTTCCAAAATAAGCTGCACTGATGCATGCTAATGCAAGTCTGGCATCTTTTACTTTGATTACTGTAACGCTGTCGTCAACTTCTACGTCATCTTCTACAACGATTGCAGTCACACCTTTTTCTACTACTTGGTTTACAAATGTATGGCCGTCTACTACCGCACCTTTGATACAGATAAATAAGCCGTTTTCTGTGGCTTTTCTAGAGTCATAGCTAACTGTGGAGATTTCTTTGTTCGCATCTCCTGTGATGCTTACGACTTCAACTTTTTCTATTAATTTATTTAATAACATGATGAACACGTCCTTTCGTCTGTTGCATTTTAAAGCATTCTTAGCAATTATATTATAATTCGCCCTCAAATACAATAGTTGCTGGTCCTGTCATAAATACGTGTTTTGTCTCTTTATCATAACGGATTGATAAATCGCCACCTAATAAATGAACAGTCACAGAATCGTTTAAATATCCTCTGCTGATTCCTGCTACTGCACTTGCGCAAGCGCCTGTACCACAAGCAAATGTTTCGCCGGAACCACGTTCCCAGACTCTCATATTGATTGTGTCACGATCGATTAATTCGATAAATTCTACATTGACTCCTTCTGGGAAGGCTGGATCTTTTTCAATGACTTTACCAACAGATTCCACGGGAGCTTCTTTTGTCGATTCAATAAACATAATGGCATGTGGATTACCAACATTTACACTTACTAACTCGATTTCATCGGCACCTGCATTTGTTGCAGGATTAGTTGCTAATTTATTCAAAGTAATTGGATGGTCCTTTACTGCCTTTACCACAACAGGCTCTTCCACTTTGACTTCTCCCATGTCTACAGTTGCAGAAATCATTTTTCCGTCTTCTACCTGTAGATCTAAGTACTTTATACCACTTTTTGTCTCAATTGAAAGTTGCGTTTTATCGGTTAATCCCTTGTCATAAACAAATTTTGCTACACAACGGATGCCATTTCCACACATCATGCCCTCAGAACCATCCGCATTATACATTGCCATTCTAAAATCAGCAATATCTGAAGGTTTAATTAAGATCAAGCCATCGGAACCTACGCCGAAATGACGGTCACTTACCTTAATTGCTAACTCCCCTGGATTTTCGACCTTTTCTTTGAAACAATCTACGTAAACATAATCATTTCCACAACCATGCATTTTTGTAAATTTCATAATAAAACGCCTCCTCTAATTTTTTGTTATTTTCATATTTCTTATAGTATAACCAAGCGCATTCTATTGCAACCGACTCCGAATAGGTTCACATTTTTTACAAGATAAGCAAAAAGAGATAGCACTTTTTGCATGCTATCTCTAATGATTTGCTCTATTTACTTCAAAAGGACTATTGCATAAGGTGGTAACGTAATGTTTTCTCCATCCAATGTCACTTCTTCCCCATTTACCGTCAGATACCCTCTTATCTCTTTATATCCCAAATCTTTCTTGCTTAAAATCACTTGTTTTGTCTCTTTTGACAAGTTATATAAAAGAACAAGTTTGCTGTCATTATATGTCTTAGTGATGGCTGTAATATTCTGATCTGTCACACTATCGATTTTTTCTACTGTTCCCCTTGCAATTTCCGGATTCTCATTACGCATACGGATTGCACGTTTAAAGTAGTTATAGATCGACGTATCCTCCTGTTTTTGCTTTTCTACGGACTCAAAATGATTTTCCTGTTTTTCCATGGTTGGCGGACCGACGGTCATGCCAGAACCATCCTCATTCCAATACATTGGAGCACGCTTATTGGGATCTGCTCCACTTCCTGTCATGCCAATCTCTTCCCCATAATAGGTAAATGTTGTTCCTGACATCATAAGGTTCATGCCTGCTGCCAGTTTAATCTTCTCTGGAGAAAACGCCAAAAAGCTCGCAGCACGAACTGTGTCATGGTTGGTAAAGAACTCTGCATCAATAGCATCCTTATTGATACACTTGATATTATTTTGAACCCGGATCATATCATCTGCAAATGCAATACCATCAGCCTGCATCAAATCACTTGCGATAGCACCATCAATCTGTGAAAAATCAAAATTAAACATACTGTCTACACTGCTGTTATAATATTGTATCGTCGTGTAAAAATCCTGCCATGCTTCAGCGACTACATAGGAATTTTTCTTCTTGTTATGTACATAATCCGAAATAAATCCAACCATCTCCGTATTTTTATCTGTTCCACCGGAGTAATATTCCTTTACTCCATCCAAACGAAAACCATCCGTTCCAAGGTCCATCCAGAAATCAATGATATTCTTAATCTCCTCCCGTACTGCCTGGCTGCTTAAGTTTAGATCAGGCATGGCCACATCAAAGTTACATTCATAATACCAGTTGCTGTCTCCAATCTGGGCATATCCTCCTTGGTCCGTCTTATACTTAAAATTATAGTACTCCACATACTTACAATCGGATGCATTCAGCTCCTCTTCCTTCTCTATTGACTTTAAGTAAGATACTGCCTGCTTAAACCAGGGGTGCTCCGATGAGGTATGATTGACTGCCAGGTCGATAATTAGTTTTATGCCTCGTTTGTGACACTCTTCTACCAATCGCTTAAAGTCGTCAATAGTCCCATAACTTTTATCTATCGAACAATACTCCATGACATCATATTTATGATAAGATGGCGATGGCATGATTGGCATCAGCCATATTCCGGTAAAGCCAAGACCTGTGTCGGTTTTATCATCTCCATCATTAATATAATCAAGTTTGGAAATCAGCCCATTGATATCTCCAATTCCATCTCCGTCACTATCACAATAGGAATACAGGAAAACCTCATAGAAATTGCGATAATTGTCATCCAACATGTTCAGTTCATGATTATATTTATAGGATATCTTTTGGGTGGCATCCGTCGAACTGTCCTTTGGGCTACAGCTAAACATGGTCATGGTCAAGCACATACAAAGGAACCCGCTTACTGCCTTTTTTACTTTATTCATACTCCTTCTCCTTTCCTTAGAGTGCGCATTGCACATGTTTTTTCTATTGTAATTTATCCACTATTCCAATTTTCCAAAGGGTTTTGTGTCCTTTTTTTGTAAGTACAGTATTTTTTTACGCACAACTTTCCCTTACCGCTTTTGTAAAAGAACTTTTCCAGCCTCTGCTTCTCAGAACAAAGTGTTTTACTTGCAAAACACTCCGCGCTGAACGCAATCACGAAGTGATAAACTCCTTCCGCGTAAGTGCGCATCTTGGCTTTCTGGTTTTTAGAAAGCCTTTTTTAATTGATAGGAGACTTCTCAAAGAGAAATTTCCTATCAATTAAAAAAAACAGGAGGCTATCACTAGTTAAAATGATAACATCCTGCTCTTTACTTCGAAATATCAATAATCTTCGATATATTATGAATTTATGATAAGTAGTTTGAAGGTTTCCTCTAAACTTGCATTTAGCGAAACTCCAAGTTTATGAAATACTCCGTCTAATCCATGAAATACTTCCACCATGTTCTCTGCCTGTGCATTATATCCCATATGTCCAATACGAATGACCTTGCCTGCAAATGCATCAAAGGAGCCTGCTAGCATAATCTTATAATCTTCTTTCATTGCAGATAAGATCTGCTCTGCCGTAACGCCCTCCGGAATATCGAATACCGTTACTGTATTGGAAAACCCACTGTTTTGATGCAGTTTCAGACCAGCCTTCTTAATTGTCTCCCTTGTAGCACTTGCAATACGGGCATGTCTTTCATATACATCTTTTTCTGCCTTGATATTTTCAAAGGCTGCGCGTAATCCATAGATATCGCTGATTGGCATTGTATATGGGAACCATTTGTTTTCATAATACCCTTCAAAGGTCGTCAAGTTGGCATAGAAAGAGGCAATTCTAGTCTTTCGGTCTCTCATGGCTTGTTTTGCATCCTCACTTACAACTACGAATGTCAGCCCTGGAGGTGCTGAAACTGCTTTTTGAGAACCTCCGCAAAGCAAGTCAATTTGAAACTCGTCCACCTTTACCACTTCTCCAAACATGGCAGAGACACTGTCCACTACCGTCAATATGCCATATTTCTTTAGCATCCTGCATATACTCCCAATATCATTTAACATGCCACTTGGCGTATCGCAATGAACCACGGTGGCATATTTGTAGTCATGAGAACTCTTAAGGTAGTCTTCTAACTTTAAGACGTCAATTTCATTCTCATAATCAAAACTTAGTATATCCGCCTCTCCTCCGTACATCGTAACAAAGTCTGCAAAACCTTTTCCATATATTCCGTTATCTAATACCAATACTTTATCGCCCTGTTCCGTTAAGGAAGCACATGCAGCTTCTAATCCTAAAATTCCTTCTCCGGAAAGGATCAACGTTTCATTCTCTGTATAGAGAAGCTCACTGATTAACTCACATGTCTCTTTATAAAACTCAACAAATTCTGTATCTAAATCCGGATTAGTACATTCCAGACTTCTTGCCATTCGAACATTTTCTGGAACCATGGTTGGTCCCGGTGTCATTATCTTATACATTTGTATTTTCTCCTTACACTAGCTTTCTTGCTGCCTTTTCTAACTGTCCGGCCACCAGTAATACTACAACGATTGCCGTTCCAACTTGTATTATATTGCCCGGAATTGAATATACTGGCACAATCCAGTTTCCTGCAATTATTCCTTCTGCAATATAGTATCCAATAATCTTTATTCCTAATGCCATAAGCATGGCTGTCAAATTCCAGACGAACCCATGTTTTTTCTCTGTCACTGCTCCTACCACATATCCCATAAGTCCTACGGTAATCAATGTAAATGGTGCCCATAATGTCCAGCCGCTTAGCACATCAAACATGGCCATTCCAATTCCGCCTGCCAGCGCTCCTGTCTTTCTACCAAACAGAATTGCCCCAATAAACAGCGGGATATTACCAAGATGAATTAATCCCCCATTTCCGCCAAATGGTAGACGTACATTGACAAATGCAGTAAACACATAGGTAAGTGCAATAAATACTGCTGCAATTACCATTTGCTTGATTTGTTCTGATGAGCTTGTTTTGCTCTGTTTCTTTGTCGTGTATGTATTATTCATGTCATTTTTTCTCCCCTCGTGTTTTTTTATTTATGATAACGAGGATGTGACCATTTGTAAACGACCAGTTTCATCTTTTTCAAGCATGCCAGAAAGGGGAAGTGGCATGTTTTACTCACCACCTCCCCTTATATTTATTCTTCTTCTCCATGAGTAGATTGAATTACATCTTTTAAATCCCTTGCTTTTTCTTTTACCCTCTGAGATGCCGAAGGAGACGATATCACTGAAGAAATCCATCGTCTTGCTTCTTTAATATGCTCCGTCTTATATGCCAGATCAGCAAGCAGATATGAATAAGTTACTTCGTCCATGCCGCACATTGGGAAGTCTTCTTTAATATACGCTTCCGAAAATCCATGATATGCTTTCGTAATATACGCCTGTTCCTCATTCCATAATTTTGCTTGTTCTTCCTGATTTACAGCTCCTTCTCTAATATAAAGCTCCCGTTCTCCACGATAGAGCCAGGCAATCTTTAGACATGTATATGCCTGCTCAGAAAGTTTCGCTTCTTTTACCATGGAGCATAGTAAGGCAAACTTATGTCTGCGAATGGACTCCTCATACGTATATGCTGCTGGTTCCTTTCCGGTCCCTTTAAAATTATTACATACCTTTTCTGTAAGATTTTTCTTTTGCACCGGTAGAATTGGCTCATCAAAAAACTTCTTTAACGTTGCATAGCCACAATGTGGACAAAATACTACATCATATTTTAAGGAGTCTATATTATGATATACTGGTCTTAAGTCCTCATCTGTTGACTCCAGTTTACACTTCCCTGTCTTTATTGTCTTTGCCTTGATTTCCCTATTACAAATCGGACATTCAAATGTCTTATCGAATATGGCCTCTTTTTCAACTGTGCTTATTACTTCAGCCAACTATATTCACTCCTTCTCTTTCGTTAAAACCTTTAATGTTTATTGGCTATTATAACATCTTTTCCCTAAATACGACATAGTTCTTTTGTATCCTTTCAAGGAACATGATAAAATACAACTACTCACTGTAAGAATTTATTTATAATTTCGTCATTACCAAGTAAGAAACACTTCGTAAACTGATAGTATCAAATGAAAGGAAGGATGAACCTCATGTGGGTAAAAAAATTAAAAAAGAAAAAAATGCAATTTATGGTCCTTGGCATCATCCTATGCCTTGCCTCTTCTATTCTTACCACTTGCTTAAGCTTTAGCGATGAAGTGGAACGTTATATTAACAAGCAATATGATGCAAACGAAAATGCCTCCCTTATGGTATATGTCACAAAAGGAACCACGGCTTACCTTGCAAACCAGCTTACAGCCAATAAGGAGATTGAGCACTATACCACCTATCAATGCTTTGCAGTTGCAACTACTCCGCTAAAACATCATGATACCCTTGTTAAGGATTATATCAATCCGCTAACTGCAATTGTAATTGACGATAAAGATACTTTGCCCTTTCACATTACTTGTGTAAAAGGGGATACTGCCTCTGCTTCACCAAAGAAAGGCCAGATATGGGTACAAAACATTGTAGCTGAAAATCATGATATACATACTTTAGATGAATTTACTATTAACACTACGAAGTTTTCCGTGAGCTCGTTGGTTAACGACACAAGAAAGCCAGTTTCCATGACCACCGGCTCTTGTATCTTTATTAACAAGGAAGATGTCTCCTATTATTCTTCCGATCAGGAACTAGAGCTGCTATGCATCTATTCGGATGCTAAAAGTGAGACCCTTCTCTCTTGGCTAAACGATCAATATACGGATGAGTTCTTCTCTACTTCCTATGACCAATTAAGCGATATGAAGTTAAAAGCTACGCTTATGACCAGTTTGATTTCCAAATTAGGGGCTGCCTGCGCATTGTTTATGTTTATTGCAACCCTGGTGATCATTGTTTTCTTTATCCGAAGTACGATCCTTGCTGAATATAACGCCATCGGCATATATAAATCTGTCGGTTTTTCCACAAGAAAAATTATCGGCTTTTATGAAAAATCCTACGCTCTTGTAGGTATAACCTTTATTACCATAGGAGCATTTTTAGGGCTTCCTCTCTCCAAGCTGATCGGTAACATCATTATGAAATATATTGGCGAGTACCATCTGACTAGCCAGTCCTTGCTGATTGCAGGCAAAGTAATTCTTGCTACCTGTCTCACCCTGATTGCCATCGTCTTTCTAGCCCTGTTACGGATACGAAAGATTTCTCCTGTTGATGCCATTTCTACCGGAAAGAAATCAACAAAGGCCAAATTAAAGAAATCTCTGATTAAAAACGCCCACTCTTCTTTCACTATGGCGATCAATGACAGTTTCAAGTATAAAGGCCGTTCCTTGATCATCGTCGTAGTGGTAACGCTTTCCTTCTATATTGCAATCCTATTGCTAAACATGTGCCTGTGTTTTGACCGAATGGAAGACAATGCTCCGGGATGGGTCGCAATGCCAAATAGTAACTGCTTTGTTGGGATCGACGACGACGCAATTAGCGAAGATTTTCTTGCGTATATTAAAGAAAATCCAGATATTAAAAACTATATTACAGGAAATATCACTACCAACGTCAAGGTGGAAGCAAAGGATCCTCAAGTAAACTTAAAGTATGCAACTGTACTTAATTTTGATACGTATGCATTTGATAAGACCGGAATCTCTTATCTAAATGGGAGACCACCAGAAAACAAGCAGGAAGTCGCAATCAATACTGCTTCCTTAAAGAACACTGATTATGCTCTTGGCGACACCATAACCCTGCTTATTAACAAGCAAGAATTGGACTTTATGATTACTGGCATCTATGATACCATGATGGCTCCTTCTGTAGCCCTGACTTCGGATGCACTTTCTTTCCTTCCGGAAAAAGACTATCGAAATATGGTTGGCGTGCAGTTTACGGATCCTAATAAATCTGCTGCCTTTGGCGAACAGATAAAGGCAGAGTTTCCGGACTATAAAATCATCACCATGTTAGACCTAGTAGACAATATCAAGGTATCCGTTATGCAGATCATGATTCCGGTTACGATCATTATCATTGCCATGTTCTTTTCCTTCACCCTGTTAAATATCATCAACCTGATTCTGATGAACAACAGCGAGCAAAAGACCAGCTTTGGCATCCTTAAGGCTTATGGATTTACGACCGGCTATATCATCCGAAGAAATGTAATCCGCATCATGCTCCTCAGTTTCTTGGGCTTAGGTATTTCTTTTCTAATAAATGGATTGCTTAACAAACGGCTCTTTCATGGCATTCTTGGAGTAGATGCTTATATCACAAATATGCCTGAAACCAGTCTTCTGCTTGTGGGTGGTTTTTTCATCATCCTAGCCTTCAGCATACTGCTTAGCTTACCAATACGTAAGATCGCACCAAAAGAATTAATGGAAGAATAATGATAGAAAGAGGGAATTTAGTATGAATAAAGTAGAAAAGCAAACAATCATTAAGACAAACGACTTATGTAAGTCTTACATTATAGGAAAGAACGGAATCAATGTATTAAAGAATATTAATTTGGAAATTTATGCTGGAGACTTTACTGTAATCATGGGGAGCAGCGGAGGCGGAAAATCCACCCTGCTATACTCCATCAGCTCTATGGATCGTCCAACCAGCGGCTCTGTATCCATCCTTGGACATGAAATTACTGATATGGCCGAGAAGGACTTGACCAATTTTAGAAAATCACAGGTCTCCTTTGTATTTCAAAGCATGAACTTATTAAATGATCTGACTGCGTTTGAAAACATTGCCTACATTGGATATAATACGGCTTCCAAACAGGAGGTAAACAAGCGAACCCTTGAACTTCTTTCAGACTTTGGCCTGCTAGAGCAAAAAGACAAATACCCAAGTGAACTATCCGGCGGCCAGCAACAGCGAATTGCCATCTGCCGTGCCTTAATCAGCAATGCCAAGATTATCTTTGGTGATGAACCTACCGGGGCATTAAACTCTGCTGCCGGGCGTCAGGTATTAGATACCCTTACTGACTTAAATAAGGATGGCCAGTCCATCGTCATGGTTACCCATGATCTTAAGGCTGCTACCAGGGCAAGCAGACTGCTCTATATGTCAGATGGTCGAATTCTTGCCGAACTTAATTTAGGACCTTATGAGCAAGAACAAGAACTCGACCGTAAGTCTATTGTCTACGAGTTTTTACAACAACAAGGCTGGTAACCTTATAAGCTGGCATTCAGCACAAAGTTACGACTACTGATTTTCTTAAATCCACTAACCTTAAACCCTTTGCTGCTTAATAGGGTCGTAATTTCCTTCTTGTCATAGATATGGAAATCCCCTGATTTCATCCATCGTAAAGTCCAATTTAAGAATTTTAGATATAAAGAAAATGGAGCGGTTGGATCCCCTAGGATCAACGTTCCATTTTTCTTTAGTACCCGTTTCATTTCCTCAACCACGCGAATAGGATTGGTATAATGATGAAATGACGCATTACATACAATTACATCAAAGGAATTATCTTCATAAGGAAGATCCTCCGCATTTGCTACACAAAACGTACCGGTAGGAACCCTTTTCATTGCTTCCTCAACCATTTGACTAGACAAGTCCGCACCAAAAAGCTTGATTTTATTATCAGACATTAACTCTGCCAAAACATTGCCATTTCCACAACCAAGATCTAATACCGTTTTAGGTTTTTCTTTCCGTATTCGTTCCACCAGCTCCGGATACATGGATCTAACATATTTTCCGTCAAAGCTAGTATCATAGTCCTTTGCAATCTGGTCAAAATACTCTTTCGATACTTCTGTCCTGCTTCCTTTTTCACTTTCTGTCATATTTAAGCCTCCTAATTAAATAATTTTGAAATAAGCTCCGTTAATATAGCGATCTTCTCCTTAGCCGTCAATGTATTATCATTAATAATTGGCATCTGTCCATGTAAAAGAAAAAGTGCGGTTGCCTTGCAATCTTTCAAATGAAACTGTTCTTTTTCATTTAACCTTTCGATCAGACGTATCATATATGGAGATAAGATGACAAGCATCTCATATTCTAGCTGGCTATGAAAAATCTCACTTCCTTCTCGATGAAAGAACTCATGATACTTCTCCTTGCCATCTATCTGTAAAAATCGTTCTGACAGACATTTCATATATTCCTCTGCTGTATCAAACTCCTGCTTCATAATGGCAATCATAGGTTTGCAGGACTCCACTGCGTAATTATGTAGTGCTGTGTGATATAACTCTTCCTTTGATTTAAAATATCGATAGCATAATCCTGGCACTACCTTCATCTCTTTGGCAATGTCGCTCATAGACGTGCCCTCATATCCATTCCTGGCAAATAGATGCATTGCCGTATCGATCATCTCTTGTTTTCTAACCTCAGGATCTTTTGATATTCTCATACTTTTCTCTCCTATCGCTCTTTCTACTGGTATAATATTCCTTTAGTGAATATTTGTCAATGGCAATTATTCATTCGTTTATAAATTATTTTTCCTTGTTGCTCGTTGTTTGCAGGACAACTTGTGCCTTGCAAATACATTTTCCTGTGTTGCTTGGTGGGAAGCTTCTAGCATATGTCAAATCGTTCAAAGCTTCCCTTCCGAAGAGGATTTCCTATACAAAAAAAGAAGTTCCAACAAAGAAACTTCTTTCTCAAAAAACACTATTTATACTCCCTTTGATCCGTTATTTCAAGGACTTTACACTACTCCAATCACCATAAATCTTCTGTTTTCCTACTGACTTGTAGGCTCTGACGCTTACATAGTATCTCTTGTTCTTTTTCATTCCCTTAAGAGTCTTTGATACTACAGTATTCTTTGTTACTCTAACTGTCTTTGTTGTCGATCTGGTAAATTTCTTACTGGTTGAATAGCGAATTTCATAACCGGTTGCTTTGGTTGCCCTCTTATAGGTAACTTTTGCTGAAGTAGATGATACTCGTTTTACTGAGGAAAGGCTTGCTTTCTTTGGTCTTACAGTAATTGAAACACTCTTTTTTGTTTCCTTGTATTTACTGTTTCCAGCTGCTGTAGCTGTAATTTTTGCCTTTCCACAGCCTTTTATTGTTACTTTTCCCGTCTTACTGTTTACCGTCACTACGGACTTATTGCTGCTTGCATAAGTAACTTTCACTCCTGCTGCATTGGTTTTTGCCTTTACCGTAAATGCCTTGTCTCCATTGGTCTTTGTATAAGATGATTTTGTAAACTTAATTGACTGAGATACCTTTTTCACTATCTGGTCTGGTTTTGTAACAGATGGAGCAGTGGCTTTTTTATTACAAAGGTAAACGCCATCTGCCTTATAAACAACTTCTTTCTTGCTTGCATCCTTTAATCCATTGATCGTAACATGGTCAAACGTCTGACTTGCTGTCCTATTCGTATAAGATATCACTTTCACTGTATCTGCAGGTACATACCCGTTCGTAAAGTTTAGTGTAAGACTTCCGTCTAACGTTGCCGTTCCCTTAACTGCAAATATATCTGCCATGCTGCCAACTGTAAGAACTAAGTTAGATGCGTCCTTTTGTACATAATCTCCTTTTATCGCAACTTCTCCTGTAACGTCTTCAGAAACCTTGCTCTCATTTGTTACGCTTCCATTACCAAATGCCGTTTTTGATGCTGCGTTAACCGTTCCTTTGATCACCTTCGTTCCACCTGAATAGGTATTATTACCGGCTAACGTAAGGGAGCCCGTTCCTGTCTTTGTCAAGGAACCAGAACCTTCAATATCATTTCTCCAGACATCAGATGCGCTATATCCGCCTTTAGAAGCATCCATGTTGACTGTAACATCTTTTACAAACGCTCCATAACCATTTGCTGCTTCAAACAGGTTTAATCTTCCCCATCCTTCTTCATCATCAAGGACAGGATATCCTGACTCTAATCCTGTTGTATAAAGTACATAGCGGCGTTCTGTCGCACTTAGGTAAGGAAGTCTTGTTTCTAATAATACTTCTGCCCCTTTGGGTACTACCATAGGTTTTGTCGTATCGCCTATTTGCTGAAATCCATATGTTAAACGTTCAAAATTCTTTTTCTTGTTCTCTTCATAATTAGAATACTCGTCATTACCACTTTTCGTTTCTTTAAGTAGTTTACGTGCTGCATCATATGCTTCCTGTTTCACCTTTGTATTTGCCGGGTCATTTAATGCACTTGCTGCTACTGCGGTTGCCATAACACGTCCGCCCATGACGTCAAGACATGAATGCATTCCTGCTACAATACGGTTATTGCCAAGTTCAGAAGCCCTTGTTATTAATTCCTGATATCTCTCCGGCATAGCATAGGCAAGTCCAATTGACGCAAGATATGCTGCATTGGTATGCCCACTTGGAAAGCCGCCGTCACTGCTTGGATCTGATTTTTCACATGGTTTTAGGAGAGGTTCGATTTCCACCAGATTTGACCAGCGAAACGGCCTCATATAGTTATAAAATGCTTTTGCCGAAGATGTTGAGGCTGCGGAATTACGAATGGTATTGACTAGCTTCACCATTCCGCCGTATGTAGTAGCTTCATCAGCCCAGGTACCATTGGAATTTCCAGCGTCATCATACTTCACTGTGGTCGCATCACTTGGTATGGTGTCCAAAATGGTAGTCCCTGCATTGGTCCCTTTTTTAAATGCATCCGCATAGTCTCCTAATCCCGAAATCATGCTATAATTTTGATTTCGGCGGTCATCTAGGTATGCTGCCTCTTGCATCTTTTCTGTCCTGCTGTTTGCAATCACTGCAGAATTGATGATATTCGTATTTAAGACCGAAACATTTTCTTTAGTACCGGTATTCCATGAATCACCCGGTGTAAATAATTCTAAGAACTTTGATAATACGCCTATGGATGGATTTGTCTCCGGTGTCATATTGCTTTTATCGTTGTTCTTATACACATCCACGTAATATCCGTATGCTGCCTTGTGCGGTTCAATTTCGCTACCTTTCGTTGCCTGCACGGGAAGATTACTGCTTGTAAATGCAATGGATAATGTTAAGGCTCCCGTCAAAGCCTTTCCTGCAAGTTTTCTCATCTTACACTCTCCTTTGTTTTTTATTATGTCCTTAGCCTAACAAAGGGGTGTAAATTCTAAACATTTTATAGGTAAAAAACATCTTATATTTATGTAAGCTTTATATTGGAATGTAAAACCTAAATTCCGTCCATTTCCCCAAAATACTATCACATTCTATCTGGCCCTGGTGTTCTTTTACAATATACTTTACGATGGATAACCCTAGCCCGGAGCCTGGCACGTTCAATGTCCTCGCCTTCTCTCCACGGTAAAACTCATCAAAGATCATTGGCAGATCCGTTGCTGCAATGCCCATTCCTGTATCACGTACGGATATATAAAACTTATTATTGTTCAACTCAAATGACACCGTTATGCCTCCCTCTGTGGTAAACTTCATTGCATTTCCAATGAGATTGGTCATGACCTGCTTCATTCTCTGTGTATCAAGCTCCAGAATCACCTTGGGAATTTTGTTTACGGTAAAGGTAAGTCCCAGCTTCTCTACATCTTTTTTTGCCTCTTCCATAAGTACGCCAAAATATTCATCCGAATACACTTCGCTCTTCTTGATGCTAAGCTCGCTAAGCTGCGCCTTGGAATGTTCTAGTATCTCATCAATTAGCTGGTTTAGCATGGCAATCTTATTGAGAATAATTGTCGTATAGTCATGGACACGGTCTCCGCTTACGATCTGATTATGGATTCCTTCTACATAACAGGAAATAATTGCAATGGGTGTTCGTAGATCATGGGAGATATAGGCAAGCAAAAGTTTTTCCTTCTCTTTCAGTTTCTTTTCGTTATTCATGGAAAATAACAGTTCTTCCCGCAATGCCTCGAAGTCATGACAGAGCGTACCAATTTCGCCGTCATAATCATAATCTAGAGCTTCATTAAGTACTCCCTGTCGAATTCGGTTGGTCAGCGCATGAATTTGCTCCATCGGAGCCAAAACATCCTGAAGGACCATCTTCCCAAACATCCAAATCACAAGCATAAGATAGAGGCATACTATTCCTACTGCCACATAACGTCCATATGCAGGTATTTCTAGTTCCGAATAAGGTACATAGATATAAATGATACCCTTTTGAACTTTTCCCTCTAAATAAGGCGCTGAGTACGTCATTTCCATTTTCTTATTATTTCCCATGGAATTCCCGGAAACCATGCCAAGATCAACCTTGCTTCCGATGGGCCACTCTTCATCATTGGAATACAAAACGTTTCCTCTCAGATCCAAAACACTATATCGGTAGCTTTCTAATTTTCCTATATCTCCTTGATTTGCCTGGTAAATGGCATTATGAAGTAATACGCTGCACTTTCCATAAAGCTCATTTTTATCTACTCTGCTTCCGCTAGACAACGCCAGTACTGAAAGTGCTACAACTCCAAGTAAAATTCCTATAACAAATAAGTAGAACTTTCTTTTTATTGTTAGCTTTCCCATTTATAACCTACTCCCCATACCGTCTTTATGTACTCGATCTTGGCCTTCGAAAGCTTCTCGCGAATTCTTCCAATATAGACAGCAATCGTATTGTCATCAATAAATTCGCTATATCCCCATACTTGGTCAATCAGCTGTTGCTTGGTAAACACCTGGTTTGGTGAATCTGATAAGAAATCAAGCAGCATAAACTCCTTCGGTGAAAATTCAAGCTTAGTGCCATTAGCAATGACTTCAAAAAAATCCGAATGTATGACCAAGTTTGGAAACTCTTTACTCTTTTTATGTATGCTTGGTGCTGCCACAAACTGGGTTGCACGTCTTAAATGAGATTTTACCCTTGCAACAAGTTCAATCATGGAAAATGGTTTTGTCAAATAATCGTCTGCTCCCACGCCTAAAGCCAGTACCTTGTCATAATCGGATGCTTTTGCTGAAATAATCAAGATAGGCAGTACTTTCGTCTCCCTGATTTTCTTACACACATTGATACCATCCATCCCCGGCAGCATAATATCTAATATAACAAGATCCGGATTTATGCTTTCAACTAACTCCACTCCCTCTGCCCCAGTAAATGCCTGACTCACCTGATAGGCCTCTACAGTCAGGAAATCTCGAATTCCATTGGATAAATCTATATTATCTTCAATAATAAGTATCTTTTCATTTGCCATCTCATTAATCTCCTTTTAACTCTATTATAACTAAGTATATCAGTTTTTCTCAATCAGAAAAAACAAGAGGCATGTCTGAAAAACTGACTGCCTCTTGTCTCTATTCCTATTTTTATTATGGAAGGTATATCATATCTCTTGTGATGTCCTCAAGAGAATAAGCCCCACACATTGCCATTGTATCCTTTAACTCCTCTGCCAGCTTGTTGACATACATCTCAACACCTTCTTCGCCGCCTCCATATAAAGCAGTTACAAATGGACGACAGATTAAGACACCATCTGCTCCTAATGCCAATGCCTTAAAGATGTCTGTACCGGAACGAATTCCTCCGTCTACAAATACTTTCATACTTCCACCAACAGCATCTACAATCTGTTCTAACACTTCTGCAGTTGCAGGACATCCATCTAACACACGTCCGCCATGATTAGAAACTACGATTGCTTCTGCACCAGCTTCTTTGGCTTTTAATGCTCCTTTTGCAGTCATAATTCCTTTCACGATAAATGGAATTCCTGCATCATGAATGATTGCTTTCATTTCATCTACCGACTTGCTTCCTGCCGGTGGTGTCATATTTTTAAGAAATGGAAGACCTGCGGCATCAATATCCATTGCTACTGCAATTGCATCTGATTCACGTACCAGCTGAAGCTTTTCATGTACTGTTTCATAGTTCCAAGGCTTTACTGTAGGAACACCAACGCCCTGTTCTTTCTTGATTGCCTTTGTTGCAGCATCCATAACCACAGGATTTACACCATCACCTGTAAATGCCATAATTCCTGCTTTTGCACATGCAGACACTAATGCATTGTTGTAAGTAACGTCATCGTATTTTTCTCCATAATGAAGGTTTACTGATCCTACCGGTGCTGCAAAAAATGGAAACTTAAATTCATGTCCAAAAAAGCTACATGTAGTGTCTACTGAACGGTTTTCATTCATAGTATCCATGTTTACACGGATTTCTTTCCATTTTTCATAGTTACGGATTGTAGTGTCACCTACGCCTTTGGATCCAGGTCCTGGAATTTGGTTTTTACAAGCCTTGCCGTTGCATTCAGGACACGCTTTGCAATAATCGCCTAATACGGGTCTTGCTTGTTCTAATAGTACTTGATATGTCATTATGTTTTTCCTCGTTTTAGTTTATTTTTAATATGTTCTATAAAGATTAATTACACTATATAAGTATCATATAATACTAACTTTTGCAATATGTTCTGAATATTATTCTATTCATAAAAAAAACCTCGTACTATTGATTACTCAATAGATACGAGGTTCATAAAATTATTCAGCAGAAATAATTTCTTTTTTGTTGTAAGATCCACAAGCTTTACAAACTCTATGTGGCATCATTAATTCACCGCACTTACTGCATTTTACTAAGTTTGGAGCAGTCATTTTCCAGTTTGCTCTACGGCTATCTCTTCTTGCTTTAGAAGATTTATTCTTTGGACAGATAGACATGGTCACACCTCCTTAAAATTGTTAAAGATATCGCGGATTACTGACATTCTAGGGTCTAGAACCGTGTCATCACAGCCACAAGTCTCATGGTTCAAATTTGCACCGCAAGCCTTGCACAAGCCTTTACAGTCCTCTTTACATAAAACATGTAAAGGAAAATCTATGACAAGCTCGTCGCAGATTAATTTATCTACATCGAGACTATATCCACTTATATAATTCGCTTCATCTAATTCTTTGATCCTGTCTTCATCAGTATCGTTGAAATCTAATTCTTTTGATACGTGAATATCAAAAAATGTTTCCACGTCGTCAAGACATCTGTTACATGGAATATTAAGAGAAACTGTCGTTTCACTGTCCACTTTTACTTTTCGTTCTCCTAGATGAGTAATCGTCAAACGGACTGGGTTCTTCTCCTTAAAAGGATACGATACACCATCTAATTCAAACATATCAAGTTCGAGTGGCGCTTCAATTTGTTCGACTTTGCCTTTTACAGACATAATCTTTGCTAAATCTATAAGCATTGTGGTCTCCAATTCTCCCTAATTTTCACACTTTTATTATTATACTTATAAGGAATAAGTTTGTCAACTCATTTTCGAATGAAAAATAAGTTATTTTTTCTGGTATTCATAATAGGAAAAAATTTGCAGAGCATATTTCTCCCGTTATTGCAACCGTCACCAAGGTTTTGTAAGCAAGACTTTGGCTTGTTATACACGCAAATAAGTAAATTTAGGAACAGTATCAACTGCTCCTAAATTTCAGATTATACCTAAACTAATTCTACAGTTTCGCGGCAGATTGCTAATTCTTCGTTAGTTGGAATTAAGCAAACTTTAACTTTGCTGTCATCAGTAGTGATAATTCTTTCTTCTCCACGGATATCGTTTTTAACGTCATCAATTTCGATACCAAGGTAACCAAGGTATGCACAAACGTTTTTACGAGTAACTTTATCGTTTTCTCCAAGACCTGCTGTGAAAGCGATAGCATCAACGCCGTTCATAGCTGCTACGTAAGAACCAATATATTTTGCTACTCTGTAAGTGTAAACTTCTAATGCAGCTTTAGCTAATTCATTACCAGCTGCAGCAGCTTCTTCAAGATCTCTGAAATCGCTTGAAAGTCCGCCGGACATACCAAGTACACCAGATTCTTTGTTTAAT
>JAUNJY010000031.1 GCA_030535455.1 bacterium
CCAACAGCAGAACCAACCGTGGAACCAACAGTTAAACCAACAGCAGAACCTACAGTACAGCCAGTTACCCATAACTTTACGGTTAATGGGAAGACTAGTGATTTCTTTGCAATTACAGGAAGTACGACAACAAGCAAGGGAACTGTATCTTACCAAGGAATGAGTCTTACGACTTGTATTAAGATGGAAACTGCAACAAATATTACATTTACCACAGAACGTGCTAGCAGCCTGAAGATGGTATTCTCAAATGACTGCACTAGAAAGATTGAAGTGGATGGTCAGGTGTATGCTGTCAAAAATGGTATTTTAGAAATTGAACTGACAGCAGGAGCACATTCCATTAAAAAAGCAGATACAAATGTGAATTTATATTATATAGAAGTAAAATAAAAAAAGTAAAAAGAAAAAAGTGCCTTTCCTCTTATTAGTGAGGAAAGGCATTTTTCTTGAAGAATAGGAAGCTTCTCTTTGAGCAGCCCCCTATTCTTCAAGAAAGCACCCTGAAAAGCGGGTGCAGGATGCGCACTCACTCGAAAGGAAGATGTCGCTTGCGCGACCGAGTTCGGCGCGGGCAAAGTGTGTGTTCTTTGCAGTGATTTCAAGCAAAACACTTTGTTCTCCATGCTATCTTTTTGAGTAAGGATTAGAATTCAGGAATATAGGAAACGAGGCCATTTCGAAGCAGTTTATAACATAAGACAGAGAGTTCTTTTGGAGACTCTTTTGCACCGTCGAAAAGCCATTTTTCAATTAATCCCACACAGGCACCTAAATAGAAGGCAACAGCATATTCAATCTCTTCTACAGACTGGGTACCATTTAAAAGTTCGATGGTGGTTTGAGTAATGTTATCTTTAATTAAGTTTTTAACGTTATTTATAAAGTTAAGATCGCCATTTGGGCCGATTAGTAACATGCATATATCAATATTTTCAAGAAGGATTGTAAAAACTTCTTCTAAATAGAATTGTACTTTGTCGTTGTAATACTCTTTTTTATGTGTCAATGTCACATTGATTAATTCATCAATGAGTTCCTGCTCAATTTTATTTAGCATATCGTAGATATCGGTATAATGAAGATAAAAGGTAGAACGGTTAATGTCTACTTCTTCGACAAGTTCACGCACTGTGATCTCGCGAATGCTTTTTGTCTGCATAAGTTTGATTAATCCGGCACGAAGAGCGGCTTTAGTTTTTCTGACCCTGCGGTCTACTTTTTGTGTCATAAAGGAATCCTTTCTTGAAATTCGAATAAACAACAATAGTTTTAGGATAAAATTATTGTTTATGTAGAGTTTAGCTCGAATTAATTAAAAATTTATAATATATTATAGACACAAACGAGAAAAGTGTCGTATAACATACAAACGGTAGAGAAGTTGTCGGTTGCAACTGCGCTACAACATTAGTATAATCTAAATTAATCTAGAAAGCAACACAATGTCTATAATTGGACTGTTGTATGTGGAACTTAATTAAATATAGTGGTTTAGCCGTCCCGGAAAAAAAACATGTAGAAAGATGGTGTATATATGCTAAAGAGAGAATGGCAGAGTTTATTTAAGAATAAATTTCTTTGCATTGTCCTAATTGGTATTATCACAATTCCTACAATCTATACTACTATTTTCTTAGGATCTATGTGGGATCCATATGGGGAATTAGAACATTTGCCGGTGGCTGTTGTCAATAAAGACAAATCAGTTGATTATGATGGCAAAACAATGGATGTAGGGAATAATCTGGTTGATAATCTAAAGGATAATGACTCGCTTGCATTTGAATTCGTAACAGAAGAGCAAGCAGAAACAGGATTAGAAGACGGAACATATTATATGGTAATTACAATACCAGAGAATTTTTCCGAAAATGCAACAACATTGATGGATGAAAGTCCAAAAAAAATGGAGCTAGAATATAAGACAAATCCGGGAACAAACTATATTGCTTCGAAAATGAGTGAAACTGCAGTTAGTAAAATTCGCACAAGTGTTGCAGAAGAGGTAACTAAACAATATGCCGAGACTGTGTTTGATCAGTTAGGGGAAATCGGTGATGGTTTTACTGAAGCAACTGATGGAACAGAAAAGCTTGGTGACGGTTTAGAAAAGTTAAGCGACGGTAATGGAAAGATTAGTGAAAACTTAACTACGTTATCTGACAGCTCTTTGACATTTAAAGAAGGTGCAGATACATTCCAGGTGGCATTAAAAACATATACAGATGGTGTAAGCTCTGCAAATGATGGTGCAGGCCAATTGAAAGCGGGTATTGATACATTAGCAGATGGTACAGGCGCATTAGCAGATGGAGCTTCACAATTAAGCGATGGAGCGGGTACATTAAAGGGTGGTCTCGATACATTAGCAGATGGAGCTGGAACATTAGCAGACGGAGCTTCTCAGTTAACTGATGGTTCAAGCACATTAAAATCAGGAATTAGTACCTATACAGATGGTGTGAGTCAAGTTTATGCAGGCACACAACAGCTTGTAGCAAATAACAAAGCTTTAAATGAAGGTGTTGCTACGTTATCCAATGGTGTAACAACTTTAAACAGTGGAAGTACATCTTTATTAGCTGGTTTAAAAACGATGTCATCTACATTAGGAGAAAGCTTATCAAAAGACAAGAAAACAGACCTTGCAACATTACAGGGTGGTATTTCCCAAGTGAGTCAAGGATTAAGTGATTTAAATGCAGCGGTTTCTAGCGTTGACGTAAGTAAAGTGCCTACACTTGTGAATAAAGTAAAAGGCGGTATGGAGTCAGTTGGAAGTGATGCAACAAAAGCAGCAACTCATGTTGGAACTGCAATCGCAAAAAAAGCAGCTGCAAGAGAGAGTGTTGAGGCAAATGAAGGATTTAAATCGTTAAGTAAAGAAGATCAAGAAAAGATCCTTGCTGCATTTGATGTGACAGATAGTGAATTATCTGGAGCAATGTCTGATCTTAAAAATGCTGGTACAACGTTAACAGGCCTTCAAGAAGGGCTTAAGGAAAGCAATCTTACAGAAGATAAGCTTGATCAAATTGCAACATTACAAGATAGTGTGGCAAAACTTGAGAAGAATGGTACTTATGTACTTAGCAAGAGCTCAGAAGCAATCACATCTTTACAGACAGGCTTAGAAAATATTCAAGATGCGTTAGAACGTAAAGGAACGACTCCACAAACAATGGGATTGATCCAAGGTATGACAGCAGTAAGCGAAGGTGTAAAACAACTTGATACAGGCGTAAATGCGAAACAAGGTTTACAAGCAAGCGTTAAGACATACACAGCTGGTGTAGAAACAGTCAATGCAGGACTTAAAACGTTAAATGAGAACTCAAGTGCATTAAATAGTGGTTCTACAAAACTTGCAGGCGGTTTATCAGCTTTAAATGAAAAAGTACCAACATTAACTGGTGGTATTGGCCAGCTTCAAGAAGGTGCAACAAAATTATCATCAGGTTTATCATCTTTGAACGAAAAGGTGCCAACATTAACAGCAGGTATCAGTAAGTTACAAGATGGTTCTACTCAGTTAGCAGCAGGTACATCAAAATTAACTGCAAATAATGCAGCAGTTATGGAAGCAATCGCAAAATTAGACGATGGTGCTAGTAAAATCAGTGATGGTTCAGGAAAATTAGCAGATGCATCAGAAACATTAGGCGAAGGTCTTACGACAGCAAAAGATGGTGTAACAGAACTTAATACTAAATTAAGTGATGCAGCAGATGAAATCAATAGCAAGAAGACAAGCGAAAAAACCAATGAAATGTTCGCAACTCCAGTAGAAACAAGCGGTTCTGAAATGACATCCGTTGATAATAACGGTAATGCCATGGCTGCTTATATGATGAGTGTAGCATTATGGGTTGGCTGTCTTGCATTCTCTATTATGTACCCACTTGCAGGTTCTGCAGGAAAAGTAAAAAGTGGATTTAGATGGTGGTTAAGCAAAGCAAGTGTTGCTAGTTTAATTGCTGGTATCCAAGCAGTAGTAATGGTATTTATGTTAAAGAGTGTTCTTGGATTTAATCCAGCATACTTTGGTAAGACATTATTAATTGCCATTCTTGCATCCTTTGCATTTATGACAATCTTCTACTTCGGTAACTTATTACTTGGTAAAATCGGAAGCTTTATCTTATTGATCTTTATGGTACTTCAACTTGGTGGTTCTGCAGGAACATATCCAATTGAATTATCTTCCGGTTTCTATAAAGCAATCCATCCGTTTATGCCATTCACTTACAGTGTTAATGCATTCAGAGCTACAATTGCTACAGGTGCAAGCATTGCTCAGCCAATTGCTGTATTTGTTAGTATCATTGTTGTATGTACAGGATTAACAATTATGATCTTTGAATATAAGGCAAAGAAAGTGATGGGACAAGAAAGCGTAGAAGCAATCGATCCTTTATTAGGCGAAATGGCTGAATAGATTGAACGACTGTTTTACAAGATAAAGAAAAAGGACTAGAAACACAGGCAAACGTGTTTCTAGTCCTTTTTTCTTCTAGATAGAGTCACTAAGAGAATGGTTATAATTGGTGGCCTGACTAAGGTCGATTTAGGAGATAAAACCACAAATTGAGTGAATTGTGTGAAAAATATAAAAAATAGTGTTGACATATGCTTTTTTATACTATATAATAAGTCATGTGTTCAGCAAGTAGCACAAACAACAAATGAATATGCGCGAGTGGCTCAGTGGTAGAGCACCTCCTTGCCAAGGAGGGGGCCGCGGGTTCGACCCCCGTCTCGCGCTTACTGTAATCCCAAATCTTAAACAGATTTGGGATTTTTTTGTGTATAGGAAGATGTCGATTGTGCGACCGGGTTCGGTACTGACCCGTTGACATTTAGCTAAATGGTGACTAAAGTAGTACATAAGACGAGATGGTAATTAAATAAGAAGACTTGGAGGGTTTGCATGAATATAAATGAAATAGCAAGATTGGCAGAAGTATCAAGGGCAACGGTGTCGAGATATTTAAACCAAGGCTACGTAAGCGAAGAAAAGAAAGAACGGATCAAGAAGGTAATTGAAGAAACTGGATACAATCCATCCAGCCAGGCACAGATGCTTAGAACCAAAAAGACTAAGCTGATCGGAGTGATTATTCCAAAGTTAAATTCGGAATCTATCAGTAGAATGGTAAATGGGATCGGTCTCGTGCTATCCAAAGAAGGATATCAGCTATTGCTTGCCAATACACAAAATGATGTAAAGGAAGAATTAAAGTATCTAAATACATTTAAGTCCAATCAGGTGGATGGGATTATCTTTATTGGTACGATCTTTACAAAAGAACATAAACGTCTGCTTGAAGAAACAAAGGTGCCAGTAGTTATATTAGGTCAATGGCTTTCTGGATATTCCTGTGTATATTATGATGACTATAATGCAGCAAAAGATCTCTCCAATCAATTGCTTCAGAGTGCAAAAAAAGCTGTCTACCTAGGAGTAACGAAAAAAGATGAGGCGGCAGGCCATAACAGAACGGATGGTTTTCTTGCGGCATACCGAATGATACAGTCGGCAAATGGCCGGGAGATTAAGAAGCCAATGATGCTTGAGACCGATTTCACAATGGAGGCAGCTTATCATAGGACGAAGGAAGCATTTGAACAAGAAGCGGACTTAGATACAGTGATTTGTGCTACAGATACTATTGCAATCGGTGCACTACAATATTTACATGAGAAGAATATCAAGGTGCCGGATCAGGTGCAGTTAGCGGGAATTGGTGATACTGCCATTGGTAATGTAGTTTCTCCAAAGCTTACAACAGTTCATTATTACTATAAGACCAGCGGAATTGAGGCGGCAAATATGCTTTTAGAAATGCTGCAGACAGGGGAGTATGTGCGAAAAGAGATAAAAATGGGGTACAAGCTTCTAATGCGAGATTCTACCAGATAGATTTTTAAAATTGGTAGAAGTGCATAAAAAAGCTATTATAAATTAGTAAAAAAATGTATTTACACATAAAAATATCATGTTATAATTAAAGCATGATGTGAGAACGATTTCACATAAAACGAAAAAATTAGAATTTCGCATTAGAAAGGATGGTAAGTATGGATTACAACGTAGTTGCAAAAGAAGTGGTAAAACATATCGGAGGAAAATCCAATATTGTTTCAGCAGCACATTGTGCAACAAGATTACGTTTGGTGATTGCGGACAATGCCAAATGTGACAAAGAAGCTGTAGAAAATATCGACGGTGTTAAAGGCGTATTTATGGCAGCGGGCCAATTACAGATCATATTCGGAACAGGAACTGTGAATAAAGTTTATGATGAGTTTGTAAAGGTGGCTGAAATTAAAGAATCATCCAAAGATGAAGTAAAGCAAGCAGCAAATGCGAAACAAAATATATTTAAGAGAATGATTAAGACACTAGGTGATATCTTTGTACCAATCATTCCAGCAATCGTAGCATCCGGATTATTAATGGGATTGTTAGAAGGACTTAGCAAAGTATATCCGGAATTATTGAATTCAGGAACTTATACAATCCTTCACTTATTCTCCAATGCAGCATTTGTATTCCTACCTGTATTAATTGCAGTAAGTGCAGCTAAGACATTTGGCGGAAACATATTCCTTGGTGCGGTCATCGGTATGATCATGATCCATCCGGATTTGTTAAATGCATGGAGCGTGGCAGGGGCAGATACAATTCCAACTGCAGGCGTTTGGTTTGGAGTATATGACATTAACATGGTAGGTTATCAGGGACACGTAATACCAGTTGTAATTGCAGTTTGGTTTATGTCCATGATCGAGAAGAAGCTTCATAAAGTCGTGCCAGAGATTATCGACTTATTTGTAACACCTTTAGTAACAGTATTAATAACAGGATACTTAACATTAACCGTATTTGGACCATGTTTCTCCTGGATTGAAAATGGCGTATTAGACGCTGTAAAATATTTAATCACAATTCCATTTGGTATTGGTGCAGCAATTAGTGGTGCATTGTATGCCCCAACCGTAGTTGCAGGCGTTCATCATATGTATAACGCAGTAGAAGCTGGACTTTTAAGTTCAGATGGAATTAATACATGGATGCCAATCGCAACGGCAGCCAATGTGGCACAAGGTGCAGCAGCACTTGCATTAGCACTTAAGACAAGAAACAAAAAGACAAAAGCAATAGCACTTCCAGCTTCCCTTTCTGCATTTTTAGGAATTACAGAACCAGCAATCTTTGGTGTTAACATCCGCTATATGAGACCATTTGTGGCAGGTTGTATTGGTGGTGCATGTGGTGCTTTAGTAGCAGGGATTACAGGAATTGGTGCCAGCGCATATGGCGTAACAGGCGTGTTTGGTTTCTTAATTACAACAGAGTATACACTTCAATATTTACTAGTAATGGTAGTTGCCAGTGTTGTTGCTTTTGTAATCTCATGGATGCTTTATAAAGATAAAGAAACAGTGTCTGACGTAAAGACAAAAGAAATAAAAACTGAATTAGTTACAGAAAAGAATACGATTTATGCACCAATCGAAGGTGAAGTAATTGCACTTAGCAGTGTTCCTGATGAAACATTTGCAGGTGAAGTACTTGGAAAAGGATGCGCAATCATTCCAAAAACAGGTCGAGTGGTAGCACCATTTGATGGTGTTGTTGAGACTGTATTCGATACAAAACATGCAATTGGGCTTAAGAGTGCCGATGGCGTGGAAATATTGATCCATGTTGGAATTAATACGGTAGAACTTGGTGGAAAATTCTATGAGACTTATGTAAATGATGGAGATACTGTGAAAGCAGGCGATCTATTAGTAAGCTTCGATATGAACAAGATCAAAGAGGCTGGATATGAAATGGCTACACCAGTGATCGTTACCAATACAGATGATTATGACAATGTAAATGTCTTATTTGAGGGAGAGACAAAAGAACTTCAAAAGGTGATGATGGTAGAATGAATGTAATATCAAGGGAATTATTGAAATTAGTTACCAATTGTGAAAAAGCAAGAGTTCATACAGAAAACAAATACCGATTAAAGTTTCATTTGATGCCACCTACTGGGTGGCTCAATGATCCCAATGGATTATGCCAGTTCCATGGAGAGTATCATGTGTTCTTTCAATATACTCCATTTGACTCAACAGGAGGCCTTAAAGTATGGGGCCATTATGTAAGCCGTGACTTACTGAACTGGGAGTACCGTGGGACACCAATTATGCCGGATCAGCCATGGGATTGCCATGGGGTGTACTCAGGTAGCACGTTTATTGAAAATGACGAAATGTATATTTACTATACGGGCAATGTAAAGTTCCCTGGAGATTATGACTATATATCTGATGGACGTGGTTCCAATACGATTTTAATTACCAGCAAGGATGGAAAGAACTTTTCTGAAAAGAAATGTCTGTTAGAGATGGAAGACTATCCAAAGAATTATACAAACCATATTCGTGATCCTAAGATCATAAAGGTAGATGGTGCGTATTACATGGTGCTTGGCGGAAGAAGAAAAGATGACCACGGAGCAGTACTTTTATATAAATCAGAAGATTTAATTAAGTGGGAGTATCACAAAGAACTTACGACAAAAGATGCATTTGGTTACATGTGGGAATGCCCAGATTTAATGGAGATTGATGGAGATTGGTTCTTAGGCATCTGTCCACAGGGAGTAGAGAGAGAAGAGTATCGTTTTCAGAATATTTATCAATCCGGTTATTATGTCGGAGAAGGTGAGTATTTAGGTGATTATAAGTTAAATGATTTTGTAGAGTGGGATATGGGGTTTGATTTCTATGCACCACAAACATTTATTGATGAAAATGGTCGAAGAATTTTAATTGGATGGGCAGGTCTCCCTGATATTGACAATGAGTATAAGAATCTTACAATAGAAGAAGAGTGGCAACATGCACTTACGATTCCTAGGGTTATTACAAAACAGGAGAAAAAGCTTTATCAATATCCAGTAGAAGAGTTAAAAGATCTTCGTACATCAAAAATCGACTTTAATAGTAATGAAAAGCTTACGATCCAAGAGGGAATATTTGATTTAGAGATTACCAATATAAAAAGTAAGAAAATACAGATTCAGATAAGTGATGGCCTTGTACTTCAGTATGAAAATGACGTATTTTCTATGAAGTTTACCGGAAACCTTGGTGCAGGCAGAACAGAAAGAAAGGCAATCGTTAAGGAGCTTAATGAAGTACGCATTCTTTGTGATGTATCATTAATGGAAGTATATTTAAATCATGGAGAGTATGTGTTTACAACAAGATTCTATGGTGAAGATGCACCGCTGACTGTACTTGTAGACAGTGAGGATAGTGTGAATACACTTTGGAAGATGAGAGACATGGAGGTAAACTATGAAAAATAAATTAATTGCAATTGGAGAAGCGTTAATTGATTTCATACCGAAACAATCTGGAGCAAAGATTAAAGAAGTGACTGAGTTTAAGCCAATCGTAGGCGGGGCTCCTGCCAATGTGTGTGGAGCATTTACCAAACTTGGCGGAACGTCTGAAATGGTTACCAAACTTGGTGCAGATCCATTCGGAGACAAGATTGTGGATGAGTTTAAGCAGTATGGAATAGGCTGTGACTTGATCTCGCGTACTACTGAGGCAAATACTTCATTGGCATTTGTTGCATTAGAAGCAGATGGAGGAAGAGAGTTTTCCTTCTATAGAAAACCAGGTGCCGATATGCTGCTAAAGGATACAGAGGTAAAAAAGGAATGGTTTGATGATGCATTTGCACTTCATTTTTGTTCCGTTTCCCTTGGTGATTTTCCTATGAAAGAAGCACATAGAAGTGCCATCAAATATGCAAAAGAGGCTGGAGCAATCATTAGTTTTGATCCAAACCTTCGACTTCCACTATGGGAAGACCATGAAGAATTAAAACGTGTCGTATTAGAGTTCCTTCCTTATGCAGATATCGTTAAGATTTCAGATGAAGAGCTATTCTTTATTACTGGAGAGACAGAGATTGAAAAGGCAAAGGAAGTACTGTTTACTGGTGATGTTAAGTTGATTATTTATACATTAGGAAGTGAAGGAGCGGAAGCATTCAACAAGAGCGGCAAGGCATTTGCAAAGCAGAAGAAAGTGGAAGCTTTAGATACTACAGGAGCAGGAGATGCATTTATTGGTTCGTTCTTATATCAATTATGTGCCGACGGAGTAGAGAAGGAAGAACTTTCTTCCATTACAGAACAACGTTTGGAGACCTATTTAGCAAGATCCAATCAATACTGTGGCGAAAGTGTAACAAAACATGGTGCCATTGCATCTTATCCATCAAAATTAGAGTTTGATACAACTATTGTGTAATAAAATAAAGTATAAAAAAGGAGATAATTAATATGAAAGAATTTAAATATATCATTACAGACGAAGTAGGAATTCATGCAAGACCAGCAGGACTTTTAGTAAAGGAAGCAAAGAATTATGCATCCAAAGTAACAATTCAAGCAAATGGAAAATCTGCAGAAGCTACTAAATTATTAGCAATTATGACATTAGGTGTAAAAAAAGACACTGAAATCGTTGTTACTGTTGATGGTGAAGATGAAGAAGTGGCTGCAAGCAAATTAGAACAATTCTTTAAAGAAAATCTTTAATTAGTTTTTAGCGAACAGTCTGGAGGTGCTTATGGAACAGTTTAATGGAAAATCAGCAAGTAGTGGCATTGCGATAGGAAAGATCCTTGTGTACGCAAAGGATGAACAGCAAGTAAAACGTACAAGAATAGAAGATGTTAGTGGCGAAATCACTCGTTATCAGCTGGCAAAAGACTGTGCTATCGAGCAGTTAAAGGAACTGTATGAAGTTGCATGCAAAGAAGTTGGTGAAGTGAATGCCGGCATCTTTGAAGTCCATCAGATGATGTTGGAGGATGACGACTATACGGACTCCGTCCACAACATCATTGAGACGCAGAAGGTAAATGCAGAATATGCAGTAGCAAAGACTGGAGATACCTTATCAGAGACATTTGCATCCATGGATGACGAATATTTTAAAGCAAGGGCAATCGATGTAAAGGATATCTCAGAACGAGTGATCAACTGTCTGTCTGGGAAAACGGAAAATGAAATCCAGGGAGACGAGCCAGTCATCGTAGTGGCAAATGATCTTGCTCCTAGTGAGACGGTCCAAATGAACAAGGATAAGCTGATGGGATTTGTAACGGAACTTGGTTCGGCAAATTCCCATACTGCAATCCTTGCACGAACTATGAATATTCCTGCATTAATCCATGTGAAACTGGATGCTTCCTGGAATGGAAAGCTTGCAATCATTGATGGAGATAAAGGGATATTGATCATAGACCCAACAGAGGAAGTCAGAAAGGACTACCAAGAAAAATATCTTCTCCAGAAGGAAAAGGAAGAACTTTTAAAAGAATTAAAAGGAAAAGAGAATAAGACGCAAAGCGGAAGGGAAATCAAGCTATATGCCAATATCGGCAGTGTTGAAGACCTTGGAAGCGTATTGCAAAATGATGCCAGTGGCATCGGCTTATTCAGAAGTGAATTTTTATATCTTAAGAAAGATACGTATCCTACTGAAGAGGAGCAATTTGCAGCTTACAAACAAGCATTACAGTCTATGGCTGGCAAGAAGGTAATTATCCGTACTCTTGATATTGGAGCAGATAAAATGGCTTCTTACTTTGAACTAGACCATGAGGAGAACCCAGCAATGGGATATCGTGCAATTCGTATCTGTCTTGAGAGAGTTGATGTGTTCAAGACCCAGTTACGTGCCCTTTATCGTGCCAGTGCTTATGGAAACCTTAGCATTATGTATCCAATGATTATTTCTGTGGAGGAAGTCCAAAAGATTAAGAGAATTGTTAAAGAAGTGAAACAAGAACTTGAGGAAGAGGGAGTTACTTACGGCGAAGTTGAACAGGGAATTATGATTGAAACACCTGCAGCAGCCATGATCAGTGACCTTCTTGCAAAGGAAGTAGACTTCTTTAGTATCGGTACTAATGATTTGACTCAATATACATTGGCAATCGATCGTCAAAATTCTAACTTGGATGCGTTTTATAATCCACATCATGAAGCCGTATTACGAATGATTCAGATGGTAATTAACAATGGCCATAAGGAAGGCATCTGGGTAGGAATTTGTGGAGAACTGGGTGCAGATGTATCTCTGACTTCTAAATTTATTGAAATGGGAATTGATGAGTTATCCGTTTCTCCAACCAGCGTGCTAGCTGTAAGAAAGGCTATTCGTGAGACCAAATAAAAAAAGATAGAGCATTTGATAGATAGGCTGTCCGGAGGGGAAGGACAGCCTATTTGTCGAATTGAATATAAAATTAAAAAAATATACAAAATAGTGTTGACATAGCAAGTATTTTAGTGTATTATAAGTAATGTGTTCGAGAGAAACACACAATAGTAAATATGCGCGAGTGGCTCAGTGGTAGAGCACCTCCTTGCCAAGGAGGGGGCCGCGGGTTCGACCCCCGTCTCGCGCTTATATAAAAGCCTCAGATCATTTGATGATTTGGGGCTTTTCGTTATGCCAAAGAAGAGTGAAATCTGCTATTAATAAAACCAAGGAAATTAATGGGAATGTATGTGATTATATTGACCAGTGGGCGACCCCTTATTTTAAGATTAGCTTGTTAAAAAAATATCTTAAGATATTTTGGGAGGAAGAATATGAAAAAAAGATTAGCATATGCTTTCGTTGCAACAATGCTTATGACAAGCATGATGGCTTGTGGAAAGAAATCCGACGAAGCAACTAACAGCGGTAGCGCAACTGTAAGCTACAAAGCTGGTACTTATACTGGAGAAGGCACTGGTAACAACGGCGTAGTTAAGGTTGAAGTTACATTTAGTGAAAACAAGATTGAAAAAGTTGAAGTAAAAGACAATAGTGAAACGCCAACAATCTGTGCAGCACCATTTGAACGTATTCCTGCTACGGTTGTAGAAGATCAAACATTAGCAGTAGATACAGTAACAGGCGCAACAAACTCTAGTAATGCAGTATTAACAGCAATCGAAGACTGTGTAAAACAAGCTGGCGCAGATCCAGAAGTGTTAAAGACAGCATCTGGTGCTGAAAAAGAACTTGTAAAAGAAGAATTAACTTGTGACGTAGTAGTTGTTGGTGCTGGTGCAGCAGGTTCCGCAGCAGCTCTTTCCGCAGCAGAAAACGGTGCAAAAGTAATTATCATTGAAAAGACAGCTAACGTATCCGGTGCAGGTACAATGGCAGGCGTATTATTCGCAGATCATAGTTCTTTACAAAAAGAAGCTGGAAAAGAAGTAGATTCAGAATGGTTATACGATGAATATGTGGAAGCAAGTTTATCCACTTGTAATACAAGATTAGTAACAAACATTATTCAAAATTCTGCGAAGACAGTAGATTGGTTACTTGATTCAGGCGTTCGTTTAGCATTATTAGACGCTGGACATGGTGCACAATACAACCACGTTGGTATGCCTACAACTGCTCATGGTTACCAAGATGGTGGTACTGTAGCAATCGAAACATTACTTGAAAAAGTAAAAGAAAACGGTGGAGAAGTAAGATTCGAAACTACTGGTCAAAGCATTATCAAAGATAATGATGGAACTGTTTCTGGAGTAATCGCGACTACAGGTGATGGCAAAGAACTTCACATCAATGCAGGCAGTGTTGTAATCGCAACTGGTGGTTACGGCGGTAACCCAGAAATGATGGAAAAATACTTTGGTACAAAAGCAGGTACTGGTCTTATTGCAAGTGCAACAGGTGACGGTATCAACATGGCTTGGGATGCTGGTGCAGCTGAATTCGGTACAGAAGTAGCTCAATGGTTTGGTATGAAATATGGTCCAGAAGCAAAACAAATGGAAAATTCCAAAGAACTTACTGAGCTTGTACGTAATCCATTATTATTTGTAAATAACAGAGGACAACGTTTCGGTAACGAAGAAGAAGCATACGAAAGTGGTGCACTTTCTTCCTTAATGTACAGCCAACCAGATGGTGAAATGTATATCATGGTTCCAGAATCAATTGTAAATGAAGTAAAAGAAAAAGGTTTAGCTGATGTATTCGTAGATCGTTGGGCTCACATGTATGGAAAAGGTATTACATTCATGGAATCTGGTCACGAACAAAATATTGATAAAGCAACAGAAGCTCTTAGAACTCCAAAAGATTATACTAAAACTTTAGAAGATGCAGTAAAATGTGGAGTGGCAAAAAAAGGTACAATCAAAGACCTTGCAAAAGAGTTAAATATGGAATATCTTAATGATGAAGTTGCTCGTTACAATGAATTCTGTAAAACAGGAAATGATGTTGACTTCCACAAAGATAAAAAATTCTTAGACTCAATTGGTGATAATGAACAAGTTTACGCTGTAAAAGTAGTAACAAGATGTCTTGGTACACTTGGCGGTGTTAAAATTAATGAAAATATCCAAGCAGTAGATAATAACGATGTTGCAATTCCAAACCTTTATGTAGCTGGTGCGGATGCAGGTGGTATGTACGGTAACAACTATGTTGTATTCGAAGGTGGTACATTAGGATTTGCTTATACTTCAGGTAGATTAGCAGGTGAAAATGCAGCCAAGAATGCAGTAACTAAATAATATAGTATTTGAGGGGAGGCGATATTTCGTTCTTCCCTCGTTTGAGGTTGTATGAAAAAGTATAAAATAAGCGAGTTTTCTAGAAAAATGGGCGTTTCCGTTGATCTTGTAAAACACTATCAAAGTAGTGAAATTTTATTTCCGGATGTTGACCCCAATAATGGTTATCGCTATTATACGATTCGACATGGAGAACGTATTGTAGCGAGTCGGAAGTATAGGAAAATGGGCTTTAGTGTAAATGAAGCAAAAGAAATTCTATATGAAAAAGATGTAGATGAGATAAAGGAAATGCTTCATGAAAAAAAGCTGGAGCTAGATCAGAAGATAAAGCTGCTGCAGTTGAAAAACAGCAGAATACAGGAAGTCTATGAGGAATTTGAAGAAATGGGACATAAGGTGGGATCGGTGGAAATCCATGACGGCCCAGGTTTTTATTATCTTCCACATGTGATTTATCGACACTTAAATGATAATGAAAAAGTAATCAACGAGCTTCCAGAATGGATGGAATCATTAGAGTTTCTCTATAAGACTTATGATGTGAAATGTAAATCAGACAATATCTTCTATGATAAGACTATTGGTTTCTATATCGATGAAAAGTATTTTGATGCCTTAGGTTTTAAGAAGATTGATGATATTGAATACTATAAACCATCAAAACGGCTGATTTATTATATGAAAGAAGAGTATTCCACAGACCGATATCTGGAAGAGTACGTCATGGAGTTTATAGAAAAAGGACTAAAGACCGGAAGTAAGATTAAGAGAGAACAAGTATTTGCTCAACATATTATGGATAGTAATGAAGATGGAAAGCGATACATGTACTATAAGATCATTTGCTTCCTTGATTATTAAAAAAGGTTACACACTCTTATTAAACTTAAGAGCGTGTAACCTTTTTGTCTAACTTAAGAAGTTCCGGTACCTTGGTAAGATCAATTGGATTTTGAATGTAGGTTGCTTGAAACTTGCTTGGCAGTGAGTTAGATTGATTGGAATGAAGATACAGGGTATCCAGTCCATATATACTTGCTCCTTGGATATCCGTGATACTGTCATTGCCGATCATCAGTGAGTCTGACTTTTCTAATTGATAGGAGGTAAACAAACGGTCATAGAAGGCTTGTTCAGGCTTTTGGCAAAAGGCATCCGAAGAGAATAGGATACCATCAAAATACTCGTAAATGCCTAGGGATTTCATTTCGTATTCGGTAAATACCCGTTGTGCATTGGATAATAGGTAAAGCTTTGTATGTCTGTCTCTTAATAGGCCAAGAAGTTCTTTCGCACCAGGATAGAGTTTGATATAGTCGGTGGAAAGGACACGGAAGAGTTCACAGACATGTAGAAGAAGTTCATCGGATGGATGGACGTCTTTTATAGAGAATAGTTTTGCAAATATGTATTCAATCCGTACCTCACGGTAAGTATAGGGAGAAGGGGAAGCAAGGGCGGTACTTACCAGGCTTCGGTAGGCGTTCATGATTTCTGCAGCGTTATAATTTGCTCCCTGCATGGTGTAGAAAGCGCTTAGTTTATCCCATACAAATGGTTGATCCTCATCGGTATGAATGTCGATTAATGTTCCATAGAGGTCAAAAATATAGTTTTTATACATCATTGATTCCTCGCTTTTCTAATTTATTACTGTAATAGTAAACGTTATGCAGCATGATTGCAATGAAAATAAAGGTAAAACTTGACAAAAATATTCTTTTGAGTATATTATAAAAAGCGTATCAGGGGTGCCGTTTGGCTGAGAGAACGATGGTTCGACCCTTATAACCTGATCTGGATTATGCCAGCGTAGGGAGATCGCATTGCTTAGGAAACAGAGTGTAAAGCCTCGCGATTATAATGATTGCGGGGCTTTTTTAATACATAGAAATGTTCTCTTCGAGAAGATTCCTATGTATTAAAAAGGCTTTCTAAAAAACAGAAAGCCAAGATGCACACTCACTCGAAAGGAAGATGTCACTGTCGTGACTGATTTTAGCAAAGAAAAAGCAAATGGAAAAAGGGAAGGAGTATATAATGGGATATACAACTCAAATGAATGCTGCAAGAAAAGGCATTCTTACAAAAGAAATGAAAGCAGTGGCCAAAAAGGAAATGATGGATGAGCAAGAACTGATGAGTCTTGTTGCAGAAGGGAAAATTATTATCCCTGCAAATAAGTTACATACATGCATAGAGCCAAACGGAATTGGCTCCATGCTTCGAACGAAAATAAATGTAAATCTAGGTACGTCAAGAGATTGTAAAGATCTTTCCATGGAGTTAGAGAAGGTCAATAATGCAGTAGAAATGGGCGCAGAAGCAATTATGGACCTAAGTTCTTATGGCAAGACACAGGAGTTTAGAAGGAAACTTACCAAGGAATGTCCAGCAATGATTGGAACGGTGCCTATTTACGATGCTGTAGTGTATTACCATAAGCCACTAAAAGACATTACAACCAAAGAGTGGTTAGATATTGTAGAAATGCATGCAAAAGATGGTGTGGACTTTATGACGATCCATTGCGGCATTAATAAAAATACAGCAAGCCGTTTTAAGGAAGCAAAACGACTTACCAATATTGTCTCTAGAGGGGGATCCATTATCTTTGCATGGATGGAAATGACCGGAAATGAAAATCCATTCTATGAGCATTATGACTGGCTGCTGGAAATCTGTCAGAAATATGATGTTACCTTAAGCTTAGGTGATGCATGCAGACCAGGATGCCTTGACGATGCTTCGGATATTTCTCAGATTGAAGAGTTAATTACACTTGGCGAGCTTACTAAGAGAGCATGGGAAAGGGATGTCCAGGTGATGATCGAAGGTCCTGGACACATGCCACTGGATCAGATTGAGGCAAACATGAAAATTCAGCAGACAATCTGCAAGGGTGCACCGTTCTATGTACTTGGGCCTTTAGTTACCGATGTTGCTCCAGGCTATGACCATATCACGGCTGCAATCGGTGGTGCTATTGCAGCAACTTACGGGGCATCCTTCCTCTGTTATGTCACACCTGCAGAGCATTTACGTCTTCCGGATGTAAATGATGTGAAGGAAGGTATCATTGCATCCAAGATTGCTGCTCATGCAGCAGATATTGCAAAAGGTGTAAAAGGCGCCAAAGACTGGGATACTAAGATGAGTACTGCACGTAAGAAACTGGACTGGGAGACAATGTTTGATCTTGCAATCGATCCAGATAAGGCTAGGGCATATCGTGCTTCTGCCAAACCAGAAAAAGAGGATACCTGTTCTATGTGCGGCAATTTCTGTGCAGTCAAGAATATGAACCGTATCTTAGATGGTGAAATCGTTACCATTTTCGACGAATAGAAGAATATTTAAGATGGTAAGATGTTCCGTTGAACTTACCTTATTTTTCTATTATCATTTAGGGTAAGAAAGAACAACCGAAAGAGGTAGTAGAAGAATAAGGAGTTTTATGGAACAATTAAAAGCGTATAAGAAACAGCTGGAACTGGTTTCTGGTTATTCCATTCTTACTTTATGCGATGTAGGTACTACCTATGAAAAGCAAGAAGAAAAAATAGAGGAGTTCGTAGTAGATCGAATTGAATACTTGATCGAAACGTGTAATAAATATAAAAAGCAGATTAAGAAAATGAACGAGGGAACTCCATTTATATGGACAGATGAAAATCAGCGTACCTATGGAGGCGTTCGACTTAATGAAACCACATTATTTGTGGTTATGTGGTGCCAGCGTGCCAATACCACATCGTTCTATTCCTTGCTCTGTCTGATTGCAGGCAGAATTCAAGGAAGCTTGTATCAGGAGAAGGATATCGTTGTTCTCGACCAGAAATGCAGAAAGTTATTTGAGCAAAAGCAAGTGGTAGATATAAATGAGTTGCTAGATAAGGAATATGAACAGTCTCATCATAGTTATGCAGATGAAGAAAAACTTTTTCAGATCATCATGGATGGAGATGTGGAAGGATTTCAAAAGGTAGTGGACAGCGGCTTCTTTAAGCATGTGGGAATTACATCAAAAAATCCGGTAACCCAGCAAAGAAATCTTTGTATTACATTTATTGCACTTGTGACGAGGGCAGCGATCAAAGGACAGGTTCCGTCAAAAACGGCCTATGAACTAAGTGATGAGCTTTTGATGAAGCTGGATGCCATGCATTCTGCCCAGCAGATTTATTTATTTATGATGCAGGCAATCCATACATTTATCGAGCTGGTACAGACGGAAAAGGAGAAGCGTACTAGTAATAACTATATTGAACAGTGTAAGCTATATATTGGGAAGTATTATAAGGAGAAGATAGCCATTGGCGATATTGCAGACTACCTGGGACTGAATAGTTCATATCTATCCCATATTTTTAAAAAAGAGACAGGTATGACCATTAATGAATATATTCAGCAAGAGAAGATTAAAGCGGCAAAATACCTGCTTTCTAACTCAGACTTTGATATCTTAACCATTGCGCACCATTTGTCCTTCAGCTCCCAAAGTTATTTTGGTAGTGTATTTCGAACCATTACGGGAGAAACTCCACAAAAGTATCGAGATAAAAACAAAGTTAGAGAGCTGTCAGAAGAAGACGTAATTTGGTAGAAAAAGTAGAATATTATCAATAAAAGTATCAAAAGTCTAAAAATAATGATAAAAAACAAAGAATTTTAATAAATTAAACCCTATTAATGTAGTATTATATATCTAACGACAGGAGCAATATTCCAGTTATTGCTACTAACGTACGCAACTTATGATTACTGCTAAATAAGTTGAAATTCCAATTCAATATATTATCCTTGAAAAGAGAGCTCTGGGGGCTCTCTTTTTTTTGCTCTATAAGAAAGTTCTCTCCGAGTCCTTCCTTATAGAGTAAAAAAAAGGCTTTCAAAAAACAGAAAGCCAGCTTGCACACTCACCCGATGGAGAGAAGACACTTTGTTCATTGAGGAAACTTTTCTTCGAACAGCCATCTATTAAAAAAATGTAAACAAAAACAAAAATTTTTATTTACATTTTTGGTTAAGCCGAGTATAATATCACATATTAAACATAGTAGATTAGTATGAATTGAGGAGCGTATGATGAAAAGCAATACATTTTTAACAGATTTCTTGCAACTTAGTAACTATAAAACCATCCTTTTTATTGTCGTATTAGTAGCGGCAATGGGGATTATTCGATATATGGAGAAGCGAAAGATTAAATTCTGTTACCGCATGATTACAGGATCCGTGGCCGGGCTCTTGCTTGGAGGCATAATCCAGTTTGTAGCAGGTTTTCCAAAAGATCCGGGAAGCATAGGCTGGCTGAATGAAGTTTCTAGCTGGTATGGACTAGTTGGAAATGGATATATGGATTTATTAAAGATGCTTGTTGTACCATTAGTATTTTTCTCGATTGTTCGTGTAATCATGAATATGCAGGGTGAAAACCTTGGAAAGATGACAGGAAAGACAATCGGTATGTTAGTAGGAACCACGTTGATTGCAGCAATCATCGGTATTTTCCTTGCCAGCGTATTTCAGCTTGGAAATGGACTTACAATGGAAGATAAGTCTGCTGAAATTCGTGAACTTAGTACAATGGTAGAGACATTTCGTGGATTGCTTCCTGCCAACGTGGTAAAAGCCATGGCGGAAGGAAATGTAGTAGCAGTGGTTATCTTCGCCGCATTTATTGGTGTTGCCATTCGCAGGCTTACAAAGAAATACAGCGATGTGATTGAACCATTTGTAAAATGGGTAGAGGCATTTTACAAGATCATCTTAAGTGTTGCCATGACAGTAATTAAATATATGCCATATGCTGTAATTGCAATGCTTTCTAATACGATTACATCAAGAGGTGTTGGCGTGTTAGCATCGGTAGCAATGTTTATCGTAGTTACGTATCTTGGTATTGCGCTTATGTTTGGCGTGCATCTTATCATTGCAGCAATCAATGGTGTCAGTCCGATTGCCTATATTAGAAATGGTATGGAGCCATTGTTGTTAGCATTTACATCCCGTTCAAGCCTTGGAACACTTCCTGTCTTAATTGAGACATTAGATAAGAAGTTTGGGGTAAATGAAGGGGTAGCAAGTTTTGTCGGAAGTCTTGGATGTAATATGGGTATGAATGGATGTGCCGGTCTGTATTCTGCTCTAGTAACGGTAGTATTGGCACAGATTACAGGAGTACCAATGGACTTAAGCTTTTATTTAATGCTTGCAACCGTAATTGCAATCAGTTCCTTTGGTATTGCAGGTCTTCCAGGTGCAGCAACCATTTCGATTTCAGTAGTTATTTCAGGAATGGGAATGGGAGAATTCTTCCCATTAATCGGTGCAATCGTAGCAATTGATCCGATCCTTGACATGGGAAGAACTTTATTAAATGTTAGTGGAACCATGGTAAGTGCCATCACAGTTGGAAAATCAATGAGCAAGAAGCAAGGAGAAAACTAGGATGAGAGTAATCATTATTGGTGGAATTGCAGCAGGAATGAGTGCTGCAGCAAAGCTTAGACGAGCTGATAAAGAGGCAGAAATCATTGTATTTGAAAAGAAGGACTATATCTCATTTGGTGCATGTGGGCTTCCATATTTCGTAGGTAATTATTTCGAAGAGAAGGAACGTATGCTTGTAAGAACCAAAGAACAGATGGAGAGTCTTGGAATTAAGGTTAATTTAGAGCATGAGGTGATTGCCGTTGACGCAGACAACCACATGGTAAAGGTGAAAAATCTTTCGGATGATAGCGTAAAGGAAGAGCACTATGATAAATTATTGATCGCAACGGGAGCAAGGGCAATTCTTCCATCCATGGAAAATAGCGATCTTGCAAATATCCATGTATTGCGTTCCTTAGAAGATGGAGTGCAGGTAAAAGAACTATTTATGTCGAAAGAAGTGAAGTCTGTAGGCATAATAGGGGCAGGATTTATTGGTCTCGAAGTAGTTGAGGCGGCAAAGAAGTTAGGAAAAGAGGTTCATGTATTCCAACTGAGTGACCGTATACTTCGAGAAGTCTTTGATCAAGAGGTAACAGAGCTTTTAGAAGAAGAGTTAAGAAGCGAAGGCGTGCATCTTCATCTAAATACTCAAGTACTTGGATTTGAAGGCGATGATAAGGTTAAGAGAATTGTAACTAAGGACGAAGTGATTGAAACAGATGTAGTGATTATAGCTACAGGAGTCCGACCAAATACGGAATTCTTAGATAGCACTTCCATTAAGAAGCTTGGAAATGGAGCAATTATTATTGATCAGGAAGGAAAGACTTCCTTAGAAGATATCTATGCTGCAGGAGATTGTGCAACGGTACCTCATTTACTTAAGGAGGAACCAGCTTACCTTCCCCTTGCAACAACAGCCAATAAGCTTGGAAGAATTGTAGGAACTAATCTGGCAGGGGGACATGAAGTTTTTGAAGGAACCTTGGGTTCTAGCTGTCTTAAAGTGTTAGGATTAGAAGCAGGTCGTACAGGATTGTCCGAGGAAGAAGCAAAGAGACAGGGCTATAAGGTAAAGGCATCCTTTATTACAGATAAGAACCATACAGACTATTATCCAGGACAGGAAAAAGTTTCGGTAAAGCTTATTTATGAAGCAGATACCTTACGACTCTTAGGAGGTCAGGTAGTTGGAAAATGTGATGCTGTACAGCGTTGTAATGTACTTGCAGCTTGTATCTATGCAAAGATGACGACAAAGCAGTTAGGTATGTTAGACCTATGTTATGCACCACCATTTTCAAGAACATGGGATGTTTTAAATGTGTCCGGAAATGCATCTAAATAGAATTACAGTAAATTCCAGTAAAAAAAAGGAAAAACACATAAGAGATTTGGCAGAAGTGGTCGATTAATAATGTGAATAGAATTATAATGTACTGGAGGATACGAATGAAGAAGAGACGTTCTATAAAAACACGTATAGGTTTAGCATTAGGAATTAGCATTGCTTTATTCCTTGGAATTACAACATTTATGATTTATACGGTGACGAGTAAAAAGATCGGAACAATCAAAGAGGATAACATCTCTCTTATGGTTAAAAATACATCTATTGTAATAAGTGAAAGGCTTGAACAGTATTTAATTATTACAGATATGATCACAGAAAATAAAGAGATCAATGATCCTAATCAGGATTGGAACGAAAAGCTTAGCAAACTTAATGAAGTAATTGAAATATATAACAAGAAGTATGGCATGCTCAGTATAGGATATATAACAAAAGAAGGTTATCTGAGAACAACAGATAATTTTGAAAATGATATTTCTGATAGAGAATATTTTAAGAACCTTATGAATGGAGAAGATTATATTAGTAGTCCATCTTATAATAGCAATACAGGGAAGCAGATTGTATTTTTTGGAAAACCTATTGTTATTAACGGTGTTGTAGAAGGTGCATTCACCTGCTCTTTTGGGGGGGATTTTATTTCGGAACTTCTTGATGGAATGTATTACTTCGGGAATGGAAACGCCTATATTCTTAATACAGAAGGTACTGTGATTGGATCGCAGCAACATAAAGAGGTAGAAGATGCGTACAATCTGATCGAAGCATCTAAGACGGATGAAAGCTTAGCTGAAATCGCCCGCATTCAAGAGAAAATGATTGCAGGTGAAAATGGGATAGCAGTATTTGATGACGGTGATAAGAAAAAAATCATGTACCAGACAATTGATAATTCTCAGGGCTGGTCATTGGCATTTCAGATTAAGATGTCAGATATGAATCAAGAGTTCTACACACTTATGAAAATACTAAGCATATTTGGTGTGATAGGAATGGCCCTATTAACTGTCTTATTATATCTTATTACGGATAGAATTGCCAAGGCATTATTGGACTTAAAAGAGAAAATCTTAATTTTTGCAGCTGGAGATTTTTCTCTTGAAGTTGAAGATAAGTATCTAAACATGAATGACGAGTTTGGTGATATATATAATGCGATTGCTAAAAGTAGTAGTGCTACGAAAAATGGAATGCAAGGTATTCAAAATCGTATAGAGGTACTGTCGGAAACTGCAGAAAATCTAGACAAAGTATCAAACGATATTGTGTTACGTTCTGAAGCAATTACGATTGCAATGAATGAGGCCGCTGCCGGAAATACAGACCAAGCATCTGCTATTGCTGATATCAGCCGTATGATGGGTGTTCTCGGAGATAATATTAACAATGTAAATGATAACATAAAAGAAATTGTTAAGATATCAACAAAAACAGGTGATAATATTGAGCAAAGCAGCCAGGTATTTAAAGAACTTGGGATATCATTAGAAGAGTTCGGAAGCACATTTCAAATGTTGTATCAAGAAGTAAATACGATGAGTGCTCAAATTGCTAACATAGGTACAATTACGGAGACGATTAAGGAGATTTCATCACAAACAAACTTACTTGCGTTAAATGCAGCAATTGAGTCTGCTAGGGCTGGTGAGGCTGGTAAAGGTTTTGCTGTTGTTGCAGAAGAAATCAGAAATTTAGCAGAGGCAAGTGAAAACAGTGTAAATGAAATTGCTAAGATTATTGATACAGTATTACTCAGCGGAAGTAGTTTATCAAACTCAACAAATCAAATGAATTCTAAGATGGCAGAACAAAAAGAACGAGTGGAAGTAACGAATGAAACATTTAAGAGAATTTCAGATTTGATTGGAGCAATTATTCCTATGACAAATATAATTGCAGAGGCCTCAAATGATAGTATCAGTAAAAAGGATGAGATGCTTATGCTTATAAACGGAGTAAGTGCAGTTTCTGAAGAGCTTGCAGCAACAACTGAGGAAGTAGCAGCAACAGCAGACGAATTTGGTACAACGAGCATAGTTGTAAAAAGGGTTTCTGAGGAAGTAGCAGAGAGTATCGTAGTATTAGAAGCTCAGCTTGCAAACTATAAGTTAGATTAGCCTAGAGAAGCTAATTTCTATATATAAAACTTCTTTTACATAGAAAATGTAAAAGAAGTTTTTCTTTGTTGAAACTTGTCAACAATCTATGGTAAAATTGATTTACATATTAGTACAAAGAGAGGAAATGGGATAGATGAGTAGCTTACATAAAAATGGGGAATACCGCGAAAGCAATACGAGAGTAGAGCGTTTGACATTAATTGAACATTGGAAAAATCCAGTCCTTTCATTAATGAAAAATAATAGTCCGATTATAGATGGTGTGTTTGAAATCTTCCTTACCACTAACAGCATCAATGAGAAGGTTAAAACGTTAAAGAACAAGGAAGAATATTCATATTGCCAGGTGCCTGTAATCCAAGTAGTGGATGCAATTTTCAGTCAGACATGCAAAGGATTATCCATTCACGGATTAGCGCCAGAAGAATTATATATCACAAAGACAGATTTACGCCCAATTCAAGACCAGGCAGATACGATTGTGACATTTATGGCAGTTGCCGCGGAACGTCTGACAAAAGAAGATGCATTGAGTCGTTTATCAGAAAAAGAATTTTATATGCTAGGCAGCATTCCTGAGAAATTAAATCCTAAAGAGGATTTATATGAATTTGATACGGTTACCGTAGAAGACCACTCTTTTGTCAAATTATTTATTACAAAGGACCATGCAAGAGAAAACAATGATCGAAACTTTGAAATTAGTAAATATACATTAAGTCAATTAGTGGAATTCTTCAGAGGACACTATGGCTTAGCATTTGAACCAAAAGAGGAATACACTATAAGCTATCAGTCAGAAGAATTATAGTTTGTTTTGTCACTTAAGTTAGTGAAAAATAGAAATGGGAGATTTTATAACATTAGGATTTGTTATAAAGTCTCCCATTTGAGTTATAAAAACCTCTCATATATTGACAATTTACATAAAAAAGGAGTATAGTAGATGTAAAAAAAAGGTAAAACATACGATATATTGTAGGAGGAGAGATAAAAATGAGAAAAAAGATCTTTGCAATCTTTTTATGCACAAGTTTTTTAGTAGGATGTTCAAGTACGGATGTAATTAAACTGGAGAATACAAGTTCACAGTCACAAAGCATGCAGGAGCTTACAAACAAGGTGACATGTAAAGTAATTGGTACATATGATGAAACAAAAGTAAATGCTACAGTGAAAAAATTAGAGGACAGGGCAAAAGTATATTCTGCAACGGCCAAGATTACTGCAAATAAGGAGGACTCTACCATAACGATCGAGTTGCCTGATATTAAGACAAATGAGAAGGTACAAAGCATTGTACAGGATATTACAGGCGTTGGCGATATTACATTTGATGATGAAAATCATAATACACTGCTTACCAGTGATTTTATTGCAGAAGCAACTTCTACCTCACTTAGTAACTCGTCAGACACAGCTTCAGTACTGGATGCTAATTATGCAATCACCCTAAAGTTTAATGAGAAGGGTGCAAAGAAATTTGCTACCATAACCCAAGACAATATCGGAAAACAGATTTGTTTAAGCTGTGATAAGACCACAATCCTTAAGGCGACCGTACAAAGTGTCATTGTAGATGGCAACATCGTGCTTGATGGGTTTGCATCAAAAGAAGAAGTAGATTCCATTGTAACAAAACTAAAAAGTGGTACGTTAGATGTTAAATTAGAAATCGCTTAGTTCAATTAAATAATGGTGGACATTAAGATGAAGATGTCCATTTAAAATATAAAGAGTTTCTGACAATATCATGTTAGAAGCTCTCAGCTTGTCGACAAAGTCGCCAAGCTGTGGATGAAATCAGGATTTCATCCAGTGCCGAGGGAAGTGATTAGTGCTCATTCGTGCAAGTCCTTATAAAGCAGGACCTATTCGCACTAATCCGATATTCGAAAAGCGTGGTTTCCGAATATCGATTCCAATGAAAACCCAGGTTTTCAAATTTTTTTGTAAAGCGCGGCGTTGGAGTGAATGCAAGATTTCGTTTGTCTACAGTCTTAGAGTTTCTGACAATATCATGTTAGAAGCTCTTTTTTAATACATAGGAAACTTCTCTTCGAGAAGCCTCCTTTTCAATAAAAAACGCCCTAGAGTGCAGGGCGTAGGATGCGCACTCACCGGAAAGGAAGAGGTCGCTTACGCGCGCCCCGGTTCGGCGCGAACAAAGTGTGTGTTCCACACACTTTGTATCTGAATGCGAACCAGCCCTATATCTAATGCAAATAAAAAAATCTGAAGAGTTTCGCATATATTCAGTTTGGTACATGCATATATTTGTTACGTACATATAAATTTTCTTAGGTTGGAGGAGCTTGTATGAAGCGAAAAATTCTTAGCATCTTGATGGGAGTTGCAATGGTAGCAACTTTGCTTTCAGGATGTGGCGGTTCCAAAGATGCAGATGGTAATGCGTCGGGTACAGAGGGTGAAAAAAAGGATGCCTCAACGATAAAAGTAGGAATTATTTATGTTGGAGATGAGAATGAGGGATATACGGCTGCACATATGGCAGGAATAAAGGAAATGGCCGCAGAATATGGGATTTCAACGGATCGGATCATCGAAAAGACTTGCATAAAAGAAGACGAGTCCTGTTATGATGCAGCAGTGGATCTGGCAGATCAAGGATGTGATGTCATATTTGGAAATAGTTTTGGGCATGAGGATTATTTAATCCGTGCAGCAAAAGAATACAAGGACGTAGAATTTTGCCATGCAACCGGATATCAGGCAGCATCTAGCGGACTAACCAATATGCATAATTACTTTGACAATATATTTGAAGCAAGGTATGTTTCTGGCGTGGTAGCCGGAATGAAATTGCAAGAGATGATTGATAATGGAACAATTACAAAAGAGCAGGCAAAGATGGGCTATGTAGGTGCATTCCCATATGCAGAAGTTGTTTCAGGCTATACTGCATTTTATCTTGGAGCAAAGAGCATTGTGGACTCTGTTACAATGGAAGTACGCTATACCAACAGCTGGGCTGATTCTTCTCTTGAAGGTGAGACGGCAACAGCATTGATTGCAGATGGATGCGTATTGATCAGCCAGCATGCAGATACCACAGGCGCACCTTCCGTTTGTGAGACAAAAGGAGTTCCTGTAGTTGGATACAATGTGGATATGACAGCCGTTGCACCTAAGACGGCATTGACTTCTCCAACAAATAACTGGGGTGTATATTATAAATATGCAATAGGATGTTTATTGGATGGAACTAAGATGGAAGCTGACTGGTGTAAAGGATATGCAGAGGACGCTGTAGGGATTACCACCCTTGGCACAGCTTGCGCAAAGGGAACGCAGGAAAAAGTAGATGAGACAGTCAAGGCAATCCGCGATGGCTCTTTACATGTATTTGATACGTCTAAGTTTACAGTAGGTGGAAAGACTGTGGACACTTGGAAGAACAAAGCTGGTGTTGAGTATATTAAAGATGGATATTTCCATGAGTCTGAAGGAATATCCGCTCCAGCATTTGAACTTAGAATTGATGGCATAACAGAAAAATAAAGAAACAGTCCAGAGTGAAATTGAGGCGCGTAACAGTGAAATATTGTTGCGCGCTTCTAGGTTAAGGGGGAAGGTATGTGCAAGAGGAGCTTGCAATAGAACTAAAACAAGTGACCAAGCATTTTGGAGAAGTTATGGCCAATGACCATATTAGTCTGACGGTTCGAAAGGGAGAGATCTTATCTATCTTAGGGGAAAATGGCAGCGGCAAGACGACACTTATGAATATGATATCCGGCATTTATTACCCGGATAGTGGAACGATTAAAGTAGAAGGAAAGGAGGTTGCCATTCGCTCACCAAAAGATGCCTATAATTTAGGAATTGGAATGATACACCAGCATTTTAAGTTGATCCAGATCCTAACAGCTGCAGAAAATATTATTCTTGGCCGGAAAGGGCCTAATCAGCTGCATATGGATCAGATAGAACAGGAAATATCAGAATTAGTACATAAATATGGATTTGACTTAGATCCCTCTCAAAAGATTTACAATATGTCAGTTTCCCAAAAGCAGACGGTGGAAATCATAAAGGTATTGTACCGCGGGGCCAATCTGTTAATACTAGATGAACCAACCGCAGTGCTTACCCCTCAGGAAACAGAAAGACTGTTTGATGTCTTGCGCAATATGAAGAAAGACGGAAAATCCATTATTATCATTACTCATAAATTAAATGAGGTTTTAGAGATTTCAGACCGGGTATCGGTACTTCGAAAGGGCAAGTATATCGGGACTGTGGAGACGAAGGAGGCAACCTTGGAGTCCCTGACAGAAATGATGGTAGGAGAAAAGGTTGTATTAGACATTAATCGGGCAGAAACAACTAAGAGGGAGAAACGTATCGATATGCGAGGCGTTACCGTGAAAAATAAAGAGGGTGTGAAAGTACTTCGTGAGACTTCCTTCACAGCCTACAGTGGCGAGATCCTAGGAGTGGCAGGAATATCCGGGAGTGGACAGAAGGAACTGTTAGAGGCAGTTGCTGGATTACAGGAGATTGAAAGTGGAGAAATCCTTTATTACAGTCCCGAAGGGCAAGTAGAGAAAATTTCTGATATGAAGCCAATCGATATTCGTAATTTACATATCGCCCTGTCATTTGTTCCGGAAGATCGCCTAGGCATGGGATTGGTTGGCTCCATGGATTTGACAGATAATATGATGATTCGAAGCTATCAGGATGGAAAGCATTTTATTGCAAACCGAAAGAAGCCAAAAGAATTAGCTAAGCAGGTAGTGACTTCGCTTAATGTGACCACTCCAAGTATTGAAACGCCGGTAAGCAGGCTGTCCGGAGGAAATGTGCAAAAGGTTTTGGTAGGACGTGAGATTGCATCCAATCCAACCGTATTGATGGTAGCCTATCCGGTGCGAGGGCTAGACATTCATTCCTCCTACACCATTTATAATCTGCTAAATAGTCAGAAACTTCAGGGTGTTGCTGTGATTTGTGTGGGTGAGGATTTAGACGTGCTATTAGAATTATGTGACCGTGTGCTGGTGTTAAATGGAGGAGAAGTAACGGGAATTGTTGATGCCAGAACAACCACGAAGGAGGAAATTGGCGTGCTTATGATGGCATCCGGAAAGGAGAAGGAAGGCCAATGATTAGGGAAAATATAAATAGCAAGGAGCCAATCCTTCGAATGGTACGACGGGACCATATTGGAACAAGAAAAGCTATTATCATACGTTTGATTGCGGTGATCCTGTCCTTGATCGTTTCTGGATTTGTAATTGTACTCATAACGGGTCAAAATCCACTGGAGGTATATGAAGGAATTGTAGACGGTGCAATTGGAACGGAGCGTCGCTTATGGGTGACGGTACGGGAGACTATGGTATTATTGCTGATTTCCGTTGGCTTAATACCTGCATTTAAAATGAGATTTTGGAATATTGGAGCAGAAGGGCAGATTCTAGTGGGAGGATTGGCAGCTGCAGCATGCATGATTTATTTGGGAGATATGCTTCCAAACTGGCTATTGATCCTTGTCATGTTTCTTACAAGCGGACTGGCTGGACTGGTCTGGGGCATGATACCGGCCATCTTTAAGGCAGTATATAACACGAATGAGACACTGTTTACCTTAATGCTGAATTATGTTGCCATGCAGCTGGTCACCTTTGGTATCGTATTTTGGGAAAAGCCGGCAGGTTCCAATACTGTCGGGGTCATTAACAGTGCCAGTGGAAAAGGCTGGTTTCCAGAGCTGTTTGGGAATTCTCAATTATTAAATATCTTAGTGGTTTCAGCCATCACCATAGGCATGTTTATCTATATGAAATACAGTAAGCAGGGCTATGAGATTGCTGTGGTTGGTGAAAGTGAAGATACGGCTAATTATGCAGGTATCAATGTGAAAAAAGTAATTATTCGGACAATTATGATTTCGGGAGCGATTTGTGGGATAGCCGGAGTAATCATTGTGGGAGGATGTAGTCATACCATATCAACCAGTACAGCAGGGGGCAGAGGATTTACTGCAATCATTGTGGCTTGGATGTCCAAGTTTAATCCATTTGTCATGGTGATAGTGTCTGCCTTTCTGGTATTTATGCAGCAGGGTTCGGTGCAGATTGCCAGCCAGTTTGGATTGAACCAGAACGCATCAGATATCATTACAGGAATTCTCTTATTCTTCTTAATCGGATGTGAGTTCTTTGTTACTTATAGGGTAGAATTTCGAAGAAGAGGGAGGGCAAAGAGCAGATGTCAGTCTTAATAACATTTATTCAAAAGGCCATAGGCCAGGCAGTGCCGATTTTATTTGGTGCAACAGGAGAAATTGCAATTGAGAAGTCAGGCAATCTTAATCTTGGAATTCCTGGAATTATGTATATGGGTGGCATTTCCGGGCTTATGGGTGCGTTTTTCTATGAAAAGAGTACGACTGCGCCAAATGGATTGATAGGACTTATGATTTCATTGGTATCAGCACTGGTGGCAGCAGCTCTTGGTGGATTGATCTATAGCATTCTTACGATTACATTGCGTGCAAATCAGAATGTGGTTGGTCTGGCACTTACCACCTTTGGTGTGGGATTTGGTAATTTTTTTGGTGGCTCTATTTCTAAATTAGCCGGTGGCGTTGGACAGATTTCCGTTGCAACCACGGCAGAGGCTTATCGAGCTACCATTCCGGGACTTTCGAAAATTCCATTGATAGGGCCATTGTTATTTTCCTATGGATTTTTAACCTATGTATCCATTATCCTTGCCATTGTTTTGGCGGCCTTCTTAAAAAATACAAGGGTGGGACTAAACCTTCGGGCGGTAGGAGAAAGTCCTTCTACGGCAGATGCAGCAGGAATACACGTTGCCAAGTATAAATATATTGCGACCATTGCAGGGGCAGCAATTGCCGGCCTTGGTGGATTATTCTTTGTTATGGACTATTTAGGAGGAACTTGGATCAATAATGGATTTGGGGATCGAGGCTGGCTTGCCATAGCGCTTGTCATCTTAGCACTATGGAATCCAAAGCGGGCCATCTGGGGATCGGTTGTATTTGGTGCACTATATATCCTCTATATTTACATCCCAGGTCTATCCAGGGCATTCCAGGAATTGTTTAAGATGCTTCCTTACGTGGTGACCATACTTGTATTAATTATGACAAGCAGGCGGAATAAGAAAGAGAACCAGCCCCCAGAAAGCCTTGGAAAGGCGTATTTTAGAGAGGACAGATAGTAGTTAGAGAAAGTATCTTCTCATCTGCTGGAAAATAAATGCCGGCCTCTCTTCGGGCAGTTGTAATTACCTTATTTACAAGAAGGCTTTCTTCTAAGGCATTGTAACAGGAGGTATAGTCTGACGTTAGAATTTCATGAAAGAAGGTCTTGAATTCGGGAAGCATACGATGTTTGCAATGGTTTTCATCGTAGGTAAGAGCCTCTTTCTTATTTGCTTTATATGTTACTGCGCCGCATGAGTTGGCAGGCGTATCCTGAGTGATATAACCATTTGTGCCTGAGATGACATAGTGATTAGGTGCAAAGCAGTCCTTTGCGGCAATGGATACGGCTTTACAGTGACCATAGTCCATTGTCAGAACACCGCTTGTATCGATCCCGCGGTCAAGATTTGGCTGGTATACGTACGCATTGGGTTCTCCTAACAGTCCGATAATATAGTGGAGGTTATAGAGATTTAAGTCGATCAGGGTGCCGCCGGATTTTCGTGGATCAAACACAGGAGCAACCGAGCCTGCTAAAAAGGCATCATATCGACTGGAATACTGGCTGAAATTACATTCGATCATTTTGATTTCACCAAGCAAGGGAAGCAGTTCTTTTATCTTTTTATAATTAGGAAGGTACCTGGTTGAAATGGCCTCATAAAAGAATAGTTTATGCTCTTTTGCATAAGAGGCAAGGAGTGAGGCCTCCTCATAAGTGCTTGTCATTGGCTTTTCTACAATTACATGTTTATTTGCCTTCATGGCCTTTATACAAAACTCAAAATGAAGGTGGTTTGGGATTGCAATATAGACGATGTCCACCTGGGAACGCAGAAACTGCTCATAGTCCGAATAGGCCTCTTTAATATCATATTGGTTACATAGAGCATTGATGGTTTCTTTACTTCGCAAGGTACCACAAAGAGCATGGCAAGTGATGCTGGTTTCCGTTGTAAGATAGTCAGTGAGATAAGGCAAAAACTCCTTTACAATTTGGCCAGTTCCAACAATTCCTAATTTCATCATTCTAACTTCCTTCCTTTACATTTTAGTGATAGTGTGGATTTATTGTAGCACTGTAATAAAAATGTTGTAAAGTGGCTCACTGTATTTTTCGTTTACAATTGAAGTGAACTATGGTATAAGATAAGACTAGTAAAGTTACGTGGATAGTCTATAAGGAGTAAGGTAAGATGCATGATATTTGGAATCCGTGGCATGGATGTAAAAAGGTTAGTGAAGGCTGCAAACATTGCTATATGTATTTTTTAGATCAGAAAAATAATAAGAATGGTGCAGATATTTATCGAACCAAAGCAGGATTTTACTATCCCATCCAGAAGGACCGAAAGGGAAACTATAAGATTAAGAGCGGGGAGAAGCTACGTGTCTGCCTGGTTTCTGATTTCTTTTTAGAAGAAGCGGACCAATGGAGAAACGAAGCATGGGAAATGATGCGTGAACGAAGTGATGTCAAATTCTTTCTGCTTACCAAACGGCCAGAACGGGTAAGAGACTGCCTTCCAAAGGGCTGGGGAGATGGATTTGAAAATGTATTTTTCAATGTAAGCTGTGAGAATCAGCGTCGTGCAGACGAGCGTATTCCTATTCTGCTAGAACTTCCATTTAAACATAAAGGAATTATGTGCGCGCCGTATATTGGTCCGGTCAGTATTGAAAAATATTTAAAGACAGGACAGATTGAACAGGTAATCTGTGGCGGCGAAAACTATGATGGGGCAAGGCCATGTAATTTTGACTGGGTAAAATCACTGCAGGCAGAATGCGTGGAACACAATGTCACATTCTGTTTTATTGAAACAGGGAGTAATTTTATAAAGGATGGGAAGCTTTATCATATGCCAAAGAAATCTGTTCAGAATTTAATGGCATATAAGTCGGGTATGAATTATCAAGGAAAGCCCATTGAGTTTAAGTTACAGTATGCCCATGGCGGACCAATTGACAAAGAGGACCTATATGTTCCAAAGTATAAAGAAAAATGTGAACAGTGTGCCAATAAGTTAATCTGTAATGGATGCAGCAACTGCGGACGTTGTGAAAAATAAGGATAACAGGAGAAAAAGATGGATCCAACAATCAGAAGTAATATAAAGATAGGTGCAACCGTGTTAGTTGTACAAAAGCAGGATCAGCGAACAGGAAAGCTGACAGAGGGAGTTGTAGCAAGACTCCTTACCAATTCAGCAAGACATCCAAGAGGCATCAAAGTGATGCTGACAAGCGGAATTGTAGGAAGGGTACAAAAAATCATGTAATTGTGCGAAAGGGAATGGAAAGAATAATTATTTGCCATTCCCTTCAACACAACGTATAATAGCTAGATAGAATGTTATCATAAACTACATAAGCGAAAGGAACTGAAATTTATGACACAATATAAATTAGATACCAATATTCTTAAAGCAGTGGAAACGCAAATTATTAAAAATGAACCAACATGTGCAAGAGTAGCATTTAATCGATTAATGGAACTTGGCTATACACAAATTCAGACATTAGAGTTAATCGGAAGTGTGTTAGTAACATATATGAATGATAAAATGCCAGTAGGAAATGAATTTGATGAAGCAGAATATGCGCTCAAATTAGATCAATTATATAAAGATGCGGCAACGCTTAAAGTAGAACCAGTACAGTTAGATGAAATCTTAAAAGAGAAACATGCAGGATATGATGCCTTGATGAACGATGACAAAGAGGAAATGATAAAACATTTTCTTGCTGGATTTGAACTGGTAAAGCAGCTTGTGAAGAAAGAGTTTCTGGATACTAAGCCAGAACTTGTGGAAATTGATGCAAAGAACGAGTTTAAATATGGCTTAATGTCATGGTTTGAGGACATTGAACGTGAACTTGGAGCTGCAAATAAGTATCAGGAGAGAATTGATTACTGCAAACAGCTCATGGAACTATTTACATGGAAGGATGCTTCAATAGATACATTTAATGCTTCTATTGGTGAAAGTTACTGTGCAATGGGAAAAGAAGCAGAGTGCAAAGAGTGGTTTGAACAATTACTTGCAGAAAAGCCAGGCAATGCATGCATTATTGAAAGCTACCTAAGTTCCTTAATAGAGATGGGACAAGCAGATCTTGCAATGGAAGTCGCAAAGAAAGAAATCAACATGGAAATGGAATGTGATCTGGATACGGAAGCAATGTTTGTCCGTGCACAGTCTTTATTCCAACAGGCAGGAGATGTAGAAACATCCAATCGTTTCAAAGAAAAGATTACAGCTTTCCATGACAAATGCTTAGAGTATGCTAAGGCATATGAAAAGAAGAAACTTATGTCTAAAGCAGGACAACAGGCAAAGGTGTATCCAAATGACTTATGTCCATGTGGCAGTGGTAAAAAATATAAAAAATGTTGTGGTAAATAAATTTAATGGCAGTGCAGAAGTTGCACTGCCATTTTTTTTGCGTTGACAAATATTGGGAGTTAAGTTACTATACTGTTTAGAAACGAAACAGTATAGTAACTTAACAGCACGCAGACCAAATAATATCATAGGAGGCAGACCATGAATGAGTATGAAAAGATCAGTTATTTGATGGAACGGTGCATACACAAGTATATGCAGACAGAGAATAAGAAACGAAGCTACGGAACCGATATTCTTTTATCAAGGGCAGAGATACATACGATTGCTACAATCGGAGATACACCAAATATAAATCTGACTTCACTGGCAAAGTTTCAAGGCATTACCAAAGGGGCAGCCTCACAAATGGTATACAAGTTAGTAGATAAGGGCGCAATAAAAAAGGAGGTCTCTCCAAATTCGGACACAGAGATTTGCCTGACACTTACAGAACTTGGAAAGAAGGCTTATGAGTCCCATCAAAAATATCATAGAGATGCCAATGAGCGCTTTTTCAAGCTTTTACGCGATACGCCGAAAGAGATGCAGGAATACATGATCTACATATTAGAGGAATTTGATAAAGCACTAGACGAACATAAAGAGTAAGATAGAGAATAGGCAGAAATGGCAAATTCGAAAGGGGTTCTTAACCATATGTTTCAGCTAATCAGTAGAATTTTTATATCAGAAAATCAAAATTATTCCTCACCAAAGGTAAAACAGGAATATGCAAAGTTATGCGGCCTAATAGAGATTGGAATTAATATTGGACTATTCCTTATAAAATATACAATTGGAACAATAAGTGGATTGGTTTCCATCCAGGCAGATGGTTTAAATAACCTTAGCGACGTAGTGGTTGCCATCATATCACTTTTGGGATTTCTGATTGCAGGAATTGGAGCAGGAGACAACCACCCATTTGGTCACGGAAGATTTGAATGGATCATGGGGATATTCTCTAGTACTATCGTAATTTACTTAGGATGTTCCCTTATTAAAGAGTCCATTCAGGCAATTAAAAATCCGCTGCCAATGAAGTTTGATGGATTAATGTGTGCCATGCTTGTACTTTCCATCGGAGCAAAGTTTTACATGTATCTGTATAATAAAAAGATTGGAACAAAGATTGATTCCATCAGCTTAAATGCAACAGCAGCAGACAGCCTTGGAGATATGATCTCTACTACAGTGATATTGCTAAGTGTCTTGGTCCAAAAGTTTTCCGGGATACAGATCGATGGGTGGGCAGGACTGCTAGTAGCTGCAGTAATCATTGTTTCAGGAATTAAGTCTATGGCAAAAGGAATCGAGCGAATATTAGGAGAAAGCATGGATGAGGATACGATAAAGAAAATTGAGAGCCTCTTAGGGGAGTACCCAATGATTGATGGGGTAAGCAATCTGTTCGTTCATGATTATGGTATGGGGCATATGGCCGTATCCATGCATATCGAGGGAGACAGCGAGAAAAAGAAGGAGCAGCTTACTATGATTGCAGAAGAGCTTTCCTTCCGGCTTTATCAGATATTTGGATGTGAAGCAACAATCCAGGTAGATATCCTTAATATGGATGCTACTACAACTTGTAAGATGGAAGGAATCGTGAACGATACACTTGAAAAGATCCAGGTAACGGCGTATCCAAAGGAAATACGTGTGTTGCCTATGGATACGCATACCATTGTCAATCTTACGATTGCCTGCGACCACATGGAGCAGAAACGAGAAGAAGCCATAAAGAAGGAGTTAGAGCATGTCTTTCATAAGATAAGCCCGGATTACCAGGTAAAGATCTGTTTTGTTCTTGAGATAATCAATAAGACATTGAGAGGAAATAAAAATCCAGTTCTATGATAGGCAACGATTATCATTATCGTATTTGTATTTTACTTGACTTCGAGTGCACTCCAGGGAGTACACTTAAGTAATACATAAAAGTACATAAGCTTCATGTTACATAAAATAAAAATCAATTAAGGAGAGAATGAAATGAGAAACAAATTAAATTCAACCAAAAAGCTGGTACTGACAGCTACCTTTATTGCCATTGGGTTAGTCTTGCCATTTCTTACAATGCAAGTACCAAGCATCGGCAATATGTTATGTCCGATGCATATCCCGGTACTGTTATGTGGATTTATCTGCGGCGGACCTTATGGACTGATTGCTGGGCTATGCCTGCCAGTATTACGAAGCGTCATATTTGGAGCACCTGTATTAATGCCTACGGCTCTGGCAATGGCATTTGAACTTGCAGCCTATGGCTTTGTAAGCGGCATCCTTTATGATTTAGTGAAAAACGTAAAGGGAGGCGTTTATATTGCACTAATTGGTGCTATGATCATCGGAAGAATGGTTTGGGGAATTGCTGCATTTGGCTTATACCATGCAGTGGGCAATGTATTTACATGGAAGATCTTTGCAACCCAGGCATTTGTTCGTGCAATCCCAGGCATCATCCTTCAGTTACTATTTATCCCACTGCTTGTCATCCAATTGGAAAAGGCAGTCTCAAACGAGGTTATCTATGAGCGAAAATAAACTACTGATACAGGAAAACTGTAAGAAGAGATTTGAGAATGCAGTACAAGAAGTGGAAACATTGGTAACCACATCAAAGCAGTCTAGATTGATTGTGGGCATTGATGGGCAGTGCGCCAGCGGAAAGACAACGTTAGGCTATTATCTAAAAAGTCTTTTTGATTGTAATCTGTTTCATATGGATGATTTTTTCTTACAGCAATGGCAAAGGACAAAAGAGCGCCTTTTAGAGGTGGGAGGAAATGTTGATTATGAACGGTTTAAGAAAGAGGTAATTGAACCGGTACGTTTAGGAAAAGAGGTAGATTACCGGCCGTATCGCTGTATGGACGGCACAATCATGGAAGGACAGAGGATACCATGGAAGCGACTAACCATTATTGAAGGCAGTTACAGCCTACATCCTTATTTTGGAGATTGCTACGATTTACGCATCTTTACCGAGATTAGTAAAAAAGAGCAGATTGAAAGAATACGTAGGCGTAATGGAGAAGAAAAGCTAAAGCGTTTTATTGCAGAGTGGATTCCCAAGGAGGAAGCGTATTTTACCAAGTTTGAGACGAAAAAAGATTGTATTTGGATTGGTGAAGTTGAGTAGGAATTTTGCATGAATACTGGTTTCTATGTTAGAATAAGGGTAAGAATATAGCGAAGAGATTAAGATAGGAGCTTTATGAATGGAAATGGACATCAAGGACTTAACAATATATCAAAAGACCATGCCAAAAAGAGAGGCAGTCTATAGTGTTTTTCCGGAGAATATGCTGCCTGAGCTTAAGGCGTACTTAAGCTCTACCGGAATAAAACAGCTGTACTGCCATCAGGCAGAGATGTTTTTAAAGGTAAGCGAGAAAGAAAATGTAGTCATTACAACATCCACTGCCAGTGGTAAGACATTAAGTTTTTTATTGCCAGTGCTTCAGGAGATTTTAAAAAATCCGTTAGCAAGGGCAATTTTTATTTACCCAACCAAGGCACTTGCAAGTGACCAATATCGAGCAATATTGCCATACCTAGAAGCTTTTGGGGAAGGTAGGATTTCAGCAGGTGTATATGATGGAGATACTCCGCCAAATGAGCGAAGCAGAATCAGAAAGAATGCCAATATCATATTGACCAATCCGGAGATGCTAAATGGAGCATTTCTTCCCAATCACAGCAAGTTTGGATTTGACTTTATCTTCTCCAATTTGAAATTCATTGTAATTGATGAACTTCATACGTATCGTGGGGCATTTGGTTCCCATCTTGCCAATGTGTTTCGACGTGTACACCGAGTATGCAAATATTATGGGTCAAAGCCACAATATCTTTGCAGTTCTGCAACTATTGCTAATCCGGTGGAACTGGCAAAAGAAATCTGTGGTGAGGAATTTGTAAGGGTTGAGAAGGATGGCTCTCCGGCGTCAAAGAAGAATTATGCGTTGATACAGCCGCCAAAGATCATGGGGCAGGATAAACGATACTATGGACAAGTACAGTCCTCCACTGTGGCAGCCAATCTGATACCTAAGCTAGTGGAAAACAGCAATAGCTTTATTGCATTTGCCAAATCCAGAAGAAATGTGGAAGTCGTACTAAAGGAAGCACGTGACAAGTTAGAGACGGAAAGTTTCTTTGGAGGCTCTTTGACCGATAAGATTTCCGGTTACCGTGGAGGATACACTCCATTAGAACGTAAAGAGATTGAAAGCAAGATGATTTCAGGTGCATTAAGTGGCCTGGTATCCACCAATGCGCTGGAGCTTGGAATTGATATTGGTAAGATTGACACCACGATTTTAATCGGATATCCGGGAACAAGGGCATCCTTCTGGCAGCAGACAGGAAGGGCAGGACGAAGCGGAATGGAATGTACCAATTACCTGATCCTTGAGAACCTTCCATTTGACCAGTATATTGCAATCAATCCCAGCTGGCTGTTTGAAAATAGCAGTGAAAATGCAGTGATTGATAAGAATAATCTATTGATTGAGTTAGCGCATATACGTGCTGCAGCGGCAGAAATTCCGTTGACATTAGATGATATTTCACTATTTCCGGATCTAGGAGAGTCGATTCCAGTACTGATTCGCGCAAGTGAGCTATCCAGCCAAAATGGTAAGTTTGCATGGTGTGGAACATCCTTCCCAGCAGGTGATTTTAGTCTTCGTAATATAGACAAGGCTAGATATAAGTTAATGAATAAGGAAACAAACAGAGAAATTACCCAGATGGATGAGATGCAGGCATTCCGTGAAATCCATAGGGGAGCCATCTATATGCATGATGGTGCCCAGTACCAGGTAGTGAATCTGGATGTGGAAAGCAGGACGGCATATGCCATTCCTTTTAAGGGAAATTACTATACGATGCCGGGTGGCAACACCAATATCCGTATTATTCATCAGGCCAAGGAGAAGGAGTACAAGCGAAGCCATGTAAGCTTTGGGGATGTAAATGTGGATGACGTGGTCTATATGTATAAAAAGCTGCAATTCCATAATCATCAGAATTTGGGATTTGAACAGTTAGAAAAGCCATTGGCAAAAGATTTTGATACAGAAAGCACATGGATTAAGATGCCAGACAATGTGGTAAGCGTATATCGCAGACTTTTACAGGAAAGTGCCAATGGACAAATCATCCGTAATAATCATTTTGAAGGACTTTGCCACGCCATAAAGAGTGCGGCAATGATGACAACCATGACAGAACAAGAAGACATCGGTGTCACCATGTCTAACAATGCAGTGGAGCTTCGAGAAGACTTTGACGAGCAGGTATTCTTATTTATCTATGACAAATATATTGGTGGGCTAGGTTACTCTGAAAAGGTATACGATTTAATCCCCGATATTCTTAATAAAGCAATTGAGATGGTTGGTGGCTGTACATGTGAGAAAGGCTGTGTTGCCTGTATCGGAGACTATAAGTTAGATAAGAAGGTCGTTCTTTGGGGACTGAAGAATATGTTAGAGGAATTAGAAGCACCCAAAGACATGAAGTTAATTGAATACGCACCATCCACCTTTATGAAAAAACCATTTTCCTTTGAAGAGTTACCTGAGAAATGGAAAGAGTTCTGTATGTATTTACAGGAAAACGGAGAATCTTACGCCTCCTTTTTAAGCACAGTGAAAGACGTGCAGGTGGCAGAACACTGTTTACAGTTAGAAGTGGCCTCTGCCTTTTATAAGCAGTGGATTTTAGAGGAGGTCAATAAGAAAAGCCTTCTTAACATCATCCGTTTTTATACTGATGCCGCGCAGGGCTTAGAACTGGCAATAACTATTCCGGAGGAAGGACAAGACCGGACAGAGGTAAAACAAAAATTAGAACGCAGATATGAAAATTTGACATAAATAGGAGGCGGCCATGCAGCTAGAGGAAATCATAGGGAAGCTGAACGACTATCAGAAAGAGGCAGTATTAGATGACAGTAATGCTTGTATTGTAAATGCAAATGTAGGAAGTGGGAAGACTACGGTCCTGATTGCAAAAATTCTTTACCTTCACGAGTGCAAGCAGGTTCCTTACAAAGATATGATTGTTTTGACATTTACCAATAAGGCCGCAGGAGAGATTAAGGAAAGGCTGCTAAAGCAGCAGTCGGATATTCCGAAAGAGGATCTGATTGGATTTGGAACGTTCCACAGCGTAGCATTGAATTTATTAAAGACAAAGCTTCCGGTGGAGAGACTGGGATATACCAAGGAATTTCTTGTGATTGATCCAGAAGAGGAATTGGACCTGGTATCCCAGATCACAGCGAGAGAAAAGTTGACAATTAAATATAAAAACCGTTTAAAGAAACGCTTGGAAAAGGCAAAGAAGATTACAGATGAGGAAAAGAAAGTCTCGAAATACAATGATGATTTATTTCATTTGGTTGACCTATTAAAGGAGGAGAAGGTAAAGCAGAATAAGATGACCTTTGATGACCTGCTATCAAATACAATTCAATTAATGGAGGAAGAAAATATAATCCCTGGATTTATCATTGTAGATGAGGTGCAGGACTGTGATGAGATGCAGCTTGCATTTATTGACCAAATGAAAAAGGAAGGGACAAGGCTATTTTGTGTTGGGGACCCTAACCAGGTAATCTATAGCTGGCGAGGAAGCAGCCAAAGTGCACTATATACGCTGAAGTTTCGATATGATGCAAGGGAATTGTCTTTACCAATCAATTATCGGTCCAGCAATGCCATCCTGGCAGCCGCCAAATGCTTCTTGCAGATGGGCGGACGCTTAGAGGGAAAACGCAAAGAGGGAGAAAAAATTGTTGTAAAAAATCAGTATGATACGTTTATTGAAGCAAATGATTTGGCGGAGCGGATTAAGAAGTTGCATGAAGAGGGACTTCCATATAAGGAAATCGCAATCTTTTATCGTTTGCAAAATCAATCTCAGGTATTTGAGGATGTATTTACAAAGAATGAAATCCCCTTTGAAGTATCTTTAAAGAAGACAATCAAGGATATTCCGGTCCTTAACTGGGTCATACGCCTGTTACGTGCATCAGTAAATCCAAAGGATATTAGTGCGTTGACTTATGTGCTGAGTAACAAAGAGTATGGAGAACATTTTACAGAAAAAGAAGCCGTAAAGCTTATTGCAGGAACAAGCAAGAAGAGTTCAAGAGTACTGCCATGCATTTATGCATTTTCCACAGCGTGCAGCAGGCTAAGTACACCACAAGACCTTTATAATTATTTCGGATTAGACATGTTGATACGTCCTACTTCTTCAAGCTTTTTGGAGGACAAAGAGTCGATCCTGAAGCTATTTGAGGTGATCTTTACTTACTGCAAAGAACATAGTCTTCCTTTGTTAGAAGGGGGCAGGGAGTTTATCAATTCGTCCTCTTTATATGGAATTAACATCTTAAAGAAGGATATTGACAGCCAGGTGGATTCTGTAAAGTTAATGACCCTTCATGCATCAAAGGGCCTGGAATTTTCCCATGTGTTTATAACCGGTGTAAACTATGGGTTGATCCCATTGCAGACAAGGAGCTATGAAGAGGAGGAAGAGGAACAACGCCTGTTCTTTGTAGGAATTACAAGGGCAAAAGATTATCTGGAGCTATCGTATTACACCAATCCGGGAAGCTATCAGGCAGCCCCAGGAGAAAGCCGTTATATCAAGCGAATCCCAAAGGAACTTATCCAGGGTGAGGAAAAGATGGCGGAAAAAATAAGCCTAAAGGAACTAAAGCGTCAAGTGCTTATGGAAAAAGAGGAAGCTAGGCTTACCAAAACAAAGGAAACAGCTGCTTCTAGCCAGGTGGCAGAGAGTGTTTCGGATATGGAAGAACCAAGTATACAAAATCAGGACGCAAACCCAGTTAGAAAGGTAAGCCATAAGAAATATGGAATAGGAACCGTAGTAACCGAAGATGACATGATGATCACGGTTGCATTTGAAGGCTATGGTGAAAAAGAGTTTATGAAGGCATTTAGCGAGTTAGAAGAGTTAGACTAAATGCCTCTGTAAAGGAGAAGGAAATGAAGATTTCAGTAGTAGGAAGCATTAATATGGATATGACGGTGAAAACAGCGCGTATTCCAATCAAAGGAGAGACCGTCAAGGGAGAGGACCTAACATATATTCCTGGAGGAAAAGGGGCTAATCAGGCAGTCGCAATGGCAAAGTTAGGGGCTAGCGTGGAGATGTTTGGTTGTGTTGGAGATGATGCAGCAGGAAAACAGCTTGTCAAAAACCTAGAGCAATATGGCATTGTTACAAAAAACATCAAGACCGTAAAAGACGTACCCACAGGGGTAGCCTTGATTACAGTGGGAGAGAAGGACAATACAATCGTTGTGGTGGCAGGAGCCAATGATAGTGTTACGATCCCTTATATCGATAGTATAAAAGAGGATCTGCTGTCGTCGGATCTTGTTCTGCTACAGCATGAAATTCCAAAGGACACAGTACAGTATGTAATTGATGTATGTTACAAAGCAGGAATTAAGGTGATCTTAAACCCTGCACCGGCTAGAGACGTCAGACAGGAAGACATAGAGAAGGTCGCATACCTTACTCCAAATGAACATGAGGCTGCAATCCTATTTGGAGCAGAGAACTCTTTAGAAGACCTGGTAAAGGCTTATCCTGAAAAAATGATCATTACCATGGGGAAAGAAGGGGCAATCATGTGTGGAGAGAAGGGCAAAGTGATTACAGTACCGGCAGGAAAAGCCAAGGTTGTGGACACAACAGGAGCAGGAGATACATTAAACGGAGCGTTTGCAGTACAGATTGCGAAGGGGAGGACAATGGAAGAAGCCTTGCGTTTTGCAACTACTGCTGCCAGTTTATCAACGGAAACCTTTGGAGCCCAAGCAGGCATGCCAAGTTATGAAGAAGTGGAAAGGATGATGTCTAATGACAATTGCAGAAGTAAGTAAGGAATATGACTTGACGCCAGACACCCTGCGTTATTACGAACGGATTGGATTGCTCCCCCATGTACAGCGCAATGCCAGTGGAATTCGTAATTATAGCGAAAGTGATCTTAAATGGGTGGAATTTATCAAATGTATGAGAAATGCAGGGCTGTCGATCGAGGTACTGGCAGAGTACGTTTCCTTGTTTCAGGAAGGCCATTCTACAGTAGGTGCAAGAAAGCAGCTGCTAATGGAACAAAGAAGCCAGCTGGCACAACGAATTGAACATTTGCAGGTCACATTATCCCGCTTAGACAAGAAAATTGAGAGCTATGATGAACTAATGGTTTCAGTGGAGGAAGATCTGAAGCGAGAATAAGAAACAAAACAATAGGTTTGCTTTCCAAAAGGATTAGAAATGTATTATAATAGAATCAGGATGTAATCTTAAGAATATGGGGGTATCATTATGAATACAGTCTGGTTCTATAAAATAATTGGAAAGGCATATGACCTTTTAGATGTTACATATTTTCGGAATGTCAACAGGAGTCCTAGAATGGCAGTACTGGATCTGATACCAAAAGAGAAGGAGTTAAAGGTATTAGATTTATGCACAGGGACTGGGGTGAGTTGTATTGAGATTGCTAAGGCAAGACCAGATACAATGGTAGTAGGTGTAGACCGTTCCAAAGAAATGCTAAGAATTGTAAATCACAAGATTAAAAAGGATCGTGTAACCAATATAAGGCTGAAACGAAAGGATGCAAGTCATACGTCGCTTCCAGAGAAAAGCTTTGATGTAATTTTATTATCCCTGGTGCTTCATGAGTGCAGTGAGAAAGAGGCAAAGGCAATTATGCAGGAAGCAAGCAGGCTGCTTAAAGATAGTGGAAAGCTTCTTGTGACAGAATGGGAAGAATGCAAGGAACCTGTCAGAAGGGTATTATTTTATCTGATTAAGAAGCTTGAGCCAAAGCAATACAAAGAATTTGCAAACCAGGATATGAAGAAGTATATGAAAAGGATGGGCTTTGAGTTACGTTATACGAGACATTGTGATTATACCAAGGTTATGGTGCTTAAAAAGCTAAAAAGTGAATAGTTAATTAGTAATTGTGATGGATTAGCAGGTGAAAAAAATATGGCATATAGGGCAGTTCTATTTGATTTTGATTATACATTAGGAGATTCTACAAATGGAATTGTAGCATGTATGGATTTTGCATTTGAGAAAATGGGATGCAAGAAGAAATCAGAGGATGCTATAAAAAAGACAATCGGACATCGATTGCAGGATGCTTATGTTCAGCTGGAACAAGATGAAAATAAAGAAAAACAAGAATTATTTAAAAAATATTATTTAGAAAAAGCAGACCAGGTTATGACGGACTCCGCAATTCTTTACGAAGGTGTCATCGATATGCTGAAAGAGTTAAAGACTAAGGGCATGAAATTAGGCGTCATAACGACAAAGCAACGATATCGAGTGCTAGATATACTAAAAAAGTTTAATATAAAACAGTATTTTGATGTTACCATTGGCGGTGATAGTGTACATAAAGAAAAACCAGATCCAGAAGGGATCCGGTTGGCAATGAGCATGTTGAAAATGGAAAAAGAAGATATTTTATATGTAGGGGACAGTCTTGTCGATGCCAGCACTGCAAAGAGGGCAGGAGTGGACTTTATAGCCGTATTAACTGGCACAACGACAAAAGATGAGTTTATCAAATACCCTTATAAGCAGATAATAAAAGATGTAAGCCGCATGGTTGTATGACTAAAAAGAGAGTGATATAATAAAAAAAGCAAAGATAAAAACACATTCCGGTTGGTAGTCCGGAAGCATTTCAGATAAATGATAAGCAGCGTCTGAATTGTCAGTAACCTGCCTCCTTTGGTTGTCCGATCTTTGAGTAATCATAAGAGACTGTATAAAGCAGGCCTCTTATAATAAAAGGAGGGCTTTACATGGACCAGGTAAAAGATAGATGCCTAGTATATTTTGAAGATCCATTCTGGGTAGGTGTGTTTGAACAATGTTACGAAAATAAGATATCCGTCAGCAAAGTGACATTTGGACCCGAGCCAAAAGATTATCAGGTATATGAGTTTATCAGGAAGCAGTTCTATCAATTGCAGTTTAGTCCCATGTTACAGATGGATGCTGTGAAAAATAATAAAATTAACCCCAAACGAATGCAGCGTGAGGCTAGGAAGGAATTAGCCAATGGCGGCATCGGCACAAAATCACAGCAGGCACTGAAAGAGCAGCAAGAGCAAAGAAAACTAGAAAGAAAAGAGATCAGGAAGAAACGCTCAGAACGAGAAAAAGAAGAGCATTTCCTGCAAAAGCAACAAAAGAGAAAGCAGAAGCATAAAGGCAGATAATCATTTGCAGCAGATAAAAGGAATATGTAAGCAGGTCAGGAGAGTAGACGACTATGAAAATAACAATGTATGGGGCAGCGATTTGTCCTGATTGTGTTGTTGCAAAACAACAGTTAAGTTTGAAGAATGATGTGGAAGTAGAGTATAAAGACATTACATCAGCAACTGCCATATTAAAGGAGTTTTTAAAGTTCAGAGACAGTGAACCAATGTTTGAACCGATAAAAGCAGATGGAAAAATCGGAATTCCTTTCTTTATCTTAGAAGATGGAACTAAGACATTTGACATCGAAAACTATGTGGCATTTGATCCAAACTTAGTAAGAGAAGTAAATGCATGTTCCATAGATGGTAAGAACTGCTAGTGAAGATGAAATGGAGTATCTAACATAATGCGGTGTCATTGTGCTAGATACTCCATTTTTTAATTGCTAGGATACATCTCTTCGGACAGCCTCCTAGCAATTAAAGAGAAGACTCTTTCCTAATAAATTCCCTAAAAAACAGATAGCCAGGCACAGTTTTTTTTAAGATGAATAACATAATCATAGCGTGACAGTTATGCTTGGGGGTGAGTTCTTGAATGTAGACAGCTTACTAAAATATCTGAACAATGTGGAAAATTGGTACTTCTCAAGAAATAAAAATCTTTCTGTGATTGCCACCCAGTCAATTAACGCAGAGGACTATGTAATATATAAAGTAGAACCTTTGGGAACGGATAGTGCAAGCAAAGCATTTTCAGCACTTGAGAATGTGTTAAGCGCAATGGAGATGCCAGGAATCATACTATTTTATTGCATACAAGGAGTAAATGGCACAATCCAGTACTATTATGGCATCAGCATTGATACTACTTATCATATGGACCAAAGAATGAGTCAGAATGTATTATCGCAGGCAAGCATGGTCTTTGAAGCGGTATATACAGGAAATTTTCCTGGAAATCCATTAATCCCGTTAAGCACCATAGAGAAGTGCGCCCTTGCAAAAAGCGTATATGATTACTGCTACGCCGGGGTGTTAGAAGGGGTTCCCGGAGAGTTTGATACGTCAACCAATGAGATTGGAGCCAATAATGTAAATCGTTCCATGTCAGGAGATAATTTCTTGGTAGTTCAATTGGCAAGACCGTTATGTCTTGCTTTGGATAATCAAATCTCATGTAATATTGAGGAAATTACGTCTCAATTGGAGCCTTTGGCAAATCGGACGGAAAATTGTGTCCACTCAGACTCGAAGAATAGCAGTTTTAACGTAAATGAAGGGCATTTCTGTTCTAATAGTTATATCAGAGGAAATACTGAAGTGCGTAGAGAGTACCGTTTTACAGACAATAATGGAACGACAGTAGCAACGCCGGCAGCAAACCGCTCATCCAATTTGGCGGTGGAAACAAACGAGGGAAGTACTCAGTCTGCAACTGACCCGAAACGCAGATTGACCAATATAGAACGGGCAAATGATTTGGAAGATGCAGTATTTGAAGGTGAGTTTCAGGGAACTGCAACAAGCTTTGCCAATCTTGTTAATAATGACTTACTAGAGGAAGAAGATTTAGAACCAATGGAGATTAAAAGCACGCAAAGAAAAAATCAAAAGAGGGTTCAAAATAAAGTTCAAAATAATTTTCAAAATAAAGCGAAAAGCAAGCAAGAGCAGCTACCACAAAAAAACTGCCAAAGATGTAACCGCAGAAAGCGAATGCAGCTACTTAATATTCAGGCCCTTCGCCCACCAGGAAACTATAATTCAAGAATTACCAATCGTGCCATTTCAAGAGGGCTTGGTGCGCCTAATTTGCCATTTGGAACAACACTGGCATCTCAGCTGGTAGGGGGAAGCTTGCCTTTAATAGATGGGGATTTTATGATTAGCGACATTGAACGTCAGATCAGCTTGTCTAACAGTAATACATTATTAAAGACAAATAGTGATAATTTAGCAACGACACAAAGCAGTACGGCAACAAGGACAAAAACATCAACAAGAAATATTTCCAATCGAAATGCCTATAGTTGGGTCAGATATAATGAGAACTTGTTGTACAGCAGGCTGGATGTAGGAAAGTCACAAGGGTTATACCTGTATACGACAGGGCTGTTTGCAGATAGTAATGTCACGCTGATCAAGTTGGCAGCAGCATTGAAGTATACGTATAATGCAAGAGGGTATAATAAAATTCCAGTGATTATGACAAATATGACCAGCTATGATTTAAGGATGCAGGCATTTTGCAATTTTCAAATTCCGGAATATGTAAGAGCAGATGACAAATGTGAATTTTCAGATACGGATATTTTATTACACAGTAATTTTTCACAGTGTATGTCCAGAACCATTGCATACGGAGGAAATTGGCTGTCTAGTAAAGAGCTGGGGTCCATATTTGCACTTCCACAAGCTCAAATATCGGAATAAATGAAACTACAAATGATGCAATAGTGAATTAATTTAGCGAAAATACTAAGTATAAAAAATAAATAAAACAGGATAATTTTTCCATAAAATATGTTGCTTAATTACAAAATTAGGAGTATTCTATAGTTACAAAAGAAACATTAAGGTGTAGGTACGTTAGAGAAAAAATTGTATCTAATGCTTGTATAGAGATTGGAGGTGTAACGGAAAAGTAACCTGAACAAACTCTTGGAAAACGCTAGTTGCGCTTGACATACCTCGCGATTTTTACCTAGGAACGATTAAGTTTTATTTATTACAACGTTGTAATTTACAAACCAAAAGGATTTAAGAAGGAAAGAAAAGTTACGAACTAGAATATAACATACGTATCCCAAACAAAAGGTACCAGTAGAACATAGTAAGATACGTGTTGAGAGTTTAAAATACATAGCCACAAGATAATTATAATAAGAACTAATATAATATCCTTTCTTAAAAAGGAAGCTGTTGACGAAAGTAGACAGCTTCTTTTTTAAATTGATAGTAAACTTCTCTTCGAGAACTTACCGAACAATTAACAAAACACCATAAAAAACAATCTAAAACAGGAAGAAAATTGTTAAAAAGGGAAGGTGGTATGATATACTGATATTAATAAGTATGAATTAGGAGGGACACTATGCTAAAACAAGTAAAAGACATGGAGACAGAATTTGGGGAGAAAAGCGAAGAAAGCATATCGGATCAGATTACTGTACATAATTGGCCATACGGAAAGCCAAATACAATTTTTTGCATTGGAGAAAATCCAGAGATAAAAGAGAATATTTTTGCAGCTACTAATAAAGGTGTCAGCTACCTTGGAAGCATTGATGATTTTAATTTGACTTATATTACAAATAGTAATGAATTTAGCAATGATATTCCGTTAGGATACACTGCGCTGGATATTTATGAGAGAATGATGGTAGTGAATAAGGGAAATATATGTTGGGAAAATAAAAACATACTTGATCTTAGCAGCATAAAAAAGGAAGAACTGGAAGAGAGAAAGATTGAGATTTTTGCACATAATAAGGAAGAACATTATGCCGTATTTCTGCCAGACCGTTCTTTTGACAAGAAGTTTTGTCTGGGATTTGGAAGTGTTCGATATGAGGAATTCTTTCATATAAGGGCAAATCAAAAAGACCTTGTAATTGCCGCTGCTAAAAAATATTCAGCAGAGAACAACATACCTTGCATGGTTGCAAAACGCCTTTATTCCTGCACTTGGCATTAGACAGTAGGGTTGAAATTAAGAATTAACTGATATAAAGTTAAGAGAATAAGACAGTAATACAAGAAGGAATACAGAGATGGAAGAAAAGGAAGCAGTAAAGTGTAGTAAGCTGTTTATTACATTTTTAAAAATCGGTGCGTTTACATTTGGCGGTGGCTATGCCATGATTCCTTTGATACGCACAGAAGTTGTAGATAAAAATAAATGGCTGTCCAATGAGGATATTGTAGATATCATTGCGGTAGCAGAGAGTACGCCAGGACCACTGGCTATCAATAGTGCAACATTTGTAGGATGTCAGACAGCAGGAGCAAAAGGAGCAGCAGTTGCTACCATTGGTGTTGTACTTCCCAGTTTTATCATTATTTTAGTGCTGGCACATTTTCTAAGACAGTTTGAGGAGCTAAAGGCCATACAGTATGCCTTTTGGGGAATACGAATTGGGGTACTGACACTGATTATCAATGCATTACTGACTATGGCAAAGGAATGTCCTAAAAATATACTATCCTATACAATTGCCGGATTTGCATTTATATTAGTTGCTATATTGGGAGTAAATGTGATCATTGTTTTGATCTTGTGCGCCTTAATTGGAATTGCAGCTTCTAAAATTCAGTTCAAAAAGATGGGAGAGCACAGGAAATGATATATTTAACCTTATTTTGGACATTTTTTAAGATTGGTGCGTTTACATTTGGAGGAGGCTATGCCATGCTTCCTCTGATTGAGGAAGAGGTCATGAATCATGGATGGATGTCGATGGAAGAGCTTGTTAACTTCATTGCCGTCAGCGAGAGTACTCCAGGACCATTTGCCGTGAATATCTCTACGTATGTGGGAACAGAGACGGCAGGCCCGTTTGGAGCCCTATGTGCCTCCTTAGGCGTTGTGCTTCCCTCCTTTATCATCATAATGATCGTTGCAAAATGTTTTCTTGCGTTTAAGAACAACAAAATCGTTCAATATGGCTTAAGTGGTCTTCGTCCTGCCGTAGTAGGACTGATTGCAGCAGCAGTGATCAGTGTGGGAAAGACAGCATTTTTCCCGGATGGTTATACCATTGCAGTAATCAGCACATTAAGATTTGTATTAGGAGTGGTACTGTTTGGATTTATGCTTTTTGCAACCTATAAGAAATGTAATCCAATCAGTATTATCGTTATTTCAGCAGTGATTGGAATTGGCGCAGGATATCTTGGATTTTTAAATTAAAAAAAGTTGTTGACAAATAAAGGCCTCTAGTGTATACTAACAAAGTCGCAAGTGAGAACGCTTCGACAAGAAATGATATAATACATCATATTAGATATGCGCGAGTGGCTCAGTGGTAGAGCACCTCCTTGCCAAGGAGGGGGCCGCGGGTTCGACCCCCGTCTCGCGCTTACCGGATAGGAAGCTTTCTTTTGAAAGTTTCCTATTTTTGCGTAGTAGACAAAATGGTTTGGGGTATAATAACCAATAGGGAAATGCCTTAAGTGTTGACACGCATACAAATAGCATATAAAATAGGTTTCAAATGATTTTATATAGATAACATAACGGAGAATACGAATATGCAATATTTTTACAATGAGCAACCTTTTGAGAATAGCAGCCTAGAGTTAGAGAATAATGAAAATCAATTTCCAATTATTAAGGATTTTACAATCCGTATTATGGAGAGTGATTTCTCAGGTATGCAAATGCTGTACTATAGTGAAGAAAATGGAGTAGTAACTTCATTTCCATGGTTAACCGATGTCGATCAGACATTAAAGACAATGAATATGATGCAGATTTTTCTTGGTTCTAAAGAAAGACCTTATTGCGTTGAAAATAATGGTACGAAAGTCGTTATTTATACAGATGGTGAATTTGTATACGTATTACAAGGGGACAGTTCCTCTGAACAAGGGTATGGAACATACTTCCGTGTGAAATATGATACTTACATTAGTGAATGGGAAACATTATTAACTTACTTCAAATCTAAATTATTCGAGCGCGAAGAAGCATTTGAAATGTTTGGTGTAGAGGACATTTACTAAATTATTTATAAATGACAAAGCTTAAGGTGATTGAAACATTCAATCCTTTAAGCTTTTTTTAGTCAGAAGGAAAAAAAAGTCTCTGATTTGACTGAATTCGTCTGAAAAATTATTTTGAAAAAAGTTTAGAAAAAATGTTGACAATGGATACTATATGTTATATACTAAACAAGTCGTTAGCGAACAGCTGGCAAACAATTGAATACGCGCGAGTGGCTCAGTGGTAGAGCACCTCCTTGCCAAGGAGGGGGCCGCGGGTTC
>JAUNJY010000088.1 GCA_030535455.1 bacterium
AATCACCATTCGATATGATCACAGAGGATGAGCCACTTGCTTTTGCAGTGACAATACCTTTACTATTTACACTTATTACCTGCTCATCTAGTGCTTTGTATGTAAGGCTCTGGACTGCGTCATCTGGATATACTTTACCACCAAGTTTAATCGTATCCCCTACATTGAGTACGGAATAAGTCGTATTTACCTCAATCTTTGCAGTACTAACAGTAACGGTTAATTGTAATTCTTTTTTTACCCCACCTGCAGTGAAGGTAATAGTCGTAGTTCCCTTCTGAAGGGCTGTTATTTTCCCAGTTCCGCTAATGGTTGCCACACCTTTATTACTTGATTGATATGCAATCGTTGCCTCTGTGGCATCACTTGGCAATACCGAAGCAGTAATCGACTGTGTTTCCTCGACTTTCATTTCCTCTTTAAATTCATCCACTTCAATCGAGGTTACTGGTGTTGTTTGCTCATTTATCTCTTGCTTTTTTACTTCAATAGATATTACTTTGGAAACTTTTCCAGAAGCTACTGTAATTTTTGCTTTCCCAATTTTCTTCGCTGTAACACGACCCAATTCGTTTACTGTTACTATTTTTGTATTATTTGATTTATATGTGATTTTTTGTTTGGTTGCATTTGTTGGAAGTACGGTAATCCCTAGAAGCTGCGAAGTTCCTATAATCATTTCCTTCTGATAGTCACCTAAATCTAAATCTGTGACTTCTATTGTATCCATTACTTCCTCTTCTTTTACCGTAATCGTAAATTCTTTTTTTATAGAGCCAGCCTGAACAGTAATGACCGTTTTTCCTTTTGACACCGCAACAATCCTTCCCATAGCATTCACTGTTGCAATCTGGGTATTGGACGATTTATACGTCACTGTCTGATTGGTTACATCAAATGGTAACACAGTTATAGTTAATAATTGGTTTGTTCCTACTGTCATCTCCGCAGTATAATCTCCCAAGTCCAAATCCGTGACTTCTATGGTCGTGGCATGAATCACCTTGTTATTTCCAATAAAACAGAGAAAGAAAAGTAACATCACAATGCCAATTCTACGTATTAATTTTTTCACTGTATATCACCTTCCTTTATCTTGTTAGTACACCTAATGCCTCTAAAACATAATTGAAATAGGTGATTTCATCATATTGTATTCTTGTCTCTACAACCATACCATTGGAGATATTTACTTTATTTCCATCTTTACTGATTAAGTAATTGCTATCCGGAATAATTTCTACTTTAAAATAGCTTTCCCCACTTTCAGAATCTGAAGTAATATCACTGTCTATCCTCATTACCTCTCCTGAAATTGTTCCATAAATTGTTTGTACAAGCCCTGCTATAACAACATCTACGGAATCTCCGATTGTAATCCGAGCTCGATCAGAGACGCTTACATTGGCAACAATTTTATACTCGTCCTGCTCGGATGCAATACTAGCAATCGCATTGCCTGCTTGTACTACCATACCAGCTTTATATTCTGCCATCATATGTATAACACCAGATTCACTTGCGAGAATCTGATATTCCTGTTGTCCACTATTAACTGTGCCAACTTGTACTTCGATGTTGGCTATCTGTGTACTGGCTTCGTCAATGGAATTTTGTATGGTTTGTAATGTGGAATGATAGATTTCTGCGATTTTTGCTTCGTTCTTTTTTACTTCCACTTCAATCTGTTCATCTGTATATCCATATGACTTATAGGTAGTTGTATCCAACTGATTTTGAGCCACCTGACTTTGATAGGTTTCATACTGATTGTAATATAAACTCTCTGATTCCTTGTTTGGATCAAATATATTCTTATTGGATTGAATTGCAACTACTAAACGATCTAATTGTTTTACTTTTTCTACATAGACTTCTTTTTGACCAAGAAGTTGTTCTGCCTGAAGTTCTAGGTCTGTGCTCTTGATCGTAGCAAGAATATCACCTTTTTGCACTGAAATGCCTTCAGTCAGCTTACATGAGACTATTTCTCCAGCATATGGTGACATGACGTAGTTTTTATTCGTACTTTGGATGATACCACTTGAAGTAATCATCTCTACTTTTGGGGTATGGATGCTCCATGTAATCACTACTGCTAATAGTACTATTAAAATTAAAATAATTGCGTACCCAAAGTACGGAAGATCTTTATCGTAGAGAAGGCGTCCATCTTTTAATTGATCAAGTGATTTAGTTTGTTTGTTCATTAATCTGCCCGCTCCATAAATACATCAGCAATGATTTTATTTTCTTTTCTATCAACGTAAACAGTATAATTTCCATCCTTTAATTTAATATCTTCTTCATATGCAATAACCTTAAGTTTATCATAAGCAATACTTAAATATTCCTCTGAATCAAAAAATCTTACATACAGGCAATTATCAACACTATATATTGATTGAAATTTATAATCAAAATCAACACTTCTAATGTATTTATTACATTGTCTATATAGCGTTATCTGAATATTAATTACATTTTCATCTGTAATAACCGTATCAACGCGTTGAATTAAAGGACCAATAGGATTAGCCCCTTTTGCTTTAATATAGTTCTCCATTAACTCAACTTCTTTTTCTATCTTTTCTAAATTAGGGTTTATAAGTTCCTTATACAGGACATTTGTTAATTTAAGTGTTTTCTTATGACTAACTTTTAACTTCTCTTGAAACATTACATCTCCATTCCACCGTGAATATCAACAGCTTATATATTGTAAAAAACGTATATTTGTTCAATTTCATTGCAATAGTCTGTTTATTACTGTGTGTCCATATTCTTTTTTTTCTCTTTCATTTTAAAATGAATTAATTTCAAACAAAAATAATAAATACAATATATAATTTCATAGGCAAAGCATAATGCTTGTATATTCTCTTTCGTAAATTCATTAACTCCGCAAACATATTGTATAATTACATAACCAATTATGACTCCAAAAAGACCATCAAAATTGCTTGTTTTCTTACCCTTATAAAATTCCATTACTTTGAGTCCTAGTATTATACCTAATAACACAAGATATTCTAAAATAAATATAAAAAATAAATTCATCTTTTTCTTCTCCTTAATATATTAATTCACTATTATTATACTAATCTACTATAAAACTATAGTAAATTAGTATAATAAATCTACTAATATGTAAATCCTAGTTAACTGAAATCATGCTCATTAAGTTTGCATTAGCAGAAAGTGTAAATTTCCCTTTTCTAAGCATGTTCCAAGATGCCTGTGCCCCTGCACTAGCAAATTGTCCTCCTAAATGGGCAATTCCAACTAAACCAAGCGCGGATAATGCAGTTGCTATCCATGCTATAGGCCCACCTGCCAAAATACCTGCTAAGTATGGCTGTACAGCCTTGGTAACACTTCTACTAAATATTACCATACCTGATCCCACCGCTTTCAGCATAGCTGCAACACACCAACCTTGAGCACCTGAATAAACCTTTGTAGTTCCACCCTCAACATATGTCATCTCATCCTTTTCTATAGCCACAAAGCTACTAGGCATTATTAATGCCCCATCATAAGTCATTTCCATTAACTTATTCCTCCTTATTATTTTTACTACTGTTCGCGACCAGTAGTCTTTCTATATGTAAAACGATCGATCGTTCAACACCATAATTAATCTACTAAGTATAACTCATCTCATTTTCGTCAAATGAATTATTAAATTTTGATTCAGCATTTAGCAGCTCTTTATCCTCATCTTTTAATGTAATGTTTCCTTGTTGCATTTCCCAAAGTCTATAATATTGTCCTTGCTTTTCTATCAGTTCTTCATGTGTTCCACGTTCAATGATCTCACCTTGCTCCATAACAATAATTTGATCACAATTCTTTACAGTAGCCAATCGATGTGCAATAATTAACATAGATTTATTTCTAAATTTATTGTAAATCATATCAAATATGATATTTTCAGTAGCAAAATCCAGATTACTTGTACTTTCATCAAGAATATAAAACTCATTCTTTTTTAGGAATGCTCTCGCAAGTGCGATTCGCTGCTTCTCTCCACCGCTCAGACCATTGCCTGCTTCCTCAAGATAAGTATAATACTGCATCGGAAGCTTTCGAATAAAGTCATGAGCCCCTGCAGCCTTGGCTGCCTCCTTTACCTCATCCAATGTGGAGTTTCGTTTACTCACTCGAATGTTATCGTAGATACTCTGTGAAAATAATTCAATACTTTGAGGTACATACGATATTGCTTTTCTAAGAGACGTATTCTTATATTCATTAATATCAATTCCATCAATTGTAATCTGACCATTCTCTGGCTCATAATGCTTTAATAATAATTTTGCTATGGTAGATTTACCACTACCACTCGCCCCTACTAAGGCAACTTTTTTCCCTTTTGGGATTGTAATACTAATATTATTTAACACTGGCTTACGGTTAGCATAGCGAAATGTCACATTTTTTAATGCAATATCACCATCAATTTTTTCAATCTCTTGATAGCATCCATGTGTAACATCATCTTGCTCTTTCTCATAATCAAATATTTCTGAGATACGTTTCATAGAAATACTTGCTTCTTGAATCTGTAACTGCAAGCTAACAAGTCTTCCTACTGGATCCATAAAATACCCAGATAAAGTCATAAATGCCATCATCGTTCCTAGTGTGATATCTCCATCGATCACTTGCATCACTCCAAAATACATTAATACAAGATTCCCTACTGTCGATACTAAACTAGAAATAGACTCCTGTATATTAGATAGCATACCTTCTTTTTTACTGATTCGTAATGCCTTTATGTACTCTCGTTCAATTAATTCTAATTCTGTCTCTTCGTTGGCATTACCTTTAATTGTTTCTACAGCTCTTAATCCTTCAATTACCTGTGAGTTCAGAATAGATGCCTGTTGCATTTGCTCTTCATTAATCTTTTTATATGGCTGCTTAAATATAAAGACCAAACCAATACTGACAATAGTCATAAAAATAATAATTCCGAATAAGGTTGTATTCATACGGAATAGAATAACTCCGGTAACCAACGCCATCCCAATATCCATGATTAATGTTAATGCAATATTAGTAAAGATATCTTTAATCGTAAATGCATCGGAAAACCTAGTCGTAATATCACCCGTTTTTCTTGCTGCAAAGAACTTCATTGGTAAATGATAGATATGTTCAAAATATCCAAGCATCAATGGGATATCGATTTTCTGTGACAGATAAATCATCATCCATTGTCTTATAAAGCCTATCACCACTTGGGTAACCGATATTACTGCAAAAATTAACAATACTAATAATAGAGTGTTTTTAAGCTTATACGGTAAGATTTCATCCATTAATATCTTGTTAAATAGCGAAGAAACAATACCAAGTACTGTTAACAAAATCGATGCAAGAATTGAATATACGAATAATTTTTTCTGCGGTAATAATAATCTAAGAAAACGCTGGAAGATTTTTTCTCCTTTTAGTTTCCCATTGGAAAACCTTTCATTTGGTTTTAATAGTAATAAGGCTCCAGTAAAATCTTTATAAAACTCCTCAACGGACATTTTCACTAAATCTTTTGCTGGATCTCCAACCACTACATAACCCTTGGTTATTTTAAAGATTACAATGAAATGACTAAGTCCTTCTTTCGTAACAACATTGGCGATGGCCGGTAAAGTGTATTTACTAAGAAAACCTTCTTTATCTACACGAACTGCCTGCGATGTAAATCCCAACTTATCGGCACAATTACTTAATCCCACTAGATTGGTTCCCTTTAAATCCGTCCCCATCATGTCTCTTAATCTCGTAATCGTCGTTTCCTTTTTATAATGCAAGCACACCATGGCTAAACATGCTGCTGCACAATCAGTAGCATCATGCTGTTTTACAAATGTATATTTCATCTTAATCCTCTTTTGTACAATATTTTCATATTTACTATTTTATATATAATTCGACTTTAAATCTAATTATATATATATTACTATTATTCAACAAAATTCAACCACCAAATTATTTTATATTTCGACAAATATATTATGGTATTTCTGCAATGGTATTATTTGGCGCTTTTTTTAAAATTGTAAGTATATAATAAACATAGCTCTCTGAATGAAATTGCAACTTATTGAGTGATATATTTCTCTAAGTTATGATATATTTTTAGTTACATAAAATAATTCCACGTTCTATAATAATAGAGTATTTTAAAATTTGCGTCTCTCATATTACTACTAGTGCTTTGTAGTTTCTTACAAATTATTATCGCACTAATACCCCTAGCTTTAAATTAACAGACTTGTTTTTAATGGATAAGTATTTATACATGTGGGGAATCTGTGTATAGATTTTTTATAGATATCTATTCCCTGTTGACAAACAAAAGAAGAGCGAGATTTCTTCCATTCTTCTTTATTCTACCTTTTATATAAAGTTTAAGTACTTTGCTATAAAACATGTAATATTCTTATTCATTTAGATGAATCCAAAGGTACGCCCCTATTTGTGATACGGTTCACCGTATCTACACAAAAGGAGAGTTTAGTTATTACATCTAACAACGTAATACTCCCCAACTTATTTAATCTAAATTTTAATTCTGGTAAGCTATATGTAACCAAGAACTTGTATAGCCCCTTCTAGTCTCCAGTAAAGAAGGTGATATTATTTCAGTCACTGATGTTTTCTCATTACTGGTAGTGATTCATGATTTCATAGAAATTATTCTATCACTCCTAATGCTAATTATCATGATTATTGAACTCAAAAAATAATCTGAGGATAAGTATTTAGATAATGGGGGTACAGAAGTAACGGCTTTCTTGCTCTTGGTCTGGCAAGGGAGTGTAGCCTCCCTTGCCTTTATTATTGCCTATATCTAGCAGCCTAAACCAGTAGTATGAAACATAAATAAAGTTTAGTCCAATTCATAATTCAGTACATCTAACATATTCTGCAACTAAATAATAATTATCCAACTCCTTATCATCAAGCCCCCTATATGCAAATAATTCATCATGAATCTTCTCTGAACCTTCTACATAAAAATAACCAGTAACTAAATCAATTCCCACAAATACTTTACTTTCTCCAACATAATAAGTTACAGGATTAGGCATTACACCTTTTGGCAGCTTGTCTCTGAATATTTCATTTTCTATTATGTTTTCAAGCACCACTTTATCTGCTTCTCTGTCTATTATTGGTGTTATAACGTAATGCGTTTTTAAGTATCTTTCTAACTCAATTCCTGATTTTCTATTAGGCAATAATAAATTTCTATTTTCTTCATATATCCTTTTCCACTCTTTAATCATATCTGGTGTAACTTTTTTCATAACCATCATTTATTCCTCCAAATTTGTATTTACTATTTTAGAATATTTTACAGTGATATATTGGTTGTTTTATGTAAGCATATTATTACTATACAACAAAAAGAGGTATATTTTCATCATAATTAATGAAATATACCTCTTTTTCCCTTTATATTATCCTTATTTAGTAAAACTCAACTTATTTGTGATACGGTTCTCCGTATCAGTTTCATGGGCGTAGCATACCTATTTATAATATCCCAAATAAAATAAATCCAATCGTATTAATCGCAAAATTAGCAAACATATGAACCAACCATGAGCTGTAAATCGTTTCGTTCTTTTCATTTAGATAGTCAAAAATCACTCCGCCAATAAATAGTCCTACCATTGTAATTAAATACATACCAATAGAGAACCATCCAGTCATCATAGCAACATGGTATAACGCGAACATAAAGGAACTAAATAGATATGCAAACTTTCTTGGCATAAGTTTTTTTATTGTTAAGAATGCAAATCCGCGGAAGAAAAACTCTTCCAAAAAGGAGTTAATAAAAGATATATATAGTGCAACCCACACAAATCGCTCCCCTGTTACTCCAATATTACTCGTTAATGATTCAGTTACACCTGAAAAGTCAAATAAATCCTTACCTACGAAATATGCTCCTAAAATAATCAGGTATACTCCTACAGCTAAGCCAATGGTTAATTTAACACCTTTCTTCTTCCATCTAAAAATTTCTTTCACATTTAACTCTCTGTCAAATTGCGAATATACAATCGGTGCAATTAAGAATACTACGATCTTAATACCTGATTTAACTGCATAATCCGGCTGTATTATTCCATCTACAACCGCCATTATTGCACAGCAGATGGTGATTAATGCTACAATCATTATTACTTCTTTTCTTTTTTTCATCTTTATGTTCCCCTCTTTAGTCCTATAAGAAAAAAGTGTTTTGCTTGCAAAACACTCCGCATCGAACGCGATCACCAAGTGATAAACTCCTTTCGCGTAAGTGTGCATCTTGGCTTTCTGGTTTTTAGAAAGCCTTTTTTAATTGATAGGAGGCTTCTCGAAGATAAGTTTCCTATCAATTAAAAAATAGAGGACATAACTAATTGTCCTCTATTGAAAAACATATAGCACTATAATTATTAAATCTACTTATTCTTATTATAGTTCGACTCTACTACCTAAACAACCCATAATTACTTAGATAATTTGTTAGGACCCACATATAGCATAAATCACTTATTCTTATTACTCATCTAAACTAATAATCCAACTAACTTATTTCTATATTTTCATAGAAAAATTCAAAAATACTATCCCACCTTATGCTTAACGTTGGATCTTCATGATCGTATCTAAGAACACTTCCTATTTTTTCTAGAAGAATATGATCCCCATTTATGGTATGTCCAATAACATTACAGTTTAACAACTGTGGTATCTCCTCTAATAACTCTTCCTCGTTCTTAACTCTTTCTGTACCCTCCTACTCAATTGTTATTTCTCTTATTCCGTTGATGCACTGAATACTTACATATCCATAGACCTTACTATTCTTTTTGCTAAAATATATGTAGCTAGAAATTTTACATACAACATCTGCTCCTAGTCTTATAAGAAAGTAGGTGAACAATATTACTATCACAGAAATCTTTTCCTTACTTTTGTTGATCTGCCACTTCCTACAGTTAGGCATTTCAACAATTTCCTTATTACTTGCAATTATTGAACTCAAAAAATAATTAGGATAAGTATTTAAGTAAAGGGGGACTACTGAAGCAGATTACTTGTAAAATTCCTAGTATGGCAAGAGGGGCAAGTGCCTCTCTTGTTTTAATTATTAACTATATTTTATTATCTCAAACATACTAATAAGATTGTACGCCCCTACTTATGATACGTTTTTCCGTACCCTATTTAAAGGAGAGTCTTATTTCTTACTTCTAGCGACGTAATACGCCTCCGCATATTTAATCTAAACCTTAATTCTGATAAGCTATATGTAGCCAAATAACATTACATAACTACTGCTTTTAGT
>JAUNJY010000089.1 GCA_030535455.1 bacterium
TTAGAAGGACTTGCACGAGTGAGCACTAATCATTTCCCTCGGCACTGGATGAAATGCTGATTTTATCCAAAGCTTGTCGACTTTGTCTACAGTCTAAGAGGCCCCGCAAAAGCGGGGCCTCTTAGACTGTAGACTGATTTTATTTTTCTAAAAGGTAGTACGATAATTCTATCATTCTCTCATCGTTTAGACTATTTAACATGGTCACATTACCTTTTTCTTTACTTGGATTAAGTATTCCCTTTTCTTCAAGTCTTCGTTTTGTCTCCTTTGCAGTACCAACTCCGCCATCAAAGAACTCAACACTATATCCAATTGCCTTTTCAATTGCTTCTTTTGCAAATGGATAGTGGGTACAGCCTAATACAATCGCATCCAGCTTAGGCGTTTTATATGGTGTAAGCAGATTGCTTAGATAGGCATCTACTTCTTCACCTTCCACCTTTCCGTCCTCAACTAAATCTGCCAATCCTCCACATGGTAATGGAATTACCTCAGCCATTCTTTGGTATGTATCCATTAACTTGCTAAACTTATGCTCATGAATCGTAATTGGAGTAGCCATCACTAGTACTCTTCCATCTTTCTTATGGAGCACTGCTGGCTTCAATGCCGGTTCGACGCCTATGATCGGCATCTTTCTATATTTATCTCTTAAATCATCTATCGCTACACTTGTTACCGTATTACATGCAATAACAACCGCCTTTATCCCTTGTTGTGCTAACTTCTCAATGTTATGAATCGACAGCTGGTACACCTCTTCAATTGATTTCGTACCATAAGGAGCATGCGCAGAGTCTCCATAATAAATGAAGTTTTCATTTGGCATTAATTTAACCAGTTCTCTAAGCACACTGATGCCACCAACACCCGAATCAAATACTGCAATCGCTTTTTCTTCCTGTGTCATATATTTTTCTCCTTATCTACTTCTTCATACTTCTTTGCCAATAAACATAGTACTACAATCACTTCTAATTGGCAAACCATTATAAGAAATTAAAAAAGAATTCTAGCATTTAAACAAAAAATAAGGCGGTTTACCGTTCGATACTCGGGTAGCTCGGAGGCCCTCCTCCGTTCTTCTCCCCCAGAGGGAACTTATCTCACTTACAGCGCCCCACTCTGGGAAGGGCATTGGAAAGCTCGTGTCCAATTGGAATTATGTTTGCGGGATTTACTCCCGCAAACATGGAAAGGACCCAGTACGCTCACGCGTACTGGGTCCTTTCATTACCTCCAGCACCTGATGAAATCCCGATTTCATCTGAAGGCACCGTCCTCGGTGCCGCTTTCTCCGGTGCCGCCCTTATGCTAAGATTTCTCTTACTGCTGCTTCGATCTTATCGCATTTGCAGTTAGCGAAGAAGTATTCCTCAAATTTTTCTCCTGCTAAAGCACCTTTTACAAGGTCTCTATCTAAGTTTTTAAGGATTGTTACCATATCTACATGTGTAACTTTCTTAACTTCATCTAAGATCTTTTTATTGCGTTGTTCTGGAACAACTCTTTCTTTTGGATATCCTTGACCGCTTTCACCTTCGAATAAACGTTCAAACATATATTTTAAGTTAAGTTCTGCGCCCCAGCCAAAGCCTTTTGCAAATGGTAATGCAACTGCATTTCCATCATTGATTTGTGCGAACATGTAAGCATCAGATGGATCAACAATATGTCCACATAATACGTTAGGGAATGAATTAAGTGCGAGCATTGCTCCTTCACCAGTACCACAGCCAGTGATTATGTAATCTGCTGCACCTGAATTTAATAATACAGCTGCTAAGATACCATTTTGAACATATGTTAAAGCATTTTTATCTTCAACAGAGTACATTCCATAGTTGAATACTTCATGGCCCATTGGTTCAACAACTTCTTTTAATACGCTACAAATCATTTCATTTTTTGCAGCTTGACTATTTTCGTTAATTAACGCGATTTTCATTGGAAAATTGCCTCCTTATATATGAATTCTACTTTCTTGTCTATTTTACCTTGAACTCATATTGAAATGCAAGTAAGATTTCCCCATAATACTATTTTTCTCGCTTATAAACAAAAGAATTAAGTGTCGAAAATACTTGTTTCATCTGTTCCTCTTCTTCCCATGAAACACAGGCCTTCACTAAGTCATTTCCAACACGCAGCATATATAAAGTCGTATTCTTATCATCCCTGACTACATAATTTTCAATCTCATCATTTGCCTGCTTATGATACCCATCTTTTCCTGTAACGCTTATGGACAGTTCCCTATACTTATTAAACAGTACTTTCATCTGCTGTGTGCTCTGTCCATGATAAATCATATAGAACTGGTCAAGATACTCAAAGCCTTTGATCCATTCTACGTGGTCTAATGCCCTTCTTATCTCTTTGGATAATTTATCACTTCCATCCCCATTGGCGATTGCCTTATAGGGGGTCTCAATATAATTCCCCGCTTTAAAATATGCTACCACCTGATCTATATCTAATATAAATTGAGTGGATTTTTCCCTCTTATGTCTTATTCGTCTACCAAACATTTCTCTCTCCGTATGCTATTTATAACTCTATTGTTAGTACAAATTTCTTCGTATTTATGTATTCATTATAAACATATGTGTTTACTTATGTGCTGGTAAAATATGTCGTATCTTATTCTTCTTCATCCACCACTTCAATCTCTTTTCCGCAAGTTGGACATTCGAATACTTCTTTCTCTAATGGAACCATGGATAAATAATAGGCATTTGATATCCATTTTTTCTTTCTGTGTCCAGCTTCACAATAAGGACACGCGATTATTGGAGCCAGACGAAATACTCCATAGAGCACACGGGCGCTGACCACCAATAGCAGTACAAGGCAGGCTTGCCATGGAAATACTGCCATCTTCAAAAATACAAGGATCATAAATATGATTGCAAGACCTATATACGTGTTATAGTAATACATTAGAATATCATGTTTTATCAAATACTTTGGACGTCGTCTGTTTGACTGCGACTCATTCACTTCTATCACACTCCTATCCTACTCAATATTATACCATTTTCAACTATTTATACCATAATAAAGTGAGTGTGCATCTTGGCTTTCTGTTTTTTAGAAAGCCTTTTTCATACATAGGAGGCTTCTCGAAAAGGAGTTTCCTGTCACTAAAAAAAAGCCGCACACCAATTGCTTGGCGCACGACTCCTTTTATCTAATAAAAATCTTTTTCTTTTTTCACTTTTATAATTTCAGCTTCTGTATTCTCTTCGATAAAGATAATAATCTCTTCCATTCTGGAGTCTAACTGTCTTGAGGTAATTGCTAAACCTACAATTCCAATTACGATCATCTGATGCTCATCCTGCTTTGCGATTTCTCCCACAGAAACATTAAATGTATTGTGAAGCTTCTTTACGAGGCTTCTTACAATCATCCGCTTTTCTTTTAGCGAATGCACCCATGGAGCCCTAAGGGTTAATTCTATTGCATAGATCTTCATGATAATCTGCTCCTTCCATATTACCATTTTCCCCTGAAGTCAATTACTAACTGTATACTCGATGCTAAAATTCTACTTCATCCCAAGATAGGTCATGTAAATATTGTTCTACTAGTTCACAGCCCATGTCTGGATGAATCGTTTGTTTATGGGAAATTGTAATTGCTGACATTGCAATTGCATATTTTACAGTTTCTTTAATGTTAAGATTTTTGCTGTAACCATATACAAGGCCTGCTACACAGGAATCGCCAGCACCTGTTACGTTAATTACTGGTATGCCATTCGCCTTTACGACGCCTTCTTCCATCCCATTATTATAGTATATGCCATCTTCATCTAAACTAATAAAAACATTTTCAATGCCAAGGCTTCTGAAATAACGTCCGGCTTTCTTAACGTCGTCTTTCGACACGATAGGGAAACCGCATAAAACTTCTGCCTCATGACGATTTGGTTTAAATGTATGAAGGTTATTAATGAGGTGTTTTACACGTAATACTTTTGCTGCAGATACCGAATCCACAATAAAACGTGTTTTTCCAGAGTACTTAGTTAAAATATGCTCCAAAATAATAGGGTTATCAACATCTAACACCATATATTCTGAATTTTCAATAATCGATGCTTTTGAGTCAACAAACTCTGTCGTCATAAGATCTGTAATCTTCATATCGACAATTGCAGACTGCATTTCACCTTGATCATCTAAAATTGCCATATAGGTTGGTGTTGATCCGCCAGGAATAATTAACGAATCATCTACATCAAGTTTTTTTTCTTTCGCATCTTCTAATAAACTTTTTCCTTTTTCATCATCACCAACAACTGTGATAAACTTCGTATTTACTCCAACTCTGGCTGTGTTTTCAGCAATATTTCTACATACACCGCCAAAGGATACTCCAACTCTTCCAGGGTTTGAATCTTTATCCCTGTAACTCTGATCTGTAAATCCAAAAATGTCGTAAACAGATACTCCTAATACTAATACATACGATTCCATTTTCTCTCTCACGTTTCTATCTCATAATATGAGACATATTGTAACAGACTCTTGTTACTTTTTCTAGATTTTATTGTAAATATTTTTTGGAAATTATATATTTCTTGTTATTTTCCAAATTTTTTGGTTTTTTTCTGATATTTTTATCAATTATTACGTAATTTATATGGATAAAACGGTTATTTTTTACTTTTATAGCTTTCTCGACACAATTGTTGTGTAACCGCTATAAATCTTTTTACCATTTACTATACGATAAGCCCTTACCTTATAATAATAGGTTTGCTTTTTTTTCAATCTGCTATTCTTATAGAAAGAAGTATTTACTGTGGCTACCTTTTTATACGTTCCCTTTTTAGAGGTAGAACGATAAATTTCATATCCAGAAGCCCCACTTACCTTATTCCATGTCAGCTTTGTCGTTGTAGCATTGGATTTTACTACCTTTAACTTTGTTGGAATTGGCAGCTTTACAGTACCGCTTACTACTTTTGAATAGCTTCCGTACTGTTTCTTTGTGCCATTCATTCTATAGGCTCTTACCTTATAGTAACGCTTTGTGCCTGTTTGTATTCCTTTTTTCGTATAGGACGTGGATTTTGTGGTTGCAACCAGTTTATATGTCCCATTGCTTGTAGATGCCTCATAGACTTCATATCCTGTTGCACCACTTACTGTACCCCAGGTAATCTTCATACTATTATAGGAAACCGGTGAAATTACTTTTAAAGATGACACTGTAGCTAATGGTTTTACCATGGTAGTCGCATTTATAACATTGGTAGCAGCTCCATATACTCGTTTTCCATTTACGTCGATATATGCTCTTACCTTATAATAATATGTCGTTTTTTCTTTTAATTGTTTCACCAGATAAGTTTGATTATTTGTTCTTCCAATGCAGGAATAACTGCCTGATAATACTGTTGACTGATAGATTTCATATCCTGTAACACCAGCTGTCTTATTCCAGCTTAACTGAATTTGATCAAATGAAGTCGCTTTAGCTTTTAGATTTCCTGGTGCCGGAAGTGTTACTTTCCCAGTGAAAACAGTGGAAAACTCGCCATATGCACGTACTCCGCCGTCCTCTTGATACGCCCTTACCTTATAGGAATATGTTTTGTTTACTTCCACATTCTGATCGGTATATGTTAATGCTGAAGTCGTTCCTAATAATTCATACGCTTTATTGGCACCAGATGAACGATAGATTTCATATCCATTTGCTCCTGCTACTTCATTCCATTTTAACTCTACTTTATTATAAGAAGCTTGTTTAGCTAAACCACCTTGAACCCTTGCTGGATTAATGATCCATTTTGCATAAAGAAGCATGTCTTCCTGAACAAGGTCAAAATCGAAATTCCAAGGCTGTTTGCACTGTTCATCACGATACCAACCTGCAAATGTATATCCTGTTCTCTTTGGTACAGATGTTGGTGCTGAAAGCAAGCCATTGATTTCTGCAATCTGTGTTTCAAGCTCCGTTCCGTTTTTGGCATCAAAGTCTACAAAAGCAATTCGATTAAGATCCATACATACGATCATATTTTCTTCTTCTATATAAGCATACATCTTTCCATCTGAAGAAAACTCATACAGGATAACCCCATCTTCCTCTTCCTCTTCCCAGACGTCAAATTCCATAAGGATATCGGTTGGATCGTATTTATCAAACATTCGATTTGCATAGTATACGAATTCCCCGTCAAACTCTATGGTTCTTTCTGGAGAATAAAAACCATAGTCATCATTATAATCAGAGACTCCAATGATTTTCTCCTGTTGGGTACTGTAATAAATCAAGTCACAACCTGTACTGGCAGATTCTCCGATATATAAAATATGATCTTCCTCGTTAATTGCAAGTGATGGCTCATACACTCTGCCTATAATGTTTAATACTTGATCTGACTTTGTCTTTAAATCATATTTATATAGGTAACAATGCTGATCCATTTCCGCATAATAGATTGTCTGTCCTTCTATTACCATTGTATAGGGATCTGAAGTTGTATACAGGATTTCCTTAATTGCCTGTTTTTCAACATCTATCACAAGGATCTGATGAGCATCCGCAAGTGCCACATATAACAGTCCTTCATCTAAAATCATATCTGTTGGCGCACTTTTAAATAAAATGCTGCTTTCTAAATTTAGTGTGCCAGCATTAATAAAAAATAATGCCCTGTCTTTTTTTGAACATGCAAGTAATACATTTTTATCTTCTACTAACATCCATTCATCCAAAGAGCTGTTCATTTCAAGGGTACTAAATCCGCTTACTACCTTCTTGCTCTCTGTCGTTTTTTGAATAGATGCATTCTTTTTACCTTTTAAAATGTCAATTACATTTTGATCGGTGATTTTCTCCCCTTGATTATCAACTCTCTTTATCTTGCCATTTTGTGCACTATATTGATATAGCAGGGTTCCGTTTGTCCATGAAAGCGTAACTGCTTCTTTATATGTTCCCAATTGAGCATGCGTTTCCTTATTATATACAGCTTTAGTTGTAAACACTAATTCATCCGTTACATGAAGAATTTCACTGCCGATTTCATAATCACCAGTAAACCTTGTTGCATCCAATGAATCAAATTCTCTTCCTGCATAATAGACATTGGCTCCATCAAAGAAAATCCCACCGCGAACATAGGAAAAACCATATCCATTATTGTAGTTAGTTTTTGAAATTACCTTTTCCTCTTTTAGACTATAATAAGTCAATTTGCAACCGCTGCTTCCATTTTCCCCAATATAAAGGACTTGTTCCTTTTCATTGTAAGCAAATTTGACATTGGTCAGAACGTCTGTAATTTCTTCTTCCGTCTCTTCTGTCAGGTCAAAAGAATATAATCGCCAACTGGAGCTATAATAAAGCTTCTGACCTATAATGATCATACTGTTTGCCTCTCTTTTCGGACGGATTGTCCTTACGATCTCGCGCTTGTTTATGTCGATTACAATAATCTTTTTAGTGTTTTTTAACGATATGTATAGTAAGTTATCGCTTTTAACCATATCGACAGCTTCTAGTCCAAGAAGAATTGTCTCCTCCTCTTTTAGCGTCTCCCCATTTATAAACAGGACGCTTTTTTGTGTCTTTGTTAATCCACAGATTGTATTAGTCGCTTCGTCTACAATCCAATTCTTTAATTCTGATGAGATCTTTGCTTCTTTTGTATCGGTTGCTGCTTTCGCTTTACATGGAAGCAACGCAAGCACAAAGATCGCCATAAGAATTATGCTTAGTTTCTTAAACATCTTCATTTCTTCTTTCCCCTCTCTTATATTTTTACAATTCTAGTATAACTTATCTTCCTTATATATAAAAGAATATCCTAAATTAATCCTTAATTTTCCATTTGATCATCTTATTCTTCTAAAACTCTATACTTTTTTCTATGTTAGAGTGTTCGGTCATGCTGTATTCATTTGTAGAATTTTAGCGTTTTGTGTATTTTGTTTACATTTCGATACAATATTATGTATTTTTTGTGACACAATGTACATATTAACTGACTTTTTTACATTGTTTTCGTATGTATACAATCTTGTTTGTGCACTTTGTACGGTTTATTTTCCATATTGTTATATTGTTTGTAATTTTTATCATCATATTCTGACAGTTTATGGAATTGCTCAAAAATTATATACAAACGGATTTTTTTGTTGTATACTCACAACATAAGTTGAAAAAAGTAATAAAACGTAAGTAAACGTAATTTTTTGTAACATAAAATGTTTACAAAATTGAAAGGATAAGTATTATGGCAAATATAGGGGTATTCGACGTACTAGGTCCAATTATGATTGGTCCATCATCTTCACATACAGCTGGTGCTGCCAGACTTGGTAAAATTGCTAGAACTGTTGTGAACAAAGATTTTAAAGAAGTTACATTCTTACTTCACGGTTCTTTTAAAGAAACATACAAAGGACACGGAACAGATCGTGCGCTTGTTGCTGGTCTTTTAGGAATGGCTCCAGATGATGCTAGATTAAGAACATCAATCGAACTTGCAGAAGCAGAAGGCATTAAACTTAATTTCGTACCTGCTGATTTAGGTCAGGTACATCCAAATACAGTTAAATTTATTATTACAGATTGTGATGATATTGAGTGGGAAGTTCTTGGTTCTTCCATTGGTGGTGGTCTTGTTGAAATCAACGAAATCAACGGCAATAAAGTAAAGATTACAGGAGAGTATCCAACAATCATTACATGTCATAATGACATTCCAGGTACAGTTTCCAAAGTATCTACATTATTCTTTGAAAACGACATTAACATCGCTCATATGACACTTGTAAGAAGTCAAAAGGGTAAAGATGCAACAATGACATTTGAAGTTGATAGTGCTGTTACAGAAGACATCATTAAAGACATTCAAAAAGTCGAAGGCATCAACCGTGTAATCGTTATTAATTCATTAGGAGGTAACTAATATGAACATCGCTAGAACTGGTCTTGAACTTATTGAAATCTGTCGCGAAGAAAATATCACTTTAGCTGAATATGCAATTCGTCAGGAAATGGAAGCTAAAGGAGCTACTCGTGAAGAACTTCGTGCTCAAATGCACCTTACTCTTCAAGCTATGAAAGAAAGTGCTACTGCTGGTAGAGAAAAAGAAGTTTACTCTCTTACTGGATTAATCGGTGGTGACGCTTACCGTCTTCAACAATACCACGACAATGCTACTCCATTAATGGGTAAAGGTATTGTAATGGCAATGGCTATGGCTATTTCCTCTTCAGAAGTAAATGGCGCAATGGGTAAAATCGTAGCATGTCCTACTGCTGGATCATGCGGTATCCTTCCTGCTGTTATGTTAACAACTGGAGAACTTTTAAATAAAAC
>JAUNJY010000126.1 GCA_030535455.1 bacterium
ATTGTCACTGCAAAAGCAAGTGGCTCATCCTCTGTGATCATATCGAATGGTGATTTGCAAACCATAGTAACAATAATTGTAAATCAGTTAAAAAGTGAACCTATAGAAAGCGTGTCAAATTCAGAAAGCAATCCAGAGGTAGAGGAATCCAGATTGCTTACAGTAATCAAGAGCAATCCAGAGGAAACGATTACTTTACAATTAGAGGAAGTAGAAGAAGTCACAAGCGATATTCTACGTTATCTATATGAAAATAATAAAACGTTAGTGATCGAGTCCAATCAGTATAGCCTTGTGATTGCAGGAAAAGATATAATTAATTTTGAAAATAAAGTATTCCCAAACGTTGAACTTAAACAGGAGAAAGATGGTACGACCTTCCTAATAAATGAAGGAAAGAATCTGCCAGGTAGAATTTACGTACGTTTCTATGAGTCTGATATGAAAAATGGAAAATACATTTATTTATATAATGACGGAAAAGAAAAATATGAATTACTCAATACAAAGATTCGACAAAGGGAAATGGAAATAGATATAACAGGAACCTATAAAATCTCGGAAAGCAAACTTAACACATTCCATTGCAATTTCATCATTATTGGAATCGTAGTAGTATGTTTACTAGGAGGCGGAATTACTTATATCTGCGTCGCAAAAAAATATTGGTTCTGGTAAAGAAAAAGCATTTGTAAGGAGAAATCCATTGCAAATGCTTTTTCTTTTAATTTGAATAGAATGTGTAATCAAAGGTATATGTATTAAAATGCTCAAATTATAAACAGTATATACTTTTGTATAGCATATAAAGGTACGCCCATGATACTGATACGGAGAACCGTATCACAAATAGGGGCGTACCTTATAAAAATCCCTTTCTTGTACAAGTTCGATCACTTTGTTATACTAACAGTAAGTAAACTGCAAGGAGGTATATAATATGGCCTTAGATAATAAATTGCATATCACAAGTTCAGTAGAGCTTGCAAGGCAGGAAGAAAAAATAAGTAAGAAAAAGGCAATGGAGTTATTTGAACAGGGATATTTAGATAGATTAGAAGCAGGAAAATTTAATTCCCTTGCAAAAATCCATGAGTATCTTTTTAGTGAAATTTATGACTTTGCTGGTAAGGTACGAGACGTAAATATTGCAAAGGGAAACTTTAGATTTGCTCCTGTTATGTATCTGCACTCTGCACTGGATCATATTGATGCAATGCCTCAGCATACGTTTGATGAGATTATAGAAAAATATGTAGAGATGAATATTGCACATCCTTTTCGAGAGGGAAACGGACGTAGTACACGCATATGGCTCGATCTTATGCTAAAAAAAGAATTAAATAAAGTGATTGATTGGAGTCAGGTAGATAAAAATGACTATCTACTAGCGATGGAGCGTAGTCCGATTAAAGATATTGAAATTAAGCATGTTTTAAGTCAGGCATTAACGGATGAGATTAATGACAGGGAACTTTATATGAAGGGTATTGATACGAGCTATTATTACGA
>JAUNJY010000032.1:0-25252 GCA_030535455.1 bacterium
ACGCTTGAAGGTACTTGTTCACTTGTTGCATAGTAGTAAGTTAAATCTTCTGCGATCTCTCCAGATACAAGGTGAGTTGTTCCCACATATGGTTCTTTTAATCCCATATCTTTGATTACGTTAAGAACACCAAGGTCTAACGCCTTGCCTACATCTAATTTACCTTCAGCACTTGGAGGTAACATAACGTCTGGACGGTTTACATACCCTTTTACATTTGCATGAGCATCTGCAGTAACAGTAAGTCCTTCGATAGGTCCGCTACATTTAATTTGAAGAGTTAATAAATCTTTTTCACTCTTCATCATGCTTCCCATCATACTTCCTGCTGTAAGTAAACGACCAAGTGCTGCAGTTGCAACAGGACTTGTGTTATGTGCTACTCTAGCTTCCTCTACTAAATCTCTAGTTGTACAAGCAAATGCGCGAATTTGGTTATTTGCCGCAGTTGCTCTAACGATATAATCTGCCATACCTTTTTGTTCCTTTCAATCTAAGTCAATTATTTATTGTAAAATTTATTTGCCTGAGTCTGTTCTCTCGCAATAATATACATTCTCTCGCTTGTCTCTTTTACAGGTTCCTTTGTAAATGCATCATAAGCTGCAACAAATTCCATGCCCGACTCCTCAATCAGACGTTTTACGGTCTCTAAGGAATATGCCTTCTGGTAATGTGTTTCATCAAAGCGCTTAAAGATATCTTTCTCTTCTAACTCGTCTTCTAGTTCCTCATCCCTTACATAAATAGATAAGGAATATTCATTAACACCCTCTTCTTTATAGAAGTAGTTGTCCCAGATAAAGCTGCAATCTTTTCTATTCTCAGCAATCGTATTGTTTGCCAAGATATTCTCATATTTATATGGTGTATTCATATCGAAGATAAATACGCCTTGTTTTTCTAAATAATTATTTGCAAGTTTGAAGACTTTCAATAAATCCTCTTCACTCATAATATAATTCATACTGTCGCAAATGCTGACAATTGCATCTACCGTACCGTATAACTCAAATTCTCTCATATCCTGTAACAGATATAGGATGCCTTCTCGTTTATCATTTTCCGCTTTGTCTTCCTCATCAAATGCATCTGCCTTCTTTTCCATTGCGATTCCCAGCATCTCATCTGCATTATCGATTCCGATCATATCATAACCAACCTTTGCAAGGCGTTCTGTAATGCTTCCTGTTCCACATCCAAGGTCTGCAATCAGCCCTTGTTCTACTCCGTATTCTTTGAGTAGATTGGAAAGATACGATGCCCAATCATCATATGGAATGTTATCCATAAATGCGTCGTACACTTGTGCGAATCCTGTATATGCCTGCATATGTCTTCCTCCAATAACAAGTCTTTTGACATATCAATAGTACCAGTATACGCAATAATTGTCAAAATACTTTGTATCTATTTTAGTATATCCACTTTTGGAGCTTCTAACAAAAAGACATCCCCTCCTTTCGCTTTTTCATGTTATATGCTATAATTTCCCAATATACATATATATTTCAATAGAAAAGGAGATACTGCATGAAAAAATTCTACTATTGCTTACTTGCAACCCTAGTTATAATAGCTGGAACTGCAAGTGTTGCAAAGGCAAATACAGCGGTCAATCCTACAAATGACTTGTCCTGTATAAAAGTTGTTTGCGGACTAGATGAATACACCGTGGATACACAAAAGGATATGGATGCTATTTGTAACAAACTTTCTAATTTAACCCTTACTGAGTATTCCGACGACGATGTTTGTGGCTTTACAACCATTACATTTATTCAGACAAACGGAGAAGAGCGTTCCATTGGTCTTACAAGTAGCTTATTATATACTGATGAAAACTGTTTTTCCACGGACTCAGACATCTTATCCTACATCAGAGAAATCGCAGAACAATAAAAAACACCGTAATTCCTTTATTTCTAGGAATTACGGTGTTTTCTCGTCCGCTTAACTTTAAACCATTTTCTTATAAACATCCTTTAATGCAGGATATAATTCTTTAAACACTTCATACTTTGCATTGTATTTCTCAACGGTTTCCTTGTCTTGCTCAATTGTGCTTACGATTTGAATTAGCTTATTGCTCGCTTCTTCCACCGATGCATATTTGCCACAACCTACTGCCGCAAGAATTGCTGCACCAAATGCTGGGCCTTCTTCGGAATTGATCTTGTCCACTTTTACATCTAATATATTGGCCACGATCTTACACCATAATGGACTCTTTGCACCACCGCCAAGAATACGTACACGGTCAATCTTCATACCGAGCTTCTTGGTAATTTCAAATGCATCGCGAAGGGCAAATGCCACGCCTTCTAATACTGCCTGGGTCATATCCTCCCTTGTGGTATCCAATGTCATTCCAATAAAAGTTCCTCTTGCATTTGGATCGTTATGTGGAGTTCTCTCTCCCATTAAGTAAGGAAGGAAGAATACATTGTTATCCCCAAGAGACTTGATATTCTCCTGCTCTTTTCCATACTCTTTGGTGCGGATGATCTGATCCATCCACCATTTATTGCAAGAGGCTGCACTTAACATGCATCCAAGAAAATGATAGTTTCCGGAAGCATCACAGAAACTGTGGAGTGCATTATTGTCATCCACTGCAAATTCCTTTGTGGCAATAAATACGGTTCCGCTTGTTCCAAGACTAACCGAACACATACCATGGCCTACTGTACCGTTTCCAACTGCTGCTACTGCATTGTCGCCGCCGCCTGCGATTACCTTTGTTTCCTTTCGTAATCCAAGCTCATTTGCGATCTCTTCTTTTAATGTACCAACCACCTGGTAACTCTCAAATACTTTGGCTAACTGCTCTTCTTTTAAGCCGACGATTTCAAGCATCTCTTTTGACCAACATTTATTCTTTACATCAAATAAAAGCATGCCTGAAGCATCGCTGACATCAGTACAATGTACGCCGGATAGTTTATAAGCGATATAATCCTTAGGAAGCATCAGTTTTTTAATCTTTGCAAAGTTAAGAGGCTCATGTTTCTTTACCCACATTACCTTTGGTGCTGTAAACCCTGTAAGTGCCATATTTGCTGTATATTCTGAAATCTTTTTCTGACCGATTACATGATTTAAGTAATCACACTCTTCTGTGGTACGGCCATCATTCCAAAGAATTGCCGGACGGATTACATTGTCATGTTCATCAAGAATTACCATTCCATGCATCTGGCCGCTAAAGCTTATTCCCTCTACTTGTGAACGATCACAATCCTTGATGAGTTCTTTCATTCCATCCATTACATTAAAATACCAATCTTCCGGTGCCTGCTCTGACCAGCCTGGCTTTGGAAAATGAAGAGGGTATTCTCGTGAGACTACGTTCTTGATTTCTCCCTTTTCATCCATTAAAAGCATTTTTACAGAAGATGTCCCTAAATCGATTCCTATGTATAACATATGTACCTTTACCTTCTCTCTTATTTTTTATAATTCTATATGCCTCTTCTATGTACTTTTCACATTGTTTACTGAGTAAACTAACTAATAAAATGATACCAATAAATGTAATCAATGTCAATTACACGCTACAGGCATATGGCACGATTTTACGTATAAATTTTATCTAAATTTAGTTTAGTAGTTTCGCTGCTTTTATAAAATGCAATATATTATATAAATCCCAAAAATACTTTCTTAAATTTTGAAGATATGGTATTCTATGTATATATTTTTCTTTCGATATTTTCGTGAAATTTGAAGAGAAAAAACGTCATACATAGTTTAATGACTCACTCTATTAAAGAAAGGTTTGGATTTATCAATGGTAATTGGAAGTAAAGAACTTATTAGAGACATTAACAATAATCTTGTCTTAGAAACAATCATTCATAAAAGTCCAATTTCAAGAGCTTCGTTATCAAAAGAACTAGGACTTACCAAAGCGACCATTTCTACTATTGTCCAAGACTTAATCGATCGCAAGCTTATCATAGAAATTGGGAGTGACAATACGGAACTAGGAAGAAAACCTATCTTATTAACCTTCAACAAGCATGCAGGACTTGCACTTTGCATCGATATCCAAGTGGACTCCTGTACCGCTGTATTAAGTAATTTACAGGCTGAGACACTGAATTCAGATACCTTTGATTCGCCTGCAGATCCTAAGGATCTGCCTGACGTGCTTTGCTCCTATGTGCGAAACATACTATATCATTTACCAAATACGGTTTATGGGCTTGTGGGCATTACCCTTAGCATTCATGGTGTCACCTATGAAAAGACTATTAAATTTGTCCCTTACTATAATCTTGCCGGCATCGATTTATCCAAACAACTGGAGGAACAGTTCCATATTCCCGTTTACATTGAGAATGAAGCAAATCTTTCAGCAATTGGTGAGAACAGTTTCGTCTACGATCATGCAGACCTGGCTTCTGTCAGCGTCCATACCGGAATTGGTCTGGGACTGATTATGGGAAATCGACTTGTAAAAGGGTATCGTGGATATACAGGAGAAGTCGGACATACTATTGTAAACATTGATGGGCGCCCATGTCCTTGCGGAAACAATGGCTGTCTTGAACAATATGTCTCTCAAAAGGTATTACTGAAGGAATTCGCAGAGACAAAGGGCCTTGACTATATTTCCTTTGATGATTTCTTAACTTACTACCGTAACGATGATGCTGATGCAAAAGCGGTTATTGATCTCTTTATTAAGTATATGTCAGTTGGACTTAACAATATATTGAACTCCTTTAATCCAGAAATCGTAGTAATCAACAGTAACTTTACGTCTAAGCTTCCTGAGCTTACCGACTATATTATTGAGGGACTGTCCAGTAAGATGAATAACTATGGAAGTGTGAAAGCATCCTCCTTAGAAGGTAAGGCGTCAATGCTTGGCGGTCTTTGTGTTGCCATTCGAAACTTCCTTGGCATTACCTTCTTGCGCTTACAGAGAGTAAGTAGCGTACATGTAAAATCTGAGACTGTTCAAAGTGAATAAGCACTAATCTGATATTTGAAAAGGGTGCCACAGATACGATATTCTCGTTCCTGTGACACCCTTCTTTTATTTATCTAAAGTTTCGTCATCTTCTGGTAACTCCACCTTTTCTGTTTGTTCATAAAACCCTTTTAGCCAATCCTGATTGTCATTCGATGTTTCTTCTTTAACTTCTTGTTTCACTGCAGGCTGTTCTGCTACAGTGCTTATTGGGAATTCAATGGTTACCTTAAATAAATCCCCATCAATTTCAATCCTCATGGTTCCGCCCTGGGCTTCTACCAAACCTTTTGCTATTGCAAGTCCTAAGCCACTTCCTTCTGTATTACGGGAGACATCACCACGGACAAATCGTTCCATCAGACGATCCCCTTCAAAGTTCAGCTCATTTGCGGAAATATTCTTTACGGTAATAATTCCTTTCTTCTCTTGCTCCGATACTGTTACATAGACCCTTGTATTAGGCATTGCATATTTAATCAGGTTTCCGTATAGATTTTCTAGAATACGGTATGTTCTCTGACTATCTAGATAACAAACTATTCGTTCTTTTTGAAATTCATTTTTAATAATCAAAGGGACTTCTTCTAACTTATCCTGGAACTCTATAAATACTTCCTTGGTCAATGTCACTAAATCTAAGTTCTGATAGTTTAGTACGATATTATTTGTCGTCGTCTTGCTCATCTCAAATAGATCTTCGATCAATACCTTTAAACGCTGTGACTTACGATCTAAGATGTCAATATATTCTTCCTGCTGCTCCCTTGTGATTTCAGGATCTTTTAGCAGGTCAACATACGTAATAATAGAGGTTAACGGTGTCTTTAAGTCATGAGAGACATTTGTAATCAGTTCTGTCTTTAAGTTCTGGCTTTTTACCTCTTCATCAACTGCATTCTTAAGTCCATTCTTGATATGATTGATATCCTCTTTTAATGGATTAAAGATACCAAGCTCTTCTTCAATGGACGTATCCAGATTGCCATCTGCAATAATTTTCGTCTTTTCTGAAAGCGTTATATAGTCCTTTTGAATTTCCATATATCGTTTTCGTATAAGGACAAAGATTGCAATATTGTATCCAATTGATAAAAATGCTCCAAACATCCATATACAGCATAAAAAGAAGGTAATTGCGGCATGTGCTGCAATCAGTAGCACTAATTTCTTGTCTCCATGCTTTGATAAATCTATGGTTGTAAAGATATGGACTGCATTTCCTATTTTGCGGAAAAACCAGCCAATGAAACCAATGATTAAACTTTTCTCCCTAATATACTTAATAATTCCGATATGAAACATATTCTTAATAATCATAATGATAAAGACAGATACCATAAGACATAAAAATAAGCAGATAAACTGTATTCCATAGATAATAAATTCTCTTGCAGCCCCTGTAATGGCCATTTCCTGTAGTCCCTGATATAGTTCATTGCTGCTGGCTGCTGGTAGAATGCCGCATATGGTTAATACCACACCCACTATGGCAAATCCTATTAATACTCCAAGGACTTCTATTGGCAAGCGAATCACTACTCTGGTTGCTGCCATGTCACGTTCTTTCCTGTATGGAATAATTATGGTGATTAACGCCATAAGACCCATTACTGCTAAGACACTGATTGCATTCAGTGCTTCCACTAAGTTTCGCTTAGAATAATAAATACTGTCATAAATACTGTCGTAATACGCAAGTTCTTCCTTTACTGCATAGACATAAGTCATATTTGTTACTGGCTTTATAAGCGTACTGTCACCGTAGTCCGCAAACTGCTTATACGTATCTGTATTTTCTCTAACATAATAATCCCCATTGTCATTTATTCCATACTCGGTATTTGCATTACTAGTCAATGAATTATATTTATCCCATTCCGCTTCTAATATTGTTCGCTCTTCTGTAAAATAGTCGGAAACAGTAAATCCTCTTCCACTTACAAAGTTATTAAGGTAGCCTTCAATTTCAGATGACTCTGTTCCTTTTACATAACGAATGTTTACCAGCCCTTTTTCATCAACTGAAAACACCACATAAAATCCATATCCATTGGCAAGGCTTTCTGGTTTTTCAGCATCAATGGCTTGAGACAATGCCTGATTATTGGTTGCTGTCTTCTTTGTCTCATTATTTACTGCATAATATTCTAAATTAAGAAGTTCATCTTTCAAGCTGGTCTTCCATTTATTCATTACCTTAATAAAATCACGTTTAACAAGTTCTTGTTCCGAGCTTGCGATCTTTGATAAATCAAGATACTTTGTGATCAATTCCTGGCTATCTTTTTGATTCTCCATCGTCTGATTCGCTAATACGTAATCTGTCTTACCTATATAGTTTAAGAAAGCCATTTCTCCATATCCATCAAAATGCTTATTTACGTTTTTATTGACATTTGGATATAGTGCAATAAACACTACAGTAATCAGTGACATGATTGCTACAAAAATCAAGGTCAATGCATAGTTGATACGTATTATAAAATCATCATTTCTCATTTTATTTTTATTATTGGCTTTCAATTTTATATCCTACCCCCCACACGACTTTTAGGTATTTTGGCTGTTTGGGATTAATCTCGATCTTTTCGCGGATTCTTCGAATATGAACCATGATCGTATCGGTATTGATCGCAATCTCATTCCATACCTTTTCATAAATTTCTTCGGCTGAAAACACTCGGTTTGGGTTCTTCATAAGAAGATGCAGTATCTTAAATTCCATTGGGGTAAGCTTTACATACTCACCATCTACAGTCAGCTCCATACTCTCAGTATTAAGCTCTAATCCGCCAATTCGGTAGATATGATCATTTGCTTTCTTCTTTTGATTATTTACTGCGGATAGGTATCTTTGATATCTTCTTAATTGAGAATTTACTCTGGCAATTAGCTCAATTGGCTGAAATGGCTTGGTCATATAATCGTCAGCTCCAAGATTTAAACCGGTTACCTTGTCTATATCCTCTGATTTTGCTGAAAGCATAATCACCGGAAAATCGTAATTCTGGCGTAAGCGGGTCACCATCGTAATTCCATCCATCCTTGGCATCATAATGTCTACGATTGCCAAATGGATTTCCTGTTGTTTCATTACTTCTAACCCTTGTAAGCCATCGTACGCTTTGAATACCTGGTATCCTTGGTTCTTAAGGTAGATTGCAATACCATCTGCAATTTCTTTTTCGTCTTCTACTACTAAAATATTATATGAATTCATCCTTTTTCTCCATTTTCCCTTACTGATTTCTAGTTAGTTCTATCATATCGTTTTCAGCTTCATATCTCAAGCCTCAGCTAGGGAGCGGCTCCTCCTTACCTTTGTTTTCATCCTGAAACCATTATAACTGTTAGATTGAATTATTCCCCTCATAAAAATAAGAAGGATTTCTTAACATTTCGTAAGAAATCCCTCTCATTCTATTTAAACCTGGTCTATATTCTGTTTAAAACGTGATTTAACAAGTCGTGTTCTGACTCTCCTTTTCTTTTAGCTCACGTTTCTTCTTTGTAATCAATCCACCAATCCTGCCTGTCTCTTTGGCACTTAGTGACTTCCATCCAGTCTCCATTACCTTGTCAAACAGACCTAATTCTTTGGCGATCTCGTACTTCATTAATTCCTCTGGTTTCAATTTATTAAAATCGATTGGCTTATCATCTACAGGATTTGTTTGTTTCTTTGTCATAAGGGCACCCCCTTCCTTTCTAGATACAGTATGTCCGTATTCTAGCGTTTTAAACAAGGGGTACCCAAAAATAACAATTAAACGTTTACTTCGATTGCTTTTTCAAGATAAAGAGAATAAATATAGACTTCCTTTACCTTTTTATGCGTCATCTGTTCCAATGCCTGTTTATAATACTGAAGCTGTGTCTCATAACGTTTTACAAGGAAATATGCTTTCTTTACATGATCTGTCTTATAGTCTAACAATACGATTTCACCATCTTCTTCAAAATAAAGATCGATAATACCTTGGACTAAGATCATTTCATCACTTTCATATCTTTTGTTGATCGTTCTGGCTGGCTGTCCGATTACAAACTGCTGCTCTTTTGATAAAGTCTTTAAAAGTGCTGCCGATACAATACGCTTTCCTAATGGGCTCTCTACAAAATGAAGGATTCGTTTTGGATCGATCACTTCATATTCTTCCTTCGTAAATACTTCTTTTAACACCATCTTATCCAGCTGTACCTTGATATCCTCTAATGTAGAAGCATATCTAAAGTCAAGAAGCTCTAAGATCCTATGGTATAGTGTTCCCACTTCTGCACCCTGCATTACATGCTTTAAGTCTGCCTGATCCCTCTTCTTGATAAATTCAGGAATGACATGAACCATGTCTTTCTTAAGTTCTTCTTGTTCTGCCTTTACCGGAGCTTCTTCAAACTCAATTTCATCCTCATCATCTTCACTTTCCATGTTCCACATATCTTCCTCATTGAAAGGTTCATACTGAAGCTCTACACTTTCCTCCTCCTCAGTCTGCATACTTAATTTCTTAAGTTCACTTACTGTAACCTTGCTGTGGATCGTGGTATCTGCCTTAAATGGATATTCATAGCTTAGGCGGTCTTTTAATTCCTTATGAATTTCTTCATCATAAACCGTCTCCGTATCAAAGGCTCTAAGTTCCTCTTTGATCATACTTCGTTTTACTGCCTCGATGACCTCGCTGTGGATCAGTGTTCCGGCATTCTCAAAACGTACCGTAAATGGGAAACGTTCTCCAATGTCATTTAATGCTTCAACATAGTCATTTACATCTGCCTGGGAGAAGTCCTCTACAATGGCACGAAGGTCTTTGACTGCGCTGATAAAGGCAGGATGCGCCTTCATTGCTTCTAATACCCAGTCTTGATAGCTTCCTGCACTAGTAAGTGCCTGATAAGATAAATGTTCCTCTTCCTTTTCAAACAAGTTGCAGTTCTTCATCTTATCCGTAATGTTCTTCATATATCCTGTCATAATCAGCTTTTCTTTTGCTCTTGTAAGTGCCACATAAAGAACACGAAGTTCCTCTGCCTGGTTCTCCAGCATAATGATGCGCTGAATTACCTTCTTCATAAGGGTTGGTGACTTAATACGATATTTCTTGTTGATATAATCTGGACCAAGTCCTAAGTCTGCATGAAGCACCAGTCGGCTCTTTGCATCCTGATTATTCATCTTCTTGCTCATTCCCGATACAAATACAATTGGAAATTCTAAGCCTTTAGACTTATGGATACTCATAATGCGGACAGCCTCATCGGATTCGCTTCCTACACTTGCTTCCCCATAGTCAATTTCATATTTTTCAAGCTTTTCAATATAGCGGTTAAAGTCAAACAGACCAGAATAACTGGTAGACTCGAAGTCAATGGCACGTTGGATTAGCATTTCCACATTGGACGCACGTCGTTCTCCTGCAGGCATTGCCTTTACATAGTAGTAGTAATTGGTATCTTCGATAATCTGACTGATCAACTCATAAATTGACGTGTAACCCACAATGCTTCGGTATTTATCAAGAAAAATAAACAATTGGTCCACTTTTCTTAATAACTCTGGATCTTCTCCATTTCCACGATACCAAACCAGGTTATCATAAAGCTCCATATCCTTGTGACCAATCTTTAACTTAGCAAGGTCCTCACTTGTCATATTGAAAATCGGACTATGGATTACTGCTGCTAGTGGAATTTCCTGACGAGGATTATCCAGTACCTTTAAGATATTTAAAATCGTACGGATTTCCATGGTACTAAAGTATCCGGACTGAGTATCTGCATAAGCAGGAATGCCCTCTGACAATAATACATCTACAAATACATCACTCCATCCTGTCATACTTCGAAACAGAATTACGATATCAGACAACCTTGCAGTCCTGAGGCAGGCATTTCCGTCCTTATCCTTGCCAACCACCTTAAGTCCTGTGTTTTCATCAGTTAACTCTTTAATACGCTTTGCCACAGCCTTGGCTTCTAACTCTTTTACTGTATAATCACTTAATGCACCTGGAGTGCCTTCCGGATTATCATCATCTGTAACCTCTTCTCCTTGTTCCCTTGCTTTCTTTGCAAGCTCTTCTTTCTCTTCTGAAGTAAGCTCGGTAATTTCACCAACTACAAGTACCTCGGTATTCCTTGATACCCCCTCATCTTCAATAAACGTTGCACCTACGTGAAGGGCAGCCTTATCGTCATAGGTAATGTCACCTAAGTTCTTTACCATGATTTTTTCAAAGATATAGTTGATTGGGTCAAGTACACATGCACGGCTTCTAAAGTTCTTATGAAGATCGATGCGCTGATACTTTGAGTCCGTCAGACTATAGCTTTCATACTTCTTCATAAACAGTTCCGGCCTTGCCATACGGAACTTATAAATGCTCTGCTTTACATCTCCTACCATAAATACATTTGGCATGCCAAGACGTTCTTTGGAAATGCTGGTAAGAATGGTCTCCTGTACAAAGTTGGAGTCCTGATACTCATCAATTAGAATTTCATCATAGAATTCACTTAGCTCCATGGCAACCGGAGAAGGGACAACTTTCCCCTCTTCCTTCTTATTTACCAGAATATTTAATGCCAGATGTTCTAAGTCGTTAAAATCAAGAATTCCCTTCTCTTCCTTCACTGCCTTAAACTCATCAGTAAACTGGATCGTCAAGTCGATAAGTGCATTCATTGCCGGTCTTGCACCTGCAATATCGGCTAACATCTCGTCCACTGGCTGGAAGAAATATGCCTTCTGGATATCGGTTAATCCTTTCTTTATACCATCACGAATCTTCTTAACCTCTTCCTTCTTATCTGGATTAATGGAAGCGTCTCGTTTCGTCGGAAGCCTTCCAAACGTAAGGTCTTCAAATGCCTCTGCTAACTCTGCATAATTCTTTTTCTCAATAATTCGCTCTAGCTGCTCAATTTCTGCTGTTATATTTGCCTCATACTGATAAGGACCATCCGGCTCTAAACAGATTTCCTTTGCACGTTCATACTGGCTAACATAATCATTTAAAATCAGTTCAATATAAGTGAGCAGCTGTGCCATCCACTCAGTCTTTTCCAAATCCTCAGACTTTTCCACATCAAATGCGGTACGCATCTGTTCTAACCACTCTTTGGGCCAAGGATAGCTGACAGAGAAATGGTAAAGCTGTAAGATCAGGCCTTCTAACTGGCTATCACTCTTTCCGGAAGCATAGCTTTCTACTAGCTCCACAAACTCTGGAGACAATTCTTCGTACTTCTCTTCCAATAAGGTCTCTACCACGTCAGACTGCATCAGCTTTAATTCTGCGTCATCTCCAATACGGAAAGATGGATCTAAATCAATGGTATTAAAATAGTTTCGAATTACATTTAAACAGAAGCTGTGAATCGTTGTAATCTGTGCGCTATGGATTAATGCCATCTGTTTTTGTAACTGCACATTATCCGGCTCCTCATTTAACTTCTTCTCTACTGCCTTGGAGATACGGTCACGCATCTCACTGGCTGCAGCATTGGTAAACGTAACGATTAAAAGGTGGTCGATATCTACAGGATGCTCGCTGTCGGTAATCATCTTGATGATACGCTCTACTAAAACTGCCGTCTTACCAGAACCTGCTGCCGCAGACACTAAGATATTACGATTTCTAAGGTCAATTACCTTCTGCTGGTCCTCGGTCCATGATACACTACTCATCCTTTTCGCCCTCCTCTTCTTTTATAGTCTCTTTCATTAACTCAAATACCTCGTCCTCTTTGTATTTGATCAACTTACGGTATTCACTGCCCGGAAGCTTCTGGTCAAAGCCGCAGATTCCCTTATAATCACAGTAGTCACAAGCCGTCCTTGTTCCCATCTTATAAGGCTCTAACTTAATTCCACCATCAATGATCTCATTTCCATAATCCTTTACCTTGTCCATAACAAATTCGCACATTGCTTTAAATGATGCATTGCTTACGGTACTGGAACGCTTGGAGAATGCCCCAACCTTGGTTGTCTCTACCGGTATAACCTTGGACTTGGTGCTTGCCTTTAATGGCACATCTGGATCAACAAATGCGTGGTCCATTGCCTTAATGACTTCATCTCGTTCATTTACAAAGCCATCCAGCTTTAATTCGCTAAGAAGCTCTTCATTGATTTCTTCTTCCCACTCTTTGCTGTGTCCGCCATTTGCCTCTTTTTCCTTTGTAAAACGATCTAGCTTTTTATCTACCAATGGATCATCAATGTTGTAGTAGAAGATTCCGGCCGGAATAATTACCTTTTCCGGTTCCTGCTTCTGCTCAAGCTCCATGGCAGCATTTAAGTAAACCACTAACTGAAGCTGTAAGCCATGATACAGCTTGGCCATATCGATTGCCGTACTTCCTGTCTTATAATCCACGATACGTAGGTAGACGTTCTTGTCATCCTCCATGGTATCCACACGGTCAATTCGTCCTTGTAAATACATGTTAGAGCCATCTTTTAATGGCACATTGATACTGTTGATCTGATCCAATCTGGAGAACTGTAACTCAAATCCCTTTGGCTCAAAGTCACCGCTTTTTACATGCTCACAAAGCGCCCAAACAGTACGGTTGGTAATACGTTCTACCCTTTGAATCATATATTCATTACGTTTAGAACTTAATAATACGGTATTGTTGAAATTAATTGCAGCCTCTTCCACACACTGGTGCACCAGTTCTTGTCTTATTTCTTCTGGCACATCGCTCCATCCGTACTTGCTTGCATGAAGCTTATGGGCAAACAGTTCCATCGTATTATGGAAAATGGTTCCCACATCTGGAACGGTAATCTGATATTCCTGACGTTTTTCAATATTTAATCCATACATTAAAAAATGGGCATAGGCGCAGGCTGCATATTTTTCTAACCTTGTTACACTGTTAGACAGACTGTCTCCATACAACGCCTTGGCAACCGCTCGGCTTAAGGAAAGTTCCTGCTTCTCATAACAGCTTCCATCAATCAATAGCTCTACTAACTCTGCATACTGATCCTGTTTCTTATACCATGCAAACAGCTCATTCCATAATGCCGGCATACTCTCCTTATATTCACGGAGTCCGTGAATCATATAGTCAAGTCCCTTATCTGCACCTAAGATTGCCTGAATGCTGTCATCATATTGTAGTAAGGATAAATCCACCGTAGGAAGCTTTGGAAATACTGCCTTTAACTTGCTAATCAAATAAGAGGCACGAATGGCCTTCCCATTATTTCCAACCTTGCTGTAAAGCACGTATAGCTTGTTAGTTGGCTTGGTTAAGTTAAGATACAGGTAAAACTGCTCGGTATATCCATTCTGACGTCTTGTCGGAGCCATCTCCATATCATTTTCCACTAACAGCTCACGTTCCATATCGGAAATAATTCCGCCGGCTGCCGCACTCTTTGGAATAATGCCGTCATTTACTCCTAAGAAGAATAACGCCTTAATATCCTTTAAACGGGTACGCTCAATATCACCGATTACGATCTGATCAATTCCCGGTGGTATTAAACCAACCTTGGCTTCTTCCAGGCCGCTTTCCAACAGCTCCTTATACTCCTTACAAGTAATCTTTTCATCTCCAAGAAGTTCTACCATCTTGTCAAATAGCTCCATTAAAATGCCATAGATCTGCTTATATTCCTTGGCAAGAAGGGGCTCTCCTGCTTCCTCAAACTTTTCTCGGTAACACTCCACCTTCTCCTCAATCTTATGGGCACAAAGGAAATCATAAAGTGCCGTCGTAATTGCGGTTACTGTATTATCCTTAGCCATAAGGAGCTCACGAAGCGGTGTTAAGGTAGATACTACTTTTACACGAAGCTCATTTAAATATGCAAGGTCGATTTCCCCTTTACTTCGATAAGTCCTTGTCCATTCTTTATTCCATCCTGAAAATCCTCTTATCCCCACGGCTAATACATAATTCTCCAGTTTGTCCACATCTTCCTTCTCCATATCCACGAAGTCATTTCGTAAATAACGGAACATGCTTTCATACATAAAGTCTCTGCTCATTAACTCTAAAAGAGAACGAAGCAGCTTCACCATTGGATTTCCAAGTACCTCTTTCTTAAGATCTAAGAAGCACGGAATATTCATCTTGTCATAGGCCTTATAAAGCTTGGTTCCATATGTTCCGATATCTCCGGTTACTACTGCAATATCCTTATAACGATAGCCACATTCACCGGTCAGACGCATAATCTCTTTTACCGTATAATCCACTTCTTCATCAGCATCCTTGGCTAACAATAACTTGATGTCATCAGTGTCTTTTTCATATTTGTCATATGGATAACGAAATAGGTTATGCTCTAATGCCTGAAGCTCCTCTGACTCATGGAAACGATATGGTACCTTTCCTTGATTTACATACGTATGCTTATTAATCGGTACGTTTGCCTCCTCTGCCAGACTGCATAACTTGTTGATGTACTGCTTAGACATGGAGAAAAGCTCAAACTCACTGCCCTTACCAATCTGCTCACGCTCATCGATGGTAACGGTCACTACCACCCTCTCACAAAGGCCCATCAGCTGCTGCACTAATTTATACTGAATTGGAGTAAAGCCGGTAAATCCATCAAAACAGATGACACTGTTTTTAATTACCTTAGACTCTCCAACTACTTCACATAATACTTCTAAGATTTCTTCTGCCGTAATATATTTATCGCTTAAAAACTCTTTAAATCCTTCATAAATCGTCTTCATATCCGTTAGCTTGCCTGCTAACATAGGACGATTTTTTACCTTTTCAGTTATTTGTCCTAACTCTTCTGGTCCAATGCTGTATTGGTATAACTCGGATAAAAAGGATTTTAACTCACTAATAAAGCCTGTTTTTCTAACATTATTTTGAAAGAGTATCAGTTCTTCACGTTTTGCAGCAATGACTTTTCTAAGGATCATGCTTTTTCCTGTATCCTCAAGCACTAAACGATTTTTTGTATTGGTCTCTTCAAAGACACGATACGCCAAACGTAAGAAACTTAAAATATCGATATTTAGGATTCCATGGTCAGGATGCATGGTCACAAGATCCTTCTGGGTCTGCATGGTAAACTGTTCTGGAACAATGACGATAAAATTACGTTCCGGATACATCATTGACTCATTGATCAAGTCTTGATATACTGTATGACTTTTTCCTGCTCCACTGCTTCCTAGCACTAATTGTAAAGACATTCATTCTCCTCCTTTTGGGCTTCTTCCCATATGGATTATTATAAATGATTTTGTGTGAAACTTGTATACAATTCAAATAAAATTGTACCAAAAACAATCATAAATTAGATTAGCTTTTAATATGTTTATATAGAGTAAAGCTTAAATGTTTCATTTGATAGTACATAGTCAATGAATCAAGTTAATTGGAGGATGAAAGATGTCAAAAACCAAAATTGTTGTCTTACACCTAAAAGAAATAATCTACACGGCGATCTTTGTAGGGCTCGGTATACTGCTTATACTTCTCCTCGTATTTATGTTCCTTCCAAAGAATACTGATTCTACTTCTGACAATGATGCACCTATATACAAGCCTGGCGTCTACACCTCCCAAATGACCTTAAATAACGCCACCTTGAACTTAGAAGTCGTTGTCGACAAGAACCATGTAAACTCTGTCAAGTTTGTTAACCTTGACAAAGACGTTACTACCATGTATCCATTGGTAGAGCCTGCTTTGGAAGACATTGCATCTCAGCTATACTTAGATGTTCCGGTAGATGAAATCCTAATCTCAGACAGCAGTAAATACACCTCAGTCAAGATTCTTGATACCATTAAAGATACCCTGGAAAAGGCACAGGAAGTGTCCTGATACCAGAGGAATACTCGCAAGAAACAAACGCTTTACCAACCTTTTTTTCTAACCAGTCACTCTTATTTTACTGATTGGTCCGTTTAAACAAAAAATGCCTTATTTGGTGTTAAGATATTCCTTAACCTCCAAATAAGGTATTTTTCTATGTACTCCTCTTTATTCTACTTCAATCCGAAACCGACATTCCTTGGCCCCACCTAACACTGTATGCATCGTAGTCACCTGAAACTTCTTATGTGGAAACAGCTCCTGTAATGCATAGATTATACTCTGCCTTGAACACTCACAATGTACCTCGCTATTGGCAAATCCCAACTCATACATATAACAAAGACATTTGGGATATCCCATCTCATACACATGTCCCTTTTCAATTACTCGGTAAAAGCTATATTCCGAATCTGCATGCTGCTCATACATAAGGTCCATATCGCCATTACTCTGTTCTAACCATTTACGTAGTTCTGGCAGCACATATCCCTTCACACAGTTCCTTCCACAAGTCCGAAAGACCTTTGCCTGCTCTTTTTGGGAAAGCTTCCCCACATCCTCCTCCATTGTCTGAAAATAAGCTTTTGCCAACTTAATACTTTCTTCATCCATAACTACTTCTCCTTTCGAGTGAGTGCGCATCTTGGCTTTCTGTTTTTTAGAAAGCCTTTTTTACTCTATAGGGAAGGGCTCGGAGAGAACTTTCCTATAGAGTAAAAAAGCGAGCCTCATTCATAATGTTATGAACCTGCTCGCTTTTGTTATTATTTCTTCTTTTTGATTACATCTAACATACTGAAGTTTTTCCAGTATTCTGCTTCCCCATCGTAACGTTTCGCGCGATAGTAAAGTCTTGCTAACTCTTCAAAGATATCCTCATCTTTAATTAAGATAGTAACATCCTCACCACGTTTGATAATTCTTCTGCATTTTGGATCACGGAACTTCTTAACCCATTCTCTTGCTTTTTCTTCCCAGTCAAGGATCATTTCTTCATCTAAGTAATCCCATAATGTCATCTGGTATTTGACCTCTTCTAAATAATCCTCTAAATCATATTCTAACATTGTGTCTTTCCTTCCTGTCGCGTTTGCTTTCTATCTATTACATAAACTTCTTATAAGGGCTTTCCTCATTTAAAAATGTAATTGCCATAATTCCAGGGCCGGTATGTGCACCAATGGCACAGCCCACATAGTTTTCCATAAAGTCCTTACAACCATATTTATCACTCAGTATCTGTTTAACTTCCAAAAGTGTGTCATGACAGTCACCGTGAACGATACCAATAGTCTGTCCCGCAAGGTCAGCGCCCTTTTCTCCAGCTAGCTCTACCAAACGTTTCAAAGATTTGTTGCGACCTCTCACCTTTTCAAATGCCTCTAAGGCACCCTGTTCATTTACACGAATAATTGGTTTGATGTCTAATAGTCCACCTGCAATTGCACTGGTACGGCTAAGTCTCCCACCTCTATACAGATACTCTAAAGTCTCTACGGTAAAAACATGTTCCATGTGATCTCGGTGCCACTCTATGGCTTCCACTAAGGTATCCTTGTCCACCCCATTGGCAAGCATCCTTGCGGCATAATACACAAGCAGTCCAAATCCAATGGATGCACACCTGCCATCAATAATTGTCAAGTCAAAGTCTGGATATTCCTCTAACAACTCTTCCTTAGCAATATTAGCTGCATTAAATGTACCTGCTATTCCTGTAGAAAAACAGATATACACTAACGCATCTTTGTTCTTTGCATAAGGCTCAAAAGCCTCGTGAAACATAAAGGAATTAATATGATATGTTTTGATATCATGGTTTCCTTCACGTAGTAATTTATAAAAATGAGATGGCATGATCGTATCACCATCAAAATAATCCTTACCATCAACGACAACGGGGGTGGGTATTACTTCAATTCCATAATGTTCAGAAATAGTTTTTGGCAGATCCGAAGCCGAATCTGTTATGATCTTTAATGCCATTCTCTCATTCCTTTTCTAGTTATTCTCTTCTAACTCTTCCATCCACAATGCAACACATGCATCACTTGGCATACGTAAATCCCCGCGAGGAGATAATGCAACTGAACCAACTTTTGGTCCGTCTGGAAGGCAAGAACGTTTAAATTGTTGTGAGAAAAATCTATAGTAAAATGTCTTAAGCCATTTTAAGATTGTCTCATGATCATATTCTCCTGCAAATGCATATTCCGCCAAATGAAGGATTTTCTTTGGAGTATATCCAAATCTCATTAAATTGTACAAGAAGAAATCATGAAGCTCATAAGGACCAACAATATCCTCTGTCTTCTGTGAAATCACACCATCCTTTGGTGGTAATAATTCAGGACTTACTGGGGTTGCCAAGATATCAAGAAGGATATCTCTTAACTCATGGTCCGTATATGTCATTGCATAATACTCTACAAGATAACGAACCAAAGTCTTTGGTACCGAACAGTTTACCCCGTACATGGACATATGGTCTCCATTATAGGTTGCCCATCCAAGCGCAAGTTCAGACATATCACCAGTACCAACTACCATACCGCCCACTTTATTTGCAATATTCATAAGAATCTGGGTTCTCTCACGGGCCTGAGCATTTTCATATGTTACATCATGAATATCGATGTCATGCCCGATGTCACGTAAATGAATTTCAACTGCCTCATTAATACGAATTTCTTTTAAGGTAGCACCAAGTTTCTTAGTAAGGTTTACCGCATTATTATACGTACGGTCTGTAGTTCCAAAACAAGGCATTGTGACTGCAATAATATTCTTCTTGTCAAGAGCAAGCATTTCAAATGCACGCACAGTAACAAGTAAAGCAAGCGTCGAATCAAGACCTCCTGAAATACCAATGACTACGCTCTTACAATTGGTGTGTACTAAACGCTTTCTAAGTCCATTTGCCTGGATATTTAAGATCTCATCACAACGTTTCTTTCTCTTTTCCGTATTGCTAGGAACAAACGGTGCCTTATCAATAAAACGAGTCAGCTTACATTCTTCTAACTCTTTCTTTTTCTTTGGAAATTCAAATGAAATATATTCGTATCCTTCCTGTCTAGCGGCATGATACGTACTCATTCTTCTGCGTTCCTCATCTAGCTTTCCAAGGTCGATTTCTGAATAAGTAATATGATTTCCATTTATAAAACGCTTTGACTGGGCAAGTAACGTACCATTCTCCATAATCAGATTATGCCCGCTATAGACCACATCTGTGGTTGACTCTCCCGAACCAGCACTTGTATACACATATCCAGAAATCAAACGAGCAGACTGATTGCCAATCAATGCATGACGATAGCCCTCCTTGCCGGTTGTCTCATCACTAGCAGAAGTATTTGCAATTATCATGGCTCCTGCTAATGCATGATAAGAAGAAGGTGGAATTGGCACCCATACATCTTCGCAAATCTCAACACCTAATGTAAATAACGGCAAGTCTTTACACTCAAAAATCAGCTTTGTTCCAAATGGCACCTGTTTTTTACCTACTGTAACATACTCGATTTCTTGATTTCCTGCTTCAAAATATCTGGCTTCATAAAACTCAGAGTAATTCGGAATATTATACTTCGGTACCATACCGAGGATCTGTCCATTTTGAATTACTGCTGCAACATTATAAAGCTTCTGTTTTTTCGCCATTGGGAGACCTAAGACAACCACAAGGTCCATGCCTCTGGTCATTAATGTAATCCGTTCTAACTCACGTACTGCACCCTCAAGCAATTTTTTTTGTAAAAATAAATCTCCACAAGTGTATGCAGTAATACATAACTCTGGAAATACAACTAACTTTGCTTTATTCTCATTACACTCATTAATCATCTGAATGATTTGATCTGCATTATATTTGCAATCTGCTACCTTTACTAAAGGAGTGGCTGCTGCAACCTTTAAAAAATCGTATTTCAATTCATTTACCTCCAAGTCGTGTAAAATCTCTTCTTGAGTACTATATCTAAAATTACTCTAATTATAAATATAGTCTGAATAAATAACAAGTAGTTTATACCTAAGAAACTCAAAATACACCAAATTGTTCCATCATATAAGTTTTCATTCTAAAGGATGCATTTCTTAGGGCTTTGTAGTTTTCTCAGAAAGAAAAAAGAACCTGCCTAAAGGCAAGTTCTTTTTGTTTCAAAAACACCTACTATGTACATTCAGCACTACAATTGTTTTTATTTATTATAAAAAGGCAGCTATACGCTGCCTTTTCTCATTCGTTGAGCCCCAAAATGCCGGTTCTTGAATTTTGACGCCTAGCCTGAGCTAGGTGGGTTTCCGCATATAGTTCTCTGTCTTCCACTACGCAATGATGGCCTGACATCGCCCTATAGATGTAGGAGTCCCAATCGATAAATGTAGGTTCAAAATATCAAGAGTTGTCGCACACTTCAGGAAAAGCCTATCAAAAGATATAGCTTTTATCTGTTCTATATTATACGCTACGAATGCACATTAATCAAGTATTTTACTACTATAAATAGCTTTCATCTAATAAAATTTTGGTAAATCGAAGTACAAATGTAGTTCCTTTTCCAACTTCACTTGATACTTCTATGCTACCATGATGTTTCTTAACGATTTCTTTTGCAATTACTAGTCCAAGACCTGAACCATTTTGATTATTCGGCTGTTTTTTCGTGTAGAACTTATCAAAAATATGCGTTATATTTTCCTCACTAATCCCTACACCTTCATCTCGAATTGATATTATTATATTATCCAAAGTACGTACTTTTATGTATATCGTACTATTAGAATTCGAAAATTTAATTGCATTGTCTAAGATTGCCAAAAACACCTGTCGTATACGATCATAATCACCATTAATAAAGCAACAGTCCGTATCCGTATCCAATTCTATCGTTATGTTCTTCTTGGAGCAAATCACCCGATAGCTTCTTACGATATCATCAAATACCTGTACAATATTGACCGGCTCTAATTCAATTGTAAAATCCGGATTTTCCATTTTAGATAACAGCAATAAATCTTGTACCAGTCTTTGCATTCCTGTACATTCTGCGAGCATTCGATTGTAATAAGGAATTACCTTTTCCTCACTAACCACTCCATCTAACAGACTTTCCAGATAGGCGCGCATTACAGTAATCGGAGTCCTTAATTCATGGCTGATATTAGAAAAGAAATCCTTTCTCATCTGCTCCATATAATTACGCTGGACTTCATTTTCCTTAAGTCTGTCTGCCAATTTGTCTACGCTGGCTGCCAATTCACCAATTTCATTTTTCTCAATGATATTTGTGCTGATGTCATACGTCCCATCTGCCAACTCTTTTGTTGTCTTCTTTATTCGTGTAATCGGTAATGACAGCTTTCTTGCAAATATCGCTGCAAACACAAACGCTATCAGCATGGCAATTATAACGCTCACCACAAACATCATTTTAATATTATAATTAGTATCCTGAATTTCCTGGATCGGTGCAAGTAACAATACCGCACCTACCACTTCCTCCGACTGTTCCTCTTCATAAATGGGTGCACCGATGGTGATCACACTCTCATCTCGAATTGAATTAAATCCCGAAGTAATGATGCTATTTCCTAAATACGCCTGGTTTAATACCTGCTTGGTCTCTTTGGACATTTCAGAGTCTGTAATATTAATATTCTCCAAGTCTGAATTCATCGGTGATTTGGAGGATTTATTGGAAAACACCCATACATCTGCATTTAAAGAGTCCTCTAGCATCTCCATATAAGCCAGATAACTGTCTAAATCATTGCTGATTACATATTGCTGCATTCGCTCTGCGATGATCTTAACCTGTTCCTCCAAAAAAGTTTTATAGGAAGAAGTACTGTCTGACTCATACGCTTTTGTAAATATGACGCTGATCAGTGCCGTAAATACCAATACGATTGCAACAAAGTACATTAAAACCTGGAAAAACAATTTATGGACAATTTTACGTTTCATTTATTTCACTTCTTCTATTTATTAATAAATTCTAATTTATATCCCATTCCCCAGATTGTCTTAATACTCCAATTTGGATGCTCTACTTCGTCTAACTTTGCTCTTAAACGTTTGATATGAGAGTCAACAGTACGGCTGTCTCCATAATAATCATATCCCCAAAGGCTGTCTAATAAGTTGTCCCTTGTAAATACCTTATTGGGATTGCTTGCAAGCATCCACATAGTTTCAATTTCTTTCTTCGTAAGCTTCATCTGCTTTTCATCTATATAAAGTGTATATTCATCCAGATTAATTCTCATATCTGCTAATCGGATTTCATTTTCAGTACTATTTTCTGTCTCAGACACATTTTTCATTCTTCGTAGTACAGCCCTCACACGTGCCATTACTTCACTTGGACTAAAAGGCTTTACAATGTAATCATCTGCTCCTATGTCAAGCCCCATGATTTTTTCAAAATCCTCACCTTTTGCACTGATTAATATGATTGGTACGTTTGAGTCTTTTCTGATATTGCGACACACATCGAACCCATCCATATTTGGCATCATAACATCCAGCAATATAACGCTAGGTGAATATTTCTTAAACGCTTCATACGCTTCGATACCATCCGCCGCAATAATCGGCTCATATCCTTCACGTCTCACATAATTTCCTAGTATGTCTGTGATATCTTCGTTATCATCCGCAATTAATATATATTCCATGTTATTCCCTCCTGGGTTTTATTATACTGTTGAAATTTGACGAATACAAGTCAAAACCCAATTATTCGCTTATATAATGTCATATTCGTTTGTCATAGTTATGATATTTATTTGACTTTTTTATGACATAGTACTATCGTATTATTACTGATATTCAGAAAGGAGGATTTCTGTAAAATGCAACGAAAAAATCAAAAATTCTTTTGTTATATGGTGCTGTCATGCTTTCTCTTATCCAGTATCTTAAGCCTAAGTACTTCAGCAACTGTATACTCAAAAAGTCAAAATACACCACAACCAACTAGCAACTCCAGTATAAAATCGGCTACACTCGAAGCCTACTCCAATTCAAGTAATATAAAATTAAATGTCCGTAACATGAAACTTATTAAAGGCAAGAAAAGCAGACTGATTGTTTCTAACTTAAATGCAAATTATGTAGTTGTCTATAGCAGCGCCAATAAGACGATTGCTACGGTCGATAAATACGGTTATGTTTCAGGAAAGAAGAATGGTTCCACAACCATAACTGCAACAGTAAAGTATAGGACTCGAACAGTACGCAAATTAGAATGTTCTGTGGTAGTAGGACCTGCTGCAGTAAGCATTGTTATTCCCAAATCAAAACAAACCATTAATTTAGGGACTTCCTGTTATATTAACTATATTGTGAAACCCTCAAACACGGTAGAAGTTCCTAAGTTTTCTTCTTCTAACAAAAAGATTGCAACTGTTTCTAAGACAGGTAAAGTTACTACTCACAAAGCCGGCGAGGTAACCATTACAGCTCGAATTTCCAATGGAAAGTCAGATACTTGCAGACTTATTATTAAAAATCCAGTTACTAAAAAAAAAGCTAGCGCATAAGAAAAACTAAATTACATTCTTACTCTCACTTCCCTGTAATTTAGTTTTTCTTTGCATACATAAAGCCCCAGTCCCCTTATTTTTCTCGGGACTGAGGCTTTTTTTAAAATCCTTCATTCTTGCGTTGCTTTCTTAGCTGGGCACGTTTTACGCCGCCTTCCCATTCTGCACGCTCTGATTCATTTTCTAATACTAATCTAGGGACCTTCACTGGATGTTCCTTTTCGTCCAAGGCAACCATTACTACATATGCCCTATTGATTGGTCTTCTCTTTCCTTCATTGTCCTCTACATAAGTATCAACTCTTACTTCCATAGAACTTGAACCAACATAGGTGATCTTTCCAATCAGTACTACAATATCATTTTTATGTGCTCCTGCTTTAAATTGTAGATTATCAATTGCCACTGTAACAACGTTATATCCACTATGGCGTCTCCCTACAACTCCAGCCACTACATCAATCCATTCTAGTAACTGGCCACCAAATAAGCGTCCAGAACCGTTTATATGTGAACTCATGATGATTTGTGTATGTTCTGTTCTTGAATCCAATGTAGTCTTTTCATCTAGCATAAATTTTCTTCCTTTCACATATATACTCTAGGTAACCATTATACTAGTTAGTATGACAAAATCAAATAAAAAACGTGCATGTTCTGGTTATTTTCTTCTGTCTTAAGGGTAGTTCAAAGAACATGTACGTTTTTTCGCGCCGAACACGGTTGCGATAGCAACTTACTCCTCTCGTGTGAGTGCGCATCCTGGCTTTCTGCTTTTTGAAAGCCTTTTTCCTGTATTGGGAAGGGCTCTTTTGAGCTCTTTCCAATGCAGGAAAAACGTGCATGTTCTGGTTATTTTCTTCTGTCTTAAGGGTAGTTCAAAGAACA
>JAUNJY010000032.1:25352-49970 GCA_030535455.1 bacterium
TGCGATAGCAACTTACTCCTCTCGTGTGAGTGCGCATCCTGGCTTTCTGCTTTTTAAAAGCCTTTTTCCTGTATCATAAAAAACACTGTTCTAAACGTATTGTTTAAAACAGTGTCACTTTTATATCTATATTCTCATTACATACCAAGCCAGTTTTTCACTGTGTTTTGCATTTCATCAACGTCGCAAACAGTGTCATGAAGTACTTTAGCATTACGAATATCTTCGATTGCCTGTGGTACTTTTACATTTCCAATCTTACTAAGTTCATCCACCAACTCAAAATCAGTCTTGCTTGCATATGCTGGATCAATTGCTTCCATTACGCTGCGTGTAAATTTAAATGGACTTGCTGTAGATGCAATGATTGTCTTTGTATCATCTTTTGAGTCCTGTTTGTAATCATTGTATACGCCTGCAGCCACTGCAGTATGTGTATCAATAACATAACCAGTATCCTCATAAAGCTTCTTGATTGTCTTAGCAGTTTCTGCTTCGTCAGAATATCCTCCAACAAAATCAGCAAGCTTTGCTTTCATTTCATCGGTAATGTTATATACACCGTCTTTTGTTAAAGACTTCATTAATTCTGCATTTATCTCTGAATCCTGACCAGCAATTCGATAAACCAAACGTTCTAAGTTACTAGAAATCAAGATATCCATCGATGGAGATGACGTCAAGATAAACTCTCTATTACGATCATAAGTACCTGTTTTAAAGAAATCAAACAATACTTTATTATCATTAGATGCACAGATTAATTTGTTCATTGGAATTCCCATATTCTTTGCATAATATGCAGCCAGAATGTTACCAAAGTTTCCAGTTGGAACAACAACATTAATCTTCTCGCCTGCTACAATCTTATTCTCTTTTACTAATCTGGAATAGGAATATACATAATAAACAATCTGAGGTACCAAACGTCCAATATTGATGGAGTTAGCACTTGAGAACTGGTAGCCTGCCTTATTCATCTCATCTGCCAATTGCTTATCATTAAACATTGCCTTTACGCCGCTTTGCGCATCATCGAAGTTGCCGTTAATTCCAACGACATATGTATTATTGCCTTTTTGTGTTACCATCTGTTTTTCTTGGATTGGGCTAACACCATGTTTTGGATAAAATACGATAATCTTAGTTCCTTCTACATCAGCAAAACCAGCCAATGCGGCCTTACCTGTATCTCCAGAAGTTGCTGTTAAGATTACGATTTCATTTTCTACATTATTCTTCTTTGCAGAAGTCGTTAATAAATATGGTAAAATGGATAATGCCATATCTTTAAATGCGATTGTTGAACCATGGAATAATTCTAAGTAATAGGCACCGTCTGCTTCTCTAATTGGTGCAATTTCAGGAGTGTCAAATTTGGTATCATATGCTTTATTGATACAATACTTTAACTCCTCTTCTGTGAAATCTGTGAGGAATAACTTCATTACTTCGTATGCGATTTCCTGATAGCTCATCTTAGTTAAGTCTTCTAAAGACACATCAAGCTGAGGAATCATGTTAGGTACAAACAAACCACCATCGGAAGCAAGTCCTTTTAATATAGCCTGTGAAGCAGAAACAGTTTCGTCTTTACTTCTTGTACTTTTGTATACTAACTTCATTTCCTTCATTCCTTTACCATAATTTTTCTGTATTATAACATGTTTAGGGAAAGGTTACAATAGTTAGTCACTATTTGTAAAATGTATGACATCCATGTTTAAATAGCTTTGTTAAGGCCCGATCGAACCAGCTTAATCCCTTTTTACCGGCGATATCTCTTTGGATAAAATAAAGTGCCCCTTTCGATTCGTCTTCTCCCTTAAGTACTCTGTCAACTGCCTCTTTCGTTGTCTTTGATACCTTGATTTTATTAATATATCCACTCATTACAGGCGAAAACTGATAGCAGGAACCACTATGTTCGTAAACAACCCCTTTGACACTATTAGGGAACTCTTTGCTTTTTACTCTGTTCATTACAACATTCGCCACGAGCATTCTTCCCATTGTGTCTTGATCTCCTGCTTCTGCCTCTACTATTCGTTCTAATACGGTTCTTTCTGCATTACTCAAGTTTATTATACCTTTTTTAGCTGCCTTTTCTTTGGCTGCTTTCTCCTTGGCTTCCTTCTCCGCCTGCTCTTTAGCTTTCTGAATTGACAACTCTCTTTGGGCATTTTCAATTTCTCTAGCCTGCGTACATTTGATTTGTGCTTGCTGCTCCATTACTTCCTTAATGACTGCTTGCTTTTTATCTACTATAATAAGTTTATCTAACAGACTATTCTTATCTTGCGTTGTTTCACTCTTCTCATCGATTTGTAATAAACTTGTAATCTGATTTCCCTCCATAGTTTCACTATTTAGATAACTGTCACTTGCCTCAACAATCTTAATTGAATTAGATCCTGTAATCACTTTCTCTGGAAATGCAAATGAAGTGCATGCTAAGGTACACACTGTAATTACAGCAATTGATGCACATGGACCCTTCTTAAGATGTTTGGTATTTGCATGAAACCTATGAAGAAATGAGTGAAGATGCAACATATAACTCCCCTTTTCATTGTCAATATTTTACATTTATGTTAACTAATTATAGTCTTTCTTAACAATGAGTCAATAACTATGAAACAAAATCGGAGATATGTCAAAATACGATTTCCTAAAACACCAATAGAACTAGTAAAGCAACCAAATTTACTGTTTTTTCCTTTTATAATTTTGTAATAATTCACAAGCATATTCCTTTAAAAATGTTACAGAATTATTTCACATAAACACGAATCGTACGCCCTGTTTTATAGGGCATTTTTTTATGAATAGGAGCTTCCTCTTCATAAAAAAAAGGAATAAGATTATATCTCTTACTCCTTATATGGCAATATCATTTTAAATTCAGTTTTAAATGCATTACTAGATACGGTCAGTTCACCATCATGAAGATTGATAATCTTTTTAGCGATTGCAAGTCCTAAGCCAGTCCCTCCTGTGTCCATGGATCTTGATGACTCCACGCGATAAAACTTATCAAAGATATAGGGAATGTCCTCTTTTGGGATAATCGATCCATAATTGACAACTGCAATCTCATAATCATGCTCTGTTTTCTGTAACTCTATCTTAATTTTCTTGCCCTGTTTCCCATATTTAATTGCATTACTGATCAAATTAGCAATGGCTCTGGCAAGCAGACTTCCATCTATGGATAACATGGCCTTTTTCACATTGCTGACCAGCTCATATTCCAGATTGGCCTCCTGAAAGCTTGGATAAAACTCATCGATCATCTGCTGTAATAGCTTAAGTAAGTCGATTTCCTGCTTCACAAGCTTTACCTCGCCAGAACTAAACTTAGTATAACTGAATAAGTCCTCAATCAGACTCTGCAGACGCTTTGATTTATCATAGGCAATTGAGACATAATGCTCCTTATCCTCAATGCTTATCTCCGGCTTTCTAGACAGCTCCAGATAGCCAATTATAGAGGTCAGTGGTGTCCTAAGATCATGAGCCACATTAGTAATCAGCTCATGCTTTAGCTGCTCGCTTTTACGCTCATTTTCCATCATCTCATTGATATCCGATGCCATCTTATTTACGGATGCTGCAATGACTGCAAACTCATCCTCATTTTTAACACGAATTCTAGATTCAAATTTACCGCTGGCAATCACCTTGATGCCATCGGATATTTCATATAAATAATTGGATAATCGTCTTGTAAGCATTAGAAAATACAGGGTAAATAAGATCATTCCTATAATAAATGCAAAAATCAAAGTGATCACCAAATAATCTCTATTCAGAGTAAGTACAGACGTTAGTGAATGGGTAAGTCCGGTGGACGAAGACCCATCTAAAAAACTTGTATTGTTTTGTATTGGCATATTCCAGGCATTCTGAAGTGCCTGTCGCATGCTTATGTTTGCTCTTCCGGCTTCAACCAGACCTTTTACAAACAATTTGATATAATATGCAAAACAATAGATAATTGCTTCTGTTGCAATGGTATATAATAAACTTAATATACTGTATAAAACAACTTCAAATCGAAAGCTCTTAAATACACTTCTACTGGTCAATTTTGTATCCCACTCCCCATACTGTTTTTATGATCTGGGCGTTACGGGAATCCATCTCTATCTTTTCTCGTAATCGTCTAATATGAACCATTACGGTATTATTTGCTTCAAACATCTTCTCATTCCAAACGGACTCAAAGATTTCCTCTGTGCTAAATACCTTTCCTAAATTGGATGCAAGTAAATATAAAATATCAAATTCAATTGGTGTCAGCTTCACTTCTTTATCATAAGCAATCACTCGATGTGCCTCTTTGCTTATGGTAAGATGCTCTGTCACTATGTCATTATCAGATGCAGCTTCATGGGTTGATGGATTAAGCTGCGTAAATCTACGAAGCTGTGACTTTACCCTGGCCGTCAGCTCCAATGGATTAAATGGCTTAATCACATAATCATCGGCTCCTGTACTTAATCCTTTGATCTTATCTAAATCGGTGGACTTTGCACTAAGCATGATAATGGGTATAGCGCTTTTTTCACGAATCCTTTTACACATTTCCAGCCCATCCATACCGGGCATCATAATGTCTAAAATAGCCAGCTTGACATCATTTTTTTCCAATAATTCAAGTCCTTCATATGCATTGTTTGCCTTTAAGACGTTATAGCCATCAGTTGCCAAATGAATCTCTACTAACTGCGCAATTTCTTTATCATCATCAACTACAAGTATTGATATATTCTCCATATTCTCTCCTTTCTGACTCAAATAAGAAATCCTCTCTATCTGACTATTCCCTCTAAATACTGATTCCTACAATGTAAATAAGAAATAATGTTACAAAAACCAGCCCATTTAGAATGGAACCTACTATCGGAAAACCTCGAAATACTTCTTTATCCCTAAGTGACATAACCGATACAACAAATGCCCCAAAGGATATAATCATAGCAAAAAAGCTTATTATTCCATATAATATTGGCCCATTTCCGCCTGACAGGCTTGACTGGTAACTTAACACAATGATTGTGGCAAGAATTATAATACCAATGATTACTGCAAAAATCCCCTCAATTGAGTGCTTCTTGTCGGTAAACATATAGCCGCCTTTTTTCTTCTTATACTTCATCGTTTATCATCTCCTTCTTATTATTCTGTGGCATATTAAATAAACAATTCCTCCGAGCAATCCACCTACTGTATTCATAAATAAGTCATCTACATCAAAACAACCTACCTTTGTGATTAGCTGAGTAATTTCGATAAATAAGGATAATTCCAGACTTACTAAGGTTACATGAAATAAAAGTCCAATCGCTCTTCCTGTTCTTTGAAACCAGTTCTTTGTCTCTCTCACTTGCTTCTTTTTTCTGACAATTGGTACTAAAAAACCGATTGGTGCAAATACCAGGATATTTCCTAGTATATTGACAATAAAGCTTTCTACTCCAACGATGTCTCTATATTTTACAAATCTCTTTATCTCGAGAAATAATTCTAAATTCCAACGATATGTGTTATTTCCGGCAGTTCTACCATAACGTTCACTAAAAAACATGAAATAAAATAAAACACCCATATAAATTACAAATAAAAATCGTAACACATTTCTTGTTTGCTGCTTCCTTTTACTACTCAATTATTTTCACTCCAATATATAAATGTGCACTCTTTTTTAATCTTACCACAATTTGATGGTAATTCAACTAGAAAAGGGAAATGAACCAGCAAAAGTTCACTGGTACATTTCCCTTATTCTTACATATTAAAGTATCTATATTGAGCGGTTACTATTTACGTTGTTCAATGCCCATTGCTTCTAATGCATTCACGATTTTTTCCATTACAGGAGTTACGTCTTTATCTTCAAGCGTACGGTCTTTTGCTTTGAAACTGATGGAGTAAGCTACTGATTTGTAACCTTCTGCAATCTGGCTTCCTTCGTAGATATCAAATAAATGATAGCTTTCAAGTAGATTTCCACCATTCTTACGAATTACAGCTTCAATTTCCCCAACCATAACCTCTTTCTTCATCATTAAACTGATGTCACGAGTTACTGTAGGGAATTTAGCAACGCCTTCGTATTTTACGTCGAATGTTGCACGTTCTACTACTTCTGGCATATCAATTACTGCAACGTTTACACGTTCTTTAATTGCATAGTTCTGTTGAACGATTGGATGGATTTCTCCAAGGTAACCGATTACAACGCCATCGTAGATGATTTCTGCCTGACGACCTGGGTGTAAGAAGTTCTTTCCTGCTTTAGGATTATAAGTTACTAACTTTTTAAGTCCGCATTTTTCAAGGAATTCTTCTACAACACCTTTCATTGTGAAGAAATTGCCTTCTCCGTACATACCTAAGGAGAATTGAGTTCTTTCATCTGGTAATTCCGTTACAGGAAGTGCCTTTGGAAGGTAGATGTTAGCGATTTCGTATAAACGAACGTTCTTATTACGGTGATTGAAGTTTGTAGATAAAGAGGAAAGCATTCCGTTAAGAGGTAATGTTCTCATAATGGAGTAATCTTCGCCTAATGGGTTAGTGATTGTTACTGTTTCTCTTAATTTATCATCTGCATCAAGTAATAATTTATCAAATACTTTTGGACTTTCGAAAGAGTAATTCATGCTTTCGTTGAAGCCAAATTGTTCTGCAACGTCGCGGGCAATATTTTCAATTCTTAATTTGAAAGAAATCTTACCTGCAGTAGCTTCACCTGTTGGAAGGCTTACTGGGATCTTATCATATCCGTAGAAACGAGCTACTTCTTCTGCAAGATCAGCCATGCATTCAAGATCTTGTCTCCAAGATGGTACTACCACTTGTTTCTTTTCTGCATCGTAATCAAGGTCGATCATCTTGAAGTAAGAAAGCATTGTTTCTTCATCAAGGTCAGTTCCTAATAATTGATTGATCTTGTTAGGGCAGAAGTCTACGTATTTTGGTCCGCGTACTTCTGGATAAACGTCAACCATTCCACCAACAACTTCACCAACGCCTAATTCTTCAATTAATTGACAAGCTCTGTTGATTGCTTCTAAAGCAGTGTTTGGATCAAGACCTTTTTCAAATTTAGCCTGAGCATCTGTTCTCATACCAAGTTTTTTACCTGTATGACGGATGTTTGTACCATCGAAACAAGCTGCTTCAAATAATACAGTCTTAACGTCATCAGTAATCATAGAGTTTTCTCCACCCATGATACCTGCAACGCCGATTGCTTTTTCTTCATCACAGATCATTAACATGGAAGAATCTACGTCTCTTTCTTGTCCATCAAGAGTTGTGAATTTTTCTCCGTCATTTGCACGACGAACGATGATCTTTTTGCCTGCTACTGTATCTAAATCATAAGCATGCATTGGTTGGCCCATTTCTTCCATAACGTAGTTTGTGATATCTACTAAGTTATTGATTGGACGGATACCAGCATTAGCTAGTCTTCTTTGCATCCATTCTGGAGATGGTCCCATTTTGATATTCTTTACAACTCTACCGATATAACGGCTGCAAAGTTCATTATCTAATACATCTACACTGATGTAATCACTTGCTTTTTCGTTGTTTCCAGTCTCTTTGATTACTGGAGGAACAAATGGTTTTCTGAATGTTGCAGCTGCTTCTCTAGCAATACCAACAACACCGAAACAATCTACACGGTTAGATGTAATTTCATATTCTACTACAGTGTCTCTAAGACCAAGTACTTCTGCTGCATCAGAACCGATCTTTGCATCTTTGTAAGCTTCATTATCACTAAGGATGTAGATACCGTCTACTGCGTCTGGGTAGAAATCGCTGTTAGAACCAAGTTCAACGATGGAACACATCATACCGAATGATGGAACTCCTCTTAATTTACCCTTTTTGATCTTAACTCCACCTGGAACTTTTTCTCCGTCGTGATTTGTAGCAACACGTCCGCCATCAAGTACAACAGGAACCAATTGTCCTTCTAATACATTCTGAGCACCTGTTACGATTTGTACTTCTTCTCCATCTTCTGAGATTTGTACCTGACAAACAACTAATTTATCTGCATCTGGGTGTCTTTCAATTTTATTAATTCTACCAACAACGATTTTATCAAGGTTTTCCCCAAGATTTTCAATTGTTTCAACTTTGGAACCTGATAAAGTCATTCCATCCATATATTCCTGATCAGTTACATCAAGTTCAGGAACATAAGCTCTAATCCATGATAAAGGTGTATTCATGCCTATTACCTCCAAATTTAATTTCTCTATATTTTATTATCCAGCGACTCATCACTGGTCTTCTATTCGGTTATCTTGCTAGTCTCCCATGGCCTTTCATGCTTTACGGTTTTGCGCCTTTGTGAAACTAGTCTTTTCTATAAAGTAGTTTTCTCAAAACTACTTTATCTATTGCTTTTGCACTCGAAAACCTTCGCTAATTCTTTCGGATAAAAATCTCACAGCCTTCAGAATATTCATAGTGCGAGCAAGCAATACCAATTGTCTTTCCTCTACCGTTACTGAGACGACTGAATATCCGCTTTAGGCAGACGCCGCAAGGTGTATGACTTAAGCGCATATTCGGAAGTCTCTGTAGAGGTAGCGGAAAGACAATGGTATGCTGCTGTCCCTATGAATATTTCGCTCCCCTACTAAGATTTTTATCCGAAAAGAATTTCCACAGCCCTCCTGTGCAAAAGCCCACTTAAAATTGTTTTAAGAAACGGTAATCGTTTTCGTAAAGAAGTCTCATATCGTCAATTTCGTATTTTAATAAAGCGATACGTTCAAGACCTACACCAAATGCAAATCCTGAGTAAACTTCTGGATCGATTCCAGACATTCTAAGAACGTTTGGATGAACCATGCCACAGCCAAGGATTTCAATCCAGCCTTCGCCTTTACAGAAACGACATCCTTTTCCACCACATTTGAAGCAGCTAACGTCAACTTCAGCACTTGGCTCAGTGAATTGGAAATGATGAGGACGGAATTTAACTTTTGTTTCTGGTCCGAATAGTTCAGCAGCAAACTGTTGTAATGTTCCTTTTAAATCTGCAAATGTGATGTTCTTGTCGATAACTAAACCTTCGATTTGGTGGAAGGATGGGCTATGAGTAGCATCAACTTCATCCGATCTAAATACTCTACCTGGAGCAATCATACGGATAGGAAGTTTTCCTTTTTCCATTTCATGAACCTGTACACCAGATGTCTGAGTACGTAATAAGATGTTAGAGTTTACATAGAATGTATCTTGTTCATCTTTTGCTGGATGGTTTGCAGGAATGTTAAGTGCTTCGAAGTTATAGTAATCGTACTCTACTTCTGGACCTTCCACTACTTCGTATCCCATACCAACGAAAATTCTTTCTACTTCTTCTAAAACAGTTGTATTTGGATGACGGTGCCCTACCATAGGTTTTTCTGCTGGTAAAGTAACATCGATTGTTTCATTCTGAAGACGAGCTTCTAAGATTGCTTTTTCGAATCTTGCTTTCTTTTCATCAAGCTTTGCTTCGATTGCATTTCTTGCGTCATTTACTAATTGACCAACCATTGGACGTTCCTCTGGTGCAACATCTTTCATTGATTTAAGGACAGAAGTTAATTCTCCTTTTTTACCTAAGAAAGATACCTTAATTTCATTTAACTTGTCCATTTGTTCTGATGCATTAATTTGTGCTAACGCATCATCCATGATTTTCTGTAACTTTTCTTTCATGGGGATTCTCCTTTCGAATTTGAATTCTAATCTATGCTACAAGGGCCTTTTATGCATAATATATACATTTTGGCATAAAAAAAACGCCCCTGACAATAAAGGGACGGTTATATCTATACCCGCGGTACCACCCTAATTCCTATTCCAATAACAATAGGCTCTTAGTATATGCGTAACGTGCATTAACGTCATATCCTACCAAATAAACTCCTTCAGATATGCAGCTCCAGTGGGAAAATAAACTATTAATTGAACTTAAAGAAGCTTCCAGCCGACGGCTTCCTCTCTCTGTAAAGAAATTAATAATCCCTATACTCAACACCCTTAAGACCTTGAATATACTCACTTTCTTTGCTTTTAGTTATATTAGTATTCATTGTAACACAAATTGGTTGACTGTCAAGACGAGCTGTGTTTTTTTTCTAATTTAAAGTAAAATACTTGCTTTTGATACATAATAATGATAAAAATAATACTTACGGATTTTAGGTCATATACTTTAAATAGAAGTAGAATGATTCGATTTATAACCGTTGGAGGTTACTTATGAGTATAAAACGTCTCTACCAAATGGTACGAGAAATCATGAAGGATATGAATGAGGCATATGTTTCTGTCTTCTCTGCGCAGGCCGCCTTCTTCCTAATTCTATCCTTTTTCCCTTTTATTATGTTTTTATTGACATTAATTCAGTATATACCATTACGTGAAGATATTCTGTCGCGATTTTACGATATAATTCCCAATGGAATTAGCAGCACACTCTCCCTTATTGTAAAAGAGCTTTATCTGAATACTACGACTACAGTAACATCCGTTACTGCCATCACTACTCTTTGGTCTGCTTCAAAAGGATTCCTTGGGCTGGTTCGTGGATTAAACTCTGTTTATCATATTAAGGAAACAAGAAATTATATAAAGCTTCGCCTGATTTCAGCCGTTTATACACTTGTATTTACAGTTTTATTAATTATCACATTAATCTTCTTGGTATTCGGCAATCAGATTTATGATTTATTCTTCAAATACTTCCCTGAATTAGCAGATCTTGCTTTGTTCGTCATTAGTATCCGCGCCGTGGTCACTCTGATACTGCTGACATTATTCTTCCTATTAATGTTTGTGTTCATTCCTAACAGAAAGACTAAAATATTACGCGAATTGCCGGGTGCTTTAATTGCTGCTGCTGGATGGCTGATTTTCTCCTTCGGATACTCCTTTTACATTGATCATATGGCAGGGTTCTCTTCCACTTACGGAAGCCTGACAGCCATGGTCTTATTGATGTTATGGGTATATTTCTGTATGTATATACTATTTGTCGGTGCAGAACTGAATGTATATATGCAGAATAATGGAATTTTAATAAAAAAAGAAAAATAGGGATAACAAAAGGGAACTCCAAACACTGGGTTCCCTTGTCTTATTTAAGACGTACAAAAATCTCCGTTACATATTCCTCTATTTTCTGTACCATCAGTTTATCAAGCAATGTAATTTCAAAATACTCCTCTTCCACAGTAAGACCTGTTTCCTCTAAGTATTCTAAAATACGTTTATAGGTCTCATCAATGGTGTCCCAATGTCCATTATGATATGCAACTACATAATCACCTTCTTTTAACACCTCACATTCAATGCCTGTTGGACGTTCTTCAAATAACAATGCTGCTGCCTGGTAGTTCATGTAATCGCCGGCCTTTATTGCTTTGTTTGTTTGCAGATAGCTGATTTCATATCCCATTTTCCCATCTTTCTTTTTATATTCCCGAATTAACTCACCTATCAGATAGGAATACTCCACCTCAGATGAATTATGATCTATCGACGCTTTGATATAATAACGCTCTTTAAAATGCTCCACTTGTATTTTTTCTAAATCCACTTGTTTCAAATGGCTAATCTTTTTACGTTTTTCTTCAATCCAATTCTTCCTGCTTTCAAGATGCCTAATCTTCTCTTCTAACTGTTGCTCCTGTACATAAAGCAGTTCTTCCATTCGCTCTGGAGTTCGATTTTCAAGATATACCTTGATTTCCGAAAGTGACATGCCCAGTTCCTTTAACACAAGGATGGCATCCAGCTCTTCGCTTTGATAGATATAGTAGTAGCGATAGTCGTTCTTCAGTTTTAATTCCGGAGAGAACAATCCCATCTGATCATAATGAAATAGAGTATTTTTGGTCACATTCATCATTTTTGCAAACTCACCGGTTGATACGTATTTTCCATTTTTCATTACTTTTTCCTTATTTTCTTCTTGACTATATGGTAACCATATACTTTATGATAGCAAAGTCGAAACATATACACAACATACTTATGGAGGTTTTCTATGTCGCAATCCATTGCACAAAAATTTACACCAGTCTCATTTTTGAAGTTTTCATTACCTTCAATTATTATGATGGCATTCATGTCATTTTACACAATTATAGATGGGATATTTATTTCCAGATACGTTGGCAGCAATGCTTTATCTGCCGCCAACATCGTATACCCCGTGATCAATATCCTATTGGCAATTGGAGTCATGATCGCTTCGGGTGGGAATGCGGTAATTTCTAAAAAGATGGGAGAAGGAAAATATAAAGAAGCAACTGATAACTTTACCTTTTTCATCATTACCGGAGTTGCTGCAAGTATCCTTATCCTTGTAATCACTACTCTATTTATCACTCCAATCTGTAAGCTGCTTGGTTCTAGTGATCTTTTGCTTCCTTACTGTATCTCTTACTTAAAAGTTACCATATTGTTTGCTCCTGCTGCAATGCTTCAGGCACTGTTCCAGACACTATTCGTAACTGCTGGAAAGCCACAGCTTGGCTTACTCCTTACCGTAGTGGGCGGGCTTGCAAATGCATTTTTAGATTATTTATTTATGGGACCACTTGGTCTTGGAGTAGTAGGTGCAGCCTTAGCAACCGGAATTGGCCAGCTTATACCAGCAATATCGGGAGTTATTTACTTCTTCTTGGTAAAAGGTGATTTGCACTTTGTCCGTTTTTCCTTTGACTTTGCCAGCCTAAAACAGGCATGCATAAATGGTTCTTCCGAAATGGTGACTAATCTTTCCAATGCAGTAGTTACCTTGCTATTTAACCTTGTGATGATGAAGCTTGTTGGCGAAGCAGGTGTCGCATCTATTACGATCATCCTTTATGCGCAGTTCTTATTTAACTCTATGTATATGGGATTCTCTATGGGTGCCGCACCAATTATCGGCTACAATTATGGCTCTAAGAATAAGGCAGAATTACAAAATGTTTATAAGATTTGTACACGTTTTGTGCTGGTATCTTCTATTTTGATTACCGGACTCTCCTTCTTCTCTGCCGATTTGATTGTACGCTTATTTGTTTCTCGTGACAGCAGTACCTATGCACTTGCACTGACAGGATTTCGTATCTTTTCCGTTACGTATCTGTTTAGTGGATTGAATATCTTTTCATCTTCGTTATTTACTGCATTATCGGACGGAAAGACCTCTGCAATCATCTCCTTTACAAGAACCTTCTTATGCATTATAGTCTCACTTCTTATATTACCAATGCTTTTTGGCATCAATGGAGTATGGCTTGCAATTCCGGTTGCTGAGTTTATTGCTCTGATTGAATGTGTCGTCTTCTTAAAGAAGAAAAATCAAATCTACGGATACTCTGGCTAATAGAACGTGATAAAGGATCTAAAAAATCTTTTATCACTTTTTTATTACTAAAAGACTCCCCAATATCCTTAGATACCGGGGAGTTTTTTATCAATAAATCCGTCCAATTTCAATTCCTGTATAATAATATTTCAAAATATCTACATAGTTCTTACCCAGGTCTACAAGGGCCTTCACTCCATTCTGGCTCATTCCGACTCCATGGCCATAACCGCCACCGGAGATCTTAACTCCGGTAATCTTGCTTTCCTTTTTCACTTTATCAAAGACAATAAATGCACTTGGCAGAAGTGTCAGGTTTTCTACCTCACTTTTATCCTGTCGGACAATCGTGCTGTAGGTTGGCCCTAACAACTGACGAATAAATGACTCTGACTTAATTTTCACTGTATTCTTAGAGCCTTTGATAATCAGCTCAGTTGCCAGTCCGCTGCTGTCACGTTTGCTAATATTGATATCTTTGATATCTCCTACTGTATTGATTGAAATCTTCTTATATACTCCATCCGTATCCTTTGTCAGAACATAGGAACTCTCTTTCTTATAAAGTGCTAACAGCCTTCTGTCTACCATTCTCTTAAGGTCACTGAAACTAATGGTCACATTCCAACGATACCAAGGATAATCCTTCTCGTAAGCATCCTCTTTAGTGGACTTGATAAAGGAATAAAACTTCTTTTCATCCGAATAATTCTGTTCTGCACTCTTGTCACTTCCCTGGAACTTCCCTTGAAGATATTCTGACTCATCGCTGCCTAACCAAACTGCACTGATATCCGCCGTAGTTCCGCATGAAGTAGAAAAATAATATGCAAAGATTACTGAATTATTATATTGAAGTACCTGACCATAGGTATCTTTCACTGCCTGCACTGACAGATCGTCTTCTTCATGGTTGTTATAAACCTGATAGGTTGTGCTATCATCTACATGAGCTCCATACTTGCTGCAGGAGTTGGCTACCAGATGGTTGTAGGCATAACTTCTTGCACAGATTGCCTGAACTTTCAGCGCTTCTAATCCATATGACGTTGGCATCTCACTTGGTATTACGGAATATAAATACTCTTCTAACGAAACCTCATTTACAATTGTAAGGCCTGAATCCGTACTGGCAACCTCAATTTTCCCACGATAGCTAGGATTTCCCTGCCCTCTCTCTATTGTAAGGATCTTAATTCTTCCGTCTTTGTCCTCCGGCTCAATCGAAAGTCTTCCCTTCTTTAGATAACTGCTTTTCTTTGTAATCTCAACCTCGCTGCCTGCTTTAAATGTCTTCTTATTATCACCATAGGTAATGGTAAACTTACTGTCGCTGGTCACTTTTACCTTGCTGTGATATAAGCCTCGATAACTGGTTGTATTTAGAATAACCCGGATATTCTTTGCTTTGATTTCCTTGGTGATCAATGCTGCGCATATCTTTCCATCACAAAGGACAAAATCTGCATTATCATATCCGACCAAAAGGTCATTGGTCATTTCCATTGCAATCTTATCATACACCTTATACACCTTAAAATTTTGATCCACTGGGAGCTTCCCATACTTCTCTAACTCGATGTAATCATCCTTTGCGACTAATACCTTGGCTCTGATTGTCTCCGGCTTTAAATTAATGCTTTTTACCAGCTTGTTACTTATGACTACATCGGCAACCTTTTTCGTCACATCTTCATCAATCTCATTATTCATCTCAAATTCTCGTTCAATTCCATTTACGTAAAGCTTCAGCTTTTTTCCATCCTGCCCGGTAATATACACATTGGCCAGTGTAACTTCCTTGGTAATCAGTTCCTTTACATATAGAATTTCATCATCCCTTACAGCCACCTTAATCATAGTGTCCATAAAAGGTTCCATATCCACACCGTCATTGGTAAAAGTACCACTATCTGTGATTGTTTCGACCTCAGAAAAGCTTTCCTTGTTCTCTTGTGTTCCTACCACGTACAGTTCTTTTGTCTTCATACTTTCTTTCAATGGACTTGTGTCACTTTTTCCATATACCTGATTAATCAAATAATTGTATGCACTAAGAAATGTATCCCATTCTACTTCTTTATCTGCATCTTCCTTCCAAAGTGCTGGCATTGCCTTTTTCACTTCATTACTATCTATATGTTCTGCAAGCTTTATGACAATCTGTCCAAGCTCACCATAAGTCACCCTTCTTTCTGGTTCAAAAGAAGTGCTCTTCCCTATAAGTATCTCGCAAACATTCATAGAACTAAGACCATTTACATACGTGTAGAACCACTCGTCACTCTTTACGTCGTCAAATTCCACTGTCGTGTCTAACAGCCTTAACTCATCCTTTGAATACTCCAGAAGCGATACCATTTTTGCCATATATGATCTTGTAATTCCTGACTCATCCGTATGTTTTACAACAGAATCCAAAAGAGGATCTTTATTACTATTTACTCGTTCAGTCACATTAATAATAAATACCGATACGATTAAGACTGCGCATATAGCAATTAACGAAATTTTTACTTTATTGCTTATCATATAAACCACCTGTTAGTACAATTTTTTCATACCCTTCTAAGTACTTATCCTATTATATTGTTATTAGAGGGGTAATATGTTGTCCAATTTATTAATTTATTTTCATTTTACGATAAAACTCATTGTAACAAACTTGTTTCTTACTTTCATTAAAAAAAGAAAGATTAGTGAAAGTATATGTGGTTATTGTAAAATTATACATAAATGGCTTTTCAATGAAAGGGAGCCTAGTCAGCAATACATTTCTTGTGTCGCTGACTAGGCTCTTCTCTTTCAATTATATCTTTTCTAATTCAGTAATCAGTTCATCCACTACTCGCTTATCTACTGCAAATGCGGATACCTGATCATTTATGATTTGATCATAATCAGAGTCCAGGGTATTTATTACGATTGTCTTTGAATACTGGCTCTTATCTCCATACTCAATCTTTATCGACAATACTTTACTCTGTCCCTTTTCTTTCCCTTCTATCTCCTTTTTATACTCCAAAGCCGTAAGCTTGCTATATAAAGAAGTCGCGGTTTCATCATCCATGTCTTTTCCATTAAAGGTTGCATTATATACACTTTCTTCACTGTCATCCGACTCAGTTTCATCTGCGTCCTTTGCATCTGCCGTCATAGTATAAGTCTTATCCTCTGTCTTAAATGTAATCTTCTTAACAGAAGTCAGATCGATAGAAACAGGCGCCGTTTCCACAACGCTAAAGGCATCCACATCGATTAGCGCAGTCACACTGCTTTCGGACATCAGATACACGCTTAAGGAACCACTCATCTGTACATAATAGTTTCCATCTTTATCTTTGTCACCAATGGATAGTGTAAATGTTTTCTTATCACCCTTTTTAGTTGTAGTACTTGCAGTTGTGTCAGAGTCTTCACTTTCGACCTCCTCCTCTACTGCTTCATAATACTTTACTTCAACCGTATACGCAGGATGATCCAATCCATATTTACTTAAATTCTTTCCTGCATAATCTACATTTTCAGTAAATGAATATGCTGTATAACCAGAAAGCAGCGTAGATATATTATCTGAATCTGCTTCCACTTGTTCTTTGTAAGGAGACGTAATTACGTAGTCGCTATCCTTGCTTTTTACTGCAAATACAGTATCCGTTCCTTTTTTTACGGCTACATTATAAATATAATCCGACGTAATTTCAGGAGCATCCTCTATGGAAACCAGCTGTTGCTCACTATATTGGAATGGAGAATATACAGTTACTGGCGCAAGATAAACACCTTCTTTTCCGCTAACACTGACATAGTAGCCATCGGAACTACCAATTGCTGCAATCCCAACCTGATAACTTACTGTGGACTTATCCTTTAATGTCAGTGTTGCAGTCAAGGATGGCTGATCTAGTCCATACTCTGCATTATTTTCTTCGTTGTCAGCAATCTTCTTTGTTGCTTCGGTAGAAGCAAATACCGATAGCATATCACTTACTTTTGTCTGATCAATTGGGCAATTTTTATCCGCTTGCCATTTCCATGTATCATTTTCTTTTACAAGTACAATTGTCTCATCTCCCTTTTTATAGGAGATCTTTGTTGCATCATCGGTTGTCTCAGAAAGGAGCTGTTCCGATGACACTTCCTCTGCCTGGCTATCCTCATCCGTCTTATTTTTAGATGACATATATCCATGGACACATAGATATGCGCCTCCACATATTACACATAAGAGAATAAGAATACAAAGCGTCCTGCTTTTCTTCTTTTTCCTATTGCTCATTATGCTTTCCTCCTACGATACCAAATAACAAATCCTGTTGCTAAAAGGACAATTGGTATAATTACGATTAAGATAATTGACCACATCACAACGTTGGCACTTGTTGGTGTAATATAGGCTTCTGATAGACTTCTTGAAGGGATAGAAAGCCCTGTCTCCTGCCCACCAAGGTAAGAAATAATATTATTAACCAATGTTGCATTTCCATACATATCATATTGCATGAAATCATCTGCAATAAGGTTGCTGCTTGATAATACAACGACTTCTGTTGTCACATCATTATAAGTCTCACTGGCTAATACACCAAGAGTAAATGGTCCCTCTATATCTTGGCTTTCCTTATCATAACTTTGCCATTCCGTTCCTTGTTTTAAGAAGGCATCGTCTGATGTTGTTAAGAATGGTGTCAACGTTACTGTATCTCTTGTGCTAGCATTTGTTAATCCTACAGAAATCGGAATTAGGATTGGGTTGGTATTTATACTGATACCTGTTGTAAGGTCAGACGTTGCTATTGTCGGAATTAAATAATATGGGTAATTACTAATAGAATTAGATGCAGACTCCATAATAACTCCATCTTTTACTTCTACACCGTACTGCTTTACTAGTCCGTTAAAGTTAGTAAGTCCAGTTGCCTGTGGATTTACTAAGATAAATGCCTTTCCGCCATTTTCAAGGTATTCTTTAATCAAGGTCACCTCTGCTTCTGTATAATCAGTAGTTGGTCCATTGATCATAAGAATATCACAATCCTCTGGTACTTCTGAAGCCGAACGGGTCTGTAAAAAATCTACCGTTGTACATAGTTTAGTAAACTCACTGGTAACATAGGAAGTAAGTTCTGTCTCTCCATGTCCAGTTACTTGATATAGCTTTGCATTGTTTTCATTGGATACATATTGAATGGCTGCCGTTACCTGTCCTTCCACATCAATTGCTGAAGGTGAAGAACTAGAGCCTGTATAATAGTAAGAATAGTCCGTATCGTCATAAACCAACATGTCCGTGTAAGGAATGTATTTGTATACTCCTGTTGTCTCATTTACCACAATTACACTGTTGCTGGACACATCGGTATCTGTTCCTGTATATTTCTGTACAAAGGTAGGATATAGATCCGGATCTTTATTCACCAGTTTTACCTTGTCAGAAAGACCTGGATACTTTCTTAAAATATTCTTGATCATGGTGATTTCACTGCCGTCCTGCACCACATAATAAATTGTTACATCGTCTTTTACACCATCCATTACCTTCTTCGTCTGGTCTGTAAGAGTGTAAGTTCCCTCTGTAGAAAGATCGATAGATAAATCGAATTCACTAAATAATAAATTTACAAATACCACTGCAACTAATATCACCACTATGATTGCACTGCTATACGCACCATTTTTAAACTTCTTGCTTTTAAATTCTGCTGCGATGTGTTTCTTTAGTAAACTAAAATTTTCTTTTTTCAATCGTTTGCTCATTTTTTGTATTCCCCCTTTCCTAGCTCCATCTTCTTTTCTTAATTACCTGGATGGTGATTAGGATAAACATAACCGCCACACTTAAGAAATAGATGATTGCATTGATGTCTAAAATTCCTGCACTAAAGTTTGTAAATTTCTCGCTTATGGAGAATACATCTAGCACTTTCGTAACAAGTCCATCATAGAATGAAGGTTTTAATAAATAGAGAAACATTAGTGCTCCCTCTGCCACAATCCCGATTATCATAGTCATGGTAATATTATGAATGCTAAGATATATAATCAAGGATACTATTAATACCAAAAGGCTGAGGATTAACCAAGAAGACTGATTGTCCGTTGGTAGCATGGATTCAATTCCCGGCATAATATAGCTGATAAATACTGCAATTGCCGTAATAATCAAGGCAATTACCTGATTTTCCGTAATGGAAGAAATAAATAATCCTAATGCAATATACGCTGCTGCCAGCATTACAAATCCAAAAATACAGGCATATGCAGTGGCATAATACGGTGCAAAGCTTACTGACGTATATCTTGCAATGATAATTGGATAGAAACACATAATTACCACTGGTGCTAAGTACATCGTAAATGCTGCAAAGTATTTCCCTAATACCATCTTGGTAATGGAAATTGGGGAAGTGAGTAATAACTGATCCGTTTTTTGCTTATTCTCCTCTGCAACCAGACGCATAGTCAAAATAGGAATTAATACAATATATAAAAACTCTATTGCACTAACTGTATATTCAAATTTGGCATACTGCCCATTCAGGTTATATGCCATAAAGTAAATTCCTACAATTACAAGAAAAATTGCAGCATAGATAAATCCAATGACTGTTGTAAAATATGATCTTAGCTCTTTTTTATAAATTGCAAGCATTTCCTACATAGCCTCCTTTTCCTCTTCTTTGGTAAGTTCTAAGAATATGTCCTCTAATGTAAAAGTCATTTTCTGCATTGTATAAATTGGCATGTTCTCTTCTGCCAGCTTAAAGAATATATCCTCACGGATTTCCTCTTTCTCTTTTCCACAAACCGTCACATAAACAAAGCCGTTTTCCTCTTTATCCACACTGACATCAACCACACTTGGCACTTCTGTTAATGCACCAATGATATTGCCTTTGTCACCTTTTACAACAAGCTTTATTCCGCTTGCAAACCTTGCATGGTCTGCCAATCTTTCTGGTGTATCATCAACAATCAGCTTTCCTTTGTTAATAATGATGACACGGTCACAGACCGCACTGACTTCTGAAAGGATATGAGAACTCAGAATAACCGTATGCTTCTTCGCAAGTTTCTTAATCAAGTCCCGAATTTCTATGATCTGTTTTGGATCAAGTCCAACTGTAGGCTCGTCTAAAATAATCACATCCGGATATCCAATTAAAGCTCCAGCAATCCCGACCCTTTGTTTATATCCTTTGGATAAATGACGAATCAGGCGATTTTTCATCTCCGTTAACATGGTATCTTCCATGATCTTCTCAATCATTCCCGCACGTTCTGACTTCTTCACCTTTTTTAGCTCTGCTACAAATTGAAGATATTCAGAAACCTTCATATCCATATATACCGGAGGCTGCTCTGGCAAATAGCCTATATGCTGCTTTGCATCCTCTGCATCATCAAATATGTCGTAGCCATCAATCGTTACCGTTCCTTCTGTTGATGAGATATAGCCAGTAATCATATTCATCGTTGTTGACTTTCCTGCACCATTTGGCCCTAAAAGCCCAACGATCTCGCCTTTTTCCACTGTAAATGATAAATGATCTACTGCAAGAAAGCTGCCATATCTCTTGACTAGATTTTTCACTTCTATCAAAGCTCTTCCTCCTTAATACCTTTATAGATATATAAATTCATACGTTTGATGATACAGATAAATTACGAACATTCTGTGATTTTTCTGTATAGTCTTTGTGAAGATAGTTTCCGGCGTCGAACCTGGTCGCGCTAGCGACACTCTCTTGTCAGGTGAGTGTGCATCTTGGCTTTCCTATGTATTAAAAAAGGCAGGCAAGCTGCATCTACATGCGGCTTACCTGCCTTTTAACTAAACTATATTTAAATTTGTTCTATTCTCCGATTACATCATGCATATCATACATACCAGGAGTCTTGCCTGCTAAGTATTTTCCTGCAGAAATTGCACCTTTTGCAAACACTGCTTTTGAATATGCGGTATGTTTAAATTCAATTACTTCGTCAGTTCCAGCAAAAATGACTTCGTGTTCGCCAACGATTGTACCACCACGAACTGCAGAAATACCTAATTCATCTTTCCCTCTTTGTTTACGTACATGAGAACGGTCAAAGATGTATTCATAACGGTTATCCATTGCTTCGTTAATTGCATCTGCAATGGCTAATGCAGTACCACTTGGTGCATCTTGCTTTTTATTGTGATGTTTTTCTACGATTTCAACATCAAAACCAGCGTTTCCTAAAACTTTAACAGCTTCTTGCACTAGTTTAAATAAAGTATTTACTCCAAGTGACATATTTGCTGATTTTAAAATAGGAATTTCTTTGCTGCTTTCCTCAACCTTAGCAAGCTGTTCCTCACTAAGACCAGTCGTGCAAAGAACGATTGGTAATTTCTTTTCTACGGCTCCTGCAAGCAGGTTATCGATTGCCTTTGCATTGGAAAAATCGATAATTACATCTGCATTTATATCACAATCTGCAAGCGTTTCAAATACAGGATATCCATAATCGCCCTTGCTTTCAATTGCGATTCCTGCAACGATCTGACATGTTTCATCTTCACGAACCAATTCCGTGATAACCTGACCCATATGACCACTGCATCCGTGCATAATAATGTTCACCATAAAATTTTATCCTCACTCTCTAGTTGATTATTTTACGTTAATACCTGTTGCCTTCATTGCCTCTTTTAATTTTACTGCATTCTCTTCTTCCATATCTGTTAATGGGCTTCTTAAAGAACCACAGTCAATTCCGATATACTTTAAAGCAGTCTTTACAGGAATAGGGTTTACTTCTGTAAATAAATTATGACAAACAGGTAAGTATTTTAATTGAAGTGCTAAACTTTCTTTTGTTTTACCGTTTAAATATAAATCTACGATATCATGTGTTTCCTTTGGACAAATGTTAGATAATACAGAGATTACGCCAACACCGCCTAAAGATAGTAATGGAACGATTTGATCGTCGTTTCCTGAATATACGTCGATACATCCGTCTGCTTTCTGCATTAAGTCAGCAACGAAAGAGATATCTCCAGATGCTTCTTTCACAGCAACGATATTGTCTACTGTTTTTGCTAATTCAACGATTGTATCCGCTTTTAATGCACACCCCGTTCTACTTGGAACATTATATAGAATAATAGGTACTTTAACGCTATTTGCAATTGCAGTAAAATGTTTCTTTAAACCATTTTGAGTTGCTTTATTGTAATATGGTGTAACCACCAATAAACCATCTACTCCATATTCTTCAGCTTTCTGTGACAAATAGATTGCTGTTTCTGTACAGTTAGAACCAGTACCTGCAATTACAGGGATTCTCTTATTTACATAATCCACAGTAAACTTGATACATGCTAAATGTTCTTCATGACTTAACGTAGCAGCTTCTCCTGTTGTTCCACATACTATAATCGCATCTGTTTGATTATTGATTTGAAAATCTAATAATTCTCCAAATCTATCATAATCTACTTCATTATTTTCTTTCATAGGAGTTACAATTGCAACACCTGCACCTTTAAAAATAGACATATAAAAAACCTCCTCAATGATCTTTTCTGATACATATGCTCATCATGATGTTTGCTTAATAACTAGTATTAGTTTATTCTCTCGAAATCATTATGTGAGTTTCACTGATACCAAAAACATTCCCGTGTTTACATTTCTGCACAGGACATCCTATTATACAGATAGTAATATTCACTCCCCCATATAATAACAAAGTGTCTCCAACACATCAACTCCTGTACCCATTTTTCGGGATACATTTACTTCCTGTCAGTCTTTTCAAAAAAGTTTTCTAGGAAATGAAAAAAGCCGACATGCAGTCGACTCCTAAAGATTTTCTATCTAAAAATCCGATAAAAATAATTCTTTAGGTAGCACTCCATCCATTTGATGACAGTTATATAGTTATTCACTATATCCCCAGGACCGATACTTCAGGGGTATCTTACCTTCGGCATTTTTCCCTTTCAACATCCTTCCTCTGTGCCTGAAACACATCCGAAATGTCTACTCTTTAAAAATGCACCTCTACCAATAAAGCTATTTTATTATGTACCGATTTAACTTGAAATAATCATACCATCCGTATTTTTCCTTGTCAACCTTCATTCATGAAAACTGGCATTATCTCCCCTTTACCAAACACTTTTTGCAATATAAAAAAGTGTCTTCTTCCTTAATCTTGAAGGATATGACACTTTGTCCGCGCCGAACCGGATCGCGTTAGCAACAGTCGCCAATGTCATATTCACATGACTTTGGCTCGTTATTCGCGTAAATTAAAAAAACGCCCAAACAGGGCGTTTCAGCTTGTCGACAAAGTCACCAGGCTTTGGATAAAATCAATTTAGATATTGATTAAAACTAAAATTACTTATCTGATCCATTGCATCCTTTAATTTATCCGGTAATAACAAAACAACCGCATTTTTCATGATTATGAAACTAATGATAACAAATAAAAGGACCACCACAAACATTACAATTGGTAATCGTTCTTTTGCATTTGGATCATTTACAGGCGTTGCTGCATATACATAAAACATTGCTAAGATTTCACATCCAATAAATAAATATGCTCCCAGCATAGGCGATAAGAATGCCAAAAGCAGAGAAACAAGGATAAATGGGCTTATTACGACACTTCTTATAGAGGTAAGACAAAGAATTTCTTTAAAGGATGCATTCCCTTTCAGCACTTTGTTTGCAACGAAAAGCAAGCCTGCCAGTATAAAGGAAAATAACGCAGAAAATATAAGTACTATAAAAAAGAACTTGGCATATGATACTTCCATTACATTTGAAACTGATTTTGAACCAGACAATAATGAACTAGAATTTGACCAACTTGATTGTGAGCTGAGTGCATTTGATAACTGATCAAATGTGTAATTAATCTGCCTTGCGATTACTAAAGAAAATAATCCGCTGAAAATAGCATGCACCGCAATAAACCCGATTGCCAGCTTTTCATTGGCTCCGCTTACATATTCTTTCCCCTTATTATATGGATAACGAAAAATACTTAAAAATGTCTGTACTAGTGTAGAAATATATGTACTTGATTTCTGTTTCATCTTCTGATATTGCTCATTATAAAATTGATTCCCCATATAGGTCTGTCCCCCGCCAGGTGCCTGCTGAAACTGCTGTCCTTGTTGAGGCTGCTGATAGTACTGCTGCGACTGCTGCCCTGGCTGAGGCTGCTGG
>JAUNJY010000090.1 GCA_030535455.1 bacterium
CAATGAAAAGAAAGTTAGGATGTATTGCCTTATTTTTGAGTGTCCTTGCATTAGGGATAACAGGATGCGGTAATACAGAGAACAAACAAAAAGATGAAACAGAAAATTTAATAGACAGTAGTCCAGAGGATCACATAGAAAATATCGTATTACAAGATGAGATGACAGCACTAAGTAATGGACTGGCTGCTATTTCCTTTGAAGGAAATAACGGTTTCGCACGGTTCATGGAAGCAGGTGGTGCAAAGAGTGATTTAGACGTTATATCTTATCTAAAAGAGAATTTGTTAAGTAATATCCCTGATCTGATTTTTGGTGGGAATCCATTTGGATGCAGTACGTTTTTGGTGAAATCAAAATCAGATGGATATTATTTTGGACGAAATTTTGACTGGGGACGATGTAAAGCGTTAATTCTACATTCAAAGCCGCAAGACGGATATTCATCTATTTCTACTGTGAATATGGATTTTATTCAGGCAGATGGTATGGATATCAGTAAACTCCCAGACCAGATTCAGGCACTGATTGGAGTATATGCACCTTTAGATGGAATGAATGAGAAAGGGTTAGCTGTCTCTGTCAATATGATTCAGGATGGTGAGAATATTAATCAGGATACAGACAAAAAGGACATTACCACAACTACAGCGGTGAGACTTTTGTTAAATCAGGCAGCCAATGTTGAAGAGGCAGTCGCATTATTAGGAGAATATGATATGCATGCTTCCATGAATATGATGGTGCATTTTGCAATTGCTGATGCAGAAGGAAACAGCGTGGTGGTGGAATATATAGATAACCAGATGATTGTGACAGATACGCAGGTCGTTACAAACTTCTATTTAACAGAAGGAGAAAAGTACGGTATCGGAACATCACAATCCCATGAACGCTATGAAATTTTAGAAAAGGCAATAGCAGAACATGAAACTATGGAAGTAGCTGATGTAAGAGATACCTTAGATAGTGTGAGTAAGGATAACTTTCAGGATACAGCGACCACGGAGTGGAGCATCGTTATGGACCTGACGAAAAAGGAAGCAACTTACTATCACAGAGAAGACTATACCAAGGGATACACAATTAGCCTAGAAGATTATGCAGAATAAGATGAGAAACAAATAAAAGAATGTGCATCTAAAAAAGGAGTAAGGAATGCTCATGAAGAAAATATGTATAGCAGCAAAGCAAATAACAAAAAAATATCAGCAAAATCTTGTTTTACAGAAAATAGATACAGAGATTTATCAAGGTGATTTTACCGTTATTATGGGAAATTCAGGTTCTGGGAAGTCAACCTTACTACAGATACTGAGTGGAATGGATAAAGCAAATTCTGGCGAAATAAGTTATCAGAACAGGAATATTGCAGTTGCAACAGAAAAGGAATTAACAAGGATTCGAGCAAAAGAGTTTGGTTTTGTGTTCCAAAAAAATCATTTGGTCAGCAATCTTTCTTTATATGAAAATATCGTGGTGGCTGGATATATCAGTGGAAACGCTACAGAAGCAGAGGTGGAAAAGCGAGCAGAGCATTTAATTCAAACTATGAATCTTTCAGAAGCACAGAAGCGCCTTCCGTCAGAAGTCTCAGGAGGTGAGGCACAAAGAGCTGCGATAGCAAGAGCTATCATTGGAAAGCCACAGATTTTATTTGCAGATGAGCCCACAGGATCACTAAATAAAGCCAATTCTATAGAAGCATTGAACCTTTTTACGAAGATACACAAGGAAGGTCAGACGATTGTTCTGGTTACCCATGATAAGGAAGCTGCACTTAGAGGCAATCGAATTCTTTATCTAGAGGATGGACGAATCACTGGAGAACTTGAAATCGGTGAGTATAAAGATGCAGCGAATGAAAGTGCAGAGAATACCAACAAAAGAAATGAAATGCTGGAAAAATGGTTAAAAGAGAAAGGGTGGTAGCATGAAAAAGTACAAGATGTTATTGCGTGCGGCCATTCGTAGAAAAAGAGGTAAACTTTTTGCCATTTTTTTAATGATAATCATGGCAGTTTTGTGTATGGGGACAGGAATTACACTTTCACATAGTGGAACTCAGACACTCCAAAAAGAAATGAAACGACTTGGATTTGGAGATTTTACCATTTGGATAGATGGCGCTGCAGACCAGGTAGCTGAGGAAATAAAAGAAGTTCCCGGTGTTGAAAAAATCAATGTACAGCCGCTGATTTATGCAGGTTATGAAATCAATGGAACCCATTCTGATAATGAAGGACAACTCCTTAGTACAGAAAATATAGTTCCTTACGATTTTATTTTGGAAGATGGAACAAACATATCGGTTAAGAGTATAGAGTCTGGAAGTATTTATATCTCCCCGGCAATGAAATCCAGCTTTGACGTAGAAGTCGGAGATGTGATTACCTTTGAGTTGGGCAGGTCTCATGGTAAAAGAGAGTTTACCGTAGCCGGCTTCTTTGCAGATGGTTTTATGGGAAGCTCCATGATTGATATGAAAAGCTTTTTAATCAACAAGGATGATTACGACAGTCTGACAGATTTTCTTGAAGAAACAACAGAAGTAGATAGACTGGGAAGAATAGGAGCAATGCTTCACGTGTTTAAAGATTCCACGGAAGATAAAAGCAGTCAGGAATTACTTGCACAAATTAATGAAAATACTGGTGTATCCCTTCAGACAGAATTTACTTATCAGAAGGAAACCATACAGTCTTATATGCTTCTTTTACAGAATATTCTCTCCGGTTTTTTACTTGCATTTTCCATTGTATTATTCCTAATTAGCATGGTGGTGGCAGGTAAAAGCATTAGAGATGAGGTGGAAGAGGAAAAGAAAGATCTTGCCATATTAAAGGCAATTGGTATGCCTTCAAAAGGGTTAAGAAATCTCTATTTTTTACTGTATCTAGGCACCATTACACTGGGATGCTTGTTTGGAGCAATATTCATTTATCCCATGTCGTTATTATCGGCAAAGGGAATGGTTACATCAACCGGATTACTTGTGGGTATAAGTGTACCAGTAAAAGAATTATTTGCAGGTTTAGTTATGTGTCTGCTGTTATTTGCTTTATTTCTTTCTACGCAGCTGGCTAAGATCCTGAAAATATCTCCAATGGAAGCAATTCGTCAAAGGACAGCTTCCTCACACAGAAGTAAAACGAAGATAAAAGGAAAACATATGATTTCTGGTATGACCATACGTGAGATTACATCAAAAAAGAAATCATATCTAGGAATCTGTATTATAGGTGTTATATTGGTATTTTTTCTATCAATCATTGGGAAAATGGGTAACTGGCTTGGACCAAATGGAGAAGGCTTAATGAATGCGTTTTCTGTAGCAGAGCATGACATAGGAGTTCAACCCTTTAGCCAGGATGTCCCTATGGATGAGATAGAACGAGTGATTAACTGGTATTCACCTGTTACACAAAAGTATGAACTTGCAATGGAAGAGGTCAATCTGGAAGGATTATCGGTTACAGCCAATGTTTTAAATGATACCAGCTATTTTCACATATTAGAAGGCAGGGCATGTGAAGGAAATGAAATCCTGATTACAGAAACCATTGCGAAGGAACTAAATCTAAGTGTAGGAGATACCGTCACAGTGACAGGAAGCGGCAGGAAGGAAACATATGAAGTTTCTGGAATTTATCAATGCGCTAATGGCATGGGTAATAATATCGGAATGAGCATGGCCGGTTTCTCACAGATTGGAGATACCAGTGGATTTATCTGGTGTTATCACTACATGTTAGAAGATGGAGCTGTACGAGATTATGTCATGAAATACTTGCAGGAAAATTATGAGAGTATTGACGTTCATACCAATAGCTGGTCAGGCCTTAGCGGAATTGTTGCTATGATGCATGGACTCATGATTACGATTTACATGATAGCAGCCGTATTTGTAGGGATTGCAGTGAAGCTTACATCAGATCATCTGCTTCGGATTGAGAGTGCAAATATGGCCATTTATAAGAGTATGGGAATGAGTAATGGAATGCTTCAAAAATCATTTGTTCTACGCTTCACCATAGTAACAGCAAAAGGAAGCATCATGGGACTAATCTTGTCAGAATGTTTATCAGAACGGTTGATCGGTCGGATATTCGCCAGTTTCGGGATTGCAGACTTTACTTCTCATGTTAGTTTCACAGGAATTGTTTTGCCAGCTGTACTTGTAGTATTCATGTTTTCCCTTTTTGCATTGATGATGTCATCAAGAATAAAGAAAATAAGTATTGTAAGATTACTAAATGAAAATGAAGAATAGGAGAGGTTATTTATGAAGAAAAAAATTCTAACAGCAGCAGTAGTTATGACTATGGTCGTTGCATTTACAGGATGTGGAAAAAGTTCTGATCCTGGAACACCACCTGCAGAAGTAGTGCAGGGAAATAATAATTCCAATCAAAATACAGAATCTGATCAGAAGAGTAATCCTGTATCAGGTAGCTATGATGGTTCTGTGATGGAAAATGCAGTAACAATTATGGTAGGAAGAGATGGTGGTACATCGTTTGATGTGAATATGTATAACAATGCTGCAGTAGATACCATGCTTGGATATTTATCGGACAGTGATTTGTTATTCCCTACTTATACCTATGAAGAAGAAGCTGGATTTTCAGCTCAGAGTATAAGAGGAAGTTATACAAGAGATGATGAAACAGAAATATCAGATATTCATGCCGGAGAATTGTATTTGTTTTCAGATGGACAGTTAAGATTATATTTTAAAGATGTAGCGGGTGCTGATATTACGGCAACGCCAGTAGGATACCTTGCAAATCCGGAAGGTATCGAGGCCTCTGTAACAGGTGCATATACAGAGAACCAGGGAGATACCTGGGGGGTAGATGTATACTATCACATTAAAAAGAATTAAAAAATCAAAAAAATGGAAGGATAGGGAAATACGTGAACTATTTTAAATTGTTGAAAGAACTATATGCTGCAAAAAAACGTATGAAATGGTCACATGAAAGAATGAAGGAATATCAAAATCAAAAGTTTCGTACATTGCTTCATTTCACATGGAAACATTCTGCGTATTATAGAAAACTTTATCAGGATGCAGGAATTACAGAAAATGACTTGAATATGGTTTCTCTCTCCAAACTACCATCTATTGATAAGAAGCAGTTACTAGAACATTTCGATGAATTGATTACCATTTCTGAAGTGACCCAGGAGCAGCTTAGAAATTTTGATGAGAATCATACAAACCTGAGACAGATATTTGGACAAGGAATTCATTTGGTACACTCTTCTGGAAGTACAGGTGTCCCAGGATACTTTGTTTATGATGAAAAGGCATGGAATACTATGCTGATTGGAATTGTACGCGGTGCATTATTCGATCTAAATATGTCAGATATACTGAAATTTTTGATAAAACGTCCTCGTATTGCATACATTGCAGCTACGGATGGAAGATATGGTGGTGTGATGGCTGTAGGTGATGGAATAGATGGAATAGGAGCAAAGCAGATCAATCTTGATATTAACACACCATTAGATGAGTGGAAGGTACAACTGGAAACATTTATGCCAAATATCATTATCGGCTATCCAACTGCAATTAATATTTTGGCTGATTTAATGGAAGATGGAAAAATTCATATAGAAAATGTTGAAAGAATCGTAACCTGTGGAGAACCACTTGGTGTAGGAATGCGTGAGCATTTTAAAGAACAGTTTGGTAGTAAAATACTGAATTTCTATGGAGCCAGCGAAAGCATTGCACTTGGCGTAGAAGAAAATACAGATGAAGGTATGCTCCTATTTGACGATATGAATATAATAGAGGAAATTGATGGAGAAATGTATTTAACATCACTCTATAATTTTGCCCAGCCACTGATCCGTTATAAGATTTCTGATAGATTAAGGACAAAAGATGCCACCTCAAATGACAGAGTTCCTTTTACCAAAGCATTTGGATTAGCAGGTCGTAATGAAGACATTCTTTGGTTTGAAGATGAACATCAGAAAAAGGAATTTTTACATCCGCTTGCCGTGGAAGGCTTTTGTATTGAGGGATTAAAAGATTATCAGTTTCAAAAATTATCTAAAAATTCATTTGAAATGCTTGCAGAAATATCCACAAGAGCTAAGCAGGAACAAATTCATAGTGAGATCATTTGTCAAATGAGAAATATCTTAAAAGAAAAAGGACTTGATTTTGTTAAGTTTTCCGTTCGGTATGTGCATGAAATTAAGCCGAATGCAAAAACAGGAAAAAAGACGTTAATTCTCAAGGCAGATTAGAAGGGATACAATATGATATTGGAATTGTTTGCAAAAGGTCTAATTATTGGCATGATTTTTGGTATACCCGCAGGTGCAATCGGAGCATTGACGATACAACGCACGTTGGAAGGTGGTTTTTTGTATGGCTTTATTACTGGGCTGGGCTCTTCCGTAGCGGATACAATCTATGCAATAGCGGGTGTATTTGGAATTACATTAATCACTGGATTTCTACAGAAGAATGAAATGATATGTACAGTGTGTGGTTCTATTCTGATTATGATTTATGGAATACTGATTATTCTGAAGAAGAATACTTCAACAGAGAAAAAAATAGTTAGTGGAAAAACATACATTTCTGGATTCTTTTCTGCTTTTATGATTGCGCTTATGAATCCATCTACAGTGTTATCTTTTCTTATTGCGTTTTCAACATTTGGACTTATTGGAGATTACAGTCTTGTAGAAGGTTCACAGATTGTTTGCGGAGTATTGGCTGGAACAGGAGCATGGTGGTTAGTGCTTAGCTTTTTAGTCAATCGGTTAAAATTAAAAATAACTAATAAAATCTATGGAGTATTGAATAAAGTTCTAGGGACTGTATTAATTATTTTTGCAATAGGAATGGTAGTTGGAAAGTGCATCTAAAAGTTCTTTCATAATATATAAGTGAAGGTTTAGCAGCCTTCACTTTTCTTGCGCTATTGCCCAAGTGACTTGCCGACATCATGGCTTACAAAGTCAGTAGTAAAACGGGATGATAAATGTTAGAATGATAAGAAGAGATAGAGACAAATCGGAATTTGTTACGGAGACGAATAAAATGGATAAAGTCTGTATTTGATGAGGTTGCTTAACAATATTTGGAGGGATGATATGAAGCGAACCACTACCACTGAACTAAAAAAACTGAAACCTATCAATTTTTTACTTCTTGCCGTGGCAGGGCTTATCAACGCCGTTGGTGTTACGATTTTCCTTACGCCAGTCAAGCTTTACGATAGCGGAATTTCCGGCACTTCCATGCTTCTTGCACAGGTTACTCCCGGATGGATGACGCTGTCACTGTTTTTGTTAATTCTGAATATTCCGCTGTTTCTGTATGGCTTGAAAAAGCAGGGCATCATTTTTACGATCTACGCAATTTTCACAGTTGCTGTCTATTCTCTCGGTGCATGGATGATTACTGATGTGCTGCCCGTGGATGTCAGCATTGCTTCACCGCTTGCGGGACAGGATCTGCTGCTTTGTGCTCTGTTCGGCGGTGTGATATCTGGACTCGGAAGCGGGCTTGCTATTCGCTTCGGTGGTGCCATGGACGGCGTTGAGGTTATGTCGATTATTTTCGCAAAGAAGTTGGGAATTACCGTTGGAACCTTTGTGATGATCTACAATGTGATTCTATATGTGCTCTGCGGTGTGGTTATTCAAAACTGGGTCCTGTCACTCTATTCTATCGTCACCTATATGGCGGCACTCAAAACTGTCGATTTCATTGTCGAAGGTCTTGACCGTTCCAAGGCGGTAATGATCGTCACGGTCAAAAAGGATGATATCTGCCAACGACTATCCGAAACTTTTGCGGAAGGAATGACTATCATCGATGCAAAAGGGTATTATTCAGATTCATCGAAAGCTATGGTTTATATTGTTCTTAACCGTTTTCAGATTGCACGGATGAAGGACATTGTACATACGATTGACCCAACTGCGTTTATTACCATTAGCGAGGTTGCGGATGTATTTAAGGCAAACAATGGATAATAGTGAACATCACAAGAAATTTTAAGCAAGGGAACTTGCCATATATATAAAAAAGATTCTGAGCATAGTGTCATCAATATAGGAGAGGAAGATTTAGTTGTTCTTACAATCGTTGTAGAGCGATAACTTCCAGTTTGTAGAATTGAAAAATGTATTACGAACCAATCACAGTAAAAAGTGGTTAGTTTTAGAGAACAGTCCATTGAATTATGGGCTGTTTTTTAGTAGGATAACAAGAGTATAGTTGTTTTAGTATAATAGTAAACACATATAGAAACCATATAATTTAACAACTAATAAAGTCCTTCTATTCATGAAGGGACGTATTTTTATATAACAGGAGAAACAATATGCCACAAATAAAAGTAAGAGGAATTAATGAAAACGAGCTTTGTAAGATAAGTGAAAAGATGATTGACCAACTAGTAGAAGCAGTACAATGCCCAAGAGATTATTTTGAAATAGAATGTATTAAGTCGGTTGCTATCAGAAATGGCAAGATAGCAGAAGTATATCCTTTTGTTGAAGTAAGTTGGTTTGATCGAGGACAAACGGTACAAGATATGGTAGCCAAAATAATCACGAATATCATAAGAGAAGAGTTAAATATCGAAAGTATGGATCTAGCGTTTACCGTTTTTGAAAAAGAGAAATATTATGAAAATGGCGAGCATTTCTAAGAAATCATCTTGAACATTACGTTAAATCCATATACACTAATCAAGAATAGCTACAATTTTAGATGTAGTAAAGGAAAAAGAGGAACAGATAGATGGCTTATAAAAATAAAATGAATAAATCAATGCAAGAAAAACAGGCAATGTTTCAACATATGAAGAAGAAAGAGGCGTCTAGTGTTGCAGCCGTGGAGCATACAACGAAACTATTTACACCAATGTGCTTAGTGGATTTTTGTTATGCGAACTTTTGTGCAGAACAAGATACAAAGAATTCTGAGTATGAATTTGACTGGGAAGACTTTTTAGAAGATGAAGTAGTTGATTTATATGATGAATTAACAAGGGATGAACAGAAAGC
>JAUNJY010000033.1 GCA_030535455.1 bacterium
CGGATTCTTCTTAAAGATTCTTCCTTACCAAGGATCTCCATGATTTCCCATGCTCCACCTGGTGTAGATTGTTTACCGCTTACAGCAGTTCTAAGTGGCCATAATACTAAGCCGTTCTTACATTCTTTTTTCGCGATGAAGTCTTTTACAGTTGCTTCGATTGCTGGAATAGTGTAGTCATCTAAACCTTCGAGTACTGGTAAAAGTTCTTGTAATACTTCTAAAGAATTTTCAGAGTTTGTCTTCATTTTCTTGTGAGTGTACATTGCGATATCGTAATCTGGCATTTCGTCGAAGAAATCGATCATGTCTTTGATATCTAAGAAAGTTTCGATTCTTGATTTCACAAGTAATGCGATTGCTTTTACGTCTAAGTCTTTTTTGATTACTTCTTTTACGTATGGAAGTGCTAACTCAAAGTATTTTTCATTGTCCATAGCTTTGATGTATTCGCCATTCATCCATTTTAATTTTACCATGTCAAATACCGCTGGGGATTTGTTGATGTTGTGGTAATCAAATTTTTCAATTAAGTCTTGTAAGCTCATGATTTCTTGGTTATCTGGTGCAGACCATCCAAGTAATGCTACGAAGTTTACAACTGCTTCTGTTACAAATCCTTGTTCGATTAAATCTTCGAAGGAAGAGTGTCCGCTACGTTTACTTAATTTCTTGTGTTCTTCATTTGTGATGATTGGGCAGTGTACGTACACTGGAACTTCCCATCCAAATGCTTCGTATAAACGGTTGTATTTTGGTGAAGAAGATAAATATTCGCTACCTCGTACAACGTGAGTAATTCCCATTAAATGATCATCAATTACGTTTGCGAAGTTGTAAGTTGGGTATCCGTCAGATTTGATTAAGATCATATCATCAAGTTCGGAATTATCTACTTCGATTTCGCCAAAGATTACATCGTTGAATTTAGTTGTTCCTGTCGTAGGATTGTTTTGACGGATTACAAAAGGAATACCTGCTGCTAAGTTTGCTTCAATTTCTTCTTTTGAAAGAGATAAACAATGCTTATCATATTTTGCAACTTCTTTTGTATCAGCTGTTGCTTCATGTAAAGATTCTAAACGTTCTTTTGTACAGAAGCAGTAGTAAGCTTCGCCTTTTTCTACTAATTGTTTTGCGTATTCCATGTACATACCAGTCTTCATACGCTCAGATTGTACGTAAGGGCCAACGCCGCCATCTTTGTCTGGACCTTCATCATGGATTAAGCCAGTCTGTTCTAATGTATTGTAAATGATTTCTACAGCGCCTTCTACGTAACGTTCTTGGTCTGTATCTTCAATTCTTAATAAGAAATCTCCACCTTCATGTTTTGCAATTAAATATGCATATAAAGCTGTTCTTAAATTACCAACGTGCATTCTCCCTGTTGGACTTGGTGCATATCTCGTTCTAACTTTACTCATGTCAACACTCCTTAATTATATTAACCATAAACTATCGCTTTTGGTTAGTTAGCAGCCACAACTGTGCCTGTTATTTTTTCATACTGAAATACCATATTTCTATAGTATTCCCAAACTTTTTCATTTTCTAAGTATATCTTATTAAAAATAAAATATCAACTTTTTTCTTGCTCTTAACGGCTTGTTCGACAGGTCTCCGCTTGATTTAGGATACCCTCATCCTCAACTAGTTATAAATGAAACTTATCTTTGATTATTGCAGCTACCTCTTCTGGTGAAAGATTGGTATTGTCAATTCTAATATAGTTCTCAAACGGGAGTTCTCCCTCATTACTTACACATCGGTGGTTGTTATCATCTCTGATCAGTCTCTGATTGGACTCTTCAATATCTCGTTTAGATGCCTTGTTATGTAATCGGTTTGGTGTAACATTTCGTTTAAGGCGGATTTCCTGTGGTGCAACAAGCTCTACATAGATAAACTCTGTATCCTTATGATAAGTTTTAAATATATCACAGACATGGTCAATATAATCCCAGTCAGACTGCATGTCAAATGCCCACATATAGGTAAAGATCATTCCATAATTGTCGGTCTTTGCATACTCCTCAAAAATAATCTCTCGCATTCTCCTTATTGCCTCTCCATTGAAATTGCCAAAGATTTCGATCACCGGCTCAATGGTCATATGGTTATGAAATAATCTAAGATCCGTAAGCTTCATCAGCTCCTGTCCTACGGTCATCTTTCCTACTGCTGCATCCCCCATCAATATTACTAATTTCATATACTGACTCCTCCTTTTCTTAATGCTGCTCCAATTCCCCAACCAATCAGGGTTCCTATTGTGGCACAAACCGCCATAACACCTGCTAATTGGATTGTATAACTAATCTCCTGATAAAGGAGCAGTGAAACAGGAATAATTAGTGCTCCTGAGCTTACTGGCATAATCCAGTTAATCCGTAATTTTATACCAGCAAAAATTCCAATTCCAAGAATCACAAATGGATATACAAAATAATTATACAGATTCGTTGCAAATGTAGCTTCATTCCAATCCATACCCATACCTATTGCATACAATACTGGTACTACGTAATAGATGCCTATCAGCAGTACAATATAAGGCAGGAACTTAATCTTCCTGTTATGAGGCTTTCCAATCAAGTTTTCATTTATTTCTCGAATATTCACCTTAAGCGCTACATATTCTACGGCAAAAATAACTGCATAGATCAATGCTATAATCAGCAGGTACTTTATACAACCTAAAACGGTTCTTTCAATATACATCATAAAAAAACAAAATGGAAACAGACCTATGGCAAACGTAATATATTGCAACAACATCTGCTTTGCCAAACTCCATTGCTCTAACTTCCTAATACTCAGACAAAGTGCAATCATGGCTCCCATAAATAGAACTGCAAACATCTGAGTCATTACACCAATTACTTGTATCTGTGATATTTCTTCAAATGGCTTCAGGATATAAGTATACTTACTAATGCCTAGCATCGCATAAAAGGAGGAACTAAAAATAAAAAATAGATTTAATAAGAATACACCTAACAGTCCCCCAAATATCATATTTTTCAAAACTTTCCCTGTCATGATTGTCTACACCCCCAATTTACTTTTTACTTTCTTTACATATCTTCTAGATACAAACGTGTTAGTGCCATCTTTAAAATAGATGCAGACGGTTCCATTCAGGCTTAAATCGAATTTCTTGATCCATACCATAAGTTCTTTATATTGCTCATCAATCTTTACCTCTACTCTCATTTCATTTCCTCCCCTCCCATACTTCAAGTATATAAAAGCCTCTCCTATTTTTCCACATTTTCTCTATAACTGGTCAGTTCCGTTCTATAAATGGTCAAATCAGATAAGTGCCAATAGATCCTGATTTTATCAAAAACTTGTTGACTTTATCCAAAAACAAAAAGCCGTATACCTCTACCTAGAGATACACGGCTTTCCTATTTAGTCTAAATCACTGTCATCGGAACTGTGATATTTTTTAATTGCTTCTTTCATCTGAATTCGATTGTCAATAAATCTCATAAAGATAACTTTGATTAATGCTCCTACTGGTACTGCAAATAACATTCCAAGCAGTCCGCCTACCGAACTACCTACGATTAAGCAGATAATTACTAGTAATGGATGAACTTCGATACTTTGGCTAAGTAACTTTGGTCCAATTACGTTTCCGTCGATAAACTGAATTACAATCAAAGCAATGATTGCAATGATCATCTTTGTGATATCACCATTTACAAGGCATACAATGGCAGATAAGCCATACGCGATAAATGGTCCGCAATATGGGATTAAGTTACCAAGGCCTGCTAGAATACCAATGATAACGGCAAAATTAACTCCTACGATGGATAATGTGACACTGATTAATACCATCATGACACCAACATCCATTAAAGTTCCTTTTAAATATCCGGAAAATACTTGGTCGGCATCTCCTAAGAAACGTTTCATTCCTTTATTTGCACGATCGCTAAATAATGCATAGCTTACTTTTCCTACAACTTCCTTAATCATCTTACCATCGATTAAGAAATAGATTGCAATGATTACGCTGAATGCTAACGTAGTAAGGGTGCCTGTTACATTGCTCAAGGAGTTCATTACCCCAGAGACAAAGTTTGTTCCAATATTCATTGCATAATCGGATATTGTCTTAACTACATTACTAATTTCATTAGATTGAATATTCCAAGAATTCAGCTTATTTGTAAGCGTCTTAGAGAAGTTCGTAAGGCTTGCTGCCGTATCCTCAGCCAAGGTAACAAGACTATCAAAATTCGCAACACGAATTTGATCTGTCACGCTGTATACAAGTAAAGTAATGATTAGAGTAAAACCAGCTAATACTAATAAAGTTGTGATTAGCACTGCCAATCCTCTTGTTGATTTTAGACGATTAATATACTTAACTCTCTTTAATTTGTTTTCAATCCATGATACCACGCCATCTAGTACATAGGCGATTGCAAAACCAATCAAGATTGGTTTGATGATTGCAAGTATGCTGCCTAGCGAATTAAGTACTTTATAGTAAATAACCGGGGCATTCTTTGCTACAAGGCTTAAACTATAGATAATGATACATGTCACAATCACATAAGCTGATATTGTCATATACTGACGATTCATTTTTTTCTTTAAATTCATTTGTCAACCTGTCCCTTATTTCTAAATTAAACTCCTTTTTGGAGCCTTACTTCCTTTGTTTATATAAAACAAAGGATCTCCCTTGTTTTTTAGTAGCAAGAGAAATCCTTTTGCTGTTATCCTTTTTTATTCCGTTGATTCTAATAAAAATTCTTTCAGGGTTTGTACTGTTTTATCAATGCCTAGGAAATCACTTTTGACACTTAGATGATAGTTGTCTGCTTTTCCCCATTTTTCATTGGCATGATAATTATAATAGTTTGCTCTACGCTTATCAATTTTTAAAATTTGCTCTGCTGCTTTGTGCTCAGGCATCTGGTATAATTCCACGGCACGTTTTACCCTTGATTCAATAGATGCCCAGATAAAAATATTGACGATATTCTTATGATTTCTAAGCACATAATCGGCACAACGTCCCACTATAACACATGGGCCTTCATCTGCCAAGTTATGAATTACTTCTGACTGTGCAAGATAAATTCGATCATCTAATGATAAGTTGGAATATCCGAAATCCTGACTTCCATAAGAGTTTAACCCCATGGCAATGGAATACAATAAACTATTTGTAGCCTTTTGTTCAGCTCTATGAAATGCAGCTTCTGCAAATCCACTTTCTTTGGCAGCCCTTGTTATAATCTCATTATCATAAAACGGAATATCTAATTCCTCTGCGAGCCTCTTGCCAATCTCTCTTCCACCGCTTCCATACTGTCTGCTGATCGTAATAATCTTATTCATAGTAATCACTCCAATCTGTTTTGTTGGACCTAATATGTATTATATCGGTTAGGAACACTTGTCCCTTAACTCTATACCCCTAGATAAATCAAGGATTTATTAGGATAATTATAACATACATCGGTTTAATTGACCATGAACTTCATTCTTTTTTTATAAAATTTGATAAATCTACCATTATTGTAATGTGTGTACTTCGATGGAATACGCCGCATCAAATACTTCTTTGGAACCTAACGTATTTGACCACTCTCGCTCTTTTAGCGTACCATCAAAGTCTTCACCATCACATCTTCCGTACCAAGGCTCGATGCATATAAATGGCGCATCTCCTCGCGTTGGTGTCCAGACACCGAATAGCGGAGCATCGAATTTCACTGTAATATATGGCACTTTCTCTGGTGTTAATAGAGATACTGCCTGTGTCTGATGATTTTCAAACACTAAGGCATCCTGACGAAACAACTCTTTCTCGAATGGTATGATTCCACTCTTCGTTTCCAAGGAATTTAGGTGTCTCTGTGCCAACCCGTCTTTTGTTAATAAACGATAATTCAAACGGTCTGCTCCCTCAAAGTGTAAATAATAATCTTCTCTTTTCGTGTGTGGCACAATTGGACAAACAAACGCCGGATGCGCACCAATGGAGAAATACATGTTTTTTTGCCCTTCGTTTATGACCTTCCACATTACCTTTACAGATCGGCCTATTAGCTGGTAACCAACCTGTAACGAAAATTCAAAAGGATAAACTGCCATCGTTTCCTCTGTACTCTTTAGAACAAACCATATGGTATCAGTAGTCTGTCCTACTAGTTCAAATTCCTTATCACGAGCGAATCCATGTTGATTCATATTGTATTTAATACCTTCAAAGGAATATGATTTCCCTTTCAGGCTTCCTACTAGTGGAAATAAAACTGGTGAGTAGCGAGCCCAGTACTCTGGTCTAGCATCCCATAAATAATTCTTACCATTTTTTACATCTTTTAAACATGTAAGCTCTGCTCCATGTGAATTAATTGTAATTAAAAGCTCTTCATTACTTAAGGAATATGTACTCATATCCTACCTCCCTATTCTATTCGGCAATTTTTTACTAATTATAGCATATATATACTTCTATGATAAGCCTTTATTCATGTCCATATTGGGTATTTTAATGACAAAACCTGATCGACAAGCAAAAAGCCCCAGCTTACTAAGCTGGGGCTTTCTATCATCTATATTAGTTTGTACCGAATTCAGATAACTTAAGACCTTCGTTACGTTCAAGTACTGTCTGGATACTCCATTTATGGATGAATAATAATAATGGATTACCTTTTAAGTCTTTGATCTTCTTCGTATCGGAAGTAACGCGAAGAGCTGGAATATCCACTTCTTCTTCATTTGCAATCCAACGAATGTGTTCGTAACCTAATGGTTCAAGACGAATTTCTACATTATATTCATTTTCAAGACGGTATTTTAATACGTCAAATTGAAGTGTACCAACTACACCAACGATAATTTCTTCCATACCAGTGTTAAACTCTTGGAAGATCTGGATTGCACCTTCTTGGGCAATCTGAGAAATACCTTTGATGAATTGTTTTCTCTTCATTGTATCTACCTGTCTTACCTTAGCAAAATGCTCTGGTGCGAACGTTGGGATACCTTCGTATCTAAATTTCTTATTTGGGCTGACAATTGTATCACCGATAGAGAATAAGCCGGGATCGAATACACCGATGATATCACCTGCATATGCTTCTTCTACGTGCTTTCTTTCGTCTGCCATCATCTGTTGTGGCTGGCTTAAACGCATTTTCTTTCCACCTTGTACGTGTAATACGTCCATGCCTGCTTCAAACTTACCGGAACAGATTCTCATAAATGCAATTCTATCACGGTGAGCTTTATTCATATTCGCTTGGATCTTAAATACGAATGCGGAGAAATCTTCGCCCATTGGATCAATGATTCCTTCATCAGACTTACGTGGAAGTGGAGTTGAAGTCATATTTAAAAAGTGATTTAAGAATGTTTCAACACCGAAGTTTGTTAATGCGGAACCAAAGAATACTGGAGATAACTTACCTTGACTTACAAGGTCGATATCAAATTCATCACTTGCACCATCAAGTAATTCAATTTCATCATTTAAGATATCATGGTATTCTTTTGTAATTAAGTCATCAAGTGCTGGATCGCCAAGTTCAGCTTCCACTGTATCAACTTCTTTTTGACCATTGTTAGCAGCTGTAAAACGGCTGATTTTCTTTGTCTGACGGTCGTAAACACCTTTAAAGTTTTTACCACAGCCGATTGGCCAGTTTACTGGACAAGTTTTAATTCCAAGTACTTCTTCGATATCGCCAAGTAATTCAAATGGATCATTTGCTTCACGGTCCATCTTATTGATGAAAGTGAAGATTGGAATATTACGCATTACACAAACTTTGAATAGTTTGATTGTCTGTGCTTCAACACCTTTAGAAGCATCGATAACCATTACTGCAGAGTCTGCTGCCATAAGCGTACGGTACGTATCTTCGGAGAAATCCTGGTGACCTGGCGTATCAAGGATGTTGATGCAGTACCCATCATAATTAAATTGTAGCACGGAAGAAGTAACTGAGATACCTCTTTCCTTTTCGATTTCCATCCAGTCAGATACTGCATGTTTCGCTGTCTTTTTACCTTTTACAGAACCTGCAAGGTTAATCGCACCACCGTATAATAAGAATTTTTCTGTTAATGTTGTCTTACCAGCATCGGGATGGGAAATAATCGCGAACGTTCTTCTTTTTGTAATTTCATCTCTCAAATTAGCCAAGGGAAATGCCTCCTCAATTTCTTTACTCATTTATGTTAAAATTTGTAGTTTTTTAAAAAGTTTCGTATATTTGCAAAACAGTTTCATTCTATCGTCTTATTCAGGGTTTGTCAAGGCATGGATAGTAATGGCAGATGGGGCTTTTGCCTTTATAATATACCGAGATTGTGTTTAAGAAAAATCCTTTTAGCATTACGAAATATTAATAGGAGGGCGTGCATACCGTTGTTTTCCCCTTCCTCTACAGATAAGGGTCTGCATTTTGCTGCCAGACACCTTGCAGTGTTTGTCCTCAAAACACAACACTCCTGATTTGTAACGTCAGAGAGAAAACATGCTGGTATTGCAATGACCCTCCTATTAATATTATGTAGACTGTGAGATTTTTCTTAAAAACAATCAATGTAGTCTATGAACGCATAAGCCCATTTTACAAGAATAACGTAGCTATTCTTACTTAAAAGAAAATAATTCCTAAAAGCGAAAATCTTATAGATAATTTTTTACGTTATCTAAAATATACATTTGATTTAAGAGTTTACTTATAACATCCTTTTTTACAATCCAAAACATAAGGCATGCTCCACTTAAGTTAAGAATTACGTCATCAATATCAAATGCTCCTGTTCTTGTAAAAATCTGAACCACTTCTACTGTACAGATCAGGAATAGCATACGTCCAACAAATGCTCCCCAGCTTCTAACTCTTTTAAACAAACTTGGTAAAAATATTCCCATTGGCATAAATAACAGTAAATTGCCCACTAAGTTTTCAATAATAGTACTGACATTAATGTGTCCACTAACTAAAGACTCTAAGTACATTATAATTGTGCTAAATGAAATCAGATTGACACTGTATCTTAGATAATCCATTACTCCTTCATACTCATAAGTTATTCCATTATCTCTTTGTCCAAGAAATAAAATAGATGCTAATATAAAACCATATGTAACAAATACTGCCCAGGTAACTCCTTTTACAACTTGTCGTCTTTGTTTCTTCGTGTGAATTCCACAAAACATAAGCGCTGTTCCTATAATCGTTGGTGCTCCGATCAGTATTCCAGCTCGTATTACACCTGACATAGAAACTCTTCCCCCTTGCAATATTCCAACAATCAAATCAACAATTAATAAGCAACTGATTGCAAGCAATACTCCTCCTGCCACTTTAAACACTTTATTCTTCATTCATACTCCATCCTTTCCAATTTTTCTTATGTATTCATTCTATCAATCTAAATGCCCAAAATACTATACTATACTATACATACCTTGTAAACCACATATCTTTCGTGTGTCACTCACCTCCGTAGACCGCCACAACCTCAGAAGGAATGCTCCAATAAACTCCATCCGCAAGCAATGCACAGTATTCAGTTTTTTGCGTAGACCGGCCCGGCGATGCATTCGGCTCCTACATTTCTTAAATTATGTACAACATTTTAACGAAGCCGAATCCATCTACGGGGAAAGGCAGCAAAAAATTTAATACGAAGCATTGTTTGCATCACAACCTAAAAGCATTCCTTCGTCCTTGTGTCATACATACAAAAAAGGCCACCACGAAAATCCGTGACAGCCTTCAATATTTATAATTAGTTTGCTTTTGTTGTTGCAGTAGGAGCTGGTGTAGCTGTAGCTTTCACTTCTTCTACCTTATCATTTTTTACTAAGAAAGCACCAACTTTATTGTAAAGAAGTTCATCTTTAATGCTAAGAGCAGCACCTTCGCCATAAGAAGTCTTTAATGCATCTTCATCAGCTACTTGGTAAGAAGTTAAATAATCAGGTAATTTTTCCTGATATTCTTCATCAGTAATTGTAAGGTTTTCTGCTTTTGCAATTGCTTGAACAACCATAACTTGTTTTAACATATCTTGAGCACTCTTAGTAACAACGTCACTTTCCCAAGTCTCTTCTGTGTAACCACTAGAAGTATAGAACTCAGATAAAGAGACACCATAGTAGTAACTAGCAATGTTCGTGTAGTAGCTTGTTACTAAGCTCTTGTAGTAATCCATTTGTTCTTGAGGGAATTCAGTGATTTCAGCGTTTGCAATTGCAGCTTGAATCGCGTTCTTTGCTTCGCCTTGTACTTTGCTTTCAGTTGCTTGAGTTTCAAGAGTCTTTCTTACTTCTTTCTTGTATTCTTCTACAGTCTTAGAAGTCTTTGATAATGTATCTTTTACATATTTATCAGTTAATTCAGGAACGTTTTGTTTAGATACAGAATTGATTGTAACAGTAAATACTGTTTCCTTGCCTGCTAAATCTGGATTATTTGAATAAGTAGAAGGGAAAGTAACCTTCATATCAAACTTATCACCTTTTTTGTGACCGATTAATCCAGTATCGAAACCTTCGATATAACTGTTATTTCCGATTTGTAAGTCTACTCCTGTTGCTGAACCATTATCAAATGCTGTGCCATCAAGCTTTCCAACATAGTCAATATTTACTTGATCTAAGTTTTTTGCTTTATATTTTGCATCTTGAGCATCCCAAGTCGCATTGGATTGTAATGTAGCTTCGATTTGCTCTTCTACTTGTTTATCTGTAACTGTATCGCTTACTTCCTCGATTGTTAATCCTTTATATTGTCCTAATTTAACATAACCTGTTAAATCTGCTGACAAAACTTTTACTTCATCGATATTTGCTGTTGCGCTTGGGCTTGCTGTTGCTGTTGCATCATCGCTCTTCTTTGAAGAACTACATGCAAGCATAGAACAGCTTAAAACTGCCGTTAAGGTAAGTAGTACTATTTTCTTTTTCATTGTACATTCCTTTCTTCCCTACATTTATTTTTTCTCATGTTTTACTTTTCATTATTATTGCCATATGTGTTTAAGCTATACAGTATCTAATCTGAAATAAAACAAAAACAATACTATCCTTTTATAACATATTTTGCTATAAAAAGATAGTATTGCATTGCTAAATTTATTTAGTTTTCACATTTTCTGTAAACTATGCTCCCAAAACTTTTATTTGGTGAAATAATAATCTGGTTTCCTCTCTTGGAATCATATTTCGTTTAGTTTCCTGAACAAAACTCCAATAAAAAATAAGATTTTTTCCAAACTCAAGTTCAATAGAAGCCCTCTTCTTAAGTTGCTTTGCGTAATCAATGAGTGTAAGTGTTTCCTCTTTAGTCATATACTCTTCATCACCAAAAATCTCTATGCTTTCATCGCGAAAAATAATAGTTTCGTTTACTCTATGCTTCTTTTTTAGATTCTCAATCTTACCTTCTACCGCTTCAATTACAATACGATCATAGGACAGATCAATCGTCCCACTTTTTAATGCCGTATAATACGGGTAGTAGATAAGCATCCTTTTATGCTCCAGGTTTTTATATTCGGACGAAATATATGCTTTCGCCTCATTTGAAGTAATCCCTATGCGCCCATAGATCTTACCTTGATTTTCACCGTATGGCTCGTTCTTTACTGTCCATAAAATGGAGTCATCTAATGTAGAAGTGGTATAACATTGTTCCCAAGGTATCGTCGGTAAGTCTAAATAATCAAGGATATAAGAATTTTGTAATACATACATACTATTCTCCTTTTTTCGACTTAAGGTGATTACTAATAGTATTCCTTATTGTTATAAAGGTATGCGGACCAGAGTTAGTATTATGAGTCCAAAACAGTAAGCTTCTGCCTATTTTTCAATGATTTTTTTTATAAAATAAAGAATGCTAAGATTGGTATTGTAAGTAAGGATAATACCGTCCCAATAAAGGTTCCTTTTGCAACTAAAGTTCCATCTGCCTCGTATTCATTACACAATAAGGTGACATTGCTAGCAGTTGGCATTGCCGTCATTACAACAAGTACTCCAAGAAGCATGGCATCTTTTATTACAAAGGAAAATAAGAAGAAAATTATAATTGGAAGCGCTAACATCTTGATCACCGCAAAGAAGTACATTTTCCAGTCAAGGAACACGTCTTTTAAAGGTACCAATGCTAAGTTAGAACCAATGGTTACCATGGCTAATGGCGTGGTTATGCTTCCTAATAGGGATACGGTCTCATTGATCACAGTGTGTGTCTTGATACCTAGAAAATAAATAGCCAATGTCAGTAAAGAAGCCACCGATACCGGATTAATTACTTTCTTAAAATCAATTTTGCTTTCTGTATCTCCACTAATCAATAGTACTCCATACGTATAGACAAGCAGGTTAAAAGGAATAATGAAAATTCCTATGTAAAACACAGCACCAGGACCATAAATTGAATTGATTACCGGTATTCCCATAAATCCCAGGTTTGTAAATACAAACATTGCCTGATAGATTTTCTTTTCTGCATGAAAGACCGGTATTGCCATGACAAGCAGTTTTACAAGCAATGGTACCAAAATGAAATATGCAGTTCCAACTCCGATTACATAAAGGGTATGCAGTTTGGTTCCTACAATCTGCCCGCTGGTCACTGTATTTAAAATCAACGCCGGATTAGCAACATAGATTACCACCCTTGACATGACCTTATTACTTTCTTCCGTAAATATTTTCGCTTTTCCTGTAATATATCCTACCAGGATCATCAGAAATAAGACGATCATTTGGCTTATTATTTTCGCCATATCCATATTAAATCTTCCTCCGATTATTATTATTCGACTTTTTTAGTCTCCTTTTATACTATAATTTTTATTTACAATAATTGCAATAAAAAGGATTGACAAAACAAGCTTGCTGAACATATACTAGTTTCAGAACAAATTATTAAACAACTAAATAAGTTCTTCGGGGTAGGGTGCAAGTCCCAGCCGGCGGTGACAGTCCGCGACCCACATAATTTATGTGGCTGATTTGGTGCAATTCCAAAACCGACAGTAAAGTCTGGATGAGAGAAGATGATCTGATTGTTTTTGGACCTCGGAATTATTTTATATTCCGGGATTTTTTTATTTTTAAGGCAATCAAACCCGGAGAAGTTGCACATACTATTGGCAACTTCTTTTTTCTTCTAAAGAGCTTACTATTGTTCGTAACTTATTTTTAGGAGGATGATTTTTATGAATCAAACACGTGTTTTTAGCACAAGAAACTTAGTTTTAATGGGAATGCTCGGTGCACTGTCAGCTGTACTTATGCTTTTCAAATTCCCAGTACCATTTGCACTTAGCTTTTATACAATAGACTTTAGTGAAGTTCCTGTATTGATCGGTGCTTTTGCGCTTAGCCCTGTTGCCGGTGTAATCATCGAATTGATTAAAAACTTGCTTAACCTGCTTATCAATGGTACGCAGACTGCCGGTGTTGGAGAATTGGCAAACTTTATCTCTGGATCAATCTTAGTATTTACTGCTGCTACGATTTACCGTCGTAACCGTTCCAGAAATGGAGCAGTCATCGGATTGACTGTTGCTACGATCGTTATGTCTATTGCTTCTTGCTTTATTAACTACTTCGTTACACTTCCTGTTTATTTCGTTGCATTCGGCATGAACTGGGATACTATTATGAATATGTCACAGGCAATAAGTGACTCTATTACAAATCCACTTATGTTCCTAGTACTTTCCGTACTTCCATTTAACTTATTAAAATGTGGATTATCGTCACTCATTACTTTACTCTTATATAAACATGTATCACCAATCTTAAAAGGTTCCATCCGTTAGGAAATAAAAGGCCTCTATACTTACACGACTTATTTATGTCAGTAAGTATAGAGGCCCTTTTTTATTTTTCCGTTTCTACAAGCTTTTTTGCAAATACTTTTAGCTTTTTGTCACTTTCCTTTACTAATGCCCTTGCAAGATCAACCAAATCATTCATTGCCTCACTGGACACATCATCCATATCCGGAATATTTCCTTCTACATGTTTCTCTATTCGAAGATACTGGCTTGACCTTCCTAAGTTTTCGAAAATCTGCCTTACCTCATAATCTGCTGTCCCTTCACTTCCATCCATTAAGATACTTAAGAGCGGAAATGCCCATTTTGTATATCCCCAATGCTTTACCGAACTATAATTATAATACGTAGGACTAGACGCATTTCCAATACTAAGTAACATCGTATCCTTTATATCATGAGGCGTTGAAAGCTTCAGGCTTTCAATCAGCACACACATCGAGGGATTATTGGCGATTACTCCTCCATCAATATGACAATTGTTTGGGCAATGCTCGTTATAAATCTGTTTTGGTGGAAAATAGGTTGGCGCTGCCGTGGATGCTAAGACAACATCTCGAATTAAATAATTATTCTTTTCCCATTCTTTTGTCGATAATGAACTAAACATGACTGCTTTGCGATTGGATGTATTATATGAAGTATAGAGGCTTTCTTTTCTCATATCATTCAGGGTAAGGTCTCCAAAATACTGGGTCAGTAGCTTTTCAAATTGTTTGCTTGTATATTTAGAACCAAATAGTCCAAATAACGTATTCACTGGGTAGAATGACCGTTTCTTAAAGATCTCTTTTCCATGGTCTTTATATAAGTTTACAATTTCACTGGCTGAAAACTTTGCTTTTCCACAATCATCTGGAGTTAGAAGTAATGCTGTAATAATTGCACCAGTACTCGTTCCTCCAATTAAATCAAAATAATCACTGATCACAGTATTCTCATTTTTAGAATAAATCTTTAGTAACTCTTCTAAACGCTCTAATACAGTGGCGGAAATAATTCCTTTCATTCCCCCACCATCGATGGACAAGACTCGTATCATCTAAAACACCCTATAATCTTCTTATTATTAATATATGCAAAAGGGGTTATTTGGTGAATATGGTAAAAATTACATTATTATTTTTCTAATTGTCATATTGACAGTCTTTTTGTCATTTAATAGAATAGATAACATCACTTTATTAATTTAAAGCTTTAAATCAATAACAAAAAAGAGGTCATACTAGATAAATGTACCTAATGACCCGTGGAGGAAAATATTATGAATACAACAGAACGTGGTAGCTTCTCCGGCAAACTTGGTTACATCTTAACTGTAGCCGGTTCAGCTGTTGGACTAGGAAACATATGGCGTTTCCCATATCTGGCTGCAAAATATGGTGGCGGAATCTTTTTACTTGTATATATTATTTTGGCAGTAACCTTTGGTTACACATTAGTTCTTGCTGAAACAGCAATCGGCCGTAAGACCGGTAAAAGTGCAATCGCTGCTTTTGGAGACCTAAACAAAAGTTCAAAAGGAATGGGCTTCATTAATGCTATCATTCCAATCTTTATCGTACCTTACTACTGTGTAATTGGTGGATGGGTATTAAAATACTTCTCTGTTTACATGACCGGCGGCGCAATGAAAGCGGCTGAAGACACCTACTTTACCGGATATGTTTCCAATGTAAGTGAACCAATCGTATGGACAGTGGTATTTATCTTAGCTTCCTTACTCTTTGTATTTATCGGTGTAAAAGGAATTGAAAAGGCTAGTAAGTTCTTAATGCCAGTACTTGCAATATTATCCGTAATCATCGCTATTTACTCGATTACAAGACCAGGCTCTTTAGAAGGACTTAAGTTCTATCTAATTCCTAACTTTAGCAACTTCTCATTTATGACAATCGTAGCGGCTTTAGGTCAGATGTTCTATTCTCTTTCCATTGCCATGGGTATCCTGTTTGCCTACGGTTCTTATATGAATAAGAAGATTGATATGGAAAGCAGTATCAAGCAAATTGAAATCTTTGATATCGGTATTGCATTTATTGCCGGCCTTATGATCATTCCTGCAGTATTCTCCTTCTCAGGCGGAGATCCTGCTGCATTAAATGCTGGTCCTGGCCTTATGTTTGTTACACTTCCTAAAGTATTTGCAAGCATGAAATTTGGTGGTATCATCGGTGGTACTTTCTTTGTACTTGTTTTCTTTGCTGCACTTACAAGTGCTATCTCCCTTATGGAAGCTAGTATTGCCTTCTTTATGGATGGATTTAAGATTAGCAGAAAAGTCAGCTGTGCAATCATGGCAATCGTTACTCTTGTAATTGCAATTCCTTGTAGTCTTGGATTTGGTTTATGGGATGGCGTTACCTTACTTGGAATGGGTATCTTAGATTTCTTTGATTTCATGACAAACTCAATCTTAATGCCAATTGCAGCACTTCTTACTTGTATCTTTATCTCCCAAGTTGTAGGAGTTAAGACAGTTGTGGATGAAGTAAAATGCTCTGGTGAATTTAAACGTGAACGATTATTTACTGTAACAATCAAATATATTGCACCAGTATTCTTACTAATCATCTTGATCAGCTCTATTCTAAGTGCAATGGGCTTTATCAAAATGTAAGGTGTGATATTTCAGAATATATAAAACAGGAGGGGACAGTGCAATGCACTGTCCCCTCCTGTTTTATACTGTAGACAATTAAACTCTTATATTTGATCTTTATCTATCGTGTGATAGAAATCACTTCATATCCAGCATCTGTAATTGCTTTTGTGATTACTTCATCGCTTACGTCAGACTCTTTGATGTAAGCTGCTTTATCTTCTAAGCTTACTTCTACTTGGTCTCCTGCAATACCCTTTAATACTTTTTCTACTGTTCCTGTACAATGTCCGCACATCATTCCTTCGATACTAACTTTAATCATTTCTTGTTCCTCCTTTATTGGCTGTTGTTGGTTTACTTCTTGCATAGGCTCTATGCTTGCCGAATTTACATTTGTTAATTCATTTCTATGATAATCACTTTTGAATAGTCTAAGACGGAGTGCATTGCTTACTACACATACACTGCTTAAACTCATTGCAGCCGCACCAAACATTGGATTTAGCTTTAATCCGAAGAATGGATAAAGTAAGCCGGCTGCCAGTGGAATACCAACACTGTTATAGAAAAATGCCCAGAATAAATTCTCTTTAATATTACGGATTACTGCCTTGCTTAATCGGATTGCCGTTACTGCATCCAATAAATCGTTTTTCATCAAGACGATATCGGCACTTTCAATTGCCACGTCAGTTCCTGCTCCAATAGCAAGTCCTACATCAGCTCTTGCAAGGGCAGGTGCATCATTGACACCATCTCCGACCATGGCAACTTTCTTTCCTTCATTTTGCAGTTTTACAATTTCCTGCTCTTTTTCCTGTGGAAGTACTTCTGCAATGACCGTATCAATGTCTAATTGACTACGAATGGCTTCAGCAGTCTTCTTATTATCGCCCGTAAGCATGATTACCTTAATACCTAATGCCTTTAATTCCTCGATGGCCTGCTTGCTTGTTGCTTTTACAATATCAGCAACTGCAATTACACCTATGATCTCTTTTTCATTTGCAAATAATAAAGGAGTCTTTCCTTCCATTGCATAATGATCTAATTGCTCTTTTACGTGAGCCGTGGAAATTTTCTTTTCTTCCATCAGTCTCTCGTTACCTGCATAGTATAAGGTACCATCAATCTTACCGGAAAGTCCTTTCCCTGTAATTGTGAAAAAGTCCTCTACATTTACCTCTGTATCATTTCTCTCCTTTGCATAGGACATAATTGCTTCTGCAAGAGGATGCTCACTTTTTGCCTCAAGAGATGCAGCAATAGTAATTAACTTATTCTCATCCATATTTCCAAGGCAATATACATCAGTTACCTGAGGCTTTCCTTCTGTGATGGTTCCTGTCTTATCTAATACTACGCTATCAATGCTGTGGGCTGTTTCTAATGCTTCACCAGACTTGATCAAGATGCCGTGCTCTGCACCTTTTCCTGTTCCCACCATGATCGCTACCGGTGTAGCAAGCCCAAGGGCACATGGACAGGAAATTACAAGTACGCTGATTGCAATGGATAACGCAAACTCAAAGGTTGCTCCACTAAGTAACCAAACAGCACCTGCCACCAAAGCAATGGTTATGACTACAGGGACAAATATGCCTGCAATCTTATCTGCCATTTTAGCAATTGGTGCCTTGCTGGAACTAGCCTCTTCTACCAAGCGGATGATTTGTGAAAATGTAGTATCATCTCCTACCTTGGTTGCCTCTACTCGAATAAAGCCTGCCTTATTTATCGTAGCTGCAATGACATTGCTTCCCTTTTCTTTCTCAACAGGAATACTTTCTCCTGTAATGGCTGCCTCATCAATACTTGTAGTTCCTTCAATAATTACACCATCTACAGGAACACTTTGTCCTGGTTTCACAATGACGATATCACCTTTTACTACTTCATTTGCCGGAATTTCTACCTGCTTTCCGTCACGTTCCACAACTGCAGTTTTTGGAGCCAAGTCCATTAACTTTGTAATTGCTTCGCTTGTCTTTCCTTTGGATCTTGTCTCAAGGAACTTACCAAGGGTAATTAACGCTAAGATCATAGCTGCGGACTCAAAATATAAATCCATATGGTATGTCTCTACGATATCCATTCTTCCTGCCCCAATCCCATAGGACATTCTGTAAATGGCAAATACTCCATATACTAAGCTTGCCAAAGAACCGATAGCAATCAATGAGTCCATATTTGGTGCCAAATGAAATAATGTGTTAAACCCTTTTATAAAATACTGTCTATTTACATATACGATTGGTAAACATAATAGGAACTGGGTAAATGCAAAGCTGACCATGTTACTGTGACCTGTTAAAAATCCTGGTAATGGCGCTCCCACCATGTGTCCCATGGAAACGTACATTAATGGAATAAGAAATACAAAACTTACGTATAAACGCATCTTCATATTTGCCAGCTGTTCGCCTACCACGTCTTTACGCTCTTCTTTTCTTGTATGATTGTTTCCTGTAATTGTTTCCTCTTGTATGGATGCTCCATACCCTGCACCTACAACTGCATGGATAATGTCATCCTCATTAATTATCTGATCGTCGTATTCTACCTGCATGGAATTAGTTAGCAGGTTTACTTGTACCTGATTGGTACCATTTAATTTTGCAACGGTCTTTTCCACTCTGGAAGAACACGCCGAACACGTCATCCCTGTTACATCAAATTTTTGTTTCATAAGCATACTTGCCTTTCTATCTAAAAATACTATTTATTCAGTTTATCAAGCACTTTGATTAGTTCATCAATCTTCTCTTCCTGCTCTTCCTTGGTCTTTGCCTCAAGCACGCAGCTTTTTAAATGCGCGGATACAATCTCCTTATTGGCTCTTCGAAGAACAGCCTCTGTTGCCATCATCTGATGACTGATATCAATACAGTAACGGTCCTCTTCCACCATCTTAAGTATTCCGTCGATTTGTCCTCTTGCTGTCTTTAACAAACGAGAAATCTGTTTATGATCTGCTTTCATTAAAATCATCCTCTCTAATACCCCCAGGGGGTATGGGTATATAATAGTTCAATTTTTACAATCTGTCAAATATTTTTTTAAACTCATTAATATTAGTATCTAAGATCACACTGAATTTATGCCTATACGCTCTAAACGACTTGTTTCCTATTCTTGAACAAAGTGTATGTTTCACACACTCTTGCGCTTAAAATCACTGCAAGGAACACACACTTTGCTGCGCCGAACTCGGTCGCGACAGCGATATCTTCCTCTCGAGTGAGTGCGCAATCTGCACCCGCTTTTTAGGGTGCTTTCTTCAAGAATAGGAGGCTACTCAAAGAGAAGTTTCCTATTCTTGAACAAAGTGTATGTTCCACACACTCTTGCGCTTAAAATCACTGCAAGGAACACACACTTTGCTGCGCCGAACTCGGTCGCGACAGCGATATCTTCCTCTCGAGTGAGTGCGCAATCTGCACCCGCTTTTTAGGGTGCTTTCTTCAAGAATAGGAGGCTGCTCGAAGAGAAGTTTCCTATTCTAAAAAAAGCTGTAAATCAACCATCAAATAGTTGATTTACAGCTTTTATATTATTGGCTGACTTTTGGACTTGCTGTCGCTGCTGCAGGAGTTGCTGTTATGGCATCCTCTTGTGTCGTTTCTATCTGCTTTAGCTCATATGCCCATTGTAAGCCTTCATTTTTATCAATAATGGTATTATAGACAAGCTTATTGTAGTCCACTAAATCCGCATTGTTACGAATTTCATTGGCATCATAATAGTTGCCGCTTGCATCAATATAACCATTTTTATTAATTACCGGATATTTTTTAAATAAATCCATAAGATACTTATTATATGCTGTCATTGGAAGATTTGCTTCTTGTAAGAAGAGAGAAGATAAATAGTTATTACTAATTAAATTCACGTTTTTAGATTCCATATCCTTATTACTCCAGATAAAGAATGGAACCACATATCTCTTTTGAAGGTCTTCCACGCTTAAATTATTGATTTCATCGCCTAATAATTCTTCAAAGAAACCTGAATATAAGTTTGGCTGATGATCACCATAGAACACAATATACGTTTCTTCATCTACATTAGAGAAGTAGTTAATCAGTGTCTTAAGTGCCTCATCTGTCTGACTGACACAAGATAGATACTCTTCTGCATCCGCATACTCTGTATCACCCTCAACCTTAATGTTGTAAGTCATATCTCCAGTGTCATACGCACTATGGTTTTGCATTGTTACATTAAATAGATAGAATGGCTTCTCTTGGTCTCTTTCTTCATAAAGGCTGATTACCTTTTGGAAATCCGTCTCATCTGTAATATAGCTTCTTAAATACTCTGGATTTTCAATTGAGTCCATAGCAAGGTATTCATCAAACCCTAATAATGGGTACACAATTTCCCTGCGGTACGTATTTCTACGGTATGCATGGAAAGAGGTTGCAGAATATCCTAAACTCTTTAACGTTCTTGTAAAGGAGTTGGTATCTCCTTGAATATATTGTTGGTAAGGAACTGTTCCTGCTGGAAGGAATGCTGTCGTATTACCAGTCTGGAATTCATATTCTGAGTTTGCTGTAGTACCACCAAGAACCGAGCTGTACGTATACCCTTTAATGATATTCTTATCTAAAGAATTCAAGTAAGGAAGTACCTCTTTGTTTGTGGTATAGTCACCAACTTTTGTAAGGTCTGAAAATGCCTCATCCATGATTACGATGATATTAGGCGTACGAGTCGTATCTGCCTCATCACTTTCATATCCTTCTAATACTTTATTTGCTGCATCAATGGAATAGCCTTCTGGCTTCTCCACTTGCATTGCAAGCAAGTTTAATGAAAATCCGTTTAATGCACCAAACGTACGATATGTTCCGATTGGCATCCATAAATCAAGACTTCCATGGTTTATTTTTTCATTTCCGATTACCATTGGGAAGGCTAGCACAGCCATTGCCACATAGGAAAGGGTAAATACTTTCTTGTTCTTCTTCTCTGGCTTTTGATCTTTGATACGCAGGATGAATGTAACTGTAAATATGGCAACAAAGATACCCTCTGCAATATAATATGGCATTAAATAGCTATAGTTGGCAGATACTTCGCTTGCAGTTCTTATTAAGTAAATATCTGCTGGAAGTACAGGGGATCCCCTGAATAGTATTAAATACCCATTGATCAAGCCTAATACTACCCACACAGCCAATGTAATTAGTAGTGCCGGCTTCATTTTCTTTGTGATGATATAAATAATACCGGAAACCAAGAATACCCAGAGCATATTCATAATCCAGTTCCATGGCTTGATATTAAATACATTTGTTTTTGATAATGTTTCGAGTGTCGCGAATATTAACCACATTGTGATGAAGTACATAATATATGTGAACTTAACCGGGTGTCTTTCTTTCAATGCTTTTAATGGCTTGATTTTGTCATAATTAAAGAATTGAAGTACCGTAAATATCCCTACTAGAAGGATAAAGATTGCTCCTGTTACCTTGCCTGGTCTGGAGTCATTTGCTGGGAAAAGATAAATACAGTCATGAATAATTACCATTACGGCAGTAATCACAGCCGATCTCTTTTGCAATTTCTGATCTGTAATCATAAAGCCATATCGATACATAAGCGTCATTACATAGAATACTGCAACGATGATTAAGTAGATATAGATGCCATGTGCACGATAGCCTGGCAGGTTGCGATAGAAACCATAAATACCGGTTCCTACATAAATACTTTCAATCAGGTAGTATCCAAATTTCTTAAGATACTTTGTCCCTATTGTTCTAATCTGTTCTTTTTGCTTGTATAATTTGATTCCCACAAAGACATATACATATGCTGCTATTATAAATAACAGGCTGTATCTATCATGTGGAAGTATTCTTTTTATATCAATAATCCCTACGACTATTGTTATTAGCAATGCCAATACGGCATCATTTAATTTCTTTAGATTTGACATAATTACTCCTTCTTTATGTACTTCTAAATGAGTTATTCGCACAAGCCCTAATTATAATAGCTTTAATTTCAAATATCAACTAAATCCAACAATCCCCAGTATGTTTTTACATTTTTTTATATTTTTTTCATTCTTATTTAATCTTATATACAATTTTTTCCTATTGCCTTATTTTATCAGTCTGTATCGTTATAATCAATAACTTTTTCTGCCTTAAAAATGACCTGTTTTCTTATGATTTTCGTACCTTTTATTGACTATTTTTCTCAGAACAAAGTGTGTGTTCCACACACTCTCATGCTTAAAATCACTGCAAAGAACACACACTTTGCCCGCGCCGAACTCGGTCGCGGAAGCGACATCTTCCTTTCGAGTGAGTGCGCAATCTGGCTTTCTGTTTTTCGAAAGCCTTTTTTATACATAGGGGGCTTCTTGAAGAGAAGTTTCCTATGTATAAAAAAAGACTCTATATCAATGTGGGAATCGGTGCATGGCACTTCAATTCCAACACTTGACATAGAGCCTTAAAACGGTATATCCGCTTTTATTTAATTACAAAGACATAAGTGCCTTCGCGTTTAGAGATTAAAAATTCCTCTACTACTTTAAATCCATATCTTGGTGCAAAACGTTTTACCAAGTCTTTGTCATGGCTGTAAAGGATAATTGTTGCATCTTCCTTTAAGTGCTCTGGAGCTTTCTTAAAGAAGTTAAGGTAAACCTCCTCAATCTCCTCCTGTGTCTTTCTTCCGATTGCAAATGGCATATTTGTGATGATTTCATCAAATAAATACTCATGCTTGAAATCAAAGAAATCACGGTTAATATAATGGATGATCTGACGAGCTGCTTCTGTATTAATTCTTGCCTTTTCGATGGCATCTCCATAAACATCAATGCCGTACGTAGTATTTGCTTTCACTGCCTTATGGCGTTCGATTAACATGGTACCTACACCACAGAATGGATCAAGGACTTGTGCATCTTCCTTCATATAAGGCTTTGCAAGTTCCACCGTAAGCGCGGCATTGGTTGGGCGGATGCTTGTTGCAAGTACTTCCTTACGGTAGTTGAAACGTTTGTCCTCAATTGTATAAAGCTTTACAAGGGTGTTAAACGTTCCTTCTTTATTTTCAATCAAACGAAGTTCCACTTCATAATTACTTGTTGTATTTACAAGTTTACGATTGCTTAATCGTTCAATGGCACCGCTTAATTTTTTCGTAAAGGCACTCTTTTTGGATAGTTCCCATTTTGTCTTTAACTCAATTCTAAAGTAGAATGGTACCTTTCCTTTGTGTCTTGCTGTTAAGAAGTCTAAAAGCTCGCTGTTTACAATCTGGCTTGCACACTCTTCAATATCATTTGGCAGAACCTTCATGCCTTCTACTACAAATAATAAGTCATCAAAGGTACGAACTTCTAATACTTCTTCTAAATCCTCAGTCTTTGCCATAACACCTGCGTTAAATGCTTTTGTCTTTGCATTGATCAGCTGTTTTTCAGTTGCTTCGATCTGATCTCTGTTTGTAAGCAATACAAGAGTAGATGGTTCATGAAATCCGATAAACTTATGATGTCTGATGCCTTCCATTGCTACCACCAGGTCGCTTAATGCACGCATCTCTTCTGTGATATGTTTCTTATTTTCCTCTGTCAAGGTAACTTTTGAAAGCTCTTCTAAACGCTCTTTAAATTCCTCTACATAATCACGGTAATCAAACTCTTTAATTGCAGTAAGGTAAGAACTCTTTACAAATAGTTTGTCTTCACGGTTGTAAGCCTCCACAAGTGGAGCAAGATCAGTCTTTACTGCCAAATCTCCCATTAAAAGTGCCGCATTTTTACGTACTTTGGCATCTTCATGGAATAAGAATTGTTGAAATACCTGTTCCTGATCTCCAATGTTGTAAAGGAGGGCATGTTTTGCCCCTGGTTCCTTTAGCTCTTTTCTTAACTTACTTAAGTTTTGACGTACGTCATTTTGTTTTATTATCTCTTCGAACGTATCACGAATCATATTTTCTCCTATTACTCTTTCATTATTAAGTTACTTAAACTTCAACATACTCTGCAATGGCATGTTCTACTGCTTCTAGCAACTTCTGTCCTTCTACAAATGGGTTCTTGATCCAGTCTGTTGACCAGATTCTATATATATTCCAACCGATATCCTTTAACACGGTCTGGCGGAGACGTTCTCTTTCACGTACTGTCCTTGCTGCATAATACGTCTCTCCATCACACTCGATACCAAGCACATAGTGTCCTGGTTTTTGTGGATGCATGACTGCAAGGTCAATTCGGTAGCCTGACTTGCCGACTTTACGTTCCACCGTGTAATTATGGCTTACCAGGTATTCATAAATGGAATCTTCAAATGGGGCAAGCTGCATGCTGTCTTCCCCTTTTACCTGTTCGCTTCCGCTCATGGCATAGACCATGTAATCATGAAGCATCTTTACGCCTTCTCCTGTAATAGTCTCTAAGTTCATGTCTTGTGGCAAGATGGAGCCTACTAATTTTACATTGTATTTTGCCCTTGTAATGGCAACATTTAAACGGCGGTATCCGTCTTTTTTACTAAGCGGTCCAAAGTTCATGTTAAATGTTCCATTTGCATCCTTGCCATAGGCGATACTGAAGATAATGGTATCTCTTTCATCCCCTTGGACATTTTCTAAGTTCTTTACAAAGAAAGGCTCTTGTTTATTTTCATCAAAGAATTCTTCGTATTCATTGGTCTCTAAACGTATCTCACTAAGTGCATGTTCGATTTCCTGCTTCTGTGCATCACTGAATGTGATAACTCCAAGAGATCGTTCTTTATGCTCTTTTGCCTGTTCTAATACCAGTTCAACGACTCTTCGTGCTTCAATCGGATTGTTTTTCTTTCCGCCTCGATCATAAACACCATCTTCTACATAATAATATTCTACCCCACTATTCGGTTTATTTACCACGGTCGATGGGAAAGTTATTAAATTATGATTGTAAATGGCATCATTAGAAAATGCAATCAGGCTTTCATAACGGCTTCGGTAATGCCAGCGAAGGGTACGTTCCGGTAAGACTAACTGTGCTTCCTCTAAGATGGAATCGCACATTGGGCGAACTTCTCCTGTCACTGCATCATTTGCAGTCCCTTCTTTGCTTGTGACAAAGAAGCTTGTTGGTGGAAGCTGCTTAATATCACCGGCAATGATTACTTGGGATCCACGTAAGATTGCACCAATGGCATCTTCCGGACGAACCTGACTTGCTTCGTCAAAGATAACAAGGTCAAACTTATATTTATCTTGTGCCAAGAATAAGCTTACAGTAAGCGGTGACATCATAAAGCAAGGCTTTAACGATAACAATAAGTTTGGAATGGTTGCAAACAGCTTACGAAGCGGCATGCGATGTTTCTTGCCTAACTCACGCTTTAAGATACCGATTTCGTCATTTGCACCAAAGCTTGTATCCACATCCGGAATATTTTGAAGCAGACGTTCTCTTACTCGAAGTTTTGCAATTTCAAGCTGTTTTACGTCTAGCTTGTCAAATTCATTTCTGGTCTCTTCTAACATGTCTCCCTGGAAGTTGGCTACTGTCTCAAAGCGTGGTACCATCTGGTCAAGCCATAACTGGTAGAAACGTTTTAAGAAGGAATCCGTAATGATTGTAGGATTCATGCTTAATTCCTCTACTTCATTTACAAACTCGCCAAGTCCTTGTCTCTTCAGCATTTCTTTTGCTTTCAGATAGTTGCACCATTGTTCCAAATAAGAATCGTTATCCTGCATCTTTTCTAACTGCATGACGATGGATGAAAGCTTCTTGTCTGCAAGAGGTGCATTGAATAAAGAATCAAACCATTCAAACAGGCCTTCCATATCATTTACAAGATAGCTTAGATAGTCGTTTGTCTCTTTTAACGTCTCGGCATATGCCTCATCCATACAGATGCGCATAAATGCTTCGCTCACTTTATATTCTTCACCCATGTTCTTACAATCTCTGATCCAGACAAGACCTTTGATAATATGATTCCAGTTTGTCTTAAGACCATCATATTTTTGCTTGAACAGACGTTTTAAGTTTGCTTGCTGCTCCCCTAATTCTTCTATAATCGTGTTGTAACGCTTTAATTTCTTAAGTACCTGAAGTCCATCATTGTATGGCATGCTAGAGTGTTCAGGAATTGAGAGAATTCCAAAAATCTGACTGATAATTGTAAGCTTTTCTATCAGACTTATTACATTGTCATAAATTTCTTTTACACTTGTTTCACCAATGGCATCCCCATATCGGAAAATATTATTTAATTTTTCTACATGGTCCATGGTAATTACATGGGAAAGGGTTACTCTTGCTTCCTTTAGCTCATCGCTTGCTACTTCGCCACTGATTAATAAGTCTTTTACCGTTTGAGGTACCGTCTCTTCACCATAGAAATCAAGAATTCTTCTAAAGTCATTTAAATGTCTTTGTACTCGGTTATAGTCCGTCTTTCCATCGTTGTAGTACACTCCTAGGAAACGTTTTAACCAATCTTTTCTCTCTTCTGCAAAGATTACATTTTCTTGGTATGCCAATACTTTGCGGATGATTGCAACCATGTCTTCCTCTTCTAGACGGCTTGTCTGATCTAAATATAAGGAACGCATAAGTTCCATATCTCTACGATAATCTTTCTTTAGGATACGTGTCACGCCGATATATTCACATTCAAAACGATATAACATTTCTTCTGCATCAATGTCTAAGATGCCTGGTGCAAACTCATTTAATAAGTCTGCTTCCATCTGCCCGAGTGCTTCTAATGTATCCTGCACTTCTAACATCTTATTATAGTTTGATTTCCATTTTACTGTATCAAACCACTGAATTGTTGGTTGTGGATTTAAGCTTAACAATTCTAATAATGTAAGCTGGTCACGATATCCATATAAGGTATTGGCAAGCTTTGTATCTAATACACTGCTTACCTTCTTTTCTGCCTCAATGGCTTCTTCTAATAGTTTCTTTTCCTGTAATAGTACTTTGAGCAGGTTATCCATGCTTGCAATTACATCATTATTGGATTTAAAGTTCACTCCGTTTAATAATGCCTTTGCCTGTTCCATGGTTTCTGTAAGCAACGTAACCCCTTCACCGGCATCTACCTGTTCATAGTCAACCTCAAACATCTTATCTAATGTCTTCTTAATAGAATTAAACTCTTCCTGCTTCAATTCTTCGCGTTTTGCTAACTGAAGGGCTTCTTCGATATTTGGAATGGTAAGCAATTCACTTTCAGACTTTGGTGCTTTTCTGGAAATCTTAAGGATTTCAAGTAACTGGTATGCACCACGTAATGTAGGAGTTGTATTTATCTTATATTCTTCCATGATTGCAGCCATCGTATCGTGTAACACGGAAATCTTTTCGCATAACGTAGCTGCTTTTTTCTCAATTTCCTTCTTTCGATCATAACCGCTGTCGTCAATTACGCTTCCGTACCATGGATGTTCCTGTAATGGCAGGTCAAATTTTTCTAATACCTTTTCATATTCCGAAACAAGATAAATTAACTGATGAAGCTTTTCATCGGTAATCTCTTCTACCTTGTCTAAGCGGAATTCCATATTAGGACGAAGGTAAAGCTTTGCTAAATGCCCATTCACCTCATAAATGGACTGGTGTAACGGTTCACATACTGTATGAAGGTCGATTGCATACTGGTTTAACTGCTTTCTTTCTTCCTTAAGAAGGTCAAGCTGATACATGGTATCTTTGTATGTCTTCTCTTTTTCCATATGAAGTGTCTCATTTAACTCATCTAGCACTTCTTTCTTGTCCGCTTTATGAGAATGTAATGGCAGACAGAATTCATCCAGGCCTGCGTCGCTTAGTCGTTTGTATACTACTTCAAGCGCAGCCATTTTCTCGGATACAAATAACACTTTCTTATCTCTTGCAAGTGCTTCTGTAATAATGTTGGTGATTGTCTGGCTCTTTCCTGTTCCTGGTGGTCCTTGCAATACAAAACTAATTCCCTTATTAGAGTATAGTATTGCGTCCTGCTGTGAAGCATCTGCATCTAAAATCTGAAATGTATCGGCAGGTTTGCTTAATGCATCATGATTGTAATCAATAAGTGCCTTATCTAATACAGGAAGTGCATCATGATCCCCCGCAAATGCTCGTAGCACTGGATGGTTCATAATCTCTTCTTTATGTGTGTCGATGTCTTCATACAGCTTCATCTTTGCGTAAGTAAATAAACTTAGAGAAGTTTCCTGATCTACCGTCCATCCGTACTCTTCTACGCTTCTTGAAACTTCAGCAAAATATTCTCTTATATTGGTCTGCTGATGATACTCTGGCAACACGATGCCAAAGTCTTTATTTAATTTATAACATAATGTTGGGTTTAGAATGCAGTCTTCTGTATGGTAAGAAAGCTCATACGGACTATTTAACTCGTCTTGCTTTACTAATACTGGAACCAGCACAAGTGGCGCACGGCTAAAGTCACTATCTCCTTCTTCCTTCCAATTTAAGAAGCCAAATGCTAAAAACAAGGTATGAAGTCCTTGTTCTTCCCCAATCATTTTTGCTTTCTCTTTCAGTAATTTTAAAATGTGTCGCTCTTCATTTTCTGTACGATTCGATTGTATCGTACCATTCCCCGATTCACGCGAAAACACAAATGTCTTATTCTGTTCCACTAAATAATCATATATATAATCCAGATCAGGTGAAACAATACGAAGACTTCCACGTTTTGTATCACGGTAATGAAGTAAACGGTTTTGCTTCCCCAAATCTAATAAATGTTTCTTCCACTGCTCAATTAATGTAGTAACGTCAGTCATGATTGTCCTCCATGTCCATCATTTGCTGTCTTATTTTTTTATTTCTCCCCTTAGGTATTCAGTTCTTAATTATATAGAAAAATTGCCTAAAATGCAAAACAAAAAGAAGGTTGGTTGTTCTTTTTTACGGTTATTGCTATAATATGAAGTATAATTTTTATTTTCTTCCAATATATGTAAAGGAATTAGATGCCTATGAATTTAAATAAATCAACAATGAAGCAGATTATGGTCTTGATTACATTTACGGTGCTCCTTTATATCGGAGTGCAGAAGATCACCTCGGTCTATGGCATGATCCGATATATAGCCTCTTTGTTTATGCCATTTATTATCGGTGGATGTTTTGCCTTTGTAATCAACATTCCAATGAGCTTTATTGAGAACAATCTGCTGCCCAAAGTGAAGAGCAGGACGTTTCAGCAGTTCCATCGTGCAGTAAGTCTGACGCTCTCTCTTTTGTTTGTATTGAGCATCATCCTTACACTCAGCCTTTTGATTATCCCTGAGTTTATCGATAAGGTAGGAATGCTAATCAATAACTTTAGCTTTTATATCGAGACGATTGGTTCAAGAATCAATGAATATTCCAGCAAAAATGCACAGGTTCATGAATGGCTCCAGGAACTTAATCTGAACTGGTCCACAATTGGTACCAATGCAACGAGATACATTAAGGATTTTGTGGATACCTTATTCTCTTCCACGTTTAATATCGTCTCTACCATCATCAATGGTTTGATGAACTTAATGATCAGCATTATGTTTGCGCTGTATCTCCTTAGTCGAAAAGAGGATATTATCAGTGATGGAAAGCAGGTATTATACGGATATGTACCTCTTTCAATTGCAACGAAGATCCATCGTTTCTTGGTGATCTGTAATCAGACGTTCCATAACTTCATTACTGGCCAGTGCCTTGAAGCGATTATCCAGTTTACGTTATTCTTTATTCTATTAACGTTTTTAAACTATCCTTATGCATTGCTGATCAGTTTATTTATCAGCTTTATGTCGTTAATTCCGATCCTTGGATCGTACATTTCCAGTTACACTTCTGCCTTTTTGATCCTTATGATCAATCCATGGAAAGCAGTGTTCTTTTTACTGTTATTTATGATAGTGCAACAACTGGACTCTAGCTTTATCTATCCGAAAGTAGTTGGCAGCTCAGTAGGGCTTCCCCCTATGTGGGTCATCATGGCCGTTACCATTGGCGGACGATTACTAGGAATTATCGGTATGATTACCTTTATTCCACTGGCTTCCATCCTATATCATTACGTAGGCGAGGGTGCTAGAAAACGTTTAGAGAAGAAGCAGCTAAACATAGAAGAAATTGAAATTAAAGATCCATTCAACATAAAGTCCAAACGTAAGCTGACTAAATAAAAGGGAGCGCTTCTAACAATGCTATTGTTAGAAGCGCTCTTACCTTTTACTCTTCTTTAAGGTAACCGGCGATATTATGGGCATGATCTGCTATTCTTTCAAGGTTAGAAATAAAGTCCATATAGACAACTCCATTTTCAGCCGTACACAGACTCTTTGACAAACGATTAATATGCTCGTCACGAAGCAGTCTCTGCATTTCATCCACTTTATTCTCATAATCATTTACGGTCTCTGCCAATGCCACATTTTCGGTCATACGGCACTCTAATGCAGTCTCCACTGCCTTTATTACATAACTGCAGATTTCTTCTAAGCCTGCAGTTGCAGCCTTACTAAAGGTAAGCTGATCTCTGATCTTATCTTCTGCAAGTTCAACCAGATTTTCTGAATGATCTCCCATTCGTTCAATATCATTTACAGAATATAATAAATTCTTAATCTTTCCATGCTGTCTCTCATTAAGATTTAGATTATCGACCCAGACTAAGTACTCTGTCAGTACTTTCTCCAGCTCGTTGATTTCCTTCTCCCGTTCAAAGACAGACTTAATCATTTCCTTATCGTTATTCATAAATGCATAAATTGCATGTTTTGCATTATCCAATGTCACATTACCCATTTCTACTACTTCTTTAACTCCAGCTTCTATAGCAAAGTTTGGCGTATCATAAAGACGATGCTCTAAGCGGCCCTTCATCTGGGTTACCACATCCACTGGCTTTTCTTCCTCTTTGTCATCTTTAATAATGATCTGAGAAAGTTTTACAAGGACTTTCGCAAATGGGAATAAGATTAACGTATTAGCCACATTGAATACTGTGTGGAAGATGGAAATTTCCACAGTATTTATGGTTGCATTGGCCCAAGGCCGGTTAAATGAAAATAGGACAAACATAATGATGCCAAAAATGACTGCTCCTGCCACATTAAATAACAAATGAATTACTGCAGCACGTTTTGCATTCTTTTGTGCTCCTGCACAGCTAATTAATGCAGTTACACATGTTCCAATATTCTGTCCCAAGGTAATAAAAATAGCAGAATACCAGTTTACAATGCCGTTAATGGCCAATGTCTGCAAAATACTTACGGATGCAGATGAACTTTGTATGATTGCAGTTACTACAGCACCTACCAAGATTGCCAAGATTGGATTTTTACCAAGCACGGTAAACGCTTTTACAAATAATTCAGAGTCTCGATATGGTTTGATTGCACTACTCATAAAGCTTAATCCGATAAATAGCACACCAAATCCAACTAAGATATTTCCTACATCTCGTTTTCCTTCTTTATGGCTAAACATTAATAAAAATGAGCCAATACCAACAATCAATGGTGCAAAGAATTCCGGCTTAAAGATCGAGCCCCATTGATTCATGGAAACAATCCATGCGGTAATGGTTGTACCTATGTTTGCACCCATAATGACACCAACTGCTTGTACAAGAGAAAGCATTCCTGCATTAACAAATCCAACGACCATAACGGTTGTGGCAGAACTGCTCTGAATTAATGCTGTAATCAGTGCACCTACCAGCACTCCCATAAATCGATTATTCGTTAAAAAACCCATAAGCTTCTTGGTCTTGCTTCCCGTTGATTTTTGCAAGCCATCTGCCATTGAATTCATACCATATAAAAATAGTCCTAGACCACCGATAAACTCAAACAGATTACCAATACCCTCTATCGACATAATTTACCTCCTAACTCCATACTAAGAATAATATGGATGATTTGGAGTTGTTTTATTCTCACCCAACACCTTTCACATAGAGATTTGCTTGCAAATCTCTTCCGCGCCGAACCCCGTCGCGCTAGCGACATCTTCCTTTTGGGGTGAGTGTGCATCCTCAGCGGAGCGTATATTATTTTTGTAACAGCTTGTCCCGTAAGCCATTACACCTTTCACATAGAGATTTGCTTGCAAATCTCTCCGCGCCGAACCCCGTCGCGCTAGCGACCTCTTCCTTTTGGGGTGAGTGCGCATCCTCAGCGGAGCGTATATTATTTTTGTAACAGCTTGTCCCGTAAGCCATTACACCTTTCACATAGAGATTTGCTTGCAAATCTCTCCGCGCCGAACCCCGTCGCGCTAGCGACCTCTTCCTTTTGGGGTGAGTGCGCATCCTCAGCGGAGCGTTCTTTTTTTTTATGCTTTCGCATAAAAAAAAGAGCCTACGTCTTCTGCTGGCTCCTTTTTTTTATAAAATGGACTGTATGTTTTTTTGTATATACCTTTTTGTATCAATACACTCTATTAACTACTAAAAAGAATGAAAACACTTTGTTTTACACCGAGCCTCCTTTCATTAATTATTCGGACATTTATCTGGATATACCACGGACAAAGCATAGATAATAATTGGGGCATTATTATTAATTTCATCTTTTATAGTTGTGCGGATATTAATAGACTATATTTGCATGAGTAATACTCACTCGATACTTCACTTAATACTATAGCAGACTCAATTTTCCCGTTTCTAACCAATTCATGAGAAAATACTTATATCTTTATTATGAATTTCTTATGTTTCTTAAGATTTCATCTTTCAGCCTTTTCATTACTCTAGATTTCCTGCTGTATCTTCAAGGAAATGAGTGGCCTTCTGGTCGGCATCATGCAAAGCCCAAATAATTGGATACTTCTCAATTGCATTGCTTAAAGTAAGCATATTGGCATCATCTGTATATCCCATATGCCAGCGGATTGCATAACGTTCTACTGGCTCTAAACGCATAAATTCATCAATCATCATGACCGATTTTTCTCCATGACCGTAAGGAATCTTATCGTTTACCTCGTAACTTGGGTACTGATACCACTGATTGTTATCATCTTTCTTCCATTTCATTACTGCATGGTAAAAATGTGTCTTGCAGATATCATGAAGAAGTGCCATGATCACCATATTTTCCTTTGTAATTTCCTGAATGATCTTTCCACATACCATATATAAATACTTTCCATCACGTTCTACCAAAGTTTCTTCCAGGCAATGATATACATTCAGACTATGCTGTAAAAGCCCTCCCTCCACACTTAGATGAAATCTTGTGCTGGCAGGTGCCGTATACATATCGCTTGCCTTTATGTATTTCATAAGCGCATCGATACCTGGACGTGTTACATTTCCCATTAATTCTTCAAACTCTTTTATATTCTCTTCCATTGGAATCATTTTTTCTCTCTCCTTTGCAACGGCAATATCTATACCTACTATAATAACGGACGTCAAAGTAGTAAACAATATGGAAATTACTTATAGATTGCAGTGTCCACAAATTTCTCAATTAAAAACATATTTATCCATCTTTCTTACAGTAGTATTCCTTATAAATCCCCTTTCATGTATTAAAAATCTCTCTCTGTCTAAACACCTGTCTTGTCATGTGTAAAGTCTTGTGGTATACTGCACTAGATGTAAAGACACATTGAGAATATTTGTAAATTACGTTTTTACGAAGGGAGAAGTTATGATGCCTCAAATGATAGACGAGATAAACGCACTGAAAAAAGAAAAGAATGCAGTCATTCTCGCTCACTATTACGTAAATGACGATGTACAGGCAATTGCTGATTACATCGGAGACTCTTTTTATTTAAGCAAGATCGCGACTCAGGTGAAAGAAGACACCATTGTCTTCTGCGGTGTATCCTTTATGGGAGAAAGTGCAAAAATCCTAAATCCCACAAAGACAGTGCTTATGCCCGATGAAAGTGCTGACTGTCCAATGGCCCATATGGCAGACATAGATAAGATCGAAGCCATAAGAAAACAGTATGATGATCTGGCTGTTGTATGTTACATAAACTCCACAAGTGAATTAAAAGCACATTCCGATGTATGTGTGACCTCCTCTAATGCAGTCAAGATTGTAAATGCTCTTCCGAATAAGAATATTTATTTTATTCCGGATGAACATCTTGGTCAATTTGTTGCCAAACAATGTCCTGACAAACATTTTATTTTTAATGATGGGTTCTGTCATGTCCATACAAGTATCAGCGTTGATAACTTACAAAAGGCCAAGGCAGCAAAACCAGATGCTCTGATTCTTGCCCATCCAGAATGTAAATTAGATGTCCTTGCCATGGCAGATTATATTGGCAGTACTTCCGGCATTATTGACTTTGCCACTCAAAGCGATGCCAAAGAATTTATCATTTGCACGGAAATGGGCGTACTCTATAAGTTAAAACAACAAAATCCTGACAAACGTTTCTACTCTGTAGGAATTCGTCAGTACTGTCCAAATATGAAACGTATTACAGTAGAGAAAGTTAAAAATGCTCTACTCCATAATGAAACACAAGTTCATGTAACAGAGGAGAGACGAAAAGAAGCCCTTCTTCCACTTACAAAAATGTTAGAACTTGCGAAGTAGGTGAAAATATGAAAAATGAAGCTGATGTAATTATTGTTGGCTGTGGTGTTGCCGGCCTGTTTTGTGCCCTTAACCTGCCAAAAGACAAGCAAATCCTTATGATTACAAAAGATGCCCTAGACCATAGTGATTCTTTCCTTGCCCAAGGAGGAATTTGCGTATTAAGAGATGAAGAAGATTATGATGGATATTTTGAAGATACGATGAAAGCAGGACATTATGAAAATGACCCTGATTCCGTTGATGTGATGATCCGCTCTTCCAGGGAAATCATCAATGACCTGATTGGATATGGCGTAGACTTTGAGCGTGAGAATGGAGAACTACTTTATACAAGAGAAGGTGCTCATCGTGTCAACCGTATTCTATTTCATAAAGACATTACAGGAAAAGAGATTACAAGAAAACTTCTTGCTGCCGTACAGAAACTTGACAATGTTACAATCAAGGACTACTGCACCATGGTGGATATCATCGAAGAAAAGAATACCTGCTATGGCGTCGTTGTTCGTAACCAGGATGACACCATTGAAACCCTTACTGCACCATATACAGTATTTGCATGTGGTGGAATTGGCGGCCTGTTTGATAATAGTACCAACTTTCCACATCTGACCGGAGATGCCTTAGCCATTTCCCTAAACCATGATATTGAATTAGAAAATCCTGACTACATACAGATTCATCCAACTACACTTTACTCCAAGAGGCCTGGCAGACGTTTCTTAGTTTCCGAATCGGTTCGTGGCGAAGGTGCCATCTTGTTAAACAAAGACAAGGAACGTTTTGTAAATGAACTTCTGCCTCGTGATATTGTAACAAGAGAAATTCATAAACAAATGAAAAAAGACAATATGCCATATGTATGGCTTTCCATGGCTCCCATTGATCATGATGAGATCATCAATCACTTCCCTAATATCTATGCCAGATGTCTAGAGGAAGGATATGACCCAACAAAAGAATGTATTCCTGTAGTTCCAAGCCAGCATTATTTTATGGGTGGAATCCATGTAGACCTGAATAGCAAGACAACCATGGACAATCTTTATGCCATTGGTGAAACAAGCTGTAATGGGGTTCACGGTGCCAATCGTCTAGCAAGCAATTCCCTGCTTGAAAGTCTTGTATTTGCCAAACGTGCCGCCTATGAAATGACCGAACAGTTTGCTATAAGCTCACACAACTATGCACATGCCCTGGCAAATGACATCATCTCCACTGTCACGCTTTCCGACTATAAGGACAAAGATGCACTTGCAGCTCAATACAAACAAATGATATTAGATGAAATAGAAAGGATGAAGAAAGAACATGAACAATCAAATCACCATGAAGTTAAACGCAGATCCATTAATTATGCAGGCGCTTAGAGAAGATATCACAAGCGAGGATATCACAACCAATGCAGTTATGCCAAAGAAACAAAACGGCGAAGTAGACTTACTCTGTAAACAAGATGGCGTAATCGCCGGCCTATGGGTATTTTCACGTGTATTTGAATTATTAGATGATACTGTAGAAGTGGAACTTTATGTAGAAGATGGCGACCATGTAAAAAAAGGCCAGCTTATGGGCAAGGTGAAAGGTGACATTCGTGTTCTTCTTTCCGGTGAACGTGTTGCCCTAAATTATTTACAGCGTATGAGCGGTATTGCTACTTACACCAATTCCATTGCCAAATTATTAGAAGGAAGCAAGACAAAATTATTAGATACTCGTAAGACAACACCTAATATGCGTATCTTTGAAAAATACTCAGTGAAAGTAGGTGGCGGCTACAATCACCGCTATAACTTATCCGATGGTATTTTACTAAAGGACAATCATATTGGGGCTGCAGGCAGCATTACCAAGGCAGTTGCTATGGCCAAGGATTATGCCTCATTTGTTCGCAAGGTAGAAGTCGAAGTAGAAAACTTAGACATGGTGAAAGAAGCCGTGGAAGCAGGTGCTGATATCATTATGCTAGACAATATGTCCCACGATATGATGAAGGAAGCCATTCAGCTGATCGATGGAAGGGCTGCCACTGAATGCTCTGGAAATGTAACTAAGGAGAACATCGCGGCAATCATTGACCTTGGCGTGGACTATGTCTCTAGCGGTGCGCTTACTCACTCCGCGCCTATTATGGACATTTCTCTAAAAAACCTTCATGTGGTTTAATGGTACCGTAGTGATATCATCATTTTATTAAGAAAGGGACCTTGTATTATGACTGGTATGAAACGGCGGGAACAAATTCTTGCTTCTTTACAAAACAGTACGGTTCCTATTTCTGGATCTGAACTTGCCAAACAGTTTAAGTGCAGCCGTCAGGTAATCGTTCAAGACATTGCCGTGCTTCGTGCTGCTGGTGATACTATCATTTCCACCAATAAAGGATATTTACTTAGGCAAAAAACCGTACATAAACGTATTATAAAACTAAGTCATGGTGAGGATCGCATCGAAGAGGAACTTACTACAATTGTGGATCTTGGCGGCCGGATTGAGGATATTTTCTTTTTCCATAAAATCTATGGAAAACTGCGAGCTCAGCTTTCCATAAAATCACGCCATGATGTCCAAGCTTTTTTGCATGAGTACCAGACTGATGGTGACAATCCCATTAAGTCCATTACTCTATCTACCCATTATCAGACTATCCTTGCCGACTCTGAACAAACCTTGAACCTAATTGAAGAGACGCTAAAGGCAAAGCACCTTGCCGTGTAACTATATATTTTAAGAGCATCCATTCTGATGTATTGCATGTATTTATACATGGTACTACATCAAAATGGATGCTCTTGTTTTATATGCCAAAGTGAATCATATATTTATTCTGATTGATAGCATCGTTTATCTTATTCGCTAACTCTTTTAGATTAACATCCTTCGCTATTCTTTTATCATTTATGACGATACGATAAAACTTTTCTAGAGACTCCGGTGGAATTATGGTAATTCCCCATCTTGCTCCCCCCTTTGCAGGCCTTTTTAAGCTATGTTCATAGGTGTCTATTTCTTCCAACTCACTCCACCAATTATCCATATATTGATCATCATCAATTGCTACACAATCATATTTTTCCGGCTCATACTCTATGTATTCTCTATCCAGCTCTAGACTATCAATAATTCCAAATTCCGCTTTTATCATATTCTTTCCCTCTCTTTCAGTAACTCCCCCCCAAAACGGGACACCCCTATATAATACAATCAATTATAACAAATCAAGCGAGTATTCAGAACAAAGTGTGTGTTGCTGCTTGGAGCAGCCCTCGTTTTGGCAGGTATACTATCTCTGTATGCGAATATCCACGATTCTTGTCGTTTCACAGGCATATCCATGATTTTCTTTTCATATATACCCGAACATCCTATTTTTTCTTTATTTCAAGTCGTACTTTGGGACTCTCACTAAATATTTCTCTCCCCTATGCCCAATCGTTCACAATTTGCCCCTTACCGTTTTGGTCAGCGCCAAACCAGGTAGCGCAGCGGCATACTATTTTCGAGTGAGTGTGTATCTTTCATCCGCTGTTCAGACTGCTTTTTAATGAATAGGATGCTGTTCAAAGAGAAATTAGTCTATAACTCAAAAAGAGCAACTGCTCTCACAAACAGTCACTCTCTCTAATATATGTTTTTATCCAAAAGCGACAGCACATGCGGCGCCCGCTTTTAGTCTACGATTTCTGCAATATACTGGCTAAGCCTGTTATATTGCTCCGCATTAATCATAATTTTATTACCTTTTTTCCCAACACAGCCTTTTTCCATTAAGTTGGTGAGGGAACGGGTAATTGTCTTGCAGCTTACTCCGGTACAATCTGAAAGATCCTGTCTTGTAAGCCTTACCTGACATACGCCGTTTATTTCAAACTGATCATAGTAATTGATCATAAAATATGCAAGACGGTCTACTGCTTGCATGAACAGATAGACCCGTTCACGCCTGGATTGGTTCATTAAGTGTAATGCGGTCTGAGAAGATTCGATAAACAAAGCATTTACATCCTCTTTGACCCATTTTTCATAAATTACCTTTGGCATCTTGATCAGCTTACATGCAGTGGAAGCCATAAGGGTTGTCTTATATGTGGTTTCACCAAGTAGTACTTCCAATGCCCCGAATGCGATCACCGGCTGGAACCACATAAAGTTATAAATGGCACCCTGAATACGAAAATCCGTTGCCTTTACAAAGCCTTCTACTAACAGATAGACATTTTGAACTTTGGAATTCTCGGTAATAAAAATATCATTTTTCTCTAGCGCTATAACAGAACAGGAGTCATAAACCCATTCTGGCGCATTTTTAAAGTAGTCCTTCATATACCCTTTCGTTTTAATATCAAGCGTTTCAAATAGGGTAAGGATTTCTTTATACTTTGAGCTTTTCATGACTATGACTCCTTATACTCTAACTATTCAATTACTGTAACTTTTACTAATTCTAAACCTAAATCTGCTGCTGTTTTAGCATCTTTATCTGTTTTGATTGTAACCTTACCGTCAACGAGTTCTTTGTAAATAGCATCGTATTGTTCACTTGTAAATGATACAAATTTAGATGTTTCACTTGGAAGTAATACACTATCAGTTGTTGCATCAAGTACATCGCTAGTACCAGTTTTTAAAGTACCGTTGTAGTACTCTACAAGGTAATCGTATACAGATTTGCTGATATTTTTCATTGCAGAAGTGATTACTGTTTCAGACTCACTTGATTGATCGATATCTACACCGATTACTTTACCATTGTTGTTTTCTGCTGCACTCATTACAGAGTTTCCTACAGAACCACCACATGCAAAGATTACTTCTGTTCCGTTAGAATACCAAGAAGCTGCTTTTGCCATGTTATCTGGAGTTGCATCAAAGTTTCCAGTGTAGTTGTAGTTGATTACAACTTCATCTTTAGATAAACCTAATTCTTTTGCTGCATATTCTGCACCTTGAGCAAAACCATAACCGAAACGAACTACAGAAGGCATTGCGATACCGCCCATAAAGCCTAATTTTCTGTAACCATCTTTAACTGCTGCATAACCTGCTAAGAAACCAGCTTCTTGTTCTGCATAGCTGCATCCTACTACATTATCGCCGATTTTTTCTACAGAATTTGCATCTGCTGGAGTACCATCTAATTGAATGAATGTTACATCTGGGTATTGGTCTTGAAGATTGTATAATGGAACTGAGAATAAGTATCCTGGACAAACTACAACTTTTGCACCACCTGCAATAGATAATTCGATTGCATTTTCAATTGCTGTTTCAGAAGAGTCTGTTGGTTTGTAGTATTTATAAGTTTTGTCGTTTTCGTCCGCATATTGTTTTAAGCCTTCCCAAGCACCTTGGTTAAATGACTTATCATCGATAGATCCTGTTGCTGTAATTAACGCAATTTCAGCGGAACCTGATTTTTTGCTATCTGATCCATTTTTGGAACCACAACCAACTAGGGCCATAGATAACATTGAAATAATACATAATAATGATACTAATTTTTTCATACGTTCTCCTTACTGTCGTTCGAAATTTTGCTTAAATTTAAGTAAGCATTTCTTCTCATTTTTTGATTAAGCCCATTATATACAAGTATTATGCTCAAAAAAAGGACAAATGTCTCATACCATATATTGACAATATTGCTATTGACAATTATATCCATTTAATATATAGTTTTATTTAAGTTATCTGCATTATTAATTTAATTCAAAGTGCCCACAATATTATCTCCTGTGTATGTCCCCTCGTTATAGTTTTGATACTATACTCACATATATAGGAGTATTTTTTTGTCCAAGTATTCCAGGTGAATACAGCCTATCTATCAAAACCGGAAGTCTCTTCATAAGACAAAAAAAAATCGTACCACATATAACGTGATACGATTCTTTTTAATTTAAATAAGAAAACGCCGGTATGTTTCGAAGAACTCCCCATATAATGAAAATTCCTATTAAACAATAAAGCAGTCCGTTCTCCCATTTTGATAAAGGCTTACTTCCGTACTTAATATAACGGGCTGTAAAATGTATTCCTGCGGCAACTAATGCTGGAAGCAAACAGAATAAAACTCTATTTGCTTGATAGGCCTCCGGCAATCTGCCTTGCATGACTGCAGTACACATATGGGTTACTCCACATCCAGGGCATCGAAATCCCGTTATTGTCCGTATGGGACACGGTATCCCGATTCCAGTCTTAATATGCCATATTCCATACACGATCCCTATGCTGACCATAATCACAGCAGTCTTAATTAACCTGGTTATACGTTCATTCATTAATCAGTAGTTGCAAACTTATTAATTTCATTCTGCATTAAGCAGTTTCCAATAAATCCAAATTGCACAAGTTGTAAAATCAAATAAAGGATTCCTGAATTAGAAGATGGAATTCCTCTTGACTGTTTTGCATAGTCAAGCTTTTCACCTTGTCTATAAGCCCAGTAAATAGTATAAATTCCACATGTCAGGATAGACCATAAGAATGCCATTCCACCGGATGTCTTATAATCACCGGAAAGAGCATTTGTATCGTCTGTTAATGTCACGAACCAGTAAATTCCGTAGAACCCACAAGTGATGATTGAAAAAATAATGCAAAGTGGTATGCTTCTATATTTGATTTCTACCGGTGGCTGTTGTGGTGGCGGTGTCTGTTGAAAATTATTATATGCGCCTTGCTGTGTATTTGTGTATCCCCCTACATTTCCTGTTGGTTTTCCACAATTCATACATGTTGCCTGTCCTTCATTGACCGGGCTGCCACATCCATCACAGAAACTACTTCCCTGACCTTTAGGCGTACCGCATCGAAAACAAAAACCAGCAGTTTCGTCTTCATAAAAACTACCGCAGTTTTTACAATACATAATGTTACCTCCTCAAAATTTTATAAATATTTTATAAAAAGTATAGCATACATATTTTAAGACATCAATGTGAAGTACCATGCCTTGTACCTTTCTCATAAATTAAATCATAAAATACATTCTCGCTTAGTATTTCGATATCATATCCCTGTTGCTTTAATACTTCTGCCTTTCTCTGCTTATTGCTTTTTCCTTCTTCAATATTGGAACAATAATCATGGTTTCCCAAAATCAGATAGTTTGTCTTTCTGGTTACACGATCCTCTTTTGTTCCGCCATTTTGAATTAGAAGCTGGCTTGCCTCTTTTGGTCCCAGTCTTTGCAGTTTTCCAGTGAATACACATCTCCTGTCTTCCAATGGAGTGCAATAGTCCACTTTCTTATTATGTACAACCTCATTCCTTATGTAATCAAATACTTGAAGGATAAGAAGTATCTCTGTCTCTTTTATATCTTGTTTCTTAGGAAGCTTTAACCCTTTACAAACTGCCGACAAGGTGTAGTTTCCTTGCAGTCGTTTTGTTTTTCGCAATACCTCTTTTAAATCTAGATAATCATTTGATAAAGGGGCTTCTAAGTATGTATGAAATGCATCGTATAAAAAATCAATAGTAAATTCGATCGAATATCCAATCAAAGGCCTTCTGCCTATGAACTGCTGTAAATGTTTCAGTATTATTAGCTTATCTGCTTCACTGCCTGTAAATGTTTCCGAAAACTGCTCTATTTCTTCATCATTCAGATAGTAGGCTGCCTCAATCGATGTAATGCTGTCATAGTACGGGTCTGCTCCTGTGGTCTTTATATCCAGTATCACATAATCTAGTGGGATCTCGTGTAATATATGCCCTTTGAATTCTCTTTTCATACTGATTCCTCCGGTGTATATGTTATTATGTCCACTAATAACTGTATCGGATTTATGTTAAATATTCAAGCTTTTAATCTGCTCCTAGTCTCCCCCTCTCCTTTGGCACAGAAAAACCTGGCTTTATCAAGTGATTGTCAACCAGTAAAAAAAATGGGCCATTAGGATTATCTCTCCTAATAGCCCAGCTTTTTTTACTATTTTAAGTTTTCTACAAGACCAGTTGAACTGTCTTGTACTTGTTTTGCATATGCTTCAATGCTTTGGAAGGACATATTTAACTGTTCTAATACAGCTGATATCTCCTGAATTTCATTTGTGGTACTATTGCAATCCTGCTGTGTTTCTGTAATCAGATTTTTTACATCTGTAACACTGACTTTTACTTCTTGCATAAACTGCTGTAATTCATCAATACGGGAACCCACTTCATTCTGAACAGTAAACATACGCTCGAAATCTGCCTGTGTTTCATGCACCATTGCAAGATTTTGCGCGATAATTTTCTGCATGTCATTCATGGACTGTAACGATTGCTCTGTATTTGATGTAATCTCAGTCAAAATATTATTAATATCACTTGCAGAAGCATTTGACTGTTCTGCTAACTTACTAATTTCTGATGCTACTACTGCAAATCCTCGTCCCGCTTCACCAGCTCTTGCCGCTTCGATGGAAGCATTGAGTGCAAGAAGGGTGGTTTCATCTGAAACAGAGTTAATGATGCCTACTGCATTTGAGATACGTTCCGTACTGCTTAGCAGTTTATTAAACTCCTGTTTAGACTTGTTGTTACTGTTCTCTATCTCATTAATCTTGTTGAACAGATTTTTTATGTTCTCCTGATTTACTTTTGTGACATCACTCATTTGTTTTGTAAGCTTGCCAACAACTTCTGTATTCTTTGTGGTTGCATCTAGCTGTTGCATCATTTCTTCAACAGATGCCTCTCCCTCTACTGCCTTTTGAGCCATAGATAATGATTTTTCTGCAATCTCACCACTTGTATTGCTTACTTCCTCAATAGCCATAACACTTGTATTTATATGATGATAAAGTTCATTAATGTTTTCATTAATTGCTTGAGATCCTTTTACACTCTCTTCAAACACTACAGCAATCTGTTCTGTCTGCTCCACTGTCTTTGTAAAGATTGTATTGGTCTTTTTGGTAATCATAACAAACATGTATCCAATAATGAGTATCTGTAACAGGTAATAGATTACAAGGTTTAAAGCCGTTCCATACGTATTATCTATTCCATAGTCTGGCTTTGCAACAACTACTAAGAAGTTAATCAATATCAGTACTGGTATCTTGGCAATAAATACACGCCTCATCACTTTCGTATCAAAATAAAGGCATGCGACAACAAATGTCATCATCCATATTAGTGCTCCATATAACCATGTAGAAAGGAATATTGCTGCGGACATAAACTCTACAGAAAATAAAGTTATATTCAAAAAGTGTTTTTTCGTTTCGCTTTTTTTATAGTATACATATGGTATCAACAGTATAAAGATTGTAATGCCAGGAATCCATGATAATGGATTATGATCAACCTTACCTCGAAGCAATAAAACAGTAAAATTGACTGTCATTAATATCATCCCAAATACTAATGCTTTTAAAACTAGCTGGTCTGATTCTCTTCGATTTTCTTCAATTACGTTATTTTTATTCATTTTCTCTCCCTTCGTATAATAATATGTCAATTTATTTTCCATATATTTATATCGGACCAATTTCCTATTTGGCAACCATTCTCTTTATAATTTAATTAAAATTTAATATTTCTTATTATTTTTCCGACTATTTTAGTAAAAAACAAAGTGTGCTTTGTTCAAGAATAGGATGCTTCTCGAAGAGAAGTTTCCTCGTATGCAACAAAAAAAGATGGGGAGACCCATCTCTTTTTGTTACTCAAGATTTGATTTATTGTCTTTGGGTTTCAAATCCTTTACGGAAGGATTTGATAACAGCTTGCCTTTATAGTCAAATCTGGATCCATGACAAGGACAGTCCCAAGACTTTTCCTCCTTGTTCCATTCCAGCATACATCCTAAATGGGGACACCTTGTACTTACTGCATATATCTTTCCATCCTGATCTTTATATACGCCGGCCTTTTTTAGTCCACATCGTATGATTTTTCCTTCACCTGGCTTTAACTCTGATAATTTCCCCTTTGGCATAAGAAATGTCTGCAGGGATAATCGTTTTAAAGTTACCCTAACATTGGATTTTATATTTTTCTTAGAAGCTTGATACATAAATCGGGAAGTGGAAAAAATAGAGTCTTCCTGGAGCTTTCCTTCTGTAATTGCCTCACAAATCATCATTGCAGAAACCATAGAGCTACTCATTCCCCATTTATTAAATCCTGTGGCTACAAACACATCCGGATATTTCTTAGAAAAGCGTCCAATATAAGGTACCTCATCAATAGCAATACAGTCTTGATTTGACCATTTATACTCTACCTTGGCACCAGGATAATACTTCTCTGCAGCCTTAATCAGCTCCCCATAATGATCTTTATCTCCTCCTGAACCGGTACGATGTCCCATGCCGCCAATCAGGACATAACTTCCATACTTACGAAAAGAATAATCCTGGTCGCACTCTCCAATATACATTCCATAAGGAAGGGCATCCTTTCTCTTTACCGCAATCAGGTAAGAGCGCTCCTGATGCATTCTGGTAAAATAGTATCCCGGATGGTTAATCACTGGATAATGTGTTGCTATTATGATATATTTCGCCGTCACCTGATATGTCTTTTCCTGTCCATCCGCTGCTTTATTTACAATCTCAAGCTGATGTTTCTTCATACGAAGTACCCTGGACTTCTCATTGATCGTCAGGTTGTCTGCAAGGGCAGATAGAAACTTAATTGGATGAAATGATGCCTGATTTTGAAAGCAGACTGCACCTGTCACCTCAAATGGCAATGCCGTACTGGTAGTATAGTATGCATTAATTCCGCATTTCTTTGCTGCCATTACTTCATTTTTTATATTTACCGGCTCTTTCGTAGTATACACATAGGCTGACTCTCTCTTAAAATCACAGTCAATATTTTGTGTATTCACAAGCTCTTCATACTTGCTGACTGCAGCCTCATTACGGCTTGCATACTCCCTTGCCTTTTCAAGTCCAAACTGGCTGATTAAGCGGTCATAGATTAAACGATGCTGGCTTGTGATCTTGGCAGTGGTGTTCTGGGTCATTCCTGAACCCACTGTCTCTGCCTCAAACACCTCTACCTGTCGTCCTTGCTGCTGTAATAGGTAAGCAGTCAGTATTCCGGTCAGCCCACCACCAATTACTGCTATCTCAATGTTACGATTGGCCGTATTGGAAGGATACATTACTTTCTGCTCCTCCTTGGCCCATATTGATTGGTTCATGCTGTTTTAGCCTCTCTTTATCAATTTCAATAGCATGTAGTATCCCCAATCAAAATCTCTGTTATTCCTATTACTGTTTTATCCAAAATAGGTCCACGGTTCAGATGGACGGCTTACAATAAATTCTCTTAAATATAAGAACTGAGGATGCTCCTCAAAAAATTTCTCAGCATCAAATGCTGTTCCACATGGTGCACCATATCTTGCAACAAACCCTCTGCAGTATGCAAACTGCCTGGTACATACCTTGCCATCTATGGCTCCTTTTGGTTCATAAGGAACCGGTCTTCCCGACTGGCTCATATATTCCCTTGGATCGCACTCATAATGGGCGCATATGGTTCTAGAACATGGATTTACCTTATTTAAATACTCATCATAATGATCGGATATAATCTGCTTTGCAATCTTTTCATCAATCTTGCCCTTAAATCGTTCCAGCAGCTTAGGTATTCTTACCTGTCTTGCCCCTTGATGCCTTCTAATATCTGCAAACCCAGAATTACTGCACTCTAAATTACGAATTCTTGGATCAAGCGGTGCATTAAATCCTGCATATGCCCCATCCCTTGTCTTATCTACAGCATAATAGTTTAATCCTAGTTCAAACCGCATGATCTCATTGGTCTGATAATTCCCCACTAACCAGGTATTTGCATACCCTCCAGAATTTTTATCAAGCATAATTGTAACAAACTCATCGAGGGAATTGGAAAACTGCACTGCTTTTCGAATCCGCACAAACTCAGGGACTCCGTTTGGATCATAAACACAAAATCCACCTATTGTTGTCTCCGTAATTACCCATGGTGTATCTGTTACATAAAAGTCTGACATACTATGTACATATCCTGGCTGTGACTGCATTTTAAATGCGTGTCCAGTATCTGGCGTAATATCTATGATAACATTGGCATAACGTCCATCCGCAAATGACTCAAAAGAATTATGTGCTGCAACAATGCTTCCGTCTTTAGTATAACTTCCTGTTGCCAAAAAAGCACTGCAGGAGTCTTCCGAACGGGTTTGAAACTGCCTTCCAGAAGTAGTCCTGCCATTTGTAACTTCTTGATAGATTTCAGCACCATGAGACGGATACCAATAGCTTATGACTTCCGTATAACCATTCCAAAATAAGATATCTTGAAATTCAATCTTTTGTAGTCCCAATTTTTGATTGACACCATCTACAATTCCTTTTAGTTCTTCCGTTACTTCAGGATACAGTTTCTCTTTCCAATTCTCATAAGCCATTTGCTTAAAGTACTCCCAAGTAATTCCTGTTTCTACATAGACAAGGTGCTTCATCCTTGCAATCGTCTCACTGATATAATTGGCAAGCAGCTCCCCATGCTGTACACCACACTCATAAGGACTGCCTTCTAATCGTAAATAGTACCACCCATGAATAAAGGTCGACATTCCCCTTCGATCACTTGAATAGTTCCACTCACTTGTCAAAATAAATCCCCTCTTTATGATTTAACTTGTTACTAACTATATTCAATTTCCAGACTTCCTATGTATAAAACAGGGAACTGGCTAGTCTTCCCTGCAGCTATTGTGTAATGCATGCAATACGCTATCTAATTCCTCTAATCCCATTTGTCCGGGAGCACTTGCCTTCTTCCTTGCTCCAAATGTCAGTGCTGATCCAAAGAACTCTCCTGCTACCCTTGATATTACTCCTTTTGCCCCCATGGACATGGTGATAATCGGACCAGTTGCATATTTCGTCCTCATCTCATCCGTTGCCTGTAACAGTGTCAGCACATCCTGAGTGGTTTGTGGCATAACTGCAATCTTAGAAATGTCTGCTCCAAGGTCCTGCATCTTTCTTAATCTATTAATAATTTCCTCTTTGTCCGGTGTCTTATAAAAATCATGATTTGATGCCACCACAAAGACTTGGTTTTGATGTGCCACTTCAATAATCTCTTCTACTATCTGATCTCCTGTAAATGCTTCCACATCAATTAAGTCAACACTACCGGTAGCCGCTATCTCTTTATTTAGTATTGTATAATAAACGTCACTAATCTCTTTCTCTCCGCCCTCTTTTAATGTACGGAAGGTAAATAAGATTGGCATTTCTGATAAGACTTCTCTAAGCTCTCTTGCCGTTTCCTTTACTTTCTCAATCTCAAATACCTGCTCAAACCAATCAACTCGCCATTCTGCCACATCTGCCTTGCTTATATTAATTGCTCTTGCCTCACTCAAAATTTCCTCTTTTGTTTTCCCTATGATGGAAACGCATACTTTAGGGATGCCTGCTCCAATTACTACGTTACGTACGGTCACTGTCTGTTTCATCTTTTCCTCCTTAAGTATAAATAAGACTGCTTCTCTTTTAGTTTTTACCATTTTACCATAACTTTTCATAAAAAACAGAAAAAGTATCTTCGACACTGCAAACTTCCAATGAACTAAAAAAAGCCATAAAAGATTTCTCTTTTATGGCTTAACCCACGTTATTTAAAACTGTGCTCGAAGGGATTCGAACCCCCGACCCACGGCTTAGAAGGCCGTTGCTCTATCCAGCTGAGCTACGAACACATATGCTCTGCAATTCTCATTGCAAAGCGGGTGATGGGAATCGAACCCACGTATCTAGCTTGGAAGGCTAGTGTTCTA
>JAUNJY010000034.1 GCA_030535455.1 bacterium
CTCTAAGCAGTGCGCTGGAGTGAATGTAAGATTTCATTTGTCTACAGTCTGAGAAGGCATCCTTTTTAGGGATGCCTTTTACTGTACCTGTCGCCAAGCAAAGCCAATAGAAAAAGTACATTTTTTATATAACTTAAAATAGACTATAGTAAGAAATGTTAAAGTGGAAGAGTCATGACAAGGCAAACCTGTTTGAAAAGATATATGAGGGCAGCAGTAATTTTACTGATCTTCATTATCATAGCCAATCATATTTATAAATGGACCCGGTTTTACTACTATAAGCCCTTATACATACCTTTTGGAGAACGTTTGAATTCTGAGAACGTAGTTCTGGTAGTGGGAGAGACTCATACGGTTCGTTTGATCAATATCAATAAACGAGTCAGCTATAGCACCAGCGATTTCCGGGTGGCATTAGTACTTTTTACAGGAAAAGTATACGCAAGAAAAGTCGGAACAGCAGTAATAAATGTTTCTTTTGAAGATAAGCAGGCAAAGTGTTATATTCGCGTAATTGACATAAATCATAGGAAGAAGGAAATTACAGTTGGAGAGAAGGAAAAGCTCAGAATAAAGGGTGCAAATGAAACGGTGAAATGGAAGAGCGAGAATAAGAAGGTGGTTTCTGTCAATAGAGAAGGAATTATAAAAGGAGAAGGCATTGGTGTGGCAGTGGTGGTTGGCGAAGTCCATGGAAAGATGCTTAGATGCCAGGTTTCTGTGAAAGAGCAATCCAAAGAGTCCTCTAATTTAAAAAATGAAACATAAACAAGTCATATTTTTATAACCACGCTATTAGAATAGTAGTAATACAAGAACTATTTGGGGTATATATGAAAAAAATATGGGCAGTAATCGTTAGCTTGGTAATCTGTTTCTCACTATTATGTTCGGACACAGTATATGCTACCGGATTATCACTTTTAACAGAGGATACAAAGGAAAGTAACAGCGAAGATGAAGATGAGAAAGATACTGCTACCAATGAGAGTAAGGAAAGTTCAGCAGCAGTAACTAATATTAAGTACACTGAGGACGTTGAGACACAGGATACATTGGCTGCCATTAAGAAGTCCTCAAAGTTAAGTGAAAAACAGGATAGTGAGTCAAACGATAGTTTAGGGCTTACTTCGAAATCTGTTGTCTTGATGGAAGCATCCACTGGGGAAATCCTTTACGAGAAAGAGAAGGATCTGCAGATGGAACCGGCAAGTATTACAAAGATAATGACCATGATCCTTATTTTTGAGGCGTTGGATGAAGGAAAGATTACGTTAAATGATAAGGTTAGTGTTAGTGAGCATGCAGCAAGTATGGGCGGCAGCCAGGTATACTTAGAGCCAAATGAGACTCAGACGGTTGAAACCATGCTTAAGTGCATCAGCATCGCATCGGCAAATGATGCTTGCGTAGCTATGAGCGAGTATGTGGCAGGTTCTGAGCAGGAATTTGTTGCCCGTATGAACAAGAAGGCAAAAGAGCTTGGAATGAATAATACCAATTTTGAAAATTGCTGTGGTCTGGATAATACGACGACAAATCATGTATCAACAGCATATGATGTAGCATTGATGTCTAGAGAATTGATTTCGAAACATCCGGAAGTATCAAAGTATGCAACTACCTGGATGGATACCTTTACCCATGTAACGAAAAAAGGTGAAACAGAGTTTGGTCTTACCAATACCAATAAGCTTGTGCGTACCTATAACGGCATAACAGGATTAAAGACAGGATCTACATCCAAAGCAAAATTCTGTCTGTCTGCAACGGCTAAACGAAACGGAATGGATCTGATTGCAGTTGTGATGTCGGCACCAGAGCCTAAGACCAGGTTTGCAGAAGCAGCATCACTGCTTGACTATGGGTTTGCAAATTGCAGTCTGTATACAGATGATCATAAAGACTTGGTATTAGAACCAATCCAGGTCAAAGGCGGAAGTGAAGATTCGGTTACCGGTGTTCCAAAGTCTTCTTTCTCTTATGTTTGTCTAAATGGTAAAGAGCCTACGGCAATACAAAAAGAAGTATTGGTTCGCGATGACGTGACAGCTCCTCTGAAAAAGGGCGATGAGATTGGAACAATCATATATCGTTATGGTGAAGAGGAAATTGGAAGGGTTCCTATTGTGGCATCTCAGGATGTAAGGGAAGAACGATATCGGGATTGCTTTATCAAAGTCGTGAAACGTTATTTCTTAATTCATTAATATAGCAGAGTAAGAAGTGCCTTTGGCATGCCAGTTATGCTTGGTGTGCCAAAGACACTTTATTAATTTTATAGGAAGAGCCTTGGCAGCAGAAGATGGCGGATTACGGTATGATGTCAAAGCGTAATATTGACTTTATAAGGATTCTTGGCTATTATGGAGGAAATGGATTTAAGTAGTTTTATTAAAGAAAGGAAAATTTAATGACATTAAAAGTAATAGCAACAATCATTGCAGTATTCATTTTATTTGTATTACTTCTGGTATGTTACTTTTACAATGAGAATAGAAAATTTTCAGTACGAGAGTATGTAATTCAAAATGATAAGCTTCCTGCAAGTTTCCGTGGATTAAAATTTGCCTTTATTTCAGATTTACACAGCTGGGTATACGGTGAGGACAATGAGCCAGTAATCCAGGCAATCGATGAGCAAAATCCAGATTATGTTTTAATTGGTGGAGATATGTTTGTAAAAGGACCGGAGTTTGACGCAACGGTGGCAATTGACTTTATCATGCAGTTAGTGACTAAATATCCGGTGATTTATTCTTTTGGTAATCATGAACTTCGAGTAAGTGAGCTGGCAGAAACCAAAGATACTTCATTTGTAGAATATATCAACACGTTAAAGAATATCGGTGTTACATTTCTTGTGGATGATGAGCTTACTCTTCATAGAGAGAATGACATAGTCCATATTGTAGGGTTGAATTTAAGTGAGAGATATTATAAAAAGTTTTCAAAAAATAATTTAACGGTAACGGAAATTACAAGACATATTGGAGAGGCTAAGAAGGAGGACTATACAATATTACTGGCACACAATCCAAGATATTTTGAGGAGTATTCTGATTGGGGAGCGGATCTTGTGCTTAGTGGCCATGTACATGGCGGAATTATCGTATTGCCATTCCTTGGAGGAGTGATCTCTACGCAAGGACTTTTATTTCCAAAATATGATTTTGGCCTGTTCAGACATGGACAAGCAAGTATGATTGTCTCAAGAGGGCTAGGAAATCATACGGTTAAAATTCGTTTTAACAACCGTGCCGAAGTTAGTATGATTACATTAAAATAATATAGTTTTTGCTTGATTAAATGTCTTTCTATTAGTAGAATAAACGTTGTAAGAAAACGAAAACAGTTTAAGGGGAAAACATGACAGTTTGTATTCAAATTATTGCTGCTGTATTGGCAATAATTTTAGTTATGATTTTACATGAATTACCTAAGGCCATTGTTGCAAATCTTTTAAAGACGGAGACAGAGAGCTTTGCAAGCATTTTCCATGTTGCAAGGTATATTGATCCGATTGGCTTGATTTTTTGCATCGCGGCAGGGGCAGGTTTTTCAAAATCATATCGATATAAGATTAATTCAAAGAGACAGCCGTTGGTGATCGGCTTGACAGGACTAGCATCACTTCTTGTTACTTTTTTAGTAACTATGATCATTTACAATTGTATGTATCAAGGAGTCGAGATACAGGAGATCTTGCAGTCCGGATATGGTGAACTGCAATTTGCCTATTGGTTTATTGCATTTATCTTACTAAATAGTTTAGGAATGTTCTTTGTGAACCTTATGCCGATTGCGGCATTTGACATGGGCATGATTGTTGCAGGAATTTCACTTCCACACTATATTGCCATGATTCGCAGGGATACAGAAATGAAAATCGTTTTATTTATCGTGTTATGCCTTCAGGCAATTCCAATCACAGTAATTCGAATCGTTAATTTAATATAAAGAAATAGAAAGTATGGTGCGTATATGGGAATTCCAGTTAAGCTGGAGGTATTCGAGGGTCCACTTGACTTACTACTGCATCTAATTGAAAAGAATAAAGTTAATATTTATGATATTCCAATCGTAATGATTACCGAGCAATATATGGAGTATATCAATGCGATGGAAACGAAAAATCTTGATATAATGAGTGAATTCTTAGTAATGGCTGCGACTTTATTAAAGATCAAGTCCAAAATGCTATTACCAAAGGATGAAGTAGAAGAGGAAGAAGAAGAGGATCCAAGACAGGAATTAGTGGAACGCTTGCTTGAGTATAAAATGTACAAATATATCTCATTTGAACTTAAGGACAAGCAGATGGATGCGTCCCGTATCCTATTTAAGCCTCCCACAATTCCGGAAGAGATTAAAGATTTTAAAGAGGAAGTAAAGATTGAGGATTTACTATCTGGGTTATCTTTGGCGAAGCTTCATTCAATCTTTGAGTCCGTATTAAAACGTCAGGTTGACAAGATTGACCCGATCCGTAGTAAATATGGCGATATCAAGAAAGAGGAAGTCAGCCTTACGGATCGAATGATCTTTATTGAAGAGTATGCAATGCTTCACAAGACATTTTTATTCCGTAAGCTGTTAGAAGCAAGTATGTCAAAGATCCAGGTAATTATTACATTTCTTGGTGTACTTGAGCTTATGAAGGTTGGTAAATTAAAAATAGAACAAGAACATATTTTTGATGATATTTTTATTACTTATGTAAACAACCCGAAAAAAGAGCAGGAAGCCCGAGAAAATGATATTGTTTATGAATAGGAGATTGTCATTGTGGAAATAGCAAAAATGAAAGCAACGATTGAAGCAATTCTTTTTACCTTAGGGGAATCAGTGGAGCTTGATCGTATTGCCAGTACGCTTGGGCATGATGAAGCTACGACAAAAAGAGTGTTAGATACCATGATGGATGAATATAAAGTAGAAGAGCGTGGAATTCAGATTATTGAGATCGATGGTTCTTATCAAATGTGCACCAAGGAGGAAATGTATGATGCATTACTCCATATCACGCATATTCCTAAGAAGCACGTTCTTACCGATGTACAGTTAGAGACGCTTTCCATTATTGCGTACAAGCAGCCGATTACAAGAGTTGAGATTGAGGCAATCCGTGGTGTAAAATGTGACCATGCGATTAACAAGCTGATCGAGTATAATCTTGTTACCGAAGCAGGCCGTCTGGATGCACCAGGTAAGCCGATCTTATTTGGTACGACGGATGAGTTCCTTCGTAGTTTTGGAATTACGTCATTAGAAGACCTTCCGGTCATGGATTCTGATAAATTAGAAGACTTTAAGCTGGAAGCGGAAGAAGAAGTTCAATTACAGCTTGATTTATAGGGAACAGCATTTCAGTGCCTAAGCGCATTGGAATGCTGTTTTTTTAGTCTAAAGGAAAGTGTTCTCCCAGTCCTTCCCTATAGAGTAAAAAGGCTTTCGAAAAACAAAAAGCCAGATTACACACTCACCCGAGGGGAAGATGTCGCTTATGCGACCGGGTTCGGCGCAAACAAAAATAATTTTGGCCTTGTATGAAATGCATAGGTATGGTATGATTTACCATATTGAGAATGAAAGGAGGAACTAACAATGAGTATTATGAATAAAAGTAATGAGATAACGTGTTTAGAATATAGTTGGTTGCCTTCTTGTGGTATGAGTAGATAAAAAAGATATTTATTATAAATCTAGGTCATAGTAGGTATTTCTGCTATGGCCTTTTTTAGTGAATAGGAAGAGCGCTTTTCGACTAGGTTCGTATGGGAAAAGTTAAAATAGAGGTGAAGAAAGATGAGATATCAGATTAGGCATGCAATTGTAAGATATGCTGCTGATTTAATACTAGAGGATGTAAATTTTGAAATACATGATTCTGAGAAGATTGCTGTAATTGGGCGTAATGGATGCGGAAAGACGACACTTTTAAAGCTGATTTCCGGTGAAATAGAGATGAGCAATATTGACAGTGATGAGGAATGTGGAATTACGACATCCGGAACACAGAGAGTTGGCTATCTAAAGCAGATTAGTTTTGAAGACAGTGAGATTACGGTAGAACAGGAAATACTGAAAGTGTTTGCACCAGTGTTTGAATGTGAAAAGAGGATGGGAGAATTAAACGAGTTATTAAAAGAAAAGTCAACATCACAGATATTAAATGAATATGCCAGTCTTCAAGCAAAGATGGAAGCCCTAGGCGGGTATTCGTATCGTCAGGATATGGAGACAATATTTCAAAAGTTTGGCTTTGCATTATCGGATTTAGAAAGACCGATTGGAACATTATCTGGAGGACAACAGACAAAGATTGCGTTTGTCAAGTTGCTGCTTAGCCAGCCGGATATCATGCTGTTAGATGAACCAACAAACCATTTGGATACAGCAACCATTGAATGGCTAGAGGGATATCTGAAGAATTATCAGAAAGCGGTAGTCATTGTATCCCATGATCGAATGTTCTTGGAACATGTCATTGATGTGACTTATGAAATTGAATATCATCATATTAAACGTTATGTGGGTAATTACACTGCTTTTCTGCATCAGAAAGAAGAAGCAATAAAGAAGCAGGAAAAGGACTATGAAGCGCAACAGGCGGAAATTAAACGTCTTACTGATTGGATTGAGAAGTGGAAGAATACGCCGACAAAAGTCGCAGCAACAAGGTCTAAGCGTAAAGTAATTGAACATATGGTTATGGTGGAGAAACCTAGAAGATTTGATACAAAAGCATTTCAGGGACAGTTTGTACCAAAGACCACCAGCTATACTGAGGTATTGCTGGTAAAGGATTTGCAGATTGGATATGATTTTGTACTTAGTAAAGTCTCATTTCAGCTAAATCGTGGAGAACGGCTTGCGGTTATTGGTGATAATGGAAAAGGAAAGTCAACGTTATTAAAGACCCTTGTAGGAAAGATTAATAAGCTTGGTGGCTCATATTCTTTTGGTAGCAGGGTTGAATGGGAGTATTTTGATCAGCAGGCAGCGGTTGCAGAAAGCGCGAATCCAAAGAAGACCGTACTGGATGATTTCTGGGAGGTATACCCTACATTAAAAGAGGTTGAAGTTCGAAATGCACTGGGAAACTTTTTATTTACTCAAGATGAGGTGTTCAAGGAATTAGGACAGCTTTCCGGAGGGGAAAAGGTACGTCTCGCGTTATGTAAATTATTTAAACGTCAGCCAAATCTTCTGATTTTGGATGAACCAACGAACCATATGGATCTTGTGGGAAAGGAAGCCTTAGAGAAGATACTTAAGTCATATACAGGCACTGTCCTGTTTGTTTCGCATGACCGATATTTTATCCGTGAAATTGCAACTGAAATCTTAAGCTTTGAGCAAAACCAGGTAACGTATTATAAGATGGGTTACGATGAATATATGGAGAAGAGAGGAAATGCAAAGGATACAAAAGATACAATGGTGACCGAAAACAAGGCGGGAAAGAAAGAACCAACCTTATCGGATATCTTTGATAAAAAGACGTATTATAATCCGGGAAAGGTATTGTCCAGATTAAGACAGCAATTAGAAAAGTATGAGAAGATGCTTGCTGAAAGTGAGGAACGTCTGTCAGAACTGCAAATTGAACAGATGAATCCGAAATATGCCACAGACTATCAAAAGCTTACAAAACTGGAGAATATGATTGCCGAAGAGGAAAGAAAGCAAGAGAGTCTGTTAGAGCGCATACTGGAGACAGAGTGTGAATTAGATCATATGCAAGCCGTACAGAACTAAAATAAACAGGATTTGGAAAATGTGAAATAGTATCAAATATATACTTAAAATGTAAAATGTGATAGAATGGTTGTGGTTTTAATAGAATCATATTATAGTTAGAAAAAATGGAGTTTACTAGTATGCAGAAGGAATTATTATCACAACCTAAAATACCAATTGGAATATCCAATAAGCATGTTCATATTTCAAAGGAACATTTAGAAATACTATTTGGAGAAGGATATGAGCTGACAAAAAAGGTTGACCTAGTACAGCCAGGACAGTTTGCAAGCAATGAGACAATTACAATTCGTGGTCCAAAAAGAGAATTTGAAAATGTTCGTATTTTAGGACCTGTACGTGGAGAAAGCCAAGTAGAGATCTCTCTTACAGACAGCTTTCACTTGGGGGTAAAGGCTCCGATTAAAGAATCAGGAGATCTTGAAGTTACACCAGGATTAGAGTTAATTGGCCCTAAGGGAACGGTAAAATTGGAAAAGGGAACGATTGTTGCACTTCGTCATATCCATATGACACCAAAACAGGCGGATGAGTTTGGAGTAAAGGATAAAGAGATTGTACAAGTAGAAACATTTGGGGAACGTAAAGTAATTCTTGGCGATGTACTTGTGCGTGTTTCAGAACAGTATGAATTAGAGATGCATGTGGATACAGATGAAGCAAATGCATGTGCACTTAAGAATAAAGACTATGTAGTGTTACACAAATAAGGGCGGAAAGGGAGAGTAATCGTCTTTTCTTATTTTTTAGGTAAAGTCGGAAAGTCTTTCATAAAGTTAAGAGTTCAATTGTCTACAGTCTGAGCAGAGAGTAATCATCTCTGCTCAGATTTTTTTTGAATGTATAGGAGGTTTCTCGGCGCGGGCAAAGTGTGAATAGTAACGTTTATGTTGGTATGAAATTTGCAAAATGAAGTCTGAATCGTCTCTGTTCATTAATTTTTCTGTATGATAATCTACAAGAAACAAGAGCGTCGTAGAAAGGAGGAGAAGAGGGAGTCTTGTAGCTTTAAGAAAAATAAGGAATATAGAAAAGGAGAGGTAGACTGGTATGTTAGTTTTTATTGCCGAATTAATTGGAACATTCTTACTCATTTTAATTGGAGAGGCTGTAGTTGCCAATGTATGCCTGAATAAGTCGGGCATGAAAGGCGCTGGCTCAATTCAAATCACCCTTGCATGGGGCTTCGCAGTAATGATTCCAGCATTTATCTTTGGTGTTGCATCAGGAGCACACTTTAATCCAGCACTAACCATTGCACTTGCTGCAGATGGAACGATTAAATGGTCAATTGTTCCACAGTACTTAGCTGGACAATTCTTAGGAGCATTTTTAGGAGCAGCATTAGTAGCTCTTATGTTTAACGATCAATTTAAAGCAACAGATGATCAGGCAACCAAATTAGGAGTATTTTGTACATCACCATCTGTACCAAATACGCTTTTGAACTTACTAAGTGAAATAGTAGAAACATTTATCCTTGTATTTGCAATTAAAGGAATTGGTAATGTTACATCAATTGCTCCTGGAGTTGATAAATTCATGGTATTTGGAATTATCGTTTCCATCGGTATGTCCTTTGGTGGATTAACCGGATATGCAATCAATCCAGCCAGAGATTTTGCGCCAAGACTTGCCCATCAGCTTCTTCCTATCCCAGGAAAGGGAGAGTCAAACTGGGGATATGCTTGGATTCCTGTTGTCGGACCTGTAATCGGAGCATTGTTAGCTGTTGGACTTTTTGCAATTATTCCTTGGTAGTTATGACGGAATACGGAATTCTTAGTACATATAAAAATAGGCGATTGAACTGAATGACTTGTTCAATCGCCTATTTTTGCCTAGAAACACTTCATATTTTCAGACGTTATTATTCTTGTCTTAAAAAAAAGCTTACCATATGTTTTGCAATTAATGTATCTTGTTCTACCGTTCCGCCACTGACACCGACAGCGCCAATATACATGTTGTTACGATACAATGGAATACCACCACCAAAGAAACAGAACTTCCCTGGGCAGGTATCCTGTAGCCCGTATAAGGATTGTCCAGGCTGAATGACGTTAGCCAGTTCTTCCGTTGATTTTTGCAAGGACAGGGCAGTATATGCTTTTGCTTTGGATATCTCAATGCTTGCCAATAGTGCCTGATCCATCCTATGCTGTGCAATCAGGTTTCCACCACCATCTATTATGGTAAGGACGACAGGGACATTGATCGAAGCTGCATATTTCTCTCCTTCTTCTAAAAGTAAAAGTGCTTTATGTAGAGAGAAGTTATTTAAGAGAAGCTGCTTATTTAGGTCTGAAAGAATTTGTTTTGATAGTTGATCCACGGTCATATTAGACATGCGTTACCTCCTTTCTCATAAAAAAGATATTTCTAACACAATAGTACGTGTAACAATGAAAAAAGAAAAGAGAAGTACTTAAATTTACCTAAGATTGGTGAAGAATTTTCCTAGGGAAAGAATTGGCCTTGTGATAGGCTTACTAGTAGTGAAGAAGATTATGAGAAACAAGAGGAAGGAAGGGAATAGTATGGCGGAATTAACAAGGATTATTGAAGAGTCCGTTCCTGGAAAACAGATTACAATGGCTCATATCATTGCCAGCCCAAACCCAATTATTTATAAGAAGCTGGGATTAGACCCCAAAGTAGATTATGAGAAGGCAGCAATTGGGATACTTACGCTAACCCCTTATGAGACATCAATTATTGCAGCAGATATTGCATTAAAGCGTGCAGCAATTGAAATTGGTTTCATTGACCGGTTTAGTGGGACATTAATTATAACAGGAAGAATATCCGATGTTACTGTAGCATTTGAGGCATTTATAAATTACGCAAAACGTGAGATGGGATTTAATGTTTGCAAGATTACAAAGGCATAAGGCAGGTGATGACAGTGAAAAAGATAATATTTGTTGGAAGGACAGGAGCTGGTAAGACAACCCTTACTCAAGCAATCAAGGGAACTCAGATCCATTATCATAAGACACAGTATATCAATCATTATGATGTAATCATTGATACGCCGGGAGAGTATTGTGAGAATAAGAAACTTGGAAGAGCGTTGATACTGTATTCCTATGAAGCAGATGTAATTGGCCTATTAATGAGCTCCCTTGAAGAATATTCTCTTTATAGCCCTAATATCGCATCCCTGGCTACTAGAGAGGTAATTGGAATCGTGACACAGATTGATAAAGAGAATGCTAGGCCAGATTTAGCTAAGTTATGGTTAGAGCTGACAGGATGTAAGAAAATTTTCTTTATAAGCGCGATTACTGGAGAGGGAATTGAGGAACTTTTGGACTACTTGCAAGAGGATGACACTTAAATTGAAAGGAGTATGTAATGAAGCGAATATTAATGATTGTTGGAGACTTTACTGAAGATTATGAGGTAATGGTTCCTTTTCAGGCACTTGAGATGCTAGAAATTCAGGTGGATGTGGTCTGCCCGGGAAAGAAAAAGGGAGATACCATACTTACAGCAATTCACGATTTTGAAGGATATCAGACATATACGGAAAAAGTGGGACATCATTTTACTTTGACTGCATCTTATGAATACCTTGATCTAAGTGAGTATGATGGCCTATATCTGACTGGCGGACGTGCCCCAGAGTATCTGAGAAGGGAAAAGCGCGTATTGGATATTACCAAGTATTTTATGGAACTCAATTTACCAGTGGCAGCCATTTGTCATGGAATACAGATCCTGACAGCAGCAGGCGTGATAGAAGGCAGGACACTGACTGCTTATGATGCAGTCGGACCTGAAGTTACGTGTGCAGGTGGAAATTATAAGAGAGTCGAAGCCTGTGACGTAGTGGTAGATGATAATCTGGTAACATCTCCGGCCTGGCCAGGACATTCTAACTTGCTTCGTGCATTTATCAAGCTGCTGGGAGTTACTATAATTGAAGTTTCGTAACAAGAGTTTTCGTTTTTACAATAATTTAGTCTGAATAGTGTAAGGAAAATAGAATTAAGGTTTCGTATAATGGAGTCATTCAAACAGGACCAAAGAGTATGCGATTTTATGTATACAGTTCCTTAAGTGTGAAGAATAGGAGGATTAGAAATGATAGCAAAAGGTTTTAGTGAACCAACTGACAGGGTGAAACGTTTAAAAGATGTCATTGTAAATGCAGTCCCAGAAGTTGAGGCTGAGAGAGCCGTATTAGTAACCGAGGCTTATAAGGAAACTGAAGGCCAGCCAAATGTAATGAGAAGAGCAAAAGTAGCAGAGAAAGTATTTAGTGAGCTTCCTGTAACGATCCGTGAAGATGAATTAATTGTAGGTTCTCTTACAAAGCATCCTCGTTCATGCCAGATTGCACCAGAGTATTCTTGCGATTGGGTTGAGGCAGAATTCGATACGATGGAAACAAGAATGGCTGATCCATTCAAAATTCCAAAGGATGTTGCAAAACAACTTCATGAAGCTTTCTTATACTGGCCAGGAAAGACTGTCAGTGATCTAGCATCTTCTTATATGTCAGAAGAGACAAAAGACTGCCAGGCAAATGGTGTATTTACAGTTGGAAACTATTTTTATGGTGGTGTTGGCCATGTTTGCGTTGACTACGGCAAAATTCTTGAAAAAGGATTTTTAGGAGTTATTGAAGAAACAGTTGCTGCTATGGAAAAGATGGATCGTACGGATCCAAGTTACATAAAGAAACAACAATTCTATAATGCAGTAATCATTACGTATACGGCTGCTATTAAATTTGCACATCGTTATGCAGATAAAGCAAGAGAAATGGCTGCAGTAGAGAGTAATCCTACTAGAAAGTCTGAATTATTACAGATTGCAGCAAACTGTGATCATGTACCAGAACGTGGTGCTAGAAACTTCTATGAAGCTTGTCAGTCCTTCTGGTTCATTCAATTAATGTTACAAATCGAGTCCTCAGGACATTCCATCTCTCCAGGACGTTTTGATCAATATATGTACCCATACTTAAAAGCAGACACTTCTGTTGACAAAGAGTTTGCTCAAGAATTAATTGACTGTATCTGGGTAAAATTAAACGATTTAAATAAGACACGTGATGCTATCTCCGATCAGGCATTTGCAGGATATGCATTATTCCAAAATCTTGGTGTTGGCGGCCAATTAGAAGATGGACGTGATGCAACCAACGAAGTCTCCTATATGTGTATGCAGGCATGTGCACATGTTAAATTACCAGCACCATCGTTCTCCATCCGTGTTCATGAGAATACTCCAGACGAGTTTTTATACCGTGCATGTGAGCTTGCAAGACTTGGTCTTGGTGTTCCAGCTATGTATAACGATGAAGTTATTATTCCTGCACTTACAAACCGTGGAGTTACCTTAGAGGACGCTCGTAACTACTGTATTATCGGCTGTGTAGAGCCACAATGCCCTCATAAGACAGAAGGATGGCATGATGCTGCATTCTTTAACGTTGCAAAAGTAATGGAAATTACATTAAACAACGGCCGCGTTGGTGAGAAACAATTAGGACCTGTAACTGGTGAAATGACAGAGTGGAAGACAAGCGAAGACTTCTTTACTGCATTTACAAAACAAATGGAATACTTTGTATACCATCTTGCAGAAGCAGACAATGCAGTTGACCTTGCCCATATGGAAAGAGATCAGCTTCCATTCTTATCTGCACTTGTTGATGATTGTATTGGAAGAGGAAAGACAGTGGAAGAAGGCGGTGCCATTTATAACTTCACAGGTCCTCAAGCATTCGGTGTTGTTGATGTTGGTGACTCTGCTTATGCAATGGAAAAACATGTGTTTGAGAAGAATGAAGTTTCTATTCAAGAATTAAAACAAGCATTAGACAATAACTTTGGTTACCCAGTAAATAGTTCTACCAGCGCTGAAAAAGAATATGACGCAGCTAGGAGAAATGGAACTGCTCCAAAAGCTGATGATGCAATGATGGAACAAAGAATTTACGAGACAGTTAAGAGAATCTTAAGCAGCAATGGTTCTATTGACCTTCAGGCACTTCAAACGAAAGTTACCGATGAATGTGCAGCAACATCTGATGATTGTGCTGATAAATTCACCAAAGTAAAACGTTTGATGGAAAAGACAGAGTGGTATGGAAATGATATCGATTCTGTAGATTATGTATCTGCAAGAGTTGCACGTATTTACAGTGCTGAAGTTGAGAAATATAGAAATCCTCGTGGAGGACAATTCCAGGCAGGATGCTATCCAGTATCTGCAAACGTATTATTTGGTAAGGATGTTGCTGCACTTCCAGATGGACGTCTTGCAAAGACTCCATTGGCAGATGGTGTTTCTCCAAGAGCAGGTAAAGATACAACAGGACCTACGGCAGCAACTAACTCTGTTGCAAAATTAGATCATCATTATTTCTCAAATGGTACGTTATACAATCAAAAATTCCTTCCATCTGCAGTTGCAGGAGATGAGGGATTACAAAACTTTGCATCCGTTGTTCGAAGCTACTTCGACCACAAAGGAATGCATGTACAGTTTAATGTTATTGATCGTGAAACTTTACTTAATGCGCAAAAGCATCCAGAACAATACAAAGACTTAGTAGTTCGTGTAGCTGGATATAGTGCTCATTTTGTATCTCTTGCAAAAGAAGTACAAGATAACATCATTGAAAGAACAGAACATAGCTTTGGCCATAAGAGCTGTTAGCTAGAACTAGGAGTGAAGAGGATGGATCAAATTAATTATTCGTTAGAAGGACTTGTTTTTGATATACAAAGATTTTCTATCCATGATGGTCCAGGAGTTCGGACGATAGTTTTTCTAAAAGGATGCCCCCTTTCTTGTAAATGGTGCAGTAACCCGGAATCGCAGCGGATTAATCCAGTTGTGATGTATAACGAATCGGAATGCATTCATTGTGGGACTTGCATTAATGTGTGCAAGCAGGGGGCGATTCATCCCTCTAATAAAGGATTGATTGACCGAGACCGCTGTATCGGGTGTGGAGAATGTGCCAATGCATGTCCTACAGGGGCATTGGTTCTAAAAGGCAGGAAGATGTCGGTAGAGCAGGTCATTATGGAACTAAAAAAAGATGCAACCAATTATCGAAGATCAAAAGGAGGCATTACCATTTCTGGTGGAGAACCTTTGGTACAGCATGAATTCTGTAAGGAAATCCTAAAGGCATCCAAAGCACAGGGATGGCATACAGCGATTGAGACAACGGCTTGTGCATCTAAGGAAGTATTAGAGGATGTAATTCCTCATGTGGATCTGGCTTTGATGGATATCAAGCATATGGACCCAGCAGTTCATAAGCTACATACCGGCATTACCAATGAATTAATCTTAGCAGGAACCAAGGTGGTATCAAACATGACTAAAACCATTGTCAGAGTACCTGTAATTCCTAATTTTAATAGTAGGAAAGAAGATATCTTAAGCATTGCAAGTTATGCAGCCAGCTTACACAACGTGGAGACGCTGCACTTGCTGCCTTATCATTCCTATGGGGAAAACAAGTATGGACTCTTGGGCAGGGAGTATGCTTTGAAGGACACAAAGACCTTATCTGAAGAGCAAATCGATGCATTAAAGGAAATAGTAGAAAGCCAAGGACTTAGATGTGTCATTGGCGGTTAAATGAAATGGAGGAAAAACGATGGATCAGCAGTTAATCGAAAGAGTGATGAAGCAGGTATCTGATGAATTGGGAATTAAAGATACAAAAGCAAGTGCAAGCGCTTCATCTACTACCGCTTCAACAGAAACAGATAACGTAGGTTTGACCGAATATGTAGGGACAGCAATTGGGGATACCATTGGTTTGGTTATCGCAAGCGTAGACCCTATGTTAGTAGAGACTATGAAATTAGGGAAGTTTCGTTCCATTGGCATTATTGGTGGAAGAACAGGAGCAGGCCCACAGATCATGGCAGTTGATGAGGCTGTAAAAGCTACGAATACAGAAGTAATTACTGTAGAACTGCCAAGAGATACAAAAGGTGGCGCTGGACACGGAAGTTTGATCTATATTGGTGCAGAAGATGTGTCAGATGCAAGAAGAGCTGTTGAAATTGCTTTAAGCGTGCTTCCAAAATATTTTGGTGATGTTTATGGTAATGATGCAGGTCATCTGGAATTCCAATATACTGCAAGAGCAAGCTATTGTCTTGAAAAAGCAATGGGTGCAACCCTTGGAAAAGCATGGGGTATGACTTGTGCCGGACCAGCAGCAATCGGAGCCGTACTTGCAGATACTGCAGTAAAGGCAGCAAATGTAGAAGTAATAGGATATTCTTCTCCAGGTAATGGCGGAACCAGCTATTCTAACGAGGTTATCTTAACATTTACAGGAGATTCCGGAGCTGTAAGACAAGCAGTTCGTGCAGCAATTGATGTTGGTAAGAAGTTACTTGGTGCTCTTGGTGATGAACCAAAGTCAACCACGACTCCTTATATTTAAGATTAAGTTAGCTACAAGGATTAGCAAATACAATAAATTTGGCAGAGTTATATAAATGAGCCAAAACAAATGAAAGGAATGGGTGTAATATGAATTCAGAAGCATTAGGAATGGTTGAAACAAGAGGGTTAGTTGGAGCTATTGAGGCAGCAGATGCCATGGTGAAATCAGCAAATGTAGCATTAATCGGATATGAAAAAATCGGTTCTGGATTAGTTACGGTTATGGTACGTGGCGATGTAGGAGCTGTAAAGGCTGCAACAGATGCAGGCGCAGCTGCAGCAAGAGCAGTTGGAGAAGTAGTTTCTATCCATGTTATTCCACGTCCACATATGGATACAGAAAAAATTCTTCCAAAATCATTAGATTAATTAAATACTTCTAAAAAGTGAGGCTGTTACCTTGACCTGAGGGTGACAGCCTCTAGTAAAAGTAGAGGTGAAACTTTTGGAAGCCAGTAAAGAAGAGTTAAGCAGGTTTATTGCAAAGATAATAGAGCTTTATGATCAGGAGAAGGAAAAAGAAAAGCAACGTATCCCTATGTATATCCTTTTTTCAGGAGAATGGGATGAACGGTATGCTTCTTTTTTTCAGCAGATAAAAGAGAGCTCATCCTATCAGCTAATTGGAATTCTTTCTAGGGAGCAGGCAGAAAAGGAAAAAATTCTGAAAGTAGCCATGAAAGAGTGCGAGAAAATCGTAATGAGAGAGGAAGCATTAGAGCGTAGGCTTTACAGTCAGACCACTGTTTTTCCTGTGCTTCACAGAGATATTTTAGCGAAGGCAGCCTTATGTATCCCAGACACATTTGAAGTGATATGGATGCAAAAGGCAATGGAGAGTGGCGGTAAGCTGGTTGTCATGGCAAATGGGCTAGATCCATTTACAGGAAAGGAGCCAAGCGCTTATAGGGAGAGGGTTTTATCTTACATAAAGACGTTATTAGAATTTGACATAGAGATAAAGGTGGATGGTGAAGAGAGGTGACATTATGAAAGATGCACTAGGACTGGTGGAAATCCGTGGAATGTCTACAGCAATTCAGGTTGCAGATACTATGGTAAAGACCGCTAATGTGCGTATTGTTGATATGGAAAATACTAGAGGTTTGGGATATATGACCATAAAGGTGGCTGGTGATGTTGGTGCGGTAACTGCAGCAGTGGAAGCAGGAAAGAAGACCGGCATGCTGTATGACAAGTTTATAGCAGCCAAAGTAATACCAAGACCTGCAGAGGGAATGGCAGCTGTCTTTTGTAAGGAAGAAGAGCCAAAGCCAAAAAAGCAAAGGACCATAGAAAAGCCTAAGACGGTGGAAAAGCCTAAGAAGGAAAGTAAGACGCCTAGAAAACGGGAAAAGGAAGTAAGCAAGAAATTAAAGACTGAGAGTAACCCAAGTAAGGAAGCAGAATTAAAAATAGAACAAAAAATGGAACCGAAATTGGAGGAGCCTCAAAAAACAGAGGTAATCAAAGAAACAGAAGTACCACAAGTAAACAATGGTGAACAGGAAACAGACCATCAGGACAATAAGGAGTGAGTAGACCATGATCTTAGCTAAAGTAGTAGGAAATGTTGTTGCAACAAGAAAAGACGACACCTTGGTAGGATATAAGCTTATGGTTATTAAGCGAATTGATGCCAAAGGAGAATTTATTGATCTTGAAGAGGTGGCTGCAGATTATGTTGGCTCAGGTATTGGCGATGTGGTACTGGTAGGAACAGGTTCTTCAGTACGTGTAGAAGATAATAGGCGCAGAGTGGCAATTGATATGGCAATCATAGGAATTGTAGATACCGTTGATGTGTAGGCAAATGGAAAGGAAGTAGAATTGACATGAGAATAGGAGTATTTCCTACTGTGAATGATGCGGTTCTGGCTGCACGTAAAGCATATGAACGTTATATGGAACTGGGGATTAATGAGCGTCAGCAGATCGTTGATGCAATTAAACAAAGGTTAGAGTCAGAGGTAGAAATCATTGCAAGAATGACAGTAGAAGAAACAGGCATGGGCTGTGTGGAGGATAAGATAAGAAAGCTAAGATTAGCGATTGAAAAGACACCGGGAGTAGAGGACTTGGTTACGGAAGTGAAAACTGGAGATCATGGAATGACTTTATTTGAACTTTCATCCTATGGAGTGGTTTGTGCCATTCATCCATGTACCAATCCTTGCGCTACGTTAATCAACAATACGATTGGAATGTTAGCAGCAGGAAATGCCGTAATACATTGTCCAAATCCTAGAGCAGTAAAAGTATCAGTCTATGTGACTGAATTGATCAGCAATGTGATTGTAAATGTATGTGGTATTGATAATTTGGTGGTAACGCTGAATGAAAGCTTAATGATGCTGACAGATGAAGTAATGCATCATCCGGATGTAGATATGATAGTTGTAACAGGCGGCAATGGAGTATTATATGAAGCAATGAAGAGTGGTAAAAAGGTGATAGGTGCAGGACCAGCCAATCCTGTAGCAATTGTAGATGAGACTGCAGATATGGAAAAAGCTGCATTTGACATCGTACAAGGAGCATCCTTTGACCATAACATAATGTGCACTTCAGAAAAAAGCATTGTAATTGTAAGCGAGGCAGCAGAAAACTTTATTAGAGAGTTAAGACGCAACCAAGTATATTTTGTAAATGAGGAAGATGAGAGACAGAGACTTTCTCAGCTTGCGGTAACCAGTGATCGCCGGATTAATCGAAAGTTAGAAGGAAAATCTGCTAATGAGATTTTAAAGCAGGCAGGAATATCCTGTGATAGAGAAATTAAACTTATTGTTGTAGAGACCGCCAAACATCATCCATTTGCAACGATTGAGCTATTGATGCCAATTGTTCCTCTTATAAAGGTGATGGATTTTGAGGAAGCATTAGAAACAGCCAAAGAAATTGAGCAGAACTACCATCATACGGCAATGATACATTCACAATGTATTGATCGTCTGAATGAGGCAGCAAAGAAAATGCAGACAGCTGTTTTTGTAAAGAATGGATCTTCCTTGGCAGGATTGGGATTTTTAGGAGAAGGACCAACCAGCTTTACTATTGCTACTGCAACGGGAGAAGGTACAACATCGGCCAGACACTTTACAAGGAGAAGACGATGTACTCTGACAAGTGGGTTCTCCATCCGTTGACAAAAGGAGTAAGATATGGAAAAGATTATTAATAAGGCTACAATTTATTCTGGAGTCGATTCCTTAGACCGACTAAATCAAATAGAAAATAAAAGGGTCTGGTTAATTTGTGACCAGTTCCTTGTCCAAAATGGAAGTATAAAGCAGATTGAAGAACGATTACAAGAAAAAAACCAAGTGGAGGTCTTCAAAGACGTAGTTCCTGATCCCCCAATTGAAGTAATTGCAAAAGGTATCGTTCTGGCAGCAAAGATTAAGCCGGAAGTGATGATTGCCTATGGTGGCGGATCATCCATAGATACGGCAAAAAGCATTTTATATTTTTCAAAGATTGCACATATCTTTAAAAAGGTACAATTTATTGCAATACCAACCACCAGTGGTACCGGTTCTGAAGTGACTGCAACAACTGTAATTACGGATCAGCAAGTAAAACATCCAGTGACGGATGAGCAACTGGTTCCAGACGAAGTAATTCTTTGTCCTTCCCTTACCGTATCTGTTCCACCTAGTGTTACGGCAAATACAGGTATGGATGTACTGACTCATGCAATTGAGGCTTATGTATCAGTGAATGCAAGTACGTATTCAGATGCCTTAGCAGAAAAAGCTTGTGAGCTGGTATTTGACTCGTTATTTACATGTTATAAGGAAGGAAATAACCTTGAAGCAAGAAGCAGAATGCAGCAAGCATCTAATCTGGCAGGAAGCGCATTTAATATGGCAGGATTAGGGATGAACCATGCAATTGCACATCAAATTGGAGGTAAGTTTCATATTCCACATGGACTAGCCAATTCCTTGCTGTTAACCAAAGTGATTGAAAAGAATTGTATGGATTGCAAGGCTAAAAGCCGTTATGCCAACCTTTCCAGAAAATTAGGTTTTGCAAAGAAAGAGGATTGTGATAGCAAGGCGGTTACCTCTTTAGTCAAACAGATTACCAACTTGCAAATCCAGATGGATATGCCGATGAAATTAAGCGAATGTAAGGTGAAGCAAGAGGATTTAGTTGCAATTATAGTAATAATGTCTAAAGATGCTTTGCAAGATGCATGCAGATTGACAGCACCATCCATATATAATAATGACGAAATTGTGAAAATTTTGTTAAGTATATACTAAAAAAACCATCTGTGATAGAATAATGATATAAAGTATTTTCAAATGGAGGTACTCATGGATTATATCTATCAAAGAAACAGTCAGGATGAAGACGGATCGAACGAGCATAAAAATGATGAAATCAGTCAATTCGATATTATTCATTTGTTTGGTAAAAAAACCTTGGAGGAAATCCAAGAAAGAATTTCAAAGGCAACAGGGTTAGCATTTATTACGGTTGATTACAAAGGGGAGCCCATAACAAAGGACACATCATTTACAGACTTTTGCCTGGCTATACGTGCAGATCAGAAGACAATTGGATGCTGTAAGGCATCAGATGCATTTGGTGGCATACAAGCTGCAGTCTCACAAAAGCCAAGTATCTATTTTTGTCCATGTGGCTTACTAGAGGTAGCAATTCCTATTGTTGTAAAAGGACATTATCTGGGAGGATTTATTGGAGGCCAGATACGTTGTAATGATGCTCCAAAAGAAGTTGCAAAGCTGAGAAATGTGCTTGGCCAGAAATTTAGCTTGCCAAAAGAACTAAGGGAAAGCAAGTTATATGATCAAATACAGGAGTTATCCTATCAAAAGTTTGTGGACATAGCCAATTTAATTTCATTAATTATTAATCAGCTAAGTGAGAAAGAGCTTTCAAAAAAGATTCAAAAAGAAAACTTGCAGAAGGAAATAGAAATAATCAATGCATCTAATCAAAACCTGCTCTTAGAAAATAAATTAAAGAGTGCAGAAATCGCGGAGTTAACGGAACAGTTAAATCCTTATTTCTTAGTGAATACACTGACTTCTATCTCGAATCTTGCGACCATTGAAGATGCCACAAGAACCAATGAGATGCTTGTCATGTTTGCAGATTACATAAAAGAAAATCTTACAGCCAGAAAAAAATTCCGACCTATATCGGAAGAACTTAAAAGTGTGGAGTGGTATTTGAAAATGCAAAAGATTCGTTATGGGGATCGGCTGAACTTTTCAATTCAAATTCCTGAAAAAATGGGAATGCAGAAAATACCATCACATATTCTTTTGTCTTTTGTGGAGTATGCAATCTTTTACGGGATTGCCATGAAGACAGAGCCTGGCACGGTAACGATTGAAGGAAATTATAAGGACGATGACATTGTCTTTGTTGTAAAGGATGATGGACCAGGTATGAGCCAATCAGAGCTGGAACAGCATTTTTCCAACTACAAGGGTGGATTTGAAGGCGATAGCATTATGCTTGGTGTATCTAATGCTAGGCAGAGAATGGTTACTCTGTATGGTAAGAAATATGATGTTTCTATGGAAAGTATTGCGAAAAAGGGGAGAGTCATTACCATAAGTTATCCAAAATATTTTGAAGAAAGGATAGAAGTAAATGTATCAAATATTAATCGTGGATGATGATGTATTGATGAGACAGGCGCTTCGGGTAATGATTGAGAAAATAGACGGTTTTTCAGTAGCAGCAGAAGCAGAGACTGGAGAGGAAGCAATTTATCTTTGTAAGATGAATAAAATTGATCTTATATTTATGGATATCATGATGCCTGGAATTTCTGGTATCGAAGCAAGCAAGACGATAAAAGAATGGGATTCTTCCATTGTCATATACTTGTTATCCGCCTATTCAAATTTTTATTTGGCGAAGCAGGCATTAAAGTCTAATGTTAAGGAATACATATCGAAACCAATTTCATTTAGCATGTTATCGGGGCTTTTGGCGAACTTTAAAACGGAGCAGGAAGGCTCTGCAAGATATCAGTTAAATGTATTGATGGAAATTATCAAAGAAAAAGAGTTTAAGCGTGTTTATTATGATCTTGGCACGATTGTGGATGAGATTTACAATCATGCAAATGACGAACCAGAAAAAGTATACGAGATTTTTACCTATCTTGGGCAAAGCTTGTTAAATAGCAGTCATTTTCTTGATGGGGAGAGTAAAAAGATTGAAGAGTTATTTGCATTGAATGAAGCATTGATACTAGAACGCAAAGTAACCGAACTATGGCTGTTTCGCGTTATGAATTATATATTCCAGCAAAATAGTATACGGCGTTACCCTTTATTAGAAGCGGCATTTGCTTATATCGAAGATAACATCAAGAAGGACATTGGTTTAAATCAGATTATTGAGAATTGCTCCATAAGCCAAGGGTATCTTAGCAGGATTTTCAAAAGCCAGTTTCATACAAGTGTAATGGATTATATTCATATTCGAAAATTAAATCTGGCAAAAGGGTATTTTTTCTTTACTGATGAAAGTATTGCAGAGATCGCATTTAAACTGGGATATAACGAAAGCAGTTATTTTAGCAAGGTATTTAAAAAGTATGAAAAAATGACAGTAAATCAATATAAAAGTACAATATATAATCGCAGCTTGGATCAGCAATAGCAAAAGTTTCCTTGAGACAAGGAAGTAGAAGGTTGTATATCCCATAAAAAGGGCAGGTGATAGCATGAAAGAATATTTGGTGACTTCAGAATCAGTGGCAGCAGGCCATCCGGACAAGCTTTGTGATCAAATTTCAGATGGTATTTTAGATGCTTATCTTCGGATTGATCAGAATGCACATGTTGCAATCGAGACCATGGCATCTAAAAATACCATTATGATTGCAGGAGAAGTCATGGCAAAAGGAAATGTGGATGTGACTGAAGTTGCTAGAAAGATTATAAAGGATATTGGCTATACATCAAAAGAGTGTGGCCTAGATTATCATAACTGCATTATTTTGACCAATATCAACACCCAATCTCCAGATATTTTAAGAGGGGTCAGCAAAAAAGAGGACGGAGAAGAGGTAATTGGCGGTGGTGACCAAGGAATTATGTACGGATATGCGGTCGATGAGACTGCAAACTATATGCCTTATACATGTGAATTGGCACATCGTCTGGTGATGCGTTTGGACCAAGTAAGAAAAGATGGAACAGTTGGCTTCCTGCTTCCCGATGGGAAGGCTCAGGTTACCATGCGATATAATAAAAAAGATAGGCCAATCCAGATCGAAAGTGTTGTACTTTCTGCCCAGCATAAAGCCGATGTTTCGGAAGATGTGGTTAGAAAGACATTGTTAAAGGAAGTAATCCTTCCTGTAATATCAGGAAAGTATCTAAGGGAAGATACGAAAATACATATTAATCCAACCGGACGTTTTGTTGTAGGCGGTCCTGAGGGAGATACCGGTCTTACCGGAAGGAAGATCATAGTGGATACTTATGGTGGAGTAGGAAAACATGGCGGTGGTGCATTTTCAGGGAAAGATGCAACTAAAGTTGACCGTTGTGCGGCGTATATGGCAAGGTATGTTGCAAAGAATATTGTAGCTGCAAAGCTGGCAAGCAGATGTGAAGTTTCACTGGCTTATGTAATAGGTGGAATTGAGCCGGAAGCAATTACAATCAATACCTTTGGAACAGAACGAATTAATACTGAAATTATTGAGTCTATTGTAAGAGAGATGTTTTCTTTTTCTGTTGCAAATATTATACGAGGACTTGAGTTACGTAGACCACAGTTTTTAAAGACAGCTGCATATGGACATTTTGGCAGAGAGAATGAAGGGTTTCGATGGGAAGATACCGATATGGCGGAACGCTTGAGAGATCTTACAGCCAGAAAGGTCTATGAAAGCTTATGGTAATACATCAGAACGTTTGGGAAATGGAGTTGGATAGGATGGAAAATGAGCAGTTAGTACAGCTGATTGTTAAGAATGTGATGACTCGTTTAAATGAAATGGATAATCATAAAATTCCAATTGGAGTTTCAAACCGTCATGTACATTTATCACAAGAAGATTTGGAAGTACTGTTTGGCAAAGGCTATCAGCTTACAAAAAAAGCTGATTTAGCGCAGCCAGGTCAGTTTGCTTCCAATGAAACAGTTACAGTGCGCGGCCCTAAAGGCGAATTTAAAAATGTAAGGATCCTTGGACCATTACGTAAGAAAAGTCAGGTTGAGATTTCTCTTACAGATAGCTTTCGTCTTGGGGTAAAGGCACCGATTAAAGAGTCTGGTGACCTTGCTGGGACACCTGGTTTGTCGTTAATTGGACCAGTTGGAACGATTGATCTTCCACAGGGAACAATCGTTGCCTTACGTCATATTCATATGACACCAGCACAGGCACAGGCATTTGGTGTAAAAGACAAGGATATTGTTGAAGTAGAGACATTCGGTGATAGAAAAGGAATATTAGGCAATGTGCTGGTTCGTGTTTCAGATCAGTTTGCCTTGGAGATGCACGTTGATATTGATGAAGCAAATGCTTGCTTTTTAAAGAATAAGGATTATGTGATCCTACATAAATAGTGGAGTGACAAGATATGATTATTGAAAAAGAAGTATTAAGTGAATTTGCCGAATTAGTTGAGGATAAGAAAATAAATGAGCATAAAGGTCAGTTAAAGACAGGGGTAGACTTGGGAACTGCAAATGTAGTAGTGGCCGTAGTGGATGAGGATAACCATCCGATTGCTGGCGCTATGTATCCTTCTACAGTAGTGCGAGACGGGATCGTTGTAGATTACGTGGGAGCTATACGAATTGTAAAGCATTTAAAGTCCCAAGTAGAACAGGCAATAGGTGAGGAACTTACTACTGCTTCATGTGCCATTCCACCTGGAATTATTGCTGGAAATATAAAATGTATCGCCAATGTGGTGGAAGGTGCCGGATTTGACGTAATTAATGTACTTGATGAGCCAACGGCAGCGTCTACTGTATTGGAAATTACAGATGGAGCTGTAGTCGATGTTGGTGGCGGGACAACTGGAATCAGCATCATTAAAAATGGTGAGGTAATTTATACGGCAGATGAGCCAACAGGGGGAACCCATATGACATTGGTAATAGCAGGTTATTATGGGATTTCTATGGAAGAGGCAGAGGAGAAGAAGAAGGATACCGTCAGAGAGAAAGAAATCTTTCCAATTGTAAAGCCAGTTGTTCAGAAGATGGCATCAATTGTAAAACGGTTTCTGGAAGGGTATGATGTACCGGCGATTTATTTGGTAGGAGGTGCCTGTAGCTTCTCAGAATTTGCGGAAGTGTTTGAAAAAGAACTTGGAATTCAGACAATAAAGGCAAATAAACCGTTGTTGGTGACACCACTTGGTATTGCAATGAATTGTGTAATGGAGGGATAAGAAATGGAGATAGATGAAAGTGTGATTGAGCGTCTGGTTCGTCAGGCTGTGAAAGAGGTTGCCTGTGACAATAAGATAGACTGTGAGCCCGTAAAAAAAGTAGAGAAGAATTACGGAATATATAAGACAATGGAGGAGGCAGTGGAGGCTTCCGCCGTTGCACAGAAAAAGTTATTATTTTCCACGATGGCACAACGCCAGGCTTATGTGGATGTAATTCGTAAGACGGTACTTAAGAAAGAGAATATGGAAATGATTTCGCTATTGTCTGTGGAAGAAACGGGCATCGGCAAATATGAACACAAGATTATCAAGAATACGCTGGCTGCCAATAAGACACCAGGAACAGAAGACTTAGTGACTGAGGCAAAGACTGGAGATCATGGACTTACCGTAATCGAATATTGTCCATTTGGTGTTATTGGTGCAATTACACCAACAACCAATCCAACAGAGACAATTATCAATAATTCAATATCCATGATTGCTGGGGGAAATACGGTTGTATTTAGTCCTCATCCTAGAGCAACAAAGGTTTCGCATCTTTTAGTATCCTTACTGAATAAGGCATTGGAGGAGGCTGGTGCTCCATCAGATTTGATCACTACGGTAGAAGCGCCATCCATTGAAAATACCAATATCTTAATGGAACATCCTAAGGTTCGTATGATTGTTGCTACCGGCGGTCCTTCCATTGTTAAGAAAGTTATGTCGACAGGAAAGAAAGCAATTGGTGCGGGAGCTGGAAATCCTCCAGTCGTAGTGGATGAGACAGCCGATGTTGAAAAGGCAGCAAAGGATATTATCGATGGCTGTAGCTTTGATAATAATGTGCCTTGCATTGCTGAGAAAGAAGTATTTGCAGTGGATCAGATTTGCGATTACTTAATCCATTGCATGAAGCAAAATGGTGCTTATGAGATGAAGGATCCTGAAATGATTGCCAAATTGGATGCGTTGGTGTCCAATGAAAAAGGAAAGCCAAAGGTTTCTTTTGTTGGAAAAAGTGCTCAGTACATATTAGGCCAGTTAGGAATTAACGTAGATGACAGCATTCGAGTAATTATTATGGAAGTAAACAAGGACCATCATTTAGTTGTTGAAGAAATGATGATGCCAATCCTTCCAATCGTTCGTACGGAGGATGTAGACCAAGCAATAGAGTATGCTTATGTAGCAGAGCATGGAAACCGTCATACGGCAATGATGCATTCTAGAAATGTGGAGAAATTAAGCAAGATGGCAAAATTGCTGGAAACTACAATCTTTGTAAAGAATGCTCCTTCCTATGCAGGCATTGGTGCTGGCGGAGAAGGGCACACTACCTTTACCATTGCTGGACCTACAGGAGAAGGATTAACGTCTGCAAGATCATTTTGCAGAAAGAGAAAGTGCGTTATGGCAGATGCACTTCATATCAGATAGATAAGAATGAAGTAAAAAGGAGCAATCACATGATACGGTTAGTCCGTTCGTGTGGTTGCTCTTTTGTTTTATATAATAAAGAATGAAGCAGCAATGATTAGGTACACTGCAAGCAGCTGTACTCCTTCTAGCCAGTTCGACTCGGCATCTTGAGAGACATTGTTGGCTATTAGCACGGAGGCAATCAATGCAATTAGTTCAAATTCATTAAATATAATGCTCATCGGCGTAAAGAAGAGGCTGATAAAGAGTAGAACAGGTGCTACAAACAGGATGACCTGTAAGCTGGAACCTAATGCGATTTCCAAAGCTACGTCCATCTTGTCCTTTCTAGCCATAACGATGGCAGTACTGTGCTCTGCAGCATTTCCGATAATCGGAATTAATATGATACCTACAAAGAATTCACTCCAACCAAGGCTTTCCGTGATGGCTTCAATACCGCCCACCAGAAACTCACTTTCAATGGCAATCAATATCGTTGCACCTACTAAGACTGCAATTGCCTTCTTTAGGGACCATTTTGCAGTTCCTTCTTCAGAGTGGTTGGCTACGGCATAAAGTTCCTTATGTGTACTGAAGGAAAAAAACAGGCTTAAGGCATAGATAAGGATCAAGACAATAGCCACAAAGATACTCAATCCTTCATAGCGGGTATTTAATAAGTCAGGGTCAACCGTATGGGTAAACAGGGCAGGAATGCATAGACCAAGGACGGCAAACAGCAGCATGCTAGAGGTCACTTGGGCTACTTTTTCATTGAATTTCTGAGTCTTGTATTTTAGTCCGCCGGCTAGCATGCTGGCACCTACCACTAGGAGGACATTTCCGATGACGGCACCGGCGATGGAGGATTTCACGACTTCAAACAGCCCTTCTTTTAGAGCAAAGAAGGAAATGATGAGTTCGGTAGCATTGCCAAATGTTCCATTTAGAAAACCGCCTATTTTGGGGCCGGAGTAGAAGGAGATTTCCTCGGTGCCCTCCCCCATAAGTCCGGCAAGCGGGATAATGGACAGGCACGACAGGATAAACATGATAGTACCAGAAGCCCCCATAAATTTAGCAATAAAACTTATCGGGATAAAGATTAGCAAATATTTTAGAAATTTCATGAAAATACCTCCCATTAGAATAATCTAGCAGTTAGGTTATCCAGTACGGATAAAAAATATAATTCTGGTAAGGAGCAGTATGGGGATTTGACAGAATAGTTTTACAGGAATATAATTACATGTTGTGCTTTACATAACATAAGAATGCTATTGACAGCAGCTTATAAAGGGAAAAAGACCGAAATAGGAGGAAACGCTGTGAGAAAAAAAGAAGTTATAACACGTTATTTGATTTTTTTAATTGGTCTATTTATCAATTCATTTGGGGTAAGCTTTATTACTAAGGCTAGCCTTGGTACATCCCCGATCTCTAGTATACCGTATACACTGAGTATTGGATTTAAGCCAACGCTTGGAATGTTCACATTATATATGAGCATTATTCTGATTATTATCCAATTTATTTTACTGAGAAAGAAATTTCCAAAAGAATATTTATTGCAAATACCGGTCTCCATTGCATTTTCTTGGTTTATCGATTTAACAATGGAGTTACTTGCAGCTATGAAACCGGATACCTACATATTACAAATGATTTCTCTTCTTACTGGATGCCTGATTCTAGGTGTGGGAGTCTATATGGAAATGGTAGCAGATGTTGTCATGCTTCCAGGCGAGTCTTTTGTAAAGGCCGTTTGTGTCACCTTCCATACGGATTTTGGCAGGACGAAAGTCGTATTTGATTCCTCTATGACCATTATTGCAGCAGTTATTGGCTATACCATGTTTCAGGAACTAAAGGGGGTACGCGAGGGAACTGTAATTGCAGCATTGTTAGTGGGAATGGTTGCTAGATTCTTAGCGAGAAAGCTTTCATTTGTGGAAGCATTCATATTAAATACAGCAAATGAAGCAAATTAGCAGATAACGAGTCGGATTCTAAAATTGAGCTAATAGAATACTTCCTTTTGGACATACTATAAAAGATAATGACAGTATGGAAAAAAGGTGATGAAAAATGCAAAAGCTTTACAATGATTTAGGTCAAATCACTGCTAAGATTGATAAGAGTCTGGAAAACAACATCAAGATTGTTGACGAATTGTTTAAGGACTGTGGTGACGTTGTTAAGAGAAGATTTACCATCGGCGGTCAAAATACCGTCGACATTTATTTTGTGTACATTGACAACATGATAAATAAGGAACTTCTGGAGGAAGACACCCTTCGTTACTTAATGTACAAGATGGATGATCTGCCAAAAGAGAACAAGTTTGAGTATGTGAAGGACAAAGGTCTCCGCTCTGCAGATAAGGCTGAAATAACAGATATGCAGCAGGCGGTAGATAAGGTGACTTCTGGTGATACAGCAATTTTCGTGGATGGTTTTGATAAGGCACTTAGTATTTCTATCCGTGGAATGGCTAACCGTGGGGTTCCTACTACAACCAATGAGGTCACGGTTCGAGGGTCCAATGAAAGCTTTAGTGAGGGCTTGTTTATTAACCGTGTCTTACTCAGAAAAAGGATCAAAGATCCTAGAATGAAAATGGTACAGCTAAAAGTTGGTACAAGGACTAAGACGGATGTAGCTATCGTGTACATCGATGACATTGTGAAACCTGAAATTGTAGAAGATATTAAGAACAGGCTGAGTGACTTTGTGGTGGATGGTATCTTTGACAGTGGCATGTTAGAACAGCTGACTGAGAGAAACCATTACTCCCCATTTCCAGAATTTCAGTATACAGAGCGGCCTGACAAGGCAGCAAGTGCATTGACAGAAGGAAGAGTTTGTCTGATCGTTGACAACTCGCCTATGGTCTTGTTGTTACCAACTACGCTAAATGCCTTTTATCAGGCATCGGATGATTATTATAGTCGTTGGGAAGTTGCAACTTTTGCAAGGATACTTCGTTATGTGGCATCATTTATTGCAGTTGCACTGCCAGGACTTTATATTACCATTGTAAACTACCAGGCAGAGCTGGTATCCTCCAGTCTGGCACTTAGTTTTGCGTCTGCCAGGGAAGGGGTCCCCTTCTCCATCCTTTTGGAAGTCATCATTATGGAGATTGCCTTTGAACTATTGTTAGAGGCGGGCATAAGGCTTCCGGGGCCAATGGGAAATACAATTGGTATTGTAGGCGGACTGATTATTGGTGATGCAGCAGTCAATGCCAACCTTGCAAGCCCTATGGTAGTCATCGTAGTGGCTTTAACGGCAATTACTGCGTTTACCATTCCAAATGAAGCATTTTCTGCAGCATTTCGTTTGATCCGTTATATGATTATTTTCTTGTCAGCAGCGTTGGGGTTATATGGATTTATCCTAGGAATCGTATTGCTGTTTATTCATCTGTGCAGCCTTACAAGCTTTGGAACGCCATATCTGAAACCATTTGTTGCAGGTTCGATTGATGGACATGAAGAGTATAAAGACTCGATTATCAAGGAACCGATTAACAAGCTTAAGTTACGGCCATCCTTTGCAAAACAGGGTGAGCGCAGACGCCTTCTTATGGAGCAAGAAAAAAATAAAAAAAATAATAATCAAGGACGATGACTATGTATTCAGAAAACCACAAAATCACATTACGTCAGCTAAAGCGATTACTGGTCTTTGATTTATTTGGTGTAATCAGTCTGGTTGTGCCATATATCATTACAACGAATACCGGATACGACGGCATTCCTGCCCTTATTGGAGGCGCTGTCTTAGTAATCGTATATTTACTCATTCTTCTTTTCTTTATGAAAAACATTAAGGGAAGCTATTTGGAGTTTTCCACGAAGACAATCGGAAGCATACTCACATTTGTAGTATGCATACTATACATGGTGAAATTTTTCGCCTCAATCGTAATGGTCACAAGAATCTTTACAGAGGTGATCCGTTCAACCTTGCTTGAAGGATATACCACATTGGCAATCGTATTCCCGATGCTGATTGCAGCAGGATATCTGGGTATCAAAGGAGCAGAGGTTCGGGCTAGATTTTCAGAAGTACTTTATTTTATTGTGCTTGTCCCTATTTTCTTGTTACTTTTGTTAGGACTAAAAGATGTGGACCTGGCCAATCTGACCCCTTTGTTTACGGCAAATCCATTGAATTCGGTATTTGGAGGATTTAGTTACTTCTTAATCTTTAATGCCTTAGAGTTACTGCTTTTTATCAAACATTACATTGCACCAGACCATAAGAAACGTTCCATTTATAGTTCGATCTTTTCTTATAGCATACAAGGTCTGGCAATTGTGTTTGTATTTTCCCTTTTATACTATGTCCTGACAGTAGGAATGGTGGGGGACAATGCGGCAGCTTCAAAGATCTGGTCAAGTGTTATGATCCTGCAACTGATTAAAATCCCTTGGACACTGTTAAATCGACAGGACTCCTTAATGCTTGGATTATGGCTGATCAGCATTTTTAGTATCTTAAGTGCATTTTTGTATTACCTATGTACAATGATGAAAAAGATGTTCCGTATTAACAATAAAATGTATATTATGCCACTCCTGGTTGTTGCAGCGGCAATTGCAAGTGCAATTCCAATGGATGTGGAGCAGTACTATGAATACTATATGCGCTATATTACTTGGATCGGACTGCCACAAAGCTTTATCATTCCAATCATTATAATCTTAGTCGATCGAATTCGAGGAACAGTAAAACAAGACCCTGCTTCGGGTAAACAGGAAAGAGGTAAAAATGGAAAAGGAAAGGTAGTTAAGGCAGCAAAGAAGCTGTCCATATTTGGAGCGTTATTTCTAATGCTTGGATGTCTGACGTCCTGCAGCAAGACGGTAGAAATTCAGGACCGTGAATTTGTGCAGGCACTGGGCGTGGACTATGTAAATAATGAACTGACCGCCTATTATATTCTGCCTGACTTGGCAGCCGTTTCGGACCAAGGCTCTACTGACAGCGAAAAGCTGCTTCGAACATTTAGCGGAACTGATTTTTATTCCATTGAGGAGCAGTATAAGCTTTCGGCTCCAAAAAAACTGGATTACAGCCATTTGAAAGCAATTATCGTGGGAAAAGGTCTGATTGAAAATGCAACTGCATATAAGCAGTTTATCAACTATATTGAGAGTAATTATGAAATCGCCAAAAACACCTATGTATTCTTAGTAGAGAGTGATGTAAAAGAAATTGTAGATTTTAATGAGAATGTGGAGAATGGCATTGGTGATTATTTAGACCGTCTGTATAAGAATAATCTGGTTGCCAGTGAAAAAGAAGAGATTTCATTAGGAAATCTGATTAATGAAAAGAATAATTCGGATGAGGCAGTGCAAATTCCTCTTCTTTCAATTCAAGATAAGACATTGGTCATTGATGGTGCCGGATTGGTAGAAGATTCCCATCTTCGTGACGTGGTTCAAGGCGATAACGTAGTTACCATGGACTTGCTAAGCGGTTATGGGGAAAACAGCCGTGTATTTATTCATAATGGCTCTAAATATGATGCTTTTGTCATACGTCTAAATGAACTTCATGATAATAGGACGATCACAATTCAAAATGGAAAGCCAATGTATAATTATTATCTTCAGGCTACCGGTACGGTGGAGAAGGGAATGGAAGAGTATAATTCCATATCCACCAAGGAGAAGCAGAAGATGTATGATGAGCTAAAGCAAATGGTCGACCAGCAGTTAAAAGATAAGATGATCGCCCAGCTAACAGACATTGTGACAACGAAAGAAATCGATTATTTAAATATTTTTAGATTATCCAGGTATAAAAATGCCGAACTTTACAAATTCTACAAAGACAACCAGTTAGGCTTTATAAAAGCCCTCCAATTTAATGTTCATGTGGATATAAGGTTTTACTAGTCGAAAGACATAACCAGCGGGAACTTTATGTCACAAATAGGCAATCACATTAGAAAAAGTGATTGCCTATTTGCATTTCAAGACATCAATCAGTATAATTACCCTAAAGTTAGTAAAAGATTTTAGAAAACTTTATCAAAACTTTATATAAGTAAGTTAGACTTAACTCGAGGTGGTAACAAAATGAAACGAATTTTAGTTGTGGAAGATGAAACTTCCATTCAGAAAATAGTATTTACCTGTTTGACGGAAGCAGGATATGAAGTATGCGTAGCAGGAGATGGAAGAGAAGCACTAAACCAGTTTAACAATTCCGTATTTGACCTGATCTTACTTGATATCATGTTGCCCTACATAAATGGGTATGAAGTATGTAAAAAGATTAGAGAAAGTTCCAATGTTCCAATCATTATGCTGACGGCATTGGATGATGAGAATAATCAGATCAAAGGATTTAGCATGGATATTGATGATTACATTACAAAACCATTTTCCATGTCGGTGGTAGTAAAGCGTGTAGAAGCTGTACTTAGACGTGCAAGTAATTCAGATGAGACAAACTTAGTCAAATATAAAAACATAGCCATTGATTTAAATGGTCGTGTAATCTATCGGGATGGAAAAGAGGTTACTTTGACCACAAAGGAATTTGAAATTGTCAGCCTGCTTGTAAAAAATCAAGGCCGTGTCTTCACAAGGGACAACTTGTTAGATTCCATCTGGGGCATTGATTACTATGGGGATGAACGACTGATTAATACCCATATACGTAATATCAGACGAAAACTTGGAGATGACATTATTTCAACTGTACGAGGGGTGGGATACCGCGTTGATAAAGAGAATTAAAAGCAACCTAAACGTTAAGGTGTTTTGGTATATCTTCTTTCTGCTATGCTTTACGTCAGTAATTATCTATGGCATTGTATTATTTTCATTGCCAGATAGTTATAAGACAACCATGGAGACGGAAATTCATCAGGATATTGATACAATCAAGACGCAGATTGATGGTGACAGCTTTGAGCAGGCAAAACAGGTACTTTACGACTATGCGTATAAGAATGGATATGAGATTGCATTGATCGATGGCTTTAGTCAAATATTATACTATAGTTATTCTGAAAATACGACTCAGAGTGCAACTTATGATGACGAAAACCTGTTAGTCAGCATTGTAAATGAAGGAAGTGCAGTGGTGTATACCAATATTACCCTTTCTGATGTTAGTACGACATGCACCCTCTATATTTATGGATATGGAGAAACCATCAACAGCATCTCCCATATCTTATTTGGATTTATTCCTTTAATCCTTACAATTATCTTGCTATTGTCTATGACAGGTGCTTTTTTTGCAGCCAGAGTCATTACTCATCCTATCAAGAAGCTTTCTAATATGTCAGAACGTATGGCTTCTATGGAGACTAATGTCAGCTGTAACTTAAACCGTACCGATGAACTTGGGGTGCTTGGAAGCAATTTGGATTCCATGTACGGAAGACTGATGTTTACCCTGTATGAGCTATCTTCAAGAAGCCAGCAGTTAGAATATGAAATTAATAAGGAAAAGATTGCAGAGAAAAAGAGAAAAGATTTCTTTGCAGCAGTTTCTCATGAACTAAAGACTCCGATAACCATTCTAAAAGGCGAGATAGAGGGCATGATCCATCAGATTGGAGAATATAGCGACCGGGAGTATTACCTTGCCCATACGCTGCAGATTACCAATGAAATCGAGACATTGGTGAAAGAAATCTTGTTAATCAGCAAGATGTCGTCTGACTCGGTACAGGTGGAGTTTGTTCGAACCAATCTAACAGACCTTGTGTATGATGTCTACGAGACCTATATTACATTGGCAAATAACAACGATATTGATATTATCTGCGACATTGAAGATGACATTTATAAAGATGTGGATGAGACAGCGTTCCGTAAAGTGGTTTCCAACTTGATTTCCAATGCAGTCAAGTATTCTCCTGAAAAAGCGAATGTAATCATTGAGATGACGGAGGAGACCTTGCGAGTGGAAAACAGTGGCGTCCATATTGAGGAGGATGTCATAGAAAATATATTTGAGCCATTCTATCGAGGGGACAAATCTAGAAACCGTGCTACCGGCGGGACTGGCCTTGGCCTTTATATCGTAAAGACCATCCTTGACTTGCATGGATTTTATTATTCAATCAATAACACAGAAAACGGAGTTGTATTTACCATTCGTTTTTCAGACAGAATGTCGGAGGGAACAGGAAAATCGATAGAATAAATCCTGTCTTCTTTAATAGAATTAAAGTAAGAACAGCTATCTTGTATAGTAGATAACTTGATGGAGCAGACCGTGAAGGACAAGAAAAATAGAACACTGATAATTACTCTTGCAGTAATTGCTATTTTTTTATTTGGATATTTTCAATATAATACATTTCTTAGCAAGCTTGGCCAAAACAAGGAAAGTGTGGGAAAGACCAACAGCAGCTATAATGCTTTAGTAAATCTGGAGCGATCTAAAGTAGAAAAGGCAGAAGACCAAGCGGATTTCAAATTGGCAGCAAAAGGTGCCGTACTATTGGATGCAAAAAGCAACCATGTGCTATACAGCAAGAATGGAAATGAAGAGCTTCCAATGGCAAGTACGACAAAGATTATGACCTGCATCGTGGCACTTGAGTATGGAAACTTAGATGATGTGGTTACCTTTTCCAAACGTGCAGCCTCCATGCCGGATGTGCAGTTAAATGCAAAGACGGGTGCCAAGTTTAAGCTGGGTGACCTTTTATATAGCCTGATGCTGGAATCTCATAATGATACGGCAGTAGCCATTGCAGAACATGTTGGCGGAAGCGTGGAAGGTTTTGCAAAGATGATGAACAAGAAGGTAAAAGAGCTGGGGCTTAGCCATACCAATTTTGTTACGCCAAATGGGCTGGATGCAGTAGAGCATTATACCACAGCGAAAGAGCTTGCAATTATTGCTAGTTATGCAATAAAGAATGAAAAGTTTGTTGAGATTACCAATACGCCAAATTGGTCATTTAAAGAGGAAAGCAGTAAATCTACGTACAATGTGCAGAATAAAAATCGGTTTCTTTCTTTAATGCCAGGTGCCATGGGGGTAAAGACTGGATTTACAAATAATGCAGGCTATTGTTTTGTAGGAGCGCTTAAAAGAGATGATAAGACGTTAATTAGCGTAGTCCTTGGTTCCGGATGGCCTCCACATAAGACGTATAAATGGCGAGATACCCAATACCTTATGAATTATGGATTGGACCATTTTGGATATCGCAATGTCTCTGAAAATCTGCAGCCTCTATATGATGTGCGTGTAATAAATGGCAAGCAGGATGCCATTAAGCTGGAGATGGATGACAGTACCAAAGATGTACTTCTTAGAAATAGCGATGAAGTGGATATCATGTATAATATTCCAGATCAGTTAGAAGCTCCAGTCAAAAAAGGAGACCAGATAGGTACGGTAACCTATTATATTAATGGAGAAAAATATAAGGATGTGCCGGTTACATCAAAGAATACAGTGGCGAAAAAGGATTATCGTTTCTGCCTTGATAAGATTATCGATCTGTTCTTAAGTGCGTGGTAAATAAATAAAGAATTAGGAGAGTTTTCTGGAAACTTTAGATGTGGTTGAAGTTGTCAGAAGGCTCTCTTTTTTGATTTCCTAATAATGACAGTAACTTAACACTATCGACCAAAAAGATGCCTAAAAAAATATATATTGTTGTAGAATTCGATAAAATAAAACTTCTAGTACTTGAAAATAATGGAAAAAAGAGTTAAAATAAAGTCGGCAGAAATTGGTTTTACATTTTCAATAATATATATATGGAGGGCTAAATATGAGCAGTACAGACACAAGTATGGCAAGAGAGCGCATTCTCTCCTTGTTAGATACGAACAGTTTTGTTGAAGTTGGTGCGATGATTACAAAACGCAGCACAGACTTTAATCTACTTGAAAAAGAAGTACCTGCTGACGGTGTTATCACTGGATATGGATTGATTGATAACAAACCAGTGTATGTTTATAGTCAAGACTCATCTTCACTTAATGGTACAATTGGCGAAATGCATGCCAAGAAGATTGCTAGTATTTATGACTTGGCACTTAAGGTGGGAGCACCTGTGGTTGGGTTGATTGACTGTGCAGGGATTAGGCTTCAAGAGGCAACAGATGCATTAGCTGGTTTTGGTGATCTTTATTTAAAGCAGACATTAGCTTCTGGCGTTATTCCTCAGATCACAGCTGTTTTTGGAAACTGTGGCGGCGGAGTTGCCGTATCAAGCGCATTAAGCGACTTTACAGTAATGGAGCAAAAGAATGCTAAGTTATTTGTAAACTCACCAAATGCAATCGAACACAATTACATAGCAAAATGCGATACTTCAAGTGCAGCATTCCAAGCGGAAGCAGGAGTGGTTGACATGGTAGCCGCAGATGAGCAAGAAGTACTTAAAAAGGTAAGAGAATTAGTAAGTGTATTGCCTACAAACAATGAAGACGATGCATTTATCGAGACAACAGATGATTTAAACAGAGAGGTTTCCGTTTCTGCTGATGTAAAAGAAACACTCAAAGATATTTCTGATCAAAACCAATTTGTAGAAATCAAAGAAACATTTGCAAAAGATATGGTAACAGGCTTCCTTAAATTAAATGGAATGACCATTGGTGCTGTAGCAAATAGCGAAGCAGAATTATCTACAGACGGATGCAAGAAAGCGTCTGATTTTGTGAATTTCTGTGATGCCTTCAATATTCCTGTCGTTACATTGACTGATGTAGCTGGATACAAGGCAACGAAAGAAGAAGAAAAGACAATTGCATCTGCAGCAGCAAAATTAACCTATGCATTTGCAAACGCTACTGTTCCTAAAATCAACGTAATCGTTGGAAAGGCATACGGAAGCGCGTACATAACAATGAATTCAAAACACATCGGTGCAGATTTGGTATTTGCTTACCCAGACTCCAAAGTCGGTATGATGGACTCAAGCAATGCTGTACAAATCATGTATTCAGATGAAATTGAAAAAGCAGCAGATAAGAAGGCATTTATAAGTGACAAGGCAGCTGAATATGAAGCTATTCAGAGCAGCCCTGTATCTGCAGCAAAACGTGGCTATATTGATAATATCATTGAGCCAGAATCAACAAGAAAACAACTTGTGTATGCATTTGAAATGTTATTTACAAAGAGAGAGAGTCGTCCTAGCAAAAAGCACGGCACTATTTAATGAGGTGATGCTGATATGAAAAAAATATATTTAGCAGTATGTATGGCATTATGCATGATCGCATTAACCGCATGTGGAAATAGCAAAAAGTCAAGTTCAACTACTACTTTTAATGAAGATACCATTAAGTCTACGTTTGAGACTACAATCAGCAGCCTGGCATCTCAGGATCTGTCTATTATTGAAGATGAGAAGACATATGACAATTATGTATCTCAAAGTACCGAAGAATTGGCACAGTCCATCCTCGGTTTATACAATACGACAAAAGACTTAGGTGCATATCAGTCTTGTGGTGATAAGACAGTCTCTTATGCCGATGGCAATGCAATCGTAGAAAGTAAGGTCAAATACGAGAAAGACGACGTAGTCATTCGTATGACATTTGCATCCGATGATGAAATCACTTCTTTTTCCAGCGATGTTTACAGAACATTTAGTCAAAAGATGGTCAAAGCATTGTTAAATACCGTAATGGGAATGGGTACCGTATTTGTCGTATTAATCTTTATTTCATTAATCATTGGCTTGCTTGGATATGTTCCTAGATTAGTAGGAGGTAAGAAGCAGCCAGAAACCACACAAGTGGAGAGCACTGTAGTTTCAGCTCCTATCGAAGAGGAAGTAGTAGAAGACGAAGAACTTGTAGAAGATGCAGAACTTGTTGCAGTCATTACTGCAGCAATTATGGCAAGCTTAGGTGATGAAGCACCAGAAGATGGCTTAGTTGTTAGATCTATTCACAGAGTTAATCGTAAATGGAAAAATGCATAGTTGTTATTAATTGATTACAAGGAGGATATTACTCATGAAAAACTATACAATCACAGTAAATGGTAACGTTTATAACGTTACAGTAGAAGAAGGAACAACCGAAGGCGTTGTTCAGGCAAGCGTGCCAGTTGCAAGTGCACCTAAACAAGCACCTGTGAAAAAAGTGCAAGCTCCAGCAGGCGGTGCAGGCAAAGTAAAAGTAACTGCTCCAATGCCAGGTAAAATTCTAAATGTAAAAGCAACTGCAGGTCAAGCAGTGAAAAAAGGCGATGTGCTCTTAATTCTTGAAGCCATGAAAATGGAAAATGAAGTTGTTGCTCCACAAGATGGAACAATTGCTAGCATAAATGTTGCAACAGGAGATTCCGTAGAAGCAGGAGATGTGTTAGCTACTTTAAACTAGTAACTAAGGAGGATGAACTAAATGGATTACGTAGTATCTACGCTAAGTAATTTAGTAAAGCAGACTTGTTTTATGAACTTGTCATGGGGAAATCTTTTAATGATTTTCGTAGCGCTTTTCTTTTTATACTTAGCAGTGAAGAAAGAATATGAGCCACTCCTTTTAGTACCAATTTCATTTGGTATGTTATTAGTAAACATGTATCCACCGATTATGGAGGATGGAGGATTATTACACTACTTCTATCTATTAGATGAATGGAGTATCTTACCTTCCTTAATCTTTATGGGTGTCGGCGCGATGACAGATTTCGGTCCACTTATTGCAAACCCTAAAAGCTTTTTATTAGGTGCCGCAGCACAGTTTGGTATCTTTGCTGCCTACTTAATTGCAATCTTAATGGGATTTGGTGATAAAGCGGCAGCCGCAATCTCAATTATCGGTGGTGCTGACGGTCCTACTTCAATTTTCCTTGCTGGAAAACTTGGACAGACAGAATACATGGGACCAATCGCAGTAGCTGCATATTCCTATATGTCATTAGTACCAATCATTCAACCACCAATCATGAAATTATTTACAACAAAAGAAGAGCGTGAAATCAAGATGGAACAATTACGTCCAGTATCTAAATTAGAGAGAATCTTATTCCCTGTAATCGTTACCATCGTAGTTGTTGCAATTCTTCCATCTACAGCTCCACTTGTTGGTATGTTAATGCTTGGTAACTTATTTAAAGAATCTGGCGTTGTTAAACAGTTAACTCATACTGCTTCCAATGCTTTAATGTATATCGTAGTTATCTTACTTGGTACTTCCGTAGGTGCAACAACCAGTGCAGAAGCATTCTTAAAACTTACTACATTAAAAATCGTAGCATTAGGCTTAATTGCATTCTGTATCGGTACCGCAGCTGGTGTATTATTTGGTAAGTTAATGTGTAAAGTAACTCATGGCAAAGTAAATCCATTAATCGGTTCTGCTGGTGTATCTGCAGTTCCTATGGCAGCCAGAGTTTCTCAAAAGGTTGGTTCTGAAGCAGATCCAACAAACTTCTTATTAATGCATGCGATGGGACCTAACGTTGCCGGTGTAATTGGTACAGCAGTAGCAGCTGGTGTATTTATGGCAATCTTCAATGTATAATAACAAAATTCGAGTACTTATTATTTAGGAGGTAAAACAATGGCAGAGCAAGGCAAAAAACCTATTAAAATTACGGAAACTGTTCTTCGTGATGCTCACCAGTCTTTAATTGCTACTCGTATGACAACCGAACAAATGCTTCCAATCGTAGATAAGATGGACAAAGTCGGCTATCATGCAGTGGAATGCTGGGGCGGTGCAACATTCGATGCTTCCCTTCGTTTCTTAAAAGAAGATCCTTGGGAAAGACTTAGAAAGTTAAGAGCAGGATTTAAAAATACAAAGCTTCAAATGTTATTCAGAGGTCAGAATATCTTAGGATACAATCACTATGCAGATGATGTAGTTGAATATTTTGTTCAGAAATCTCTTGCAAATGGTATTGATATCATTCGTATCTTTGACTGTTTAAATGATGTTCGCAACCTTGAAACTGCAGTAAATGCAGCAAATAAGGAAAATGGACATGCGCAGGTTGCATTAAGCTATACCTTAGGGGATGCTTATACCATGAATTACTGGAGAGACATGGCGAAGAAAATTGAAAGCATGGGTGCAAAATCCTTATGTATCAAAGATATGGCCGGCCTTCTTACTCCATATAAAGCAACCGAGTTAGTAACTACCTTAAAGAAGGCAGTTAAAATTCCAATCGATTTACATACACACTATACTTCCGGTGTTGCTTCCATGACTTACATGAAAGCTGTAGAAGCCGGCTGCGATATTATTGATACCGCAATGAGCCCATTTGCAATGGGAACAAGCCAGCCTGCAACCGAAGTATTGGTAGAAACTTTCCGTGGAACAAAATATGACTGCGGTTATGATCAAAAGCTGTTAGCTGAAATTGCAGAATACTTCCGTCCAATCAGAGAAGACTGCTTAAAGAGCGGCTTAATGAATACCAAGGTTCTTGGCGTTAACATTAAGACATTAATGTACCAAGTACCTGGTGGTATGTTAAGTAACTTAGTATCTCAGTTAAATGACATGCATGCAGAAGATAAATTCGAGCAGGTATTAGAAGAAGTTCCAAGAGTTCGTAAGGACTTTGGTGAACCACCTCTAGTTACTCCATCTTCCCAGATCGTAGGTACGCAGGCAGTATTAAATGTCGTTACCGGCGAGCGTTACAAGATGGTAACCAAAGAGTCTAAGAAATTATTATCCGGTGAATTTGGCCAGACAGTAAAACCTTTCAACAAAGAGGTTCAAAAGAAGTGTATTGGCGATGCAAAACCAATCACTTGCCGTCCAGCTGATTTGATCGAGCCACAGCTTGCTAAGATTGAAGAAGAAATGAAACAGTGGAAACAACAGGATGAAGACGTATTGTCATATGCTTTATTCCCACAAGTTGCGACTGAATTCTTTAAATATAGACAAGCACAGCAGACAAAAGTGGATCAGTCTATTGCGGATACAGAAAACAAGGCTTATCCAGTATAGGGCTGTCTAGGGCAGGAATAGAAGTTAAATGAAAAGAGTAGGCGTGATAGTAAGAGGATCATGCCTACTCTTTTTGTGTGAAACCATGAGTTTATTACGATATTGTAGGTAAAATTACTTCTTGAGGCTCATAGAATTGAAAAAGCAGCCATTGAAGTTATAAACTATCTTGAAATATATACAAATTATTGAATTCATACAGGGAATGGAGTAAGTTATTAACATATGGATTTTAGTATTGCAAGTATCACGTTCATTTTGGGAATATTAGCTACTCCAAAAAAGAAGGTGAGAAAAATGAGCATTGACCAAATGGAAAGCTGCTATTACACGGCGATTGCAGTGGCAATTACCATGGTATTCGGAGATCTGTTAATGCTATTTATGTATTATCAAAGTAAAAGTGGGCACATGGAGATATATCCGGTAGTCTGGGATCTCGCCTGGGTATTTACGATTGCCTTAGTTATATCGATCGTTATTATTATTAAGTTTAAGAAGAAGATAAAATAGGTATTTAATGAAAATGGAAGTCGCTTGGCATGAGTATCAAACTACTAAATAGATGTTTATAGATGGAAGTTGTAAATGTCTGCAGGATAAGAGAGTGTAGTTTGGGATTGGATACGGGGAACCGTATCACAAATAAGTTGAGAGCGCGTTAAGGCGCTCTTTTCTTATTTGTGAGTGAAGAGGGAAGAGTGAATAGTGAAGAGTTAAAAGGATGAAAAGTAGTGAAAAGATAAAGGACAGTAGAGAGTGTGTGAGATTTTGGCTTGGCAGCAAAATCTTAGTGAAATATAATGAATATAGTTAGAAAAATAGGGGGGAAGACTGTTGGAAAGTGTGTTGGCTAAAAAGTCATTGGAGTTTTCGGTGGAGCTGGTAGAGTTCTATAAATGGTTATATTATGAGAAGAAAGAACTTGTGATGTCAAAACAGGTACTTCGGAGTGGAACAAGTATTGGGGCGAATGTACATGAAGCGAATTATGGGATTAGCAAGGCTGACTTTATTGCTAAGATGCAGATTGCGTTGAAGGAATGTGCAGAGACTGAGTACTGGTTTGAAGTTTTGAAGAGAACTGGGTATATGGGAGATGAGTACATAAGATTAATAGAACAAAATGAAGAATTAAAAAAGATGTTGATTTCTACATTGAAAACCAGCAAGAGGATAGGTTAACCCTGAGGAAACAGTGAAAATGGGGAGGATTAATATGCATAAAGTCACTATATGTACAGTTCTTTTCGGAGTTGATGAGTCAGTTTTAAATATTGAATTAGGGAATGGATTTTTATTAAAAAAGATGTCACTTATTCCAAGTAAAGACCATTTAAATGAGATATTTTCTACAGATGCAATGGCACTAAGAAGAGAATATGAAGAAGCAAGAGTTGATAATGAGTTAAATGTTATTTGTGTTTATAAATATTATTCGATAGATTTAGATATGACGGAGCTCGAGGAGTATCATACTAAAGTTTGTATGGAGACTCTTGAATATCTTGATAATAAGATAAGAATAATTCGTTTATATAGTGAAGGAGCAATTCGCTTTAAGCGATTATCAGTTATTATTAATTCAGATAAGTTATATATGGGGGAGACAGAGGTCAAATGTAAGCAAGAAAGTATTATCCCTATTAGCGAGGCAATGGGAACAAGAGAGATAAGCAAGATTTATGTAAAAGATAATGAGTTAGAATATCTAAATAACGGTTTAAAAGCGATGGTGTTACCATTTAATGATATAGTAATCAATAATACACATAGGTACTATGATTTATCATATCATGTAGAAAAAAACGTATCACTTAGTTTACTAATAACATGTTTGGAGTTACTTTTTTTGAATAGTGAGAATGCAAAAAAGGAGAGAGCATCAAAACGTTGCACAGTATTTTTATACAAAAACCAAGAAGAGCGAGTGATATGCTATAATAAGCTAAAAGTTTTATATAAAAAAAGATGTGATTTTGTTCATGATGGTGATGATTCGAAAATACAGGATAATGATATCCTAATTTTAAGAGATTATATAAGAAAATGTATAATTAAATATTGGGAGAATAGGTATGCTAAAATAGATGTGATTAAAAAACTGCAAGATGAAATAAGAAGATTAGATTATTGGGAATAAATAAACTCTCATTTAGATATGATACGGGGAACCGTATCATAAGTAGGGGCGTACCTTTAGAATGATCTAAATAAATAAGAATATTACATGGTTTATAGAAAAGTACTTAAACATTATATAAACAATGTAATATTTTTTAAATAGACTAGTTTAGTACAATATTGAAAATTAATACATAGCCCATAAGGGAAAATCCTATATTGATGCTACGTATGATATATACTATAGAAAAAAGGAAAAGGCAGAAGTATTATATAGTTAATAAAATATTATTTTGGGTAAAGGTTCATTAGTAACTATAGGAAGGGTGATTCAAAAGCAGTAGCAGTACAAAGATTAAGAAGAGGGCAATATGTTTTCCTATCATGTTGGCAGGCATGCAAGTAGTGTTTACTGCTTTTATTTAGCTTAATAGGTATGAGAGAAGTGGGTTTGGCAAGGATATGCCAGGTAATCACTTTACGTGAAAACAGGTCTATTATAATACATAGGTGATACCATTTGCGTTTTTACTTTTTGGTATATAAAATCGATTGACCATTACACAGAAATATCACGTTCACCTTTATAACGATGTGATTTCACATGGTGTTCCTAGAACAAAATTTAATGTAACAAATAAAATCAATATATTTAGTGAAAACGATTATTATAACTATAAATATATTCGCTTAATTAAGAAAAAATGTTATAAATGTGAAAAATTAAATTTTTGGTATAGCTAATTAAATAATGACCTTTATGATAACAAAAGAATCAAATAAAGCGATTATGCGTGAAAATTAGTATTAATAAAATCTGTATTGAAGTATTATACACAATATGGTAATATTATATCCACAAACTAGAAAGGAGAATCGCTATTAATATTAAAAGAAGGAAAAAGAGTTTAGTTGTTTTAGCTGTGATTTTTATGTTAGTGCTGGCTGTCATACTGTTACTTGGGATGAATCAGGTACGAGGAAAAGGTATTGCATTCACTAATATTAGCGAAATAAGAGCAACTAAACAATTAATTCAAAATTATGTTTCTGAAAGATTCGAAGATTCATTTGATAAGTTTGATATTAAAAAGAACTACAATAATCTTATAGAAGCTGATTTAAGTAGTAATTTATCGTATGATGATTATTATAGGCAGTGTTATGATGAGTTCGTTAGTTCTAAAAGAAAAATGAATGAATTAGGACTCATTCTTAATGATTATTCATTTCAAAGTATAAGTGAAAATGAACAATCTAACTATGTTATAGTATATAATTTGGAAATTGTAGATAACAATACTTTGTATAAAGATATATCTGCAGAGTTTGTTGGTAGTCATGGTAAATTTGTTCTTATGAGTTTAGAATGCAATAATTCCACGGAAGAAAAACTTTTAGATACACTAAATGGCTTACTATTTAATTACTAGAGTAAAGGAAAAAATGATGAAGAACATTATAAAGAAAATTATATTACTTACACTGTGTGCTACCATTTTAGTTTCACAAGGATATTCGGTGTCAGCACAGGCAAGTCAAAAAGAACAGAAAATGAAGACTAGAATCAGTGAAGTAGAAGGTATAAATCTAGATAAAGAATACCAGATAGAATCCAATAAGAAAGTGGTATTAAGTAATCTAATAGTATCACATGAAAATGGAAGGTTTGAGCTACAATTTAAAGATGACAGTGAGAAAGATGAATGTGGTTATAATGGGAAAATGCGTCTTATTACATATCCTGTAGAGAGTGCATTTAGCGATAGTCAAGAAATAGTTGGAGTATTGGAAGATCAAGAAAAAACTGAAGGGTATGAATTGATTTGTTTTAGAATTGAGAATAATGCAGATTCCATTACTTTAATGGAAGAAAATTTGGAATTAGAAGGCCATTTAGTTCTAAATGTTGCAATAAAGAATTTACAAAATCAGAAAACAATATATTTTCAAGAAGCTATTGATGATTTCTCATATACAACACTAATTACAGATGCAAATAAAAATAAGGATGAATTAGCATCTTATGATGAAAAAGATTTAGATGAAATACATGACGAATATTTATTCTTTGATAATATTGAGGGTGACAGTGTTCAAACAGAATCTAAAACTTTGTTAGTAGAGAGTGAAGACTGCCAGGATATGAAAAGTTATGATTTGTCTATAAAAAATGAGAAGGAAGAGTTTAAGAACTATATAGAGGCATTAGACGATTATAAAGACGCGGAAAGTTCAAAATCAAGAAACCTTTTAGGAAGTATCCCAGACAGAGTATTTAAAACAGGATATAAGTTGGATACATGGTTCCATTCATCTATTGGAGATTTACAATATTCGCATGTTGGACATAAGTACGCCGGAACAGATAATAGATTAACATATATTGTAGTTTTAGATTGGACGAAAATTACAAATTATAAAAATCAATCATTTGAATCTCAGTTAGAAATTATACATAATAAAGCAGTATTGTATAATGTATATAATAATAAGTTAGGCATATTTTCTAAGCGTCCGTTGAATGTTAATAATTTGAGTACATATGCTCATTGTAATACAACAACAGGATGTTTTAATAAACGAACACAATACGCACAAATTAATGAGAGTACTAGTAAAAAAATAGCTAAGTGTATAATAGAATGGGTGCCATATGCAAGTACTGCATATTCAAA
>JAUNJY010000091.1 GCA_030535455.1 bacterium
TTGCTCCCATTGGACCTTCTGGGCCGGTTGCTCCTGCTGGACCTTCTGGACCTGCAGGTCCGATTGGTCCCACTGTATCCTCTATACAAGTAATTACTAAGCTTGCTTTTAATGGCACAATATTTCCTAAAAATACTGTACCCTCACTTCCAGTACTTACATTTTTTATAGTGACTGTCGAACCTGGAGTTGCATATATTAATGCGACTCCAGTAAGTTGTCCCGTCTTTACTGGAGAATTTGCATATACCAGTGCCCCATCCTGATCCATTGCAAAAATAATGGCATCCGTATTTAATGCCATCTCTGTTGAAACCCACCATTCTACCTGGTACCTTCCCAAAATAGTAAATGTTGCAATACCCGTACTCCAATCATATAAAATATTATTATCATATAAACGTAATGTATCAAATAAAATTGATTGATTTCTTGCAAGTGTCAATTGTGAATATAGCTCTAAGTGTAAAGATGCATTCGCCATATATTTATTTCCCCTCTTTGAAGCTATTGCTTATAATACGAGCATAAATAATAACGTGCTTTCAAAATAACCATTTTTGCGCAAAATTACAACAATATTGTATATTTTTCTCTTTCATATTATTTTATTCTACTTTCTTCGATTCGTTACCCTTTCTGCATATTTTTATACTTACTTCAAGTAACTTTATCAACAAAAGAAAAAAGACCATAAGGTCCGTATATTGGTCCTTATGGTTTTTTTCTTTTTGTCCCTATTTTCCTAATTGAACATTGTAAACTTTAGCAGTTGACTTGCCTTCACCAGCTAAGAAGGAGAATTCTATATTTGCATCTGCCTTAAATTCAGTGTTCCAAGATGAATTTGATACAACATAGTGATTATCTTTACTGCTTACTAAAGTTGCACCATATACGTCTGTAATTGGACGATCATAATCAAACTCAATTGTCCAGCCATTCGTATAGTCTTTACCAGTAGTATTCTTTACTGAAACTACTGCATTACATGCTGTACCCCATTCGCTATTACAAGAATATTGATACTCTGTATTCGATTGGTCATCTTTCTCTTGTTCTTCCTCAATATTAGTAAAATAAGCGTTCTTTATCTCACCACTAACATCAGTGGAACCAGTAATTATTCCAAATGAAACAGTTGATCCATTCATTAATTCTTTCTTCCAGCTTGGATTGCTTACTACATAATGTCCATTTTCACTGCTAACCAATGTAGCATTCCACATCTCTTTGATTTCACGATCACAATCAAATTCAATTGTCCATCCATCTGTAAAGTTAATGCCTGTTTCATTAGTTACTTCCACTGTTGCTGTACTTCCTGTACCCCAGTCGGATGTATAATCAGCCTTTACTGTAGCTGCCACACCCGTATCTTCTGGTGTAATCATAATAGCATTCATTCGATAAGTTCCTGATGGGAATGCAAAGTTCAATTGTCCATCCTTTACCTCTACATCATTAACAGTATAAATATTGTAGCTATTTGCTGCATTGCTAACAGTTACATTACTAGCACCTTCGATTGATACTGCAACACTGCTCTTATATGCTGATCCTGCAACAATCTGTACTTGGTATTTGCCATTTGGTACATCTACTTTAAACTCTTTTGATGCAGGCAATGCAAAGTCTTGATATACAGCTTCAGAAAGTACGCCATCATAGGTATAGTTTTCTGATCTTCCTTCAATTGCACTTGTTAATGTATCAGACGAAGAATCCGTAAATCCATATCCAATTTCCTTGGAATATACATATCCCTCTAAGGATTTACCGCCTTTTGGATTTACCGTTACTCCTGTCCATCCATCAGCAACATTGGATGCACTTATACCAAAGTCAAAACGATATAATGGTTTTTTGATTACATTTACCTTAATTTCAACTTTTCCTGCATAGTTTTCTACAGATCCCTTTACTGTTTGTTCACCAGCTTTGGAAGTATCTACACTCTCCCAAATAACAGCAACATCTTTTGTTGTATCATTTACATAAGTAGCACTTACAGTCTCTGGTAAATTTGCAACTTCACCAATAAATACCTCTACAGCACTTGGCTGTTTTACACTGGTAATATAATTTTCTTTTACGACTACCGTTGCTTGAATGGAGTCTAATAACTCCGTCTTACCTGTTACAGTATACTCTCCGGTTTTATTAAGATCTAACTTACTTGTATCCCATTCTACCTCAAGCGTTCTTGTGGAACCATTTCTCATATTGTGCTTGATCGTAGTTGGTAAGACTGGCTGTTTTCCTACTACTGTATAGATATCCTCTAATTCTTCATATCCTACTACTGTATTCTCTAGTACATTTACAGTAAGAGCTAACTTTGGCTCATAGTCATTAATTGTACCTGTTACTGTATAGGTACCTACTTTAGAGATATCAAAGCCTGTCAGATCCCATGTAACTTTAATTCCTTCTACCTTGTTTCCTTTATTGTCAATTACTGTTACTGTCTTAGGAAATACATCTTTATAGTCTTCTGCATCTTGTATAACTTCTAATTGCTCTAAGTCTTCAACAGAACTAATGTCTAAAGATGTAATTGCACTAACAGAAGTAGATTTGAATGAAGTCTTTCCATCAACTACTGCTGCAACCTTGTAGAAATATTCTTTATTCTGATCAACTTTACTGTCTGTAAATGTAAGTTCATCTGCATTTACTGTTCCAACAAGTTCATATTCCTCTTGATCGCTGCCTCTTCTATATACTTCATATGCTGAAATATCATGTCCGTATTTTCCATCTGAAGCTGCTTCCCAAGTTAATACTACAGAATTCTTTGTTGTATCTTTTACACTTACTTTTGCTGTAATTACTCCTTCGGATAATAAATAGTCTAAGTTAGCTGGCTGATTATATCCTACATTTTCTACTGCAACTGCTGCACGGTATGCATGGTTCTCCATTAAGCATGGTACTGCATAATCGGTTGCAATGGTTGTAGAGTAAATACGGATTTTACTATTGTCTGCATCGTTGGTTCTAGAAATAATTTCTTCTCTCCAGTCACCTAATACATCTGCAACTAATCCCATATTACCTTTTGTTCCATTGTTTGTAAGGATTTCTGAACTTTCAAATAAAGTCTTTGATTCATTATTTTCATAATCCCACTTGGTAATATTTGTGCTCACTGGATAATAGTTGGAACCTGAATTATTAAATGTATGGTCTTGTAACTCACTTAATAGGTCTCCATCCCAGAAAATACTAAAGTTTACACTTGGAGTATTCTGTGAAAGTAAAATTGGATTGTTAAATCTGGAAGCACTAGAATATAGTCCGCCATCTGTGCCATTCCATTCAACACTTGACCAGAATTCTGCTCCCACTGCAGTTGGATCTATATCTGCTGCAACACCACGACCAGTATCCTTTCCAGTAAAGTATCCATATAATACTTCACCTGTTTCTGCATCATGCATTTCTACCTGATACTGTGCATCTGTATGTTCATGAACAGAGAAAATTTCTAATCCAGAATTATTAGGATCCCAGTCAGATACATGCATTGCATCACCATGACCAAGGCCAGTAGAATATTTTAATTCTCCATTGTCATCAACTACTAAACCACCATAAATAATTTCATCTTTTCCATCATTATCTACATCTGTTACAGATAAGCTATGATTTCCTTGTGACTCATATTGGGAGCCTGCCTTATCCGTATCAAATGCCCATCTCTCAACTAATTTTCCATCTTTTAAATCATATGCAGTAAGACATGTTCTTGTATAGTATCCACGGCAGAATACTGCACTTGGATGTTCTCCGTCTAAATATGCTACGCCTGATAAGAAACGATCTACACGGTTACCATAAGCATCTCCCCATTTAGATACATCACCTCTTGCTGGAGTATAGTCTACTGTATCGATAATTTCACCCGTCTCACCATTGAATGCTGTTAAAAACTCTGGTCCTTCTAATACATATCCAGAAGCATTACGGTAATCTGCTGTTGCATCGCCAATTACAGTTCCTTTTCCATCCATGGTTCCATCTGCTGTCTTACAAATAACTTCAGCCTTACCATCACCATCTAAATCCCATACCTGGAATTGAGTGTAATGTGCACCAGAACGAATATTAATTCCTAAATCAATTCTCCAAAGTCTGTCTGCCTCTCCAGTGTTTTGATTTAATTTATAAGCATCTAAAATTGTAGTTCCTGTATACCCTGCTTTAGAATTATCCTGTGCATTGCTTGGATACCATTTTACGATTAACTCATACTGGCCATCTCCATCTACATCTCCTACAGACATATCATTTGCTGTGTAGGTACATGTACTTCCGTCTGGCATGGTTTGATCTTCTGGTTTATCCAAATTAAATTCCTGATACTGATTTTTCCATACTGCAGTTTCATTAGAATTTAATTTTAATAAGCTGTCTGAAGTTCCTACAACCTTATAAATATCGCTTGTAGAGCCACTCTCATCTAAATAATTTGTTACATTAAGATCACTTGCTACTACTTTATTATTTTTGTACAATGTAAAGCTTACATCTTCTGGATCTTCCTCAAATAATCTCCAGCTTAAATATACTCCTTTATCTCCTGAAGATACTTTTGTTCCAGCCTTACCAGTTTCGTCAACACCAATTCCGGCATCTCCTGCCAAATTGATTGCTACTAATGCTCTGTCTGATAAGTTTTCTGCTTTGACCTTTGTTAATGTAGACGTAATCTCTGTCTGCAATGCCTCTGACATCTCGCCTTGACCTGTTGCATTTACTGCTTGTACTTTATAATACCAATGTACATTTGTTGTTACACTTGTATCCGTATAAGTTGGATCACTAGTTTCCCCAATCTTACTATAAGCTTTAAATCCTTTATCACCTTCCGCTTTGTCAGAACGATATACCAGATATTTAATTACGTTATCTAATTTGTTCCATTCTAACACAACATTATTATCCTCAGTTGTTTTTGCATTTAAGCCTGTAGGTGCTGCTGGTTTCTCACCATCTTCATCAATCATTGTAATTGTAATTACATTACTTGTAGCAGTTTCGCTGCCATCCTGCATAACAGCAGTTACATAATACTTATATGTATCCCCTACTTGTGCTGTAAATGGTAATGTTGTAGCATTTGCTTTTTCTTCGCTTGTAATAGACTTAATTTCTTTAAAACCAGAGTCAGAGTTTCCCTTTTGATATACTTTGTAGGAAGCTGCTCCCTCAACGTCATTCCAAGACATTAAAAAGTTTGCTTTTTGTCCTTCAAATGTTAACTCCTGGTATACTAAACCAGTTGGTGCTAAGCTGATTGGTGTAATTTCCAATCCATTAATATATGGATTTGTTCCTCCAACGACCAAATTCAGTTGTCCATCTGTTACACGTACAGTTGCACTAACACTTCCTGCAGACTGTTTACAAGAAATTCCTCCAATGGACTTCTCTTCAGCAGTATAAGCAGGTTTAATCGTACTTGTACCTGTCATTAAATCACATGCTGTAACTTTTAATTCGTAATCACCATTTGGAAGATCTACTACGAATTCACCAGCTCCTAAACAGAAATCATCTGTCATATCATTGGAGTCAGCATTTCCATTTCCGCTACGATAACGACCATTCTTAGGTGCTGTACTCCAGCCATAGCCCTTTTCCTTATCATAAGCTTGTGTAGAAGTTACTTGGTTCCAGCCTTTTAAAGTAGGGTTAGAAGCATCCTGACAAAAGTCATATTTATATAATGCAGATTTGGTAGTTACACTGATTTTGTCTGAAAGAGTTCCGGTTCCTACTTCATTAAATCCTGCAATTGCATATACATAGGTCTTGCCACCCTCACAGTTGGAATCTGTATACTTTGTAGTTGCACTTACAGAATATTTTTCTGCCTCATCAAAAGAAACATCCTTGATGGTCTTTCCTTCTTCTAATTCAGCACGATATATGTAATATAGCTCTGCATCATCACTAGCATCCCATTGTAGTCCGACACTTGTTGCACCAACCGTAGTAGACTTTAATCCTGTTGGTGTTTTTGGTACTGATGAAAATGCTGGTCCAAGATCTAAAATACTTTGCAGTCCTGATAACTGAGTATCTTTACTATAGTCTTTGATCAACTGTGCAACACATTGTGCAAACTTATATGCTCCATAGTATTGAAGATGTGTTGAGTCAGAAACTCCACCTGCATAAGCTCCGGTGTAATCCCCTGCATTTAGCCACAAGAATAATGATTTGCTTCCTTCAGCTCCAAACTTATTACACACATCAATACTTGCTTGTGTTAAGTCTAATACAGGAACATTTTCTTTTTCTCCCATACTTAACATTACTTGTCTGTATGCTTCAAAGTTACTTTGGAATGATGCAACACCATTTTCTTCTGTATAACTTCTTCTTGCTACTGGAGTTACTAAAACACAAGTACCTCCTCTTTGTTTTACACCATCAATATAATATTGCAAGTATTTTTCAAAATCACTGGATGATACATAACGATTTGGACGTGCTGCCGTTGCATCATTATGTCCCCACTGTACTAATACATAGTCACCTGGCTTAACGTCTTCTAATAAATCATCTAATTTTCCTTCTTCAATAAATGATTTAGAACTTCTTCCGCCAATTGCTCTGTTTTCAATTGTTACAGAAGTATCTTCATAGGTCTGTGCCTGACTATAACTACAGTTTTCACATTCATATTCTTTTACTTGATCTTTTCCTTGAAAGAAATTATAAAGTACTTGTCCCCATCCAGTCTGAGGATAGTAGGACTGATCATAAGTCTGTACTGTAGAGTCGGAAGCAATAAAGATTGTTGGTTTTTCACCTGCTTTTCTTGTTTCTTTTTCAATTGTTATCTTGCTTACATATACGGAAGACTCTTTTGCATTTGCTTCCTCTGTTGCGTCGCTAGCTCCTAAAAACTTCAGATTAAGTGTGCCATCTACTAGGCAGGCAGTATAACTTTTCGTAACCGTGGCATTGGCACCAACTGTGGCATTAGATACTTTTGTAATATCCTCTGCCTCTAAATTAACTGTCTGATCAGTATTGGTTGGGTTCACTAATTCTACGTTCACCTTATAATCTGCTGACTCTAAATCTACATCAAATGTAGAAGTATTCTCGTATGTATATACTCCATATCCAGTACTCTCAGTCTCTGTCCATACTTTACTTTTTACTTCTGCATATTCCTCGGAGTCACTTATGTACTTGTTATCACCTTTTTGAACTGTGACTGTTCTTGGATAGTAGACTCCGCTAACCCATCCTTTTGCTTCTTCTGTAAATTCATTTGTACTAAAACCATAACCATCTTTTTCATTATACAGCTGGTCTTTGGTAACTTTGGTGTAGCCCTTTTGCTCCTTACTTCCAAAGCTGTATTGTCCCACAACTTCAAATGCTGTACTATCTGCAGATTCATTTGCAAGTACTACTGGAGTTGCGCCGATATTTCCCATTACCATGCTCGTTGATAATGCAATCGCTACTGCTTTGTTTGCTCTTGATTTTCTCACTTACATTCCTCCCTGTAAATTTTACTAGTATCTCCCTGCTGTACTATTACGTACATAAGTAGTAATTTACATTTTTAACCATATTAAGTCAATCCTTTCGTACAAAAATACTAATTTTGTTGTACAAAATACTTTATTGTAAAAGAAAAAAATCTAGAATATTGGGCTTTTATCTTTGTTATCTTGCAAAATTCTTCGCGCTGACCCTGATCGCCTTAGCGATCTCTTCCTTTCAGGCGAGTGCGCATCCTTAGCGGAGCGTTTTTATCTTTATAACAAGTTCTTCCGGGTACCAATACACCCTATACATAGAGTTTTGCTTGCAAAATTCTCCGTGCCGAGCCTGATCGCCTTAGCGATCTCTTCCTTTCAGGCGAGTGCGCATCCTTAGCGGAGCGTTTTTATCTTTATAACAAGTTCTTCCGGGTACCAATACACCCTATACATAGAGTTTTGCTTGCAAAATTCTCCGTGCCGAGCCTGATCGCCTTAGCGATCTCTTCCTTTCAGGCGAGTGCGCATCCTTAGCGGAGCGTTTTTATTGTATATAAGATTACAAAGTAATCTTATATACAATAAAAAAAGAACCACATTTCTGCGGTTCTCTCTTTCACGTTTATATCTTCAAAACTACACATTGCTTCGAATTATTATCAGATCTTATTTGATTAAGCCCTCGAC
>JAUNJY010000092.1 GCA_030535455.1 bacterium
AAAGCGAAACAAAAAGAAGAAAAGAAAAAAGCAGCAGACGAGAAGAAAGCTGCTAAGGCAGCGGCAAAGGATGCCAAGGCAAAGCAAAAAGAAGAGCTTAAGGCTAAGAAGCAAAAAGAGAAAGAAGAACTTGCGAAGACTTATGTCCCAGAAGGGAAAATTAATAAAGTAGGGGCTTCCATCGTATTTGCTTCAGCTGCAGTACTCGGAGTTGCTGTCATTGGTGGCACATATAAAGGTTCTTATAAGATATTGACAAGCAATGCTAGTTTTGACAGTAGTATTGGAAGATATGAGACAGCTTACGAGGAATTAAGCGGTATTAATTTAAAAGCATCAGACAAGGAGCTATATGATCAGCTACAGACCATAATGCTGATGAATAAGCATCAGAATTCCTATGAGAACTTTAGAGAGCTTAATATGGATGTTGAGGCGTTAGATTCCTTACTTAAAGGGTTAGAGCGCTATGATGAATACTATGACCAGGCGAAAGCACAGGGAGTCGAGGCAAACTATGACTCAATGAAGAAACAGATGGTTGCTGAATTAAAGCAGGCATTTGACTTATCTGAGACAGATGCTAGAAAGCTGATTGAGGAAAAGGACGAAGAGACATATACAAAGTCACTTTCTCAAATTTGTAGTAGTATTAAGTCAGACGACTCAACTGACGGCACTTTGGCCAGTGCCAATGAATAAAAATAAGAATTTTATGAATTAGTTGCATAAATTTGTTTGGTAAAGTAAGATATAAAGAATAGGTATTTTCCTATTTTTTATATCTTTTTTCTTTCTTAGAGAGATAAAGCTAAAAAATATAGTAAAGGAAGTGTTTTAATGATAGCGATTGTAGATTATGATGCTGGGAATTTAAAAAGTGTTGAGAAGGCACTTATTTCGCTTGGGCAAGATGTAGTGATTACAAGAGATAAAGAACAACTCCTTCATGCTGACAAAGTAATTCTACCGGGTGTAGGTGCATTTGGTGATGCAATGGATAAGTTACATAAGTATGATCTTGTAGAGGTACTGCAGGAAATAGGAAAAAGTGAAACCCCATTTCTGGGCATTTGTTTAGGGCTTCAGCTGATGTTTGAGAGAAGTGATGAAGCGGATGGAGTGGAAGGTCTCGGAATTCTTGAAGGTGAGATTGTAAAAATTCCAGATCATGAAGGACTTAAAATTCCTCATATTGGTTGGAATGATTTGACCATTAACCCAAAGTCAAGATTATTTGCAGGAATTGAGCAGCATTCTTACGTTTATTTTGTTCATTCATACTATCTAAAGGCAAAAAATAGAGAAGATGTTGCGGCTACAACCGAGTATGGCGTAGTAATAGATGCTGCGGTCGAGCATGACAATACGTTTGCATGTCAGTTCCATCCGGAAAAAAGCGGTGATATTGGACTTAAGATACTTAAGAATTTTGCAGAAATGTAAGGAGGATACTTATGTTTACAAAGAGAATTATTCCATGTTTGGATGTACATAATGGCCGGGTTGTAAAGGGCATAAATTTTGTTAATTTAAAAGATGCAGGAGATCCTGTAGAAGTAGCTAAGGCCTATAACAAAGCGGGTGCGGATGAGCTGGTATTTCTTGATATTACAGCGTCGTCAGATGCTAGAACAATCAAGCTAGATATGGTTCGAAGAGTGGCTGAAACGGTGTTTATCCCATTTACAGTAGGCGGAGGAATTCGTACAGTTGATGATTTTAAATTAATCCTTCGTGAAGGTGCAGATAAAGTGGCAGTCAATACTGCAGCCATCTTAAACCCATCTTTGATTGCTGATGCAGCTGATAAATTCGGAAGTCAGTGTGTCGTTCTTGCAGTAGATGCCAAGAGAAGAGCAGATGGAAGCGGATGGAATATTTATAAAAACGGAGGAAGGGTCGATATGGGAATTGATGCTGTAGAATGGGTAATGAAAGCATGTGAGCTTGGTGCAGGAGAAATCCTTTTAACCAGTATGGATAAGGATGGTACAAAGGATGGGTATGATTTAGAGCTGACAAGAGTGATTTCTGAAAATGTAAAAGTACCAGTAATTGCATCCGGTGGTGCAGGTACAAAATCTCACTTCTATGATGCTTTGACAGTAGGAAAGGCAGATGCAGCATTGGCAGCGTCTCTGTTCCATTACAAAGAATTAGAGATTAGAGATTTAAAAGATTATCTGGCAGGCCGCGGAGTAAGCGTAAGAAGATAGCGCAACCCCAAAGTAAAATAAAAAGCACAACCCAAAGTGGTTGTGCTTTCAGACTGTAGACAAATCAAATCTTGCATTCACTCCAACGCACTGCCTAGAGGAAAGTTTGAAAACCGTAGGTTTTCATTGGAATCGATATCCGGAAACCGCGCTTTTCGGATATTGGATTAGTGCGAATAGGTCCTGTTTTAGAAGGACTTGCACGAGTGAGCACTAATCATTTCCCTCGGCACTGGATGAAATCCTGATTTCATCCAAAGCTTGTCGACTTTGTCGACAAGCTGAAAGCACAACCAAAAGCGGTTGTGCTTTTTTTCTCTAAAAGGCTAAAATGCGGTTTCGCTCTTTCTAAGTGAAAACCGTATATTTATTGGTCGTGCAAACTAAACTTTGCTACAGCCTTCTCGCTACAGATTTTTTTCCGCAGTAGAGAGCATAAGCTTGATACGGTTTAATTGATTTACTTCACTGGCACCTGGATCGTAATCAATGGCTACGATGTTAGCATCTTCGAAGGATTGACGTAAAACTTTAATAACACCTTTACCGACTACATGGTTTGGTAAACAGCCAAATGGCTGCGTACAAACAATATTATTAACGCCAGAATGGATTAACTCAATCATTTCACCAGTTAAGAACCAACCTTCACCTGTTTGATTACCAATGGATACAAAGTCACTTGCATAATCGGCAAGAGTGGTGATTTTTGCTGGTGCACTAAAACGCTTGCTCTCATTTAGTGCTTTCACCAGAGGTTTACGATACCATTCGATAAAACGGATGGCAGCGTTACAGATAATGGCACTCTTCTTACTTTTTCCTAAGTTCTCATGCTTGAAATTAGAGTCATAAGCACAGTATAGGAAGAAGTCTAATAAGTCAGGAACAACGGCTTCAGCACCCTCTGCTTCCAGTTGCTCAACGATATAGTTATTGGCAATCGGAAGGAATTTAACAAGGATTTCTCCAACTACACCAACTCTAGGTTTCTTAATGTCTAATAATTCTAATTGATCAAAATCAGAAACGATTCCTCTAATATTTGCCTTGAATTCACCATGACGGCCGTTATGGATAGAAGCTAGGCATTTCTTTTTCCATTTCTCATAAAGAGCATTGGCAGAGCCTTTTTTCGCCTCATAAGGTCTTGTCTGATAAAGAACTCGCATTAATGCATCGCCATAGATTAAGCCTTGTAAAGCACGGTTTAAAATCTTTGGAGTATACTGCATGCCCGGATTTTTCTCGATTCCCTGAGCGCTGATTGAAATTACAGGAATATGGGATAAATGCGCTTTTTCAAGTGCACGTCGGATGAACCCGATATAATTGGTTGCACGACATCCACCGCCGGTCTGCGTAATGATGACAGCTACTTTATCTGTATCATATTTACCAGAGAGCAATGCTTCCATAATTTGTCCAACTACGATAAGAGAAGGATAACAAGCATCGTTATTAACATATTTTAACCCGTAATCGATGGTTGTACGGTTATCGCTGTTTAAGACAACTGCATTATAGCCGCTGACATTAAATGCTTCTTGTACAAAATCAAAATGGATTGGAGACATCTGAGGGCATAAAATCGTATAGGTATCTTTCATTTCCTTGGTAAATTCCACTCTCTTACGAGCTGCGGAAGTTACTTTAGGTTCAATATGCTTTTTCTCACGGTCTCGAACTGCAGAGATTAAGCTTCGAATACGAATTCTTGCAGCACCAAGATTATTTACTTCGTCAATCTTTAATACAGTATAAATCTTACCGGATTTTGATAAGATATCATTTACTTCATCGGTTGTAACGGCATCAAGGCCGCAGCCAAAGGAGTTTAACTGGATTAGTTCCAGATTGTCTTGTGTACGTACAAAGGAAGCAGCAGCATACAGACGGGAATGATACATCCACTGATCCATAACGATGGTTGGACGGTCAACTTTGCCTAAATGTGCAATACTGTCTTCGGTAAGAACGGCAATATCATAAGATGTAATTAACTCAGGAATACCATGGTTAATCTCTTTATCAATATGATAAGGACGACCAGCTAATACAATTCCTCGTTTTCCGGTCTTTTTCAAGTATTCGAGAGTTTCCTCGCCTTTCTTTCGTACATCATCACGAACTTGGGTAAGTTCTGCGAAAGCAGCGTGTGCAGCCTCTTTAATCTCATTTGCCGGAATATTATTTTCTTTTCCGATCACTTTGATTAATTGATTTGTGATAATCTCTTCAGACTCAAAGGACAGGAATGGATTTTGATAAATGATGGAGGAATTTTGAAGTTCTTCCACGTTGTTTTTAATATTTTCACCATAGCTTGTAACGATTGGACAGTTGTAGTGATCGTTGGCAGTTGGATCTTCGATACGCTCGTAAGGAATACAAGGATAGAAGATATATGGCACGCCTTCTTTGATCAGCCACATAATATGGCCGTGGGCAAGTTTGGCAGGATAACATTCACTTTCACTTGGTATGGATTCGATGCCAAGTTCATAAAGACCACGATTGGACTCTGGTGAGAGTACGACGCGATAGTTTAATTTTGTAAAGAACGTGTACCAGAATGGGTAGTTTTCATACATATTCAGTACTCTAGGAATACCTACCGAGCCACGACTGGCTTTTTCCACTGGCAATGGCTCATAGCCAAAGGTCCTTTGATTTTTATATTCAAATAAGTTTGGTACGCCATTGGCATCTTTGACCTTACCAATACCTTTTTCACAACGGTTACCGGAAATATAATTGCGTCCTCCGGTGAAACGGTTGATTGTAAGACGGCAGTGGTTGGTACAGCCCTTACATCTTGTAAGTTTTGTATCAAACTTAAGATTAATGATATTTTCAAATGAAAGCATGGTTGATTTTTGGCCTTCATAATGTTCGCGGGCAATCAATGCTGCACCGAATGCACCCATGATGCCGGCAATGTCAGGTCGAATTGCTTCACAGGAAGAAATTCGCTCAAAACTTCTTAAAACGGCATCGTTATAGAAGGTACCGCCTTGGACAACGATATTCTTTCCAAGGTCTTTTGGATCTGTAATCTTAATTACCTTAAGTAAGGCATTTTTAATAACAGAATAAGCGAGTCCGGCACTGATATCAGCAACGGTAGCTCCTTCTTTTTGTGCCTGTTTTACTTTGGAATTCATAAATACAGTACATCTAGAACCAAGATCGATTGGGTTTTGCGCAAATAATGCAACTTTTGCAAAATCAGCAACCTCATAATTTAAGGATTTGGCAAATGTCTCAATAAAAGAACCACATCCGGAAGAACAAGCTTCATTTAACTGAACACTGTCTACAGATTGATTTTTAATCTTGATGCATTTCATATCCTGTCCACCGATATCTAGGATACAGTCAACCGAAGGATCGAAAAATGCAGCTGCATAGTAGTGAGCTACCGTTTCAACTTCTCCTTCATCTAATAAAAGAGCCGATTTAATCAGAGCCTCACCATATCCGGTAGAACAAGAACGGACGATTTGAACGCCTTCAGGGAGCATTTCGTATATCTCCTTGATAGAGCGAATCGTAGTCTTAAGCGGACTTCCGTTATTATTGCTATAGAAAGAGTAGAGTAAAGAACCATCTTCCCCTACCAGAGCTACTTTAGTTGTGGTGGAACCTGCATCAATACCGAGATAGCAGTTTCCTTTATATGTAGCAAGATCTCCTTTTACTACACTGTGTTTAGAATGGCGAGCTAAGAATTCATCATATTCTTGTTCGTCTTTAAACAAAGGATCAAGTCTTGTTACTTCAAAATCTAGTTTTACTTTATTGCTAAGCAACGTGATCAAATTATCAAAAGTCGTAATATTTTCGCCCTTTGAATTCATTGCACTGCCGATTGCAGCGAATAAATGGGAATTTTCAGGATCCACGATGGTTTCGTCGGTTAGCTTTAAAGTTCTTATAAATGCTTGTTTTAATTCTGTTAAGAAATGAAGCGGTCCACCTAAGAAGGCTACATGTCCACGGATTGGTTTTCCACATGCAAGACCACTGATTGTCTGGTTAACGACTGCTTGGAAAATAGAAGCAGAGAGGTCTGGCTTTGTAGCACCTTCATTAATTAATGGCTGAATGTCTGTTTTGGCAAATACACCACATCGTGCTGCAATAGGGTATAGCGCCTGATAGTCTTTGGCATATTCATTTAATCCGCTTGCATCTGTCTTTAATAAAGTGGCCATCTGATCAATAAAGGAACCTGTACCGCCTGCGCAGATACCATTCATTCTTTGGTCGATACCATTGTTAAAATAGATGATTTTGGCATCTTCGCCACCAAGCTCAATTGCAACATCTGTCTGTGGAGCATAGTGCTCAAGAGATGAAGCAACGGCAACAACTTCCTGAATAAAAGGAATGTTCATGTTTTTGGCCAATGCAAGACCGCCTGAACCTGTAATCATAGGGGCAACGGAAAGGTTTCCCAGAGTCCCTTCTGCCTTTTTTATTAAATCTGATAGTGTCTCTTGTATATTAGCAAAATGTCTTTGATAGTCTGAAAATAGTATATTTAGTTCTTCATCAAGGACAGCTATTTTTACTGTTGTTGATCCAATATCTATACCGATAGTATACTTGTTCTTCATATTGTACCAGCTGTTTGCTGTTCCTCCTTACATTATAGTATTATCACATAACGCAAAATTGCGCATAAAGAAATTATACGATAGTTTGTCGAATTGTTCAATAAGCGAAATTTATTCTTCTACATTATTTATACAACAAAAGTTTTGAGAAAGAACGTTTGCTAAGCGAAGGAATATAATAATAAGTGAATATAGATAGTTGTATTAGCGAATAGGCTGTTTCGTTGATAGGAGGTATAAATGAGCATAGATAATTGTAATGGTTTTGTTTATGTGGTGCAGGAAGATGACTCTTTGTATAGCATTAGCAGAAGATTCAATATTTCTCTATCTTGGTTAATCAATGCAAATGTAAATAACGATATTTATAACCTTTTCCTTGGAAAACGTATTTGCATACCAAACCGTGATCCATATATTGATGTGATACCAATTATACCTATTAGACCTTGGCCAGGAAATATTGGCGGTCCAGGACCAGTAGAACCATTCAAGAATACAAATCCTTATACTTCAGGACCTAAGTTTGATCCTAGAGATCCAAGGTACGGAACTGAAAATCCATTTGGACGTATTGGAGATGCTGACGAAGACGATGAATATACATCGGTTGTATACGAAGATGACGACGATAATGATGACTTTGCAAGTACGGATTTGGAAGCAGAAGAGAAAGTAACAGAGAATACATCTGACAATCAGACAGTGGAAACGACAGACAGAGAAGAAGATATGTGGACTAGTGATGATTATGATGTTGATTATGACAGAAGTGCTACAGGAAATAATGATAGAATGATGAATACAGATCCAAGATATCCAATGTATGATGAAAGAACCAACGATCCAAGATATCCAATCTATGAC
>JAUNJY010000035.1 GCA_030535455.1 bacterium
AAAAAGACAACTAATCCCACCAATCTGGTGGGGTTAGTTGTCTACAGTCTGAAGCACCCATCCATATGGATGAGTGCTTTTTTATTGTATTAAAGTGTCTTGCGCTTTCTAGCGTTGATTGCCTGGATCTTATCCAAGTTCTTAAGACGGGTAAATCGTCTGGTCTCCATTGTCTTATATCCATCAGGCTTCAGAGCAATTGCTAAAAACAAAATGCTTGCAACATAACAGTTAAACTGTACAAGGGCACTGATATAATAAATTACATGTTCTTCATAAAACTTCGATTGATATATAAAAGATGGCTGTACATAGACGTATGGACCAACCTTAAAAATGGTCATTAGGACACTGGCTAACATCAATACCACACATGCTATTTCTAGAGGATATTTGCTCTTTAGCTTCCGTTTATTGATGGTCAGTATAAATAAGACAAGGAGTAATAATGAAGAACCAACTTTAAACCATTGTCTGATAATGAAAAAACCATCGTGCTGAATAATGGAATAAATCTCATAAAGTATATAGCTAAACGGTGTTAATGCAATAGGAAGCACTAGATTCTCAATCTTTTGCTTAGCATATACAATGGTGAATAAAAACAAGGTAATCGGTACGGTAATGCTTAGAAAGTTAAAGAAAATAATGAATGCATTATCTCCATATACCGGCGTGGTATATCCAAGTCCCACTTTCCCATCAATACCCTCTAAGTAAATAATACAAGTTAAAAACATGACAAAACTAAATGAACAAGTCATAATATGTAAACTGGACTCTTTTGGTATCTTTAAATTGTTCAAATTATCACATACTCCCCTCTTTTAGTGGCTTATTTGATTATTTTTACCAATTTCTATTATACCTTAGTCCTGTTTTTTATACAACATTATTTTCCATATTCTAGTAAGGTCTCACTTTTCATAACAGGATTTGTAATATATCTGACAATCAAAGGAATTACCATCAGGATCCATACAATCGGCTCTGCTAGAATTATCCCCATATATTTGATCTTTGGTGCCAGCAACAAGGCAATCAGCACCTTTCCCACTAGTTCAATCATACTGGAGTAAATCGGAGTCGTGTGGTCTCCAATCCCCTGCATGGTATTTCGGATAATCGTAATCATTGCAGGGACAAAATAAAATAAGGTATCAATTCTAAGATAAAGAGTCGCCGTATGGATGATTTCTTCATTTTCGGTAGCGGTCACAAGCCTTATTAACTGGGGAGCAATGGTATAGCTGGCAATAATGGCGCCAATTGATCAAATCCAAGTATAGATGGTAACGGTACGTACGCCCTCTTTGATACGCTTGATTTCACCAGCACCATAGTTCTGGGAGGCGTAGGTCGCCATAGTTGTGCCAAACACACTGAATGACAGCATGAATATCTCAGTGATCTTTCTGGCTGCGCCATGGGCAACGATTGTCTCATCGCTAAAGGTATTGATTGCCCCTTGAAGTGCCAGTGTACCAAGATAAACAATGGATAACATAAAGCCCATGGATATTCCGGTACTGTACAGCTTCTCAACAAGGTTTAAATCCATTCTAAAATCCTCTCGTTTTAAATGAAGCATAGGGTATTTGCGCCATATATAAAGGATGCATAGTACTACGGAGACGGCCTGGCATATGATGGTTGCCTGTGCGGCTCCTTTTACGCCCATTCCCAAATTCATAATAAAGAAATAATCCAAGAAAATATTAAGTATGGTAGAGACTATTAGGAATAACAATGGCGCTACGGTATCTCCAATGGCTCTTAAAATTCCCGCAAGCACGTTATAAGCCATTGTAATCACCATACCCAGTAAAATGATGCGTATGTAGTCATAGGCCTCTTCTATTACCGTATCCGGCGTATTCAGAACATGTAACAGTGGACGAAGGAATAGAACGCTTAAAATAGTAAGCACCAGGGCAGTAATTAGACCTAACAGGATCGCCCCTGCCATGCTTCTTCGCAATTCCTTTTCATCATTTGCACCAAAATAGCGTGCTACTAGGATGGCAAACCCACTGGCAAGCCCAAGCAGGAATCCAACGATTAAGCTGGAAACAGAATTAGTTGCATAAATGGCTGCCAGAGAAGTATCACCCAGTGTCTGACCGACAATCCTTGAATCGACTAAACTATAAAATAACTGACAGATATTTGCCAGAAATACCGGTAATGCAAACTGAAGCAGTAATTTTTTAGGATTTCCTTTTGTAAGATCTTTCATCGTTTCTGTCTCCTAATTAAATTCTTCCGGATGTTCTCTGAAATACTCAATCATTTCATTGGTAAGGCTTATGGTAGACGTAGTCTTTGGAATATCTTCACGTTTAAACCACGTCGCCTCTTTTAATTCTTCCTCTTGCAGCGTAACCGTTGGATCTCCGTCCACTTCCACAAAATATCCCATTAGCATGGCATTGGAACAGGACCATGGCTGGCTCTTATAATATCTTATGTTCTTTACGGCAAGGCCTACTTCTTCCATTACTTCACGGAACACCGTCTGTTCCATGCTCTCTCCTACCTCAGAATACCCTGCAACCAGTGCATATTTCTTATAAGGCCCGTAGGCATATTTGGTCAAAAGAAGCTTATCTTTATTAGTAATGGCCACAATCACAGAAGGACTAATGGTTGGATATACGGTCTTATTACAAGAAGGACAGATTACGGCACGTTCTTTCGTACTCTTTACCGTAGGACGCCCACATTGGCCACAAAAAGCATGCCCTCTATAAAATTGTCCGATCTGATTACCCACAGTTGCCGCTAAAAGCTGGTGCATTGGACCAAAATCACGATATACATTCCAGTGTATGTAAGTAAACCCCAGTTTCTCCTCTAAAATACTTTCGTCATATAAGAAATAGCGTGTCTCATCGACTTTAAACAAATAGGAATATTTATTTGGATCTGCGCAGGATTCTTTCAGCTCTTTATAAGTAGGAAATACAATTTCCTTGTTTGTTCCATTCATATAGACGTCGTTATCGTGAATTGCTATAACGAAATCCCGCTCTCTGACTTCATGAATTTCAAATTCATTGTAAAATGCGTGTGGTGCAATATCTTGTATCATCTCTTATCTGTTGCAGCAGAGGAACCTATCATCTGCTACATTTCCTTTCTATTCATTCTTTGAATATGGTACCATAACTGTCATATAATATGCAAATTAATAAAAGGAATGTTTGATAAAACGTCGATAAAGAAGAATAAACCAAAACAATGTCAGAAATCCACCGGTAACAAGCCATTTTCCCTCTCCTGTCGTCACGTATTTCCCAATACTATAGGAAGGTAAGATCACTGCTATATACTGTACCCACGAATGAAAGAAGAAAGGGACAAAAACGCCAAGAAGAACGATGCCGGACAGTTTTCCAATCGCCATTCCTTCCACCTTGTTGGATGACATACTAACAATAAATAAACAGATGATGCCCCCCAATGCCGTGGTAAAGATAGAGATTATAGCAAGAGTCCAAGGCGATAACGTACTTATTTGAAAGAGTATGCAAATGACAAACCCAATTACTGCAGCAAATAGACTAGGAATCAGCAGCCTTGAAATAAGATATCCTTTTTTTCCAAGCGGTGTCACTGCCAGATAGGAAATAATACAGTCATCCTTTTCTCCAAGCATTACCATGGCACTGATAAAGCCGGCCATAAGTGGTGTCACCATAGAAAGTAGAAGATCAATCATCTTATAATAAGGGCTAAGAACCGTTGATCTATGGAATTGCATTATAAGCAGTTCTTCAGCAAAGGGAACCCCAAATCGAATAAACATTCCTGCCAGTAAAGGTGCAAATACAGCTGCAAAAAGCATATAATCTTGTGAAATTTGTTTTAAGAACGCTACAAAGGAGTTTTTATAAATCATTAGAGATGCTTTCATAGTTTGACCCCTCCTAACCTGGAAAACATAATGCTAACTGAATGTTTCGCAAACAAATAAGTGAAACTGATCCAGCATGACATGCTAACTAAGGCAGCCAGTGCATGCTCATAGTGGCCATCAAGTAAGGTCACCATGGCATAGCATGGATGTATAAGGAACCAAGGGCTTCTTGGTACTGTGAGATAAAGGATAATTGGTACAAAGCTAAACAGCTCAAAAGGAACGGTTGCAATTACGTATTGGTTGACGCTTCGTATATTGGCTCCTACAATCAGGCAGCAAAGGAATTGGTGATATGTTCGCCCTTTTCAAGCAATACCATAGCTCCCATAAAGAATAATCCCATGGATGCAGGATCACTAAAGATCATGACTAATCCTGTATTTTCCCGTATCCGTCCCTTTAACAGAGAAAGTACAAAAATATATAGAATGATTAAAAAGATATATAGAAAATAAAATCCATATTTATACTGAAACTTCACGTCACCTTTGATCAAATGAAATAGTCTCATCGTATCGCCCCCTTTATGCCAGTTTCCGGCCGGTGAGGTCAATAAAAATATCATTTAAGGTAGGTTCACTGCTATGTATGGAGGTAATCTGATTGTTTTTGATTAACTCTGCTAATTTTCTATCATTTGCAATCTCGTGAATCAGGCATTCGCGGCTTTTCTCAATCCCATCCATATAAGTATAGGTTACTTTGATGGCTCCCTTGCGCATAATCAGGTTATGTGGACTATCCAAGGCTTTTATTTTCCCATCCACGATAAATGCCACTCTATCACATAGTTCGGTTGCATCTTGCATATTATGCGTCGTAATAATAATCGTTTTCCCTCGGTCTTGCTCCTGTAAAATCAAATCTTTCATAATTCGACTATTTGTAGGGTCTAAACCTGAGGTAGGCTCATCTAAAAAAATAAGGTCCGGGTCATGGAGCAATGCCTTTATAAAATTAAGCCTTGATTTCATACCCTTAGAAAACTCTGACACCTTCTTATTCTTATCTCCTAATAATCCGACACGATCTAATAAGTCATCTGGATTTCTTCCCTTGTTCTTATATAAGGATGCAAAAAAGGTCAGGTTTTGTATTGCTGTCATCTTCTCATATAGGCTGGTAAATTCAAAGTCAACTCCAATTGCTTCATAAAAGTCATCTGTTATACTCTTTGTTGATTGCCCATTTACAATGGCTTCGCCATTATACTTTCTTAAAATGCCGGTTAATATCTTTTGTAAGGTTGACTTTCCGGCACCTGAAGGGCCTAGAAATCCAAAGATTTCCCCTTGTCGGACATTAAATGTAATATCCTCAATAAAAGGACGTCTGGTATAACTAAATGATACATCCGTTACCTCGATCTTATTATTCTTACTCATATTAATCCTCCCTACAAAATTTGCATCAATAAGCCTTTGCATAGCATGCGAAAGCTGGCCATATATGTGCTCTCTCCTATTCCCCTTTGATAAGGAAGGGTCAGAAATACAGCTCGAAATGCACCACTTAATACATCCACATCCACATGTTGTTTAGGCTTTAGATAGTTTAAAAGCATTACAACCATATCATTGTCTTGTTTTGTATGCTCTTCTAGCAGTTTTTCAGGTAATTTATTCATAAGTAATATCACTTCACTATCCATCATCATACGCATGATACAGGTATTCATCGCCGTTGTAACTGCCTCCATTATGATGTCTAGATACTCATCCAATGTGGTACTTTGCTCTGTCTTTTGCAAGCGCTCCATAAATTCTGCTTCAATCTTATTATGTATTTCCATGATTACCTCAAAAAATAACTGTTCTTTGTTTGGATAAAATAGATAGAACGTTCCTTTAGGAATACCTACTGTATTTACTAATAGGTCCACAGTTGTTTTCTTTACTCCGTATTTCATCAGGCTGTCATTAGCAGCAGATCTTAGTTTAAGTATAATTTCTTCCCGTTCTTTTGTTGAATATGTCTTTGGCAAGAATTGCTCCTCCTTATATTGACTAATTATATTGTTTTAGTCAATATACCATTATTTGTAAAAATGGTCAATCGCAATTTTTATTTTCCATATAATGTAATTTTATTATTTTCCATAATTATGTAAATAAATTCAGAACAATATTCCATATATCATACATGTTACCGTAATAATATTATGTAAACTAATATAGCAAAAAAAGACAGCCAACACTTAAAAACTGGCTGCCTTTTCCATTTATAATACAAAATCATCCATTGCTTTATCCATAACATCCTGATTTATACCGATATAACGCAATGTAACACTTGGCGAGGAGTGATTAAAAAGCTCCTGTAATAACGCTACATCTTTGGTTTTTTGGTAAAAATGATACCCATATGTCTTACGTAATGTATGGGTTCCGATCTCCTCTTTGATGCCTACATTTGCAGCAGCCTTATTGAGGATGCGATAGGCCTGAACCCTTGTAATTGGCTGATTGTAGCCCTTTTGTGAGGCAAAAAGATACTGCTCATCTTCCATGTTTTCCGTGTAATCATTGAGCTCTTCTGTGATACCAGTAATCTTTAAACGCTTGATCTTACTGGTCTTTTTTTCTTTTAAAGTAAGGTGAGTCTGATCCCTTACGTCCTTTACTTTTAGTGTTAATATATCCGAGATACGTAATCCAGTGTTGATTCCTACTAGAAATAACATGTAGTTTCGGTATCCGGAGCGCAATAACTCACGCTTCATTGCTTCTACTTTCTTACGATCTCTTATCGGTTGTACATACTCCATATTAGTCTCCTACCCATTCAAATGTATCATTTACAATCATTATATTACATTTTAAGTAACCATTCAATAATTAAAGTACATTTGATTGAATTTTCCTTTTTGAAAGTTGAAATTCAAAGATTTTAGATACATAAAATGTAACACAATATGTATTTTGTTACATTGGAGTGAAAATAGCGAAAAAGCGATCTTTTTCTGATATTTTTAAATTGGAAGCAATGATAAAAAACAACGTCACAAAATGACCATATAGGCATGTAAAAATAAATTCTTGATACCTTATATACCTACGAGTTTAAAACGCCTTAAAAACGAAAATATGAGCTAATTCTTGCTTTTGCTCTAAAATCATCTAATTTTTCGATGAAATCCTTAGATTTTTTTAACTTATCTAGGTAAATTAAAAAACGGACCCGACATCTTGTCGAATCCGTAACATATTATTGTTTTTCTGTATTCTCTTTTTCGGCTTCTTTTACTTTTTCGACTTTGGCTTTTTCCTCATTCGCTTTATGAAGTTCTTGGATTTGCTGAAGTAATTCTAGGTACTTTCCTTGATACTCGTCAATCTCTTGTTTTCGTTTATCTTCACTAGCCTGGAGTCTCGCTGTAAACTCAATTTCCTTCTGTAAAAGCTGGCGTTCATGGGCTATCTTTGCATGTTCGAATTCTGTCTTTAAGGCCTGATAATTAGCCTCTAATTCATTGTGTTCCTTCTGAAGCTGCATGCGTTTTGTTGCCATTACATTACGCTCTAAATTCGCTTTTTCCAGCTCATTTACATCCTTTTTATAGCTTTCACAAGCCTCTGTAAGAGCAGTAATCAGCTTTTCTTTTTCTGCCAGCATATGCTCATTTACTAGTTCGCTGTCCTTGATTTGCTTGGTAAGTGTATCAATAGTTTCCTTGTGCTGATCAGCTAATTCTTTGCTGTTTTCCGCTTCTTCTTGGTGGGTTTTAACGTCTGCTTTGGCTTGTTTTACCTTCTCCTGAAGCTCAATAATTGTCTCGTCTTTGGACGCTAAAAGTGCCTCAAATTCAGCCTGTACCGTAGTAGTCACGTTCTGGTTATCCTCTAAACTTGCCATATACATACGTGTTAATACTGTTACGTACTTTTCGAAGGTTTCTATCTCGCCTTTCTTGTCAGAGAGCACGGTTTTTCCCTTTTGAAACTCGTAAGTTTCAATTAATTTACTAAGTGTTTGTTGCTGATTATTACCTAATTCTGCGCTGATTCCTTTGAATTTTTCAGCGGTTTCTTCGTCTATTCGAAAGGATCTTGGCTTTAATTCTTTAGTCTCTGTCATTTTTATCCTCTTTCTTCTCACTTTTTTCTTACTTTTATTATACACTATTTCGACATGAATTTCAAGTATTACAGTCATACAATACATTGTAATACATATGTAATACATTATATTGATTTTTTAAAAATACGTTTTCGCATGATGACAAAAAAGAGGGGAAGCGATGGTAGGTGAAATAGAGTGATGGTAGATATAAACGTAGAATAATTGGTTATTGAAATGCTATAATGGAGTATATAACAAGGAAGAAAGGGATATTTATGAGACGAAAACTGTATCGTTCTAATAAAAATAAGTCAATTTATGGCGTGTGTGGCGGGATTGGCGAGTTCTTTGACATAAACGCTACTGTTGTGCGAGTAGTGTTCTTCGCATTTTTTGTAATTTGTTTTTGGATTTATGTTGTATTGCTACAGATCATGCCAAGTCGGCCCAAAACTCTCTAATTAAAATACATAAAAATTGAAAATAATCCGGATGATATGCCAAATGACCTTTTTTTCAAATTTTATTTTTCGTATAATTCGAAAGTAAACGATAATTTTACGTATAAAATACTATTTACTAAAAAAGGAGCAATTATGTTCAAAAAATCATTAAAATTATTTACTGTTGTAGCTGCAATGTCCTTATCACTTATGGCTTGTGGTTCAAAAGATTCTTCTACTAGTTCTAATAAGAAAGGTTCTGCTGAGCTTGTATTAGTTACAGCAATGAACTCAATCGATGACAAATCCTTCAACCAAGGCTCTTGGGAAGGCTTAAAACAATATGGCGATGAAAATAATCAAGATTATAAATACTATGTATCACCTGATTCTTCTTCGACTTCTGTTGAATCTACATTAGAATTAGCAATCTCCGGTGGTGCTAAAGTAATTATCTGCCCTGGTTATTTATTCGAAGTTCCTTTATATAACATGCAAGAAAAGTATCCTGATGTTAAGTTCATCCTTCTTGACGGAACACCTAACGATGGAAACGGAAACGAAAAGATCGGCGAAAACGTTGCTTGCTATACTTATGCTGAAGAACAAGCTGGTTTCTTAGCTGGTTATGCTGCTGTAATCGATGGAAACAGAAACTTAGGATTTATGGGTGGTATCGCTACTCCTGCTGTAATTCGTTTCGGATATGGTTATGTACAAGGTGCTGAATATGCTGCAAAAGAATTAAACCTTAACAAAGGTGATGTTTCTATTAATTATAACTACGTTGGAAACTTTGAAGCAAATCCTGAAAATCAAGCAAAAGCTGCTGCATGGTACAACAATGGTTCTGATGTAATCTTCGGATGCGGTGGTAACGTAGGAAACTCCGTTATGAGTGCTGCTGAAGCTGCAGATAAAAAAGTAATTGGTGTTGATATCGATCAATCCAGCGAATCAAAAACTGTAATCACTTCTGCAATGAAAAACTTAACTAAGACTGTTTATGATGCATTAAATGAATATAAAGAAGGTACACTTAAAACTGGCGTAGCAAATCGTCTTGACGTTACTACTAACAGCGTGTTACTTCCAATGGAAACATCTGTATTTGAAACGTTTGACCAAAACAAATATAATGAAATCTATAATGAGTTAGTTGCTGGTAAGATCGAACTTAAGAACAACAGTGATGCAAGCGCTGTTACTGAGTTACCTCTAGAACTCGTTACTGTTTCTGAAATTAAATAGTTTTAAACAATACAAAGGGGTTATAAATGAGTAAATATAAAGAGGTTCAATCTTTAATTGAGACCTTGGATGAGAAATCAAAAGAATATTTAAAAGAGTATTTTAAGAATGCTCCTGCTTGGTTGTATGACTCCCTGCAAATTGTAAATTATCCTAGCAATCATACGTTTATTGAACAAGGTTCTACTGTTTCTACTATTACGATCCTTTGCAAAGGTCTTGTAAAAGGAACCGACTATCCAATTCTTGGAGCCATGTATGATTTCATGTGGTTTGATCCTGTGAAATGTTTTGGTTCCCTGGAGTATATGGTGAAAGAGCCTACGTTTAATGCTTCGTTAATTACTGCTACTCCATGCACGGTATTGCAGCTTCCTATGGCAATCTACTCAAAATGGATGCAATTGGATCTTAATGCTTTATATATGGACTCTTCATCAAACACAAGCCAGCTTTTATATGAGATAAGGCGAGAACGAATTTATATCTTTATGCAAGGAACCGATCGCCTCACTTATTTTCTGACACTATATTATAAGCAGTTTGAGAATAATGGCACTTGTCATATTACGCTTACAAGACAGGAAATATCTGATAGCACAGGCCTTAGCATTCGGACTGTAAACCGTGGCTTAACAACTTTGATAGAGAATGAATGTCTTCTGAAATCAGGAAACAATCTGGTAATCCATAAGCAGCAATACGAGAAATTAAATACGATGCTTGCGGATCTTCTGTAGGCAAGTAAAAAGGCCCTTACCTTCTTTGGTAAGGGCCTTTCAGCTTGTCGACAAAGTCGCCAAGCTTTGGATGAAATCAGGCTTTCATCCAGTGCCGAAGGAAATGATTAGTGCTCACTCGTGCAAGTCCTTAAAAATAAGGACCTATTCGCACTAATCCGATATCCGAAAAGCGCGGTTTCCTGATATCGATTTTAATGAAAACCTATGGTTTTTAAACTTTCCTATAAGCAGTGCGCTGAAGTGACTGCTAGAGTTTAATTGCCTACAGTCTGAAAGGCCCTTACCTTCTTTGGTAAGGCCTTTTTACTTAATTTATATAGAAATATAGTTATATTAGCCTGCGTAAGGGAGTCCCTCAAATACTTCCCATCCTATAACAGGATTTCCATCAATAATAAAATCTTCAAGGTTAAGTTCCAAATATCCTTTTTCACCACTCTCTGTTTCAAGATAAAGCCATTTTCCGTCGATTACTTTGATTGTCTCTGCTTTCTCACCAGTCTTAATTTGTGTCACAGAACCTCCATTGCGGTCCATCGACTTATAAAGATCTACATTCTGAAGTGCTGTTATAGAGTATTTAAATGAAATCTCATGATCAAACTGAGTAGTTTCTTCAAGACAGTATTTCCCTGTTATATCTGCATCATTATGATTGTTTTCTACCATACGAACCGTAGTGTCTTTCCATTCTCCTAGAATTCCACCTGGCTGGTTTATGATAAAGCTTCCATCATCCGTGAGCTTAATCCTGTCCACTTCGTCACAGAAGGTACCAACCTTTACTAATTTCTTGTTTTCGTAGTTATATACATTTGTTAAGTAATCATCACTTAGATATTGGTACGTAAACATAAGCTGTACAGAGTCAGCTTCTTTTGTAAGTGCAGTTGCACGTAATTTCAGACCCTCTTCACGGTCTACACTTCCTTTGATCTTTTCATCACCAATTGTTATTTCAAAATCCACTGTACTTGTTCCTGTAGCCGTATTTTTTAGTTCAATCTCTTCTTTATTTCCATCCAGGTCTAGGTCAATGTAGTTTTTTCCTTCCTTCAAACTATAACACGTACGGTCTGTAACTCGGCTTGTTACCTGTGGGCTAGCTGTAATGCTTGCTACTTGAAATGATTTGTTCGTTGTTCCTTTTAGTGCAAAGATACCTGTTGCAAGGCCTGCTGTTATAGCAAGGGCTGCCGCACTGCCTCCCATAATTCTTAATACATTTCCTTTCTTACTTGCTAATTGTGCATTCATACGTACGTCCTCCTTATTTGATTTCCTTTTATTTTCTTCCACATTTCTAGAATTTTTATGTACTAATTCTCTCATTAATAATTCTTCTACTTTTTTAGATGTTTCCACAGGTACCTCTACTTTATCTAGCATTTCCATTAATTTGCGTTCCATGTATACTCCTCCTTTTCTAAGATTGTTTTCAATTGTTTCTTGGCTCTAAACAGATATGTCCGGATGGTATTTTGATTTTTCCCCATAATGTCTGCGACTTCAACTAAGGAATATCCTTGGTAAAAATGCAGATAGATGACTAGTTTATAGTTTGGTGGCAGCTGTCTTAGGTATGTAAACAGTTCTTGTTCGTCTTTGGTCATTGCAGGCATCTCTTCCTCTAAAGCAGTTGTTCTCATAAACCAGGCCGATTTCAACAGACTCTTACAACAATTTACTGTAACACGTAAAAACCATGCCTTTTCATGCTCATCATTTTCAAAGACAGGGGTATGTTTGCAATAGCGTAAAAATACCTCCTGAAAAATATCATCGGCATCTGATTTGTTTTTGCAATACATTAGTGCCAGTCGATATACATTGTTTTTATTTCGCTTCACCAATCTGTGGATGCTTTCTGGATTGTGTTCAAATGAACTCACTTAATTTCCTCCTATATTCTTTAATTATTTACTGTTCTGCTATATATACTTTTAAAAAGTGTATTTCGTTTCAAAAACTTTTATTTTTTTATAAAAAATATTATTTTACAAGAATTAATATTAGGATTATTCTAGTCTTAAATTCCAACAAAAAAGAGGACAAGTCTTAAATCGACTTTGTCCTCTTTTTTTATTGAAATTCCCTTTTATTTTACACAAACTGCATTACACAACTCAAAGGTTTTCTTTAAGATGCGAAGTGCACTTACTTGCAGTTCTGCTCTAGTTAAATGGTATGGATGGGCTTCATTGGTAAGCGCATTCATTATATCAGTAAAGTCGGATGCACCACCAGGCATAATCAGGTCATTACCGGCTTTGATACAACCTGCCGCAGAAGCTTCTGCATGTAAGCTCTGTGGATGTTTCATCAAGTCTGTTGTCACATACCAGTCGGTCATAACAATGCCTTTATATCCCCATTCATCACGAAGTGCATAGGTCTGTATGTCCTTAGATGAGCAAGCGTGTTCACCATTAATTAAATTATAAGAACTCATTAATGCATGTGGCTGAGACTGCTTCACACAAATCTCAAATCCACGAAGATAGATTTCACGCAATGCTCGCTCACTTAAGATACTGTTTGAAGTGTAACGATTGGTCTCTTGGTTGTTACATGCAAAATGTTTGATTGTCGTTCCACAGCCTTTATGCTGCTGAACACCATTTGTCATAGCTGCTGCTACAAGTCCACTTACCAATGGATCTTCAGAATAGTACTCGAAGTTACGGCCACAAAGTGGTGAACGTTGTATATTTAATGCAGGTGCCAGCCAAAGATGCACTCCGAATAACTCCATTTCCTTTCCTACCATATCACCACATTGTTTTATCAGATCCATGTTAAAAGACTGAGCTAAATCAGTTCCAATTGGAATTGCAACACAATATTGATAATATTTCTGAGAAGAACATCCATCCTCACAAGTATCCTCTGCTTGAAGCTTTGCAAGGTCCTCTTGCTCAAACAATGCAGCCATATCTTCTCCAAATGAAGAGGATGAAGCTTTTACCTTTCCATTTACAATCTTATATTCAGGACTGATACGAACACCTGCAGGACCATCTGCCATAACGATACTTTCTAAATGATAAGAAGGATCAAGTCGGTTTGTCGTTTCTCCTGCTGCTCCTGCCACGCTAAATGAAGCCTCTCCAATCACGCTTCCATTGCTTGCATCATCCGAATAAGCACCAATACAAAGATATGCCAATTCTTCATTAGATAAGGTAGCAGCAAATGCATCGATCGTTTTGCTTCCATCCATCACCTGATCCCAAGTAATGGTTTCATTCTCTGTTTCTTCTTGTGGAATGGAGGAATACTCAATTTTCTCTGTTACAATCTTAGAAGTATCAATTGGTAAGACCGGAGCAGTTTCTTTCTCCTGTACTTCTTCTGCATATGTGTATGGAGTTACTGCTGGCTTTTGTTCTGTAATAACATCGCCTTTACAGATATTCATTAACTCTCTGGTCACTTTGGTTTCACTTACAGTAATTCCAGCACATATATGAGTGTTATGTGAGCTGTTTCCTACACGTATATAATAAGTGCCTTGTTCTAACAGGTAAGAAGCTGATGCCACATCATAGGCTGCCATATCCGTAGTTTTGAACTGTACCGTTACGTCGCAGCTTTCATTTGGCTTTAACTCTTTTGTCTTTGCAACTCCGGCCAATTCCTGATAAGGGCGATCTAACGTTACTGAAGGTGCAGAGTAATATACTTGCACAACTTCTTTACCTGCATGATCTCCAATATTAGCGACTGTTACGGTTACCGTGATTGCCTCATCATCCGCCGTTACTTCTTTATTTTTAATTTCGAATTCCGTATAGCCTTGGCCAAAACCAAAAGGATAAATAACTTCTTTGCCCACGGTATCAAAATAACGATATCCTACATAAATGCCTTCGTTATAGTATGTGTCGTTCATATCACCGAAGCCTTCTGTAGATGGATAGTCTTCAATATTTGTCCATGTCATGGTAAGCTTTCCAGATGGATAAGAGTGTCCAAGAAGGATATCTGCAAGCACATCTCCTGTAGGGGTTCCAAGCTGTCCAAGAAGCAATATGTTCTTAACTTCCTCAACTGGAGTAAGATCCACCATGCCGCCAACATTTAGTACAAGCATAAACTTGTCATACGCTGCATTTAATGCTAAGATATCGCGTATTTCTGTCTCTGTAAGCTTGATATCTCCTGCAGTAGGAGTTCGATCCGAACCTTCTCCTGAATTCCTTGCCAAAACATAAATAGCAGTGTCGCCTTCTGTTTCCAGTGCGATTTTATATTCTGGTTCTGGCATTGCTTTTCCCATTGCAAATACAAATGCCGGAATACCAGCCTGTTTTGCTTCTTCTTTAACTTCTTTGTAGAATGCAGCTTTTGCAACGGCAAATACTTGATCATATTCATTTAGCCATGCTTCAGTAGTAAGCTCAAAACCAGCCTTCTTAAGTCCTTCTTCTACTGTTACAAAATGGCGTACATTTACATCTCCTGAACCAGTACCGCCCTTGATTGTCTTTCTGACCCCGTTTCCATAAGCTGCAATCCTTCCAGCAGTCTTTAATGGGAATGTACCATCTTTCTTTAATAATAAGGTACACTCAGCAGCCAAGCGGCGTACTGTTTCTACGTGCTCTATTTCAAAAGCCTGTACCGTATTCTCTGTAACTCTTATCATATCTTCTCTCTCCTTACCTGATTTAGATGCTTGGTTTCAAACCATATAATCAAGTCTTTACCAAGCTGATATGATAACTATAAATCCTGCCTCTTATTCTGTATTGCACTATTTTAATATTTTTTATCAGTTTTTAACTTTCATAAAATGTTTTATCCAAATATTCCTTTTGATATTGTCCGGGCGACTTATTCATCACTTTCTTAAAGATTCTTGTAAAATAACTTTGTGGTGCCATATTCATATATTCTGCAATGGTTGCAATAGATTTATCGGAGTACTTTAACAAATTGCAGGAGACTTTTATTTTCTCCTGCATGATGTAGCTTGAAATGGACATTCCCATATTTTCAGAAAAAATTCGAGATAAGTATACCGGATGAAGACCAACCTCTTTGGCGATCTCTTGCAGTGATATTTTTTCGAATATATGTGTCTCAATATATGATTTACATTTTTCGATATACGGAGACCTTGTCTTCTTTAAGGAGACTGCCTCTTTGATCAACCGCTCAAATTCTTTGTTACAGCTATCCATAGTATTTTCAATCTCAAGCAGATTCCTTGCTTTTGACAGCATCTGTAATGAGATATCACTAAGTCCATAGGAAGTTGTATCACTGACCCCCGCCATAATTGCATATCTGGTCATCAAGGTAATCCATGCAACTGATTTATATTCACTTTGCTTAAGCTTAGTTTCTGACATTGTCCCAATGGACTCTTCCGTATAAATGTCTGATAGTTCATTCATGCCGGCATATAATTTATCATACTCACCACGAATAATATATTCTGCGTATCGTTTTTCATCTTGATAGGTAAAATGAGCTTGTTCATGTTCGGACTTATGTAATAAATACTCCGTCAGCTCTTTATGAATTGTATTCTCAACCGCCTTGTTTTCTCTCTCATTTTCAAATAATGTATCCACATTGTCATACTCCTCTGTAACAATGCCATATACCAAGGTGGTGAGTTCCTTTAACTGCTTTATGTTCATATAAGGAACTTGCAGTGTTTTATTTAATACACTGTTTTTACTAAGATATGTGCGAGCTTCGTGTTGTACATTGTCCTCCATGGAAACTGGTCCAAGTATGATAAAATGATCCATGTATTTAAATATGGTATATAGAAAGCCTTGATCTTCCTGCAATAAACATGTAGCTGTTGAACTTAAGTATTTAGAGCATAATAGGTGGTATAAAGAGGGATTACAATATACAGGGTCTGAGTTTTCAAAAGCAACAAATGGTTTGCCAATCATGCTTCCATTACTATTCATTACCCGAATTCCTACATGGTGTAAGGTATATAGTTTATTTAATATGAATTCTGTTTTTTTCATTAAGTATGCTCCTTTACCACTTATCTAACTTTGGCTCTCGTTCTTATTTTTCAAAATAGCTGGCCACTTCTTTTAAATTATCGATGATTGGAATATGCTGTGGACATGCCTGTTCACATTGGCCACATGCAATACAGTTACTTGCTTTTCCAAATACTTTCGTCAGTCTATCGTAGTATTCTCCCTGTGACGTCCATCCCTTGTCTTGATCTTCCTGCTTATCTGCATTGTATAGGGAAAAGTATTTTGGAATGGCAATGTTCATTGGACATCCGTCGGTGCAATAAGAACATCCTGTGCAAGGAATGGCAATCGTACTGTTGATCATGTCAACTGCCTTTTTTATAATTGCCTGTTCTTCCTCATTTAAAGGTGTCAGGTCAGACATATATCCTGTATTATCTAATAGCTGTTCCATATTACTCATTCCACTTAAAACCATCTTTACATTACTAAGGCTTGCAACAAAGCGGATTGCCCAGGAGGAAACTGATAAATCAGGATGGTATTCTTTAAACATCCTTTCTACCTCAGAAGGAACTTTGGCTAAGGTGCCACCCTTTACAGGCTCCATAACAATCACAGGCTTGCCATGCTTGGTTGCTACTTCATAGCATTTTCTAGATTGGATGCCTTCGCTGTCCCAGTCTAAGTAATTAATCTGCAGCTGAACAAATTCTACTTCTGGATGTTCTGTCAGGATCTGGTCTAGAAGTTTGGCATTATCGTGATAAGAGAAGCCAATGTGCTTAACCAATCCTTGCTTTTTCATATCCATAAGCCATTCAAAACAGTCTAATTGCTTATAAATCTGATAGTGGTCAAATCCAACGTCATGTAATAAATAGTAGTCGAAGTAATCTACTCCGGTCTTTTTCATCTGTTCAAAAAAGATTGTATCCCGGTCTTCTTTTGTCTTAATAAATCCGGCATGCAGTTTGGTAGCCAAAGTATAGCTGTCCCTTGTGTGCCTGTCTACCAACACTTCTTTTGTTGCATTTTCACTGTTAAATCCACAGTACATCCATGCAGTATCAAAATAGGTAAAGCCTCGCTCAATAAAGGTATCTACCATCTTTTTGGTCAATTCTAAATCAATACTGGAATCATCATTGGGATCAAGCAGTGGTAAGCGCATTAATCCAAAACCTAATTTCTTTTCTGTCATAAGCTCCTCCTTATATGTACATGTTTTTATATAACTATAGTTAGAATATCTCATTTTAATAAATAAGGGAAGTATTTTATGGGTCAAATACTTCCCTTAACTTGTCTACAAATTATTCCTTACTGCTAACAATTTTATAATATATCTTTGCTGTCAGAGTATAGACGCACACATACACTATGGCAAACACTAGAAAGCATGAGGCGATACAAATAATGTAGAGTCTGGTATTCATCATATTTAACAAGGAAAGCACTTTCGAAATCAGCGGAAATGCTGCCAGTAAATGAATGCCTGCCACCATAAGAGGCAGAAAGAACACCGTTAATACCTGCGAGCGGATTGCACTCCTTACTTCCATCTTGCTTAGCCCTACCTTTTGCATAATGGCGAAACGCTCTCGATCTTCATACCCCTCTGAAATCTGCTTATAGTAGATAATTAAGACAGTTGCCATGATAAATAAGGTTCCCATGAAAATTCCTAAAAAGAATAATCCGCCATAGATGCCAAGCATTCCTGCTTTATTTTCCATTCTGCTCTCGCTATAGGTAGAAAAGCCAAGTTCTGATAGTTTTTCTTTCATTTGTTTATTAAAGGATAGTTGGGTATTTTTATCGGCAATAGTATCAAACCCATAGTAAAATTGGAGTGCTTTATCTCCTAGTCCTAAGTTTTCCTTTTGAGAAAGGACTTGGGCATTGATTTCTGCTAACTCCTGTCGATCAGAAACTACCACATAATGCGTACTTGCGATATTGGATACTGCTTCGCCATTTTCGTAGAAATCATCTAGAACTTTTGATACTGTGTACTTTCGGTCAAAGATATGAAGCTCATTCTCACTGTAGTTATCTCGATTGGAGAAAATCAATATCTCACCCTTATTCAGTGTTTGTTGTTCTCCCATGATTCTATTGTAATCCTCTAATGTGGAGATTACCAAAACATTTATATTTGTCATCTCATTCATGTAATCAATCTGGTTCGGATCTGTAATAAACGTATTTCCATGACGAATGGCGGATATATTGAGATAGGAATAGCTGATTTCATTTTTCATCGTAAGATTCGTTTCTTTGGCAACCTGGCCGATTACCGTTGTAATCTGTTCATTATGTTTCTCGTTCTTCTCACCAGAATAGATACCAAAATCATTTGGATAACGTGTAGTTAAGATATCCTCAAATCCAGCCATCATGGATACTGTGGAAGATACCATAACCAGTACCATAGTTGAGAGAATACATATATTTGCAAGCCCTACTGCATTTTGCTTCATACGGTAAATCATCCCTGATATACTTATAAAATGTCTGGTCTGGTAGTAATATGATTTTTTCTTACGAAGCAACTTAAGGAGAGCAATGCTTCCTGCTGTAAATAAGAGGTAGGTCGATACAATGACCAGGAGTACTGCAATAAAGAATAAGTAGAGGGAACTAATTGGATTCTTTGTTGTAATTGCAAGGTAATAACCTGTAGCCATGCCTAATGTTCCAAGCAGAGTCATAAACCATCTTGTTTTCGGCTCTTTTTCTCCTACATTTCCTCCTTTCAGCAATTCTGCCGGATTGGAACTATGCAATGTATAAATGGATTTTATTAAAATAAGCAAGAATACAAATACGAAAAACAGTATGGTGGAACGTATTACCTTATAGGAGATAAAAAATCCCAGTGGCGTCTTTACACCAACCATTTTTGCAATCAGTAAGAACATAGCCTTATCTAGTGCAATACCAAAGACAATGCCCGTAGTCAGGCTGATTGTCATTACGATGATATTCTCAAGGAGGATTACTTTGGCCAAATGGCGCTTTTCCATACCAAGTATGTTGAACAGTCCTAATTCCTTCTTACGTCCTTTCATTAAGAAACTGTTGGTATAGAAAAGAAAGATTAAGGAAAATGCTCCAACAAGAATACTTCCCATTGTAAGCACTGTATATAATGTCTGGTCACCGATGATTTGTTCAATCCCAGGATTTTTAGATAAGGATTTCATAATGTAGAACATCATGATTGTGATCGTACAGGTGATGATATATGGAATATACGTCTTACTGTTCTTTTTTATATTGGTTACTGCAAGCTTTGTATAAAACCCTTTATTCATTATTCTCACCACCTGTTGTCAGTAATGAAAGCGTATCTGATATTTTTTGATACATTTGGTGGTTTGTCTGATTTCCACGATAAATCTGATGGAATACCTCTCCATCCTTAATAAATAACACTCTTCCTGCATGACTTGCCGCTTTTGTGGAATGTGTCACCATAAGGATGGTCTGTCCTTCTTTATTAATGTCGGAAAACAGCTGCAGCAGACTGTCCGTTGATTTGGAATCAAGTGCTCCTGTGGGCTCATCTGCTAAAATAAGCTTTGGATCTGTAATTAGTGCTCGAGCAACCGCTGCACGTTGTTTCTGACCGCCTGATACTTCATAAGGATATTTGTCTAACAACGGCTCTATTCCTAGCTTCTTTGCGATTGATGATAACTTTGTTTCCATTTCCTTTACGTTCTTCTTCTTAAGCACCAACGGAAGCAAGATGTTATCTTTCAGATTAAAGTTATCAAGAAGATTAAAGTCCTGGAATACAAAGCCTAGGTTTTCTCTTCGAAATGCGGATATATCCTTTTCCTTTACAGTTGCCAGCTCTTTACCATCTAATAGTACTTTTCCATTGGTTGGCTGATCTAACGCCGCCAGTATATTTAGCAGTGTTGTCTTTCCTGAGCCCGACTCACCCATAATAGCCACATACTCTCCTTGTTCCACCGAAAAAGACACATTGGACAGGGCCCGGACTTGATTTCCTCCCATACGGGTTGTATATATTTTTTTAATACATTGAACTTCTAATAATGCCATTTTACATGACCCCCTTCTTTTTTGTGCCTTTAGTATAGCAAAACGACCGAATGCACCGACATTGAATCGTGTGACATTTCGATCGTTTCATGTGACATTTTTGTAAGATAGTTATTCTACCTCTAATTTGTCTGTATGCAAATTAATGTAAAACATGGTTCCCTGTTTCGGTACCGACTCCGCGTTAATTGTAATGGACAATTTCTTTGCTGCCTGTTTGCAGAGATAAAGGCCAAGTCCTGTGGATTTCTTGTCAGAGCGGCCATTATATCCGGTAAATCCTTTTTCAAAGATCCTAGGTAAGTCTTCTGCGGCTATACCAATACCTGTATCTTGGATTTGCAATACCTTTTCCTTTGTAACCGTGATTGTAATTTCACCCTGCATCGTATATTTGATTGCATTGGACAGTATTTGTTCAATTATAAATAACAGCCATTTTTCATCGGTCAGCACAGTTAAGTCTGTAGACTCGTAGCGTAAGCGTATCCTCTTTCTGATAAACTGTGGAGCATATTTATGGATTGCCTGCTTAATAATTGGATCAAGCGGTTGTTGCTTAAACATAAAGTCTGTTGTTTCGCTTCCAAGGCGCAGATATGTCAATACCATCTCTACATACTGTTCAATACGAAATAATTCAGCCGATAGCTCTCTATGTTCCTTTGTATCCTCTCCTTGCAAAATCATCTGCATAACAGAGATTGGTGTTTTGATCTGATGCACCCATGTCGTATAATAGTCTAAACTCTCTTGCTTGTTGCTTTCCCATTCTGTCAAATGCTCAGCATTCTTTTTACCAAGGAGCTTTACCATCTGCTGATAATCCTGCTCCGCAAGAGTAAAAGCTGTCGGAAGCTGCTCAAAGCTAAATTCAATACTGTTACATATTTTTTGTCGTTCCTGATGCAGCTTATAGTAAAAATGAAAGCGAATCCCTAAGATTGGGATTGCAGCAAGCAGGCAGAGTAATACCGAATACCAGACGGCTTCTAGTTCTAATTCATAGAGAGAAAAAATTGCTGTAAAAATACATGAAAACAGTAGAAACAGCAAGCCTGTAAATCGATATTCCTTTAAAAATCGACCAAATACTATATACCATTTTTCTTCTATCATTCTATAATATATCCACTTCCTATTTTGGTCTTGATAAAATCATAAAGTCCAATTTTATCAAGCTTCTTTCTTAGCCTAGTCACATTGACGGTCAATGTGTTTTCTTCCACGTAGCAATCCATTTGCCATAGCTTGGTCATAAGTGTATCACGACTAACGACCTTCCCTTTATTCTCAAGCATGGTCTGCAAAATACGAAATTCATTCTTTGTCAGTTCCAGGCGCTGTCCTCCATAGCTCAGAGAGGTATCATTTAAATTAAGTATTGCACCTCTGTGTTCTAGTAATGGAACTTTTCCTGCCATGTCATAAGTCCTTCTTAAGACCGCCTGTATCTTAGCCATCATTACGCTAACATCGACCGGCTTACTGATAAAATCATCTCCGCCCATATTCATTGCCATTACAATATTCATATTTTCAGCCGCAGATGAGATAAATATAATGGGAACGTTAGATTGTTTTCTGATTTCACTACACCAATGATAGCCATTGAAAAATGGAAGCATGATGTCAATCAAGACCATATGGGGGTCATATTCTATAAATGCAGGAATTATATTCTGAAAATCTTCAATGAGACAGACTTCGTTTCCCCACGCTTCTATTTGCTTTTTCATCACTTGTGCCATAGAAGAGTCATCTTCTATTACTAAAATTCGATACATTAACTTGAACCCCCTTATTTTATTACAATTTATCACAATCGGTTCAGTTAGTAAACTGAATTTGTCAAATAAAGTGAATACTATTCTTCTACCAAGTCACAAATCCGGTGATAAAAGAGACTATGTACACCTAAACTAATCACGCCTATGAATACTGCTAAAATAATTATAATTTTTTTGCTTCTTTTCATTCTTACGTTCCCCTCATCTCTTGTTTTTACATTTTTGATACAACATTTCCAGTGTATTACAATACATTTATCTTGTAAACGACTGCAGTATTATTGAGTTCTATAAAAAATAGACTCTTGAAACATACCGAAGTAATCGGTTTTACTTGTTTCAAAAGTCATTATAAGTTAGTACATCAATTATACTAATATTAGTATGGTCTCTTATCTGCTGTAGCCGTGTCCTTGGCGTCGTATACGATTTTACCATCTATAATTGTGTATAGTGCCTTTGTAAATACTTCCATAGGATTTCCAGTAAAGATGGCAATGTCCGCATCCTTGCCGACCTCAAGACTTCCAATTCGTTTCGACACATTACAGATTTCAGCTGCATTTATAGTAATCGCTTTCAGTCCTTCTTCAATTCCCAGTCCTTCTTTTGCTGCAAATCCTGCGCAGATACATAAATCATGAAGCCTTGTAACCGGATGATCTGTAGTGATTGCTACCTTTATTCCGGCCTTGTTAAGGATACCTACGGTTTTAAAATCCGAATATTGCGTCTCAATCTTATTACGAAATGCTAAGGATGGCCCGACAATGGCAGGAAATCCCGATGCCTTGATTTCCTCGGCAATTAAGTGGCCCTCTGTACAGTGATCAAGTGTCATCCTTAGATTAAATTCTTTTGCAATACGGATTGCGGTTAAGATATCATAGGCTTTGTGGACGTGGGCCTTTAATGGGATTTTTCTATTTAGCACAGGGAGCCAGCTCTCCATTTTAAAATCCGGATCAAAATGTTCACCGCTCTTCATGGATCTTTCTTTATTCTCTTTATATTGGCAGGCCTTAAATAATTCTTCACGTAACATGGCTGCTATTGTCATACGAGAGGATGGAAGCATAGATTTGTCATTATAATTAGTTTTGATATTCTCACCAAATGCGATTTTCATTGCGGCAGGTTCAAGTACTACCATATCGTCGATACATCTGCCATAGGTCTTGATAAAGACAAATTGGCCTCCTACTACATTGGAACTGCCAGGGCCAATCATTACTCCTGTAATTCCTGAACTTAAGGCATTGTGAAAGGCACTGTCCATTACATTGATTGCATCTAATGCTCTGATCTGCGGCGTTATGGGATCATTTGACTCATTACAGTCATCTCCTTCCGCTCCGGTTCGTGCTTCTGTAATTCCAAGATGGCAGTGGGCTTCGATAATTCCTGGAAGGACCCAGCAATTGGTGGCATCGATTATATCTGTAATAGCTTCTTGTGTTTCATCTATCTCTTCGCCAACCTGTATGATTTTTTTATCCTTAATCAATATGGATCCATGTTCATAGGTCATACCAGCCATCGTCATAATCTTACCGTTTTTAATTAGCAACATGATGTGTCATCTCCTTTTCAAATAGGATTTACCAAAAAACATCATTATACTCTTTGCATGGTCTGAATTTCAGGTACAAAGTCTTTGATAAATGAAAAAAAGGTTTTTGCTGCCGGTGACTTTATATTTGTTACAGCAATTCCTATAGAAATAGTTTCAGGTGGATCAAGTGGAAGTTCTACCACATTCTTATTCCAAGTTTGGCGATTGATTCCGTTGTTCATTCCTATTCCAAGGCCGGCTTCTACCATCATATAGGTTGCTGAAATATCCAAGCTCTTAAATTTTACATTTGGACTGATTTTATTCTTTGCTAGTACTCTAGCATTGTCAGTGTCCATTTCCGGATACGTGTCAATATACGCCTCTGTTGCAAAGCATTTGATTGGGACTGAGTTTTCACTTGCCAATGCATGTTCTTTGGAAACCAATGCAATCAGATCATCCTCTACCAAAGGGATCCAGTCATAGTCTCCTTCCCGTTTACTGATGATACAAAGATCCAATTGATGTTCTTTCATCTTTCCAAGTAACTCTGTACTATTTCCGTTTTGGATCTCTACTTGAATTTCCGGATACACTTGATGAAATCTGGAAATGACTTTACTAATCCATGGATAATAACAGTTGTATGCAGTTCCAATAGTAACGCTACCCACGTCGAGTCCACAAATCTGTGCAGACACCTGTTTTACATTTTCTCCATAAAAAATAAGTTCTCGAATGGCAGGTAGCAGACGCTCACATTCTCTAGTCGGATATACTCCCTTATGCAGGCGATACAACAGTGGAAAACCATTTTCCTCCTCTAAGGTTGCCATCATACGACTAATCCCAGATGGCGTATAACCTAACTTTTCTGCTGCTGCAGATAAGCTTCCACTCTCTATCACACACAATAATGCTTCATATCGTTCTAATTCCATATTACTCTCCTTTGACGATTACGCAAAGCACTCTTTACAAACACTCGCTTTACGCAAAGCATACAAAGTATTTATACTAATGTCAATACAAAGCTACACAGGAGGACCTTACATGAAGGTACAAGATTTAACAAAGGGATCTATCCCAAACCATTTGCTTCGCCTGGCTGCTCCGCTTATTCTGGGCAATATCATGCAGCAATTATATAATACGATTGATGCCATTGTCATTGGACGTTATGTGGGAAAGGAAGCATTTGCTGCAATCGGTCTCTCAGGTTCCGTTATGAATTTATTTTTATTTGCCATAATTGGGGCTTGTACAGGCATCTCAATACTATTTGCCCAACAATATGGCTCAAAAGATATGGATAGCTTTCGAAGTGAACACTTTCTTTCCTTGACATTTGGTATGCTGTTTACTACTTTACTAGGTATAGTAGGAGCTATTATGATCCCTACTCTCTTGTCAATGATCCAGACACCAGATAGTCTTAGGACATATGCATCTGACTATCTGACAATTATACTGATGGGATTGCCTGCGGCATTTCTATACAATTTATATAGCTCCTTGTTACGTGCAGTGGGAAATACAAAAGCTTCGCTTTTTATACTTTTGATTGCCATATTCTCAAATGTCGGTCTTGATTTATTGTTTGTTACAAAGTTTCAGTTAGGAATTTCAGGTGCCGCATGGGCTACCATCCTTGCTCAAATTCTTTCTGCTATTATGTGTATCCTTTATATGTACTTTTTTATGCCACATCTATTATTTACACGAAACTATTGTAACATTAATACGCAATTACTTCGTAAGACGATGCACTTAGCATTTGTCACAGGCTTACATCAATCCGGACTCTATATAGGAAAGCTCTTTGTACAGGGTTCTGTAAATACTGCTGGTTCTGATATGATTGCTGCATACACTGCTACAACACGTATTGAAGGGTTTGCTAACTCCTTTGGAGATAGTGGTGCTGTTGCCACTTCGATTATTGTCGCTCAGAATTATGGCGCTGGAAAGCAGGAGCGATCAAGACTATGTTTTCGTGAAAGTATGTTTCTGTTATTTATCTTTGGCAGCCTATGTTCCATCCTTATGTATTTTACTGCTGATTATACGGTTTCTTGGATTCTTGGAAGTTACGATGGTCCTGCTTTTGACAGCGCTTGCCAATATATTCGTACGATTTCTATTTTTTATACCTTATGCTTCATGGGAAATGCCTTTGCCGGTTATTTTGATGGATGTGGCTGGGTCTCCATCCCTTTCATTGGTGCAGCAAGCCACATTACCATGCGTATCATTCTATCCTGGCTCTTTATTCATAAATTCGGCCTTAATGCCGTTGCCGTGGCAACAGGAATTGGATGGATCTGGGTTAATCTGTTCTGGACCGTTATTTATAGACGAAAAACCGCTTCTTTAAAACAAAGTGTCATCGACACTCGTGACTCCCTTACCCCTCAATCCCATGGAGAAGACACTTTGTCTGCGCCGAACCCGGTTGCGTAAGTGACATTCTCCTTTCTAGTGAGTGAGCATCTTGGATTTCTGTTTTTTAGAAAGGCTTTTTCCTCTATAGGAAAAAAGAAGGATCTGCCGCACTAATATAGTGTGACAGATCCCTTTTCTTAAATAATCGCTTTATTACTCGATTGTTATCTAACTCTTACACTCTTAACAGAGCTGTAACTACCGTAATATTTCTTACCATTTATAGTCTTATAAGCTCTTACTCGAACATAAATAGTCTTTTTCTTACTTAATTTTGTTATTGTCTTAGATGTCTTAGTTGTATATCCTGCAACCTTATACTTTCCGTTCTTTGAAGTCTTATAAGAAATCTGGTAACCGCTTGCGCCAGTCACTTTCTTATAGGTTACTGTAGCAGTTTTTGTTTTTTTAGAGGCTACTTTAAGGCTTCCTACTTTTTTAGGAACAATTTTAAATGTTACTTTTTTCGTTCCAGTATAGTTTCCTTTTCCTTTGATGGTAATGGTTGCTTTTCCTGTTTTTACATTATTACGATAAGAAACTGTGTAGTCTTTTCCATTTTTTAATTTCGTTTTCTTATACTTAACTGTTACGGATGGCTTAATTGCTTTTCCTGTATAAGTCTTATTGCTGATACTAGAAACAGTTGTTTTGGAAATTGCTACTTTGGCAACAGGTTTCACCGTTGGCTTTGGTGTTGCCGTTGGTTTTGTCGTTGGTTTTACGGTTGGTTTTACTGTTGGAGCCTGAGTAACTGGCGCTTTAGTTGGTGCAGCAGTTACAATTGGAGTTGCTGTTGGCTCTGCTGTTGGTACAGCTGTTACAATTGGAGTTGTCGTTGGTTTTTCTGTTACGACTGGATGTGTTCCAATTTCTGTTCCTACAATAATTTCTGTTGGATTTGGATTTGCAACAAATCTTGCTCCAGTATCTGCTGCTGCTTCATTTGATAACGTTAAGAAATCACCAAGGTTAATAGTGCCATCTTGATTAAATGTTGGAACTACAGGAGTAGTACTTACAAACCAAGAGTCTTTTACAGACACGCCTGCATTGTTTACACCGTTTAAGTAATTGGATGCAACATCGATCTTATCTTGATTTTTTACTTCGATATAATCGGATTTTCCTGGTTGATAAGAAAGGAAGCCTTCTACTTTGTAGTTTGTGCTTGCAGCATTATTTGTATATAGTGCCATGTTTTCAGCACCATTTGCAAATGAGGTTACGTTATAAACTTGTGGATCTGGACCGGAGTTACTTGTAACACCTTTTGCAAGGTTGTTAAAGGAAATTGAGTTCTTAAGGATATGGGCACCTGGCATGCTTTCGCCACCTAGCTTAAATCCATTTCCTTCTCCTGGTTCTCCATCTGCAGGTGTTAACTGGCCATTGCTATAAGCAACACAGGAATCGATTGTAACTACACCGATGGAACCTGAAGTGGATTTTGCATATAAATCCCAGCCATCATCGATATTGTGGTGAGAAATACAGTAACGGAATACGTTTCCATCACCTACTGTGATTTTAGCAGCAAAGCCATCGGCGTCATTTCTTAATGGATCACAGCTATTATATACTTCTACACTTTGCACTAAGTTGTTGCTTGGCCACATATCGTAGCTTTCTTCGGAAGAACCATTGATTTGTAATCCGGTATCTTTATTATCATGAATTAATAATTTCTCAGCGATATTATTATTTCCTTGGATATGCATTGGTTTTCCTTTTTCTGTGTTCTTAATCTCTAAATCGTAAATGTGCCAGTAGTCAGCAGATAAAATAATACCGCCTGTGGTTGAATTTTCAAAATTCAATACGGCTTTTTCATTAGGAGCAGACATTAAGGTAATGCGTTTATCTTCAGTACCGTTGATACCTCTAGGAATTTCAATGCCTTTTGATAAGTTGTATTCTTCTCCGCCTAAAAGAAGGATTTCTTGTCCTGGCTGTACATAGGATACTGCCGTATATATGTCTAATGGACTTGCTTTTGTTCCTTCTCCGTTTGCAGTACCGTTTGGAGAAACATAGATTGCATTTTCTTCGGTACCATATGCTTTTACCGTTACATTCACATTATAAGTGATTGGATCATATGAAGATAAATCGGTATAGTCTGGTAAGTCTTGTGTCTCTTTTACTGATGGCGTAAAGGTTACCTTTAAGTTATTTGTTCCCGTTTTTAATGTTAAAGGAATTTCTTTTCTTTGTTTTGCCAGTACAGGAATATCGTTGGCAAGAATATTTCCTGCTTCATCAGCAATATCAATAAGGCCTGTTACATTGGAAATAAACACTGGATTATATGCCGTACTTGATGTTGTCTTTGTTGTATCTGACTTGATGGTAGGTTCAATATACGTGATTGGTCTGGCTGGTAAAACGTAGGTATCCTCTTCCGGTTTAACCGTGGTGAAGGAAATATTGCTTACGGTTGCTGTAATCTTACGTCCTACTACAAATCCAACATATAGCTTGTCTGAATCTTGCGCTAATAATGTTTCATCGTAGCTGATGATCTCATCATATTCTTTCCCATTTTCATCTTTAAACTTAGCAACATAACCACCATTACATCTTTTTAAGGTAAAAGTATATTCTTCCCCATCAAAGAAACGTGGCTGATTTGGATTGCTTGTATCCTTTACTTTGTCAATGTTGAAGTCTGGATCAAAGTTTTTAGTGGCATCCATTACACGTTTTCCTGCCTGAGAATCGGTTGGAGCTTCTGTGTAGCCTGTAATTGTGCGAAGTCCTGGAATTCCATATAAATATTGTTTATTTACAGCATCTACGGTAAAACGAGTTACCATGGAACCTACGGAGTTCATATATCTTGCATCATTTACAGTATCTAAGGTATCTACTGCCATAATACCAAAGCCGGACTGATTATCTTTGCTGCTTGAACTATCTACTGTGAAGGTTGCAGTTAACTCAAAGTTTTCTGCTTTTGGATCGATTTCTGTATAATAGTAGCTGAATTGATCTTCACTTTCCGCAATCTTACCAGATGTATTATTCATTGTGATTGTTCCATCGGCATTTACTTTGATTTCACTTCCTTTGGAGCCGGAGCCTACAAGACCGGATAACCATCTTTCAGCTTCTGCTTGCACTACTTTTTTAGTCGTTGCAGTTTTTGTATCGGTACCTCTTACTGCGATAACTGTAACTTCATATTCTTTTAGTGCCTGTAATCCAGAAGTAATTACGTATTCTGTTTCTGTTAACCCTGTTGCAACTTCTACTATGTTGTCTGTACCTACTTCTTTATAAGATACATTATATGTATCTGCTTCGGAAACTGCTTCCCAAGCTAATTGTAATGTCGTGTTTTTACCAGTTAATGATTTTGTAATATTAAATGAGTCTAATGGTCTTACATAATCTTTCACTTCAAGTTCTGAAGAGGTCTTTACTTCTTCTTCTCCTGCACGATATGCTTTAAGTACTACTTTAAAGTTTCCACTCTTGGTTGGCTTTAATACTAATGTACCATCTGTGCCTTCTGTTCTGTGTGTTGCTTTTACATTTACCTTGCCTTCTGTATCGATAAGTTCTGCTTCCACACGATCCGCTCCGGCATCGGAAATATCCATTTTCCAGTCTACAAGTATTTCACTTGCATTTAACGTATTGGCTTTGGCTGATACTAATTCAGGTGATTGAACAGCTGCCCATGAAGGTCTTTCCGGTGCTGCTTCGCCTTCTTTCATTTCTGCAACGTCTACGTAAAATACGTTCACACCACCAGATGGAGATGCTAGATAATAGTCACCTGCTTCTGTAATCTGAAGAGTTGTAGCCTCAATTAATGTTGTAGTATTTACGGCTACTGGGAATGTATTTAATGCATCTTTGCTTCCTGCTTTGTATAATGCAAAGTTACGTTCTGCACCACCGCTTAATGCATAAACTGTTACGGTTGCTTCGCCTTCTGTACTAAAATGAAGTGAACGGACTGCTTCTTCCCCTGTTCCATTTAACTTAAGCGCATTTACAAAGCTCATATTATTGGGACCATCTTTAGCCATTGCAGCTACGTCTACTGCTTTTGTTGCATCCGCTTTGATCGTATATCCATCTACTGAAGTATCTTCATTTAGTGTTTTCACATCTAATTTGGATGGATTGAAAATACTGTGCATTAATACTTTTTGTGCATCCTGTTCCACTGCCATGTAGTAGATGTTAACAGAACTGTCTGGTGATGCTACGTAATAACTGCCGGCAGCCTCTACTCTGACTGTTCGTTTGGTGATTGGATTTTCTTTTCCTAATGCATCTACGCTTCCAACCTCTTGCCCTGTCTTTGCATCGTATACAGTTAATTTACGATCTGCAGTTGAACTGCCGCTTAAGCAGTAGATTGTCACAGTGGCAGGACCTGTTGTGTCAAAACAAACAGAACGACTGTCAATACTGCCTGTACCGCCTAATTTAATTCTTTGGGTGAATGCCAGATTGTCTTCCCCTGATTTTACATTGCCATCAACTACAATGCCTTTGGTTAACGTAAATTTGCCAAAAGTGGCCTCCTCCGTTAATTCAGGGCTTAACTCTAATTCACTTGCATTTAATACGTTGATGTTACTTAATGCATATGTACTGGTTAGTAATGGGGATGCGTACACTAGCCCCATCTGAGGTGTGCCAGTAACCATTACAGTAACAGCTGCTACGGAAGCAACAACTCTTTTGAATTGATATCTTCTCATAAATAGTTCTCCTCCTTTATCCTTGGTTGCCGGACCTTTATAAAATCGCTGCAACGCTATAGTATTTATTATCCACATTTTGAAAGTACTTTCAAGAAGTATTTGTATAAAATATATATTTTTTGATGATATCATGGCATGTTTTTGTCACATATACATACAATTGCATTATAATTCTTACAATAAATTCACATTATATCATATATCCCCTTTAATTGTTTTCTTTTTACATACATATTACACAACGAGAGAAAATATCAAACTGTAATCCCTTACATATTATTCCAGTTTGTATAAAGCATTATTTCATAATTAAAGTCTGTTTTATATATATGTAGCGTCTAATTGTATAACTAAAAAAATGCCCAATTTTCATGGGCACTTTTCTATATAAAAGGTTTTATCGTGAGGGCTTGAATACATTGAACTTCCTAAATTCGTAGATAGTTTTCTCTCTCTAATGCGATCTCTCATTGTCATTATACTACCTCCACCTTTACTGTTAGATCTTTGACCCACCTGTATTTCTTATAATGTATAAAAAATGCTGGAAGCTTTATGATTTCTCTGAAACGATTACCTAACAAAGTTTGTTTTCGTCATTACTTCTTTTTCTGGCAGGCCAAATGCTTTCTTGCCTAGATCAATACTTTTAACTAGGAAAGACATGTTTCTAGCCAAGACACGCATTACTTGAAGTCCTTCTACATCTTCCGTAGCTTCTCCGGCCTCCTTGCCATGAACACTATTCCAATACTGACTTGAGGCTATTGGCATATTACGTATAGTAAAATACTTGTTAAGCTGATCGAAGGTTGCTGACAAGCCGCCTCGTCTGGCAACGACCACACTTGCACCAACTTTCATTGTCAGGTCACTAGTGGTACTGTAAAATAAGCGATCCATAAATGCGGTTACTGTTGCATTTGCACTTCCAAAATAAACGGGACTGCCAATCACAATACCATCATATTCGTCTAGTTTTGCTGCAGTCTCATTTACAATATCACGAAATACACATTGACCTGTCTTCTTACAAGACATGCAGCCCACACAGCCTCTTATATCCTTATTTCCAATATGTAAAACCTCTGTTTCTATTCCTTGCTCGTCAAAAATCTTAATCATCTCCTCAAAGGCAATTTGTGTATTTCCTTTGAGATGAGGACTACCATTAATCATTAATATTTTCATTTGCTACCTTTACTCCTTCTTTACATACTATTATCTTTAAAAAATCGTATATTGTTGCTATTATATTACATGGCGATAACATAGGCAAGGCTGTTTGTCGCTTATTAACTAAGAAAAAAATCCCTATAGAACACTGTTTCGGCTCGAAACGAAACATTACGTGTCCCATAGGGATTTTATTTTGTAAGATTATACTATTATACTATTTTTAAAGTGAGGATTAAGCTTTAGGGCCAGCAGCAACTAATACTTTACCTGCTTCATGACCTTCATATTTTTTAAAGTTTTTAGCAAAGCGTTCTGCAAGATCTTTTGCTTTTGTTTCCCATTCAGATGCATCAGCGTATGTATCACGAGGATCAAGGATCATAGGATCTACGCCAGGAAGCTCTGTTGGAACTTCAAAGTCAAAGAATGGAACTTTCTTAGTAGGTGCGGACTTGATAGAACCATCAAGGATCGCATCGATGATACCACGAGTATCTTTAATGGAGATACGTTTTCCTGTACCATTCCAGCCAGTGTTTACTAAGTAAGCTTTTGCACCGTTTGCTTCCATTTTCTTAACTAATTCTTCTGCATATTTTGTAGGAGGCAATTCTAAGAATGCCTGACCAAAGCAAGCAGAGAATGTAGGAGTTGGTTCTGTAATACCTCTTTCAGTACCAGCAAGTTTAGCTGTGAAACCAGATAAGAAATAGTATTTTGTTTGTTCTGGAGTAAGGATGGATACTGGAGGAAGTACACCAAATGCATCTGCTGAAAGGAAGATTACGTTCTTAGCAGCTGGTGCGGAAGAAACTGGACGTACGATATTTTGAATGTGATCGATTGGGTAAGATACACGTGTATTTTCAGTTACACTCTTATCAGCGAAATCAATCTTTCCATCTTCTGCAATTGTAACATTTTCTAATAAAGCATTACGTTTGATTGCATTGTAGATGTCTGGTTCAGAATCTTTATCAAGGTTGATTACTTTTGCATAGCAGCCACCTTCGAAGTTGAATACGCCGTTATCATCCCAGCCATGTTCGTCATCGCCAATAAGAAGACGTTTAGGGTCTGTAGATAATGTTGTTTTACCTGTTCCTGAAAGACCAAAGAAGATTGCAGTGTTCTCGCCGTTCATATCTGTGTTAGCTGAACAGTGCATAGAAGCAATTCCCTTTAATGGAAGATAGTAGTTCATCATAGAGAACATACCTTTTTTCATTTCTCCGCCGTACCATGTATTGATGATTACTTGTTCACGGCTAGTAATATTGAATACTACTGCTGTTTCTGAGTTAAGTCCTAACTCTTTATAATTCTCAACCTTAGCTTTAGAAGCATTGTAAACAACGAAATCTGGTTCGAAGTTTTCAAGTTCTTCTGCTGATGGCTTAATGAACATGTTTTCAATGAAATGAGCCTGCCATGCAACTTCCATAATAAAACGAACAGCCATTCTAGTATCTTTGTTAGCACCACAGAATGCATCAACTACGTAGAGCTTTTTGTTAGAAAGTTCTTCTTGAGCAATTTTCTTTACAGCTTCCCAAGTTTTTTCAGATGCTGGATGGTTATCATTTTTATACTCATCAGAAGTCCACCATACAGTGTCTTTCGAATTTTCATCCATAACGATAAATTTATCTTTAGGAGAACGACCTGTATAAATACCTGTCATAACATTGACTGCACCAAGTTCACTTTCCTGTCCTTTTTCAAATCCTTCTAGGCCAGGTTTCATCTCTTCTTCATATAAAGCTTCGTATGAAGGATTATGTACAATTTCCTTGGCTCCTGTAATACCATATTGACTTAAATCTACGTTTGCCATTTACATTAACCTCTCTTTTCTTGTGATTTATTTCTAAATATTTCTTATTACGTGTTCAGTTTACCATATATTGGTTTTTATTACAAGTATTTTTCTTTTTCGATTTCCAAATTTATGGAATTTTTATATTTTAATTACTTTTATCTTTAGTATCACTGTATGCATGCAGTATAACTTAACTTATGTAAGCAAGGCTAATTGTATGCCTGTTCCTGATGGTCTCCTTAAAATGAGTCCTTGATTAGGAAGATACGGTGCTGTTACTTGGAATAATTCTCGTTTTGGCACATAGATGATTTCCTGCCGAGAACTGCCCAAACACTCCCATTTCCTTGTATTTTAAGTCATACTTTGGGCAGCTCCATGAGAATTTTTAACATATGCCCAATCGGACACAACTTGCCCCTTACCGCTTCTGGAACATACACCTTATCATGCTGAAGCTGATCAGGTTAGTGACATAATCCTTTTCGGTGAGGAGCATCCTACGCCTGGCTTTTCGTTTCATTAATAAAGCAGGACCCTGTAATGCTCTCCTTTGCATCACAGGGTCCTGCTTTATATAAACACAATCGTTATACATTTAAGATTGAAATGTCTTTAATGCATCAATTGTCTGCTTAATTAACTCGTCTAAGGACCATCCAAGCATATCAGCACCACGAAGGATTACCTCCCTGTTGCAGCCAGCTGCAAATCCCTTTGCTTTGAATTTCTTCTTTACTGATTTCAGTTCCAGATCCTGTACACTTTTTGAAGGTCTCATCAAGACTACTGCACCAATCAGTCCGGTTAGCTCATCAACTGCATAAAGCACTTTCTCCATCTCATGTTCTGGCTTTATATCCACTGTAATGCCATAGCCATGGCTGGCAGTGGCATGAATTAGATTTTCGTCAAGGCCATGTTCTCTCATGATTTCCTGACTCTTACTACAGTGTTCTTCGGGATAACGTTCGAAATCAAGGTCATGTAGCAATCCCACGATTCCCCAGAACTCTTTTTCCTCTCCATAGCCAAGTTTTTCAGCAAAATATTCCATTGTCTGTTCCACAATCTGGGCATGCTGTAAATGAAACTCGTCCTGATTATATTCTGTTAATAGGTTCCATGCTTCCTCTCTAGTCATTTTTCTGCACCATTCCTTTCTATGTAATAAAACAATTCTACTGCGTAAATTAATTTTTTACTAATATTAATTTATTTGAGTTGGTTATAAAAAAACATGATAGCAAATGCTGTTTCGGATTGTTTACTTATTATAGAAATATCATAACGATTGCAATTAGGATTAGAATGATACCACTGATCCGATTAAATACCAACGCTGCATCAGACGGCTCTGTATCACGATATCTCCAGCCATATCCTAAATACCATGATATATATGGCCAAATAACATTGAACACACCAATGACCGCCAGTATGATCACAAATATAATATTGACAGATGAAACATGTCTTAATTCATTTTCTTCAAGTATGTCGCATAAAGTGCCACCAGGTACATAACGGTTTTCATCATAATCATCACTACCTCCGCCATAAGAGGAACTCATTGCACCATTACTATCACCATGCCACCAATAAGTAGAGTCATCTGGATATATAATGTCAATATCATAGCGCTCACTGGTTCCAGAGATCGTATAGTGATACTCGTGACTTTCATCTGAAATTACACTGTTATTTCGATCAACCGTATAAGAGACACCCTCTTTTGAAACGGTATATGTATCAGCTTTACTTGTTGAAGAGGAACAAGCACATAAGGACAATACAAGGATTATAGCTATTAAAAAAATACGTTTTTCTCTCATGTTATCAATTCTCCTATAAATAAACAAATATGTATTTAATGCTACCATTAAATACATGTAATTACAAGAACAAAGAGTGCATTCACTACGCACTCTTTGCTCACATTCATTATTGAACGATTTTTTGAATCCAAACGCCTTTTTTCACCAATATAAATCCAATCACACATTTGATTGCTTCTGTTGCCTGACACAGGAAATATACCGTTACAATGGATAGACCGGTAAAACGTGTCAGACAGTATGCCAATGGTATCGCAACAGTCCATACAAAGAAACTGTCGAAAATAAAGGTAATGATCGTCTTTCCGCCAGAACGCAATGTAAAGTATGTGCAATGCGTCAATGCCTGTAACGGCATACATACGGCAGCAACTACGATAAATTTCTTCGCAAGCTCCTTGATCTGAGTGGAAGTATTATATAGTTCTGGGAAGAATGGCGCAACAACGACCATAACGGCGCCTACCAATACACAGCTCATAAACGAGAAAAACATCAGCTTGAAAGCTGAGTCTTTCGCTTCTTCAAACTTCTCCGCTCCTAGAAGCTGTCCCACAATGATCGCTACCGAGTTTCCAAGGGCAATAAATACAATATTAAACACGTTATTGATGGTATTTGAGATATTCATTCCCGCAACCACGGACAATCCTCGAACCGAGTAACACTGCATGATCGTTGCCATTCCTGCTGACCATAAGAACTCATTTACAATAAGCGGGGTACCTTTCACAAAGATATGACCTACCAAATCCCTAGGCATATAGATGGAACGATATGCTCTTTCAATGAATGTATGCTTTTCATGATTACGATGTATCCATATAGTAAGGATCGTGCATTCCACATAACGTGCAATTACCGTGGCAATTGCTGCACCTCGAACTCCAAATACCGGAAGTCCAAACTTTCCAAAGATTAATACATAGTTTAATGTACAATTTAAAACCACTGCAATCAGCGCTGCAATCATTGGTGGCAATGTCTTTCCACCTTCTCTAAGTGTACTTGCATAAGTCTGAGAGATTGCAAACGGTAACAGCCCTAATAACATAATAAACAAATACTGTTTTCCGTATGTAAGCGTCTCTTCAATGCTTCCAACATCGCCGCTTCCTTTTAAATAAAAGGAGATTAGCTCAGTACGAAATCCCCATAATACGGCGATTGCCAATACTGTCATTAAAAGGCTTGCCATTATTTTAAAACGGAAGGTGTACCGGACTCCATCCTGATTCTTCTCACCCCAGAACTGAGCGCCAAAGATCCCTGCCCCTGATATTACACCAAAAATACTTACATTAAATACAAACATCAGCTGGTTTACAATTGCTACACCTGACATTTGTTCTGTTCCCACCTGGCCGATCATAATATTATCCGCAAGGCTTAATAGGTTCGTAATTCCATTTTGAATCATAATAGGAATTGCTAGTGCAAGAACCGTCATATAAAACTTCTTTGTTCCGATTATTCGTCTCATAGTTACCTCTATATTCTTTTTTCTTAAGCTCTTACAATTGTACTGATATAATTGCTTATGTCAATAGTATAAAAGGAAATAAGAGATGCATCTTAAAAGACACACCTCCAATAAGACCATGTAATGCTTTATAATATTTATCATGTAAACTTGCCGATAATTCAACCATAGTTTAAGGTTCTTTTTGTCATAAATGGTGAAATTCAATTTTAGTTCCATCTTTTTCAATTGCGGTATCAATCATCCTCTTATAATCCATTTTCCCTCCACTAATACCATAAAAAAAGATTAATATTCCATTTTCTGAAATACTAATCTTTTTATTATTAATCACAACGTTCTATCAATATCCCTATTTGCTTCTTATTTTTATAATCAAGGATACAGCTATTAATATAGTTCCCACAACAATACCTAGTATTGTAAGTTGTAGGTTATCCTTTCCTGCCAGAAAGACTGACGTTGGTCCATCTGCACCACCAATTACAGTGACTGAGGACGGTCTGTTACTCACAGTTCCTATCACACTTATTGCAACTAGTAAAATCCCCACTAAAATAGATACTCTCATAACTATTTTTTTCATTAAAGTTCTCCTTTTCCTTTTGTGTCTACGTTTAAACCCTAACGCAGAAATATGTAATGTTTTATACTATCTATAGTTAAACTAATAATACCGAATATATTATAATGTGTCAATATTTGTAATGAATTTGGTTTTATACAAAGCTTGGCGCTTTTATTACATACTAAAAAGGCATATCACCCAATTAAGTGATATGCCTTTTCTAACTCTATATTAAAGACCTAAGTCTTCCTTATTTACAGTTTTACCATCTCTCCACATTTTTTCTAAGTTGTAGAATAAACGATCTTCTTGAGAGAATACGTGTACGATTAAATCGCCGTAATCCATAAGGATCCAGTTGTCGTTTCCAGCACCTTCAACGCGAGTAGGTTCGATACCTTCTTTGCTTAACGCTTCATCTACGCTAGCAACAAGTGCTTGCACTTGAGATTTGTTAGTACCACTAGCGATTACGAAATAATCTGCTAAAATTGTAATATCACCAACTTCTAAAGCTACGATGTCTTCCCCTTTTTTGTCTTCTAATGCAGCATATGCTATTTTAGCCATATTCTTTGAACTATTCATGCATTTACTCCTTTTATCTTCTACTATATTATATGATCTTTTTTCTGATTATTGTGTTAATCATTAGCGCCCACATAAGTTTTTATAATACTCATAGGTCTCTAATGTTAAAGGATCAATATTGGCATCGTTTTTATTCGATCTAAGGTAGTGTAACGTATTCTTAGCAATTAAGTATACCGTCTGATCTAAGTCCTTATAGACCATTTCTCTTACCTCAGCCAAACCTGGGATCTCTCTTCGGTTTGGCTCAATATAATCCGCGGTAAATATGATCTTTTCAAGAAGTGTCATATTAGGCTTACCTGTGGTATGATAACAAACTGCACTGGCTATTTCCGGATCCTCAATATGAAACGTATTCTTCACATGATAGGCTCCAACTTTAGCATGTAATAAATACTTGCTGGTCCGCTCGATTTCTCTTACTTCAATCTTGTTTTTCTCACAAAATTCTAGCAACTCATCATCGGAAACATTTTTTGCATTATCATGTAATACGCCTGCTAAAAAGGCCCTCTTTACATCTTCTCCATATCGCATGGCCATGTTTGCTGCCGTATAGGCAACCCCTATGGTATGTTCATAGCGACTTGGCTTTAGTGTTTTCTTTAAATAGGCGCAAAGCTCTCTTACATTATCCTCCATAAAATAACAAGCTCCTTTAATCTATATATAATTTGTGCTTTTTAATATATTCTTCTACTAAACTTGGCACATAGTACTTCACAGATTTATGATCTTTTACCAGCTCTCGAATAAGAGACGATGAAATCTCTATATTCGGAGTCTTTAGTTTTATAATATCACAGTTGTATTTCTCATTGAGATACTCAATTTGCTTGTCAACTGCGTTACAATCGACTTCATCTCTTACAGCTGCAACAAGTGTACAAAGTTTTAATACGACATCAGGCTCTCTCCACTTCTCAAGAGAAATAAGAGAGTCCCCACCAACAATAAAGTAAAATTCGCAGTCCGGATGCTTTTCATTTAACTCACGAAGAGTATCCGCAGTATACGTAAATCCACCTCGATTTACTTCTAATAAGGACAGCGTAAATCTATCATTATCAAAAATTGCAAGGTCTACCATGGCACACCGATTAATATCGGGTGTAATCGTATTATCTTGTTTATGAGGAGGATTACCAGATGGCATGTAAAAGACCTTATCTAAGCCTAGCTGTTCGCATGCCACTTCTCCTAGAATCAGATGCCCTATATGGATAGGGTCAAATGTTCCGCCCATAATTCCTATTTTTTGTTTTCTTGTATTTTCTGCAATCGTTTTGTCTTGCATTAGGCTCACACCCCTTGCATTATTTTGGAAGTTCGATTTTCTTTTTGTCTTTGGATTCTTTATAAAGTACAATTTTCTTACCGATTACTTGTACTACTTCTGAATGAGTTCTTTCCCCTAACACATTAGCGATTTCTCTTGGATCATCGATGCAGTTTTTAAGAACGCTGATTTTGATTAATTCATGAGTTTCTAACGCTTCACTGATCGCTGTAGTCACTTCTGGTGTTAAACTTGCTTTTCCGATTTGGAAAATAGGATTTGTTGTCATTGCTAATCCTTTTAAATATGCTCTTTGTTTACTAGTCATAATATCCTCTTTCTATACTTAAAATAATCTAAACTCTATTTGTAGTAATCGAATTGTAAGCCATACATCTTAACTGTATCGCCTTCTTGAATTCCTTTTTCTTCTAACTCGTCGATAATGCCAGATTGACGTAAGAAACGTTGGAAGAATTCGAATCCTTTTTCAGAATCGATATTAGTGTAACCAAGCATTCTTTCAATCTTAGGACCTTCAACAGTATATACGCCTTCTTCTGTTACTTCTACTGTGTATGGTAAATCAGAAGTAGCAAGTTCTTCTTCTGGGAAGAATTCACGTTCAAATACTACTGGAGTATCATCAATACTATCTAATAATTCTTTTACTTTGTATAATAATTCTTTGACACCTTTACCAGAAACAGCAGAGATAGGGAATACTTCAATACCTTGTGGCTCAAATTCTTCTCTCATCTTTTTAAGTACTGTTTCTTCTTCATCTCCAAAGAAAATATCAGTTTTATTTGCAGCAATTACCTGTGGACGATTTGCAAGTTCTGGATTGTATGCAATCAGTTCCTGGTTGATTACTTTGATGTCTTCGATTGGATCACGTCCCTCTGTAGATGCAGCATCTACGATGTGGATGATTACTTTCGTACGTTCAATATGACGTAAGAATTCGTGTCCAAGACCAATACCTTCTGCAGCACCTTCAATAAGTCCTGGGATATCGGCAATAACAAAACCATTGTGTCCGTCAATATCAACAACTCCAAGGTTTGGATTTAATGTTGTGAAATGATAGTTGGCAATCTTAGGTCTTGCATTTGTTACACGGGATAAGAATGTGGATTTACCTACGTTAGGGAAACCAACTAAACCTACATCCGCAATAACTTTTAATTCAAGTAATACGTTTAATTCTTGTGCTGGTCTACCTGGCTGAGCGTATTTTGGAACCTGCATTGTTGGAGTTGCATAATGCTGGTTACCTTTACCGCCACGTCCACCTTTTAAGATGACTTCACGTTTATTTCCGTGAGACATATCTGTAATTACTTTGCCTGTTTCAGCATCCTTGACAACTGTTCCTTCTGGAACTTTGACAACTAAGCTTTTACCATCTGCACCGTGACGATTTTTCTTACTACCGTTACCGCCATCTTCTGCACAGTATTTACGAATTTGTCTAAAGTCTGTAAGTGTATTTAAACCTTCGTCCACTTCAAAGATTAAATCTCCACCTTTACCACCATCACCACCATCTGGTCCACCGGCAGCAACGTGGAGTTCACGACGGAAACTCACATGGCCGTCTCCACCTTTTCCTGAACGAATATATATTTTCGCGTGATCTGCAAACATTTATTGTCACCTCTTTTTAAGCTACTTTAAGTCATTGCAATATTCAATTCTTAAGAAAAGTTAAGAGTGAATAGTGAAAAAGGAAAAGTACTTATTTATTAGTTATTATAAACACAAAATGCACTATTATGATACTATTTGTGCTTCTTCCAAACATTACTTTACACTTTTCACCGTTCACTCTGCTTGAATCAATGCTCTGTTACTTATAACTTCTTTCTATCTATTATTAACTATTTCATTGAAGTTCAATCAAACAGTATCAATTGTAAAATCATTTTGTAAATAATCCATTTAGTCTTTTCTACAAAATAAAGCCCAAAATCACTGACAAAATCAAGATTTTGGGCTCATTGTTCTTTAACTATTTAGCGTCTACTGGATAAACACTAGCTTGTTTCTTATCGCGACCTTTACGTTCGAATCTAAG
>JAUNJY010000093.1 GCA_030535455.1 bacterium
ACGCGATCACGAAGTGATAAACTCCTTCCGCGTAAGTGCGCATCTTGGCTTTCTGTTTTTCGAAAACCTTTTTAATGCATAGAAGGCTTCTCAAAAAGAAGTCTTTTATGCATTAAAAAATGACTATTATGCAATCTTTCACATAATAGTCACCTCAAAGTCCATTGTCTCCCTCTAAAAAGGCAATAAGTTTAAATGTTCTAATAGAATTTTAAGCCCCATCCCTATTAAAATCAAACCACCAATGATTTCTGCTTTTGATTTGTATTTTGCTCCAAATACATTCCCTATCTTTACTCCTGCAATGGAAATTACAAAAGTTGTCACTCCGATAATTAAAATACTTGGATAAATATTTACTTCAAAGAAAGCTAAGGATACGCCAACTGCAAGTGCATCAATACTTGTAGCAATGGCAAGCAATACCATCGTCTTAAAGTTCAACGATGCATCCTCATCCAATTCTTCCTTACTAAATGCTTCCTTAATCATGTTTGCTCCAATTAAGGCTAGTAAAATAAATGCTACATAACTAGATACACTCTGGATTTTTGATTCAAAACTTGTTCCTAGAAAATATCCAATCAAAGGCATTAATGCCTGGAAACCCCCAAAGTATAATCCAACAATGATTGCCTGCTTGATTGCAAGCTTCTTCATAGAAAGTCCCTTACAGATTGACACTGCAAAAGCATCCATGGACAAACCGATCCCGATGATAAATACGCTTAAATAACTCATTACATCCATCCTTTCAACTATATCATTTTATGTTCTTAACCCATTCTCCATACCAAACACACTACACATTATTTTTGAAATGCGTATATATCCTGACTTTCTATTTCCTCAGAAAAACATTTAATTGCTAGGAGACCCTTTTTAAAGAAGCTTTTTAGCATTAAAAAAAGACCCATCTGTAGTGTTACTACAGACAAGTCTCGTTATTCAAAATCATATCTACAGTATATGCAGATACGGTTATGCTAATTCAAGTTTAGCGCTAACGAAGCCAGATAACAAGTTATCAGTATGTTGACTTCATTACACATAATGTGCTAACTACTCCCTTATCTTTCAATATTATAACGATAATTTTTATCAACGTCAATTAAATTACCATTTTATCCAAAGAAAACATTTTTTTGAAAATCTATGCATAAATACCAATGCCGTTCATCATACTACTTAGGTAATTAATTTTAGTATGGAGGCTAAATAATGAAAAAAGTAACTTTTAAACGATTTATAGTATTAGCAATAAGTGTATCCATGCTTATGTCAATACTTAGTGGATGCGGCTCAAAAGACAACCAAGATAATAATTCCACTGGCAATAGTGATTCTGCAAGTCCATCCATGGAAGCAACAATGGCTCCAACTACTGACGAAAGTCCAAATGGCGGAGCAACTGACGACGCTAATGCAGGAGCAACTAATGACGCTAATGCACCTAGCAGCACAGGTGGCGCTAATGATACAAATGGCGGCACTGGCGTAAAAGGCAGTGATGATGCTAATGCAACTGGTAACGCTGGTGATATTGCAGGTGCTAAACAAGGTAATTATACTGCAACTGCAAAAGGATATTCTAGTGACGTTACTGCAACTGTAGTCATCACAAAAGATGGTAAAATTGATAAAGTTGACGTCGATGCATCTGGTGAAACAGAAACAATCGGCCAAGTAGCTGCTCCAAAGATTGCTGCTGATATCGTTGATAAACAAACTACAAATGTAGATACTGTATCTGGTGCTACTTATACTTCCAACGCTGTCATTACTGCAGTAAAAGATGCTTTAACAAAAGCAGGTGTAAAATAATTGTTATCGAGACTTCTAAAAAGGAGTTTCCTGTGAATAAAAAAAGAAGTACCAATCACTATTGATTAGTACTTCTTTTTTTCATTTCCTTACATGGAAATATGATCTAGTATCCCTGATAAATAAGCAATTACCACACCATAGTTGGACATTGGAACATGGCTTTTCTTTGCTCTGTCAATTCTGAATAAAATATATTTACGATTAAACATACAGCCACCACATTGAATGACTAAGTCATAGTCTGATAAGTCATTTGGGAAATCTGTTCCACTGACAATATCAACAGTCAGCTCTTCCCCAATCTTCTTACGAAGCATACGTGGAAGCTTTACTCGACCAATATCTTCAGTCAAAGGAGCATGGGTACAGCATTCCGCAATTAATACCTTAGAGTCTTTTGTAAGCGTGTCAATTGCCTTTGCTCCCTCCACATAATAAGATAAATCACCTTTAAATCCTGCAAATAGGGTTGAAAATGATGTAATCTTACTTTGTTCCGGCTTTAACTCATAAACCTGTTTAAATACCTGGGAGTCGGTAATAATCAGTGCCGGCGGCTCTTTTAAAACTGCAAGCCCAGCCTCTAACTGATCTGTTGTCACGCTCATAACAAGACATTTTTTATCTAACAAATCACGTATAGTCTGAACCTGTGGAAGAATTAATCTTCCCTTTGGTGCCTGAATATCCTGTGGCATCACAAGCAGGACTAATTCCTTCTTCTGTACTAAGTTCCCTGTAATGCTTTCCATTTCAAAATCTTCTGGCGTATTACGGATTATTTCCTCTTTCAGGCTGCTGACACCCTCGTTTGTCTTGGTGCTGACTAAGACAGGAGCAACACCTGCTTCGGAGGTAACCTTACTCACTAAGGCTTCTATCTGTTTCTGTACGTCAATCTTACTTACTACAAGTATTGTCTTTGTATTTTTACGTTTAAAATAGTGATACCATTCAAGCTCTTTCTCCATTTCCATTTCTGAAAATAGGATTATTGCCAAATCAGTCTTCTCTGCAGCTAACTTTGTCTTTTCAACTCGAATCTTGCCTAGCTCGCCAATATCATCAAATCCTGCCGTATCAATCAAGGTACAAGGTCCAAGAGGTGCAATTTCCATTGGTTTATATACAGGATCCGTAGTCGTTCCTGCAACATCTGATACAATGGAAATATCCTGGCCAGCAAATGCATTGATTAAGGATGATTTTCCACTATTACGTTTCCCAAAAAATCCGATATGAAGGCGATTTCCAGTTGGTGTGGCATTTAATGCCGGTGTCATAACGTTTGTCTTTTGGTCCATCTTGCTCACCTTCCTTTTATAAAATGACTTTAAAATCTAAAGTCACGTTTTCCACTTTCTATATCGAAGATATGCTCTGTTGCTATCTTACGAACTTTTTCATTTGGAATTTTTTCTAACTGTTCACGAATTAATTTTTCGCCCTTTTCATGAGTCTGTTCTGTCGAGTAATCTTCCAAATACTCTTTTAATGTCATTAATGCATTAGGCTGACAACAGTTACTGATCTGACCAGATTTGCAAAGCTTCATAAAGCGATCTCCGGTACGTCCTTCCCGATAACATGCCGTACAGAAGCTTGGAATATATCCAAGATCAATTAGCCAGCTAACAACAGCATCTAGTGGCCTAGTATCACTAACATCAAATTGTGCGGAGTTATCCTCCTGTGACTCTTCTTCTGCATACCCACCAACACTTGTTTTAGAACCACCACTAATCTGAGAAACGCCAAGTCGAAGTACTTTCTCTCTGCATTTCTGAGACTCTCTTGTAGAAATGATCATCCCTGTATAAGGAACTGCAATACGGATGACTGCAACGATCTTTTCAAAAATATCATCACTGACGGCATTTTCAAACTCTTTCGTATCAATGTCATCTGCAGGGCGAATTCTAGGAACGCTGATTGTATGAGGACCAACTCCTTTGGCCGCTTCTAGATGTTCTGCATGCATTAACAATCCCACAAGGTCATAGCGATATTTCTCAAGACCAAATAATACGCCAATACCTACATCATCGATGCCCCCATCCATTGCACGATCCATCGCTTCTGTATGGTATTCGTAATTGTGTTTTGGTCCGGTTGGATGAAGCTTTTCATAATCTTCCTTATGATATGTCTCTTGGAATAAGATATAGGTTCCAATTCCTGCTTCTTTTAGCTTCTTATAATTTTCTACCGTTGTAGCCGCAATATTAACATTTACACGACGAATTGCACCATTCTTATGCTTAATGCTGTAAATCGTCTTAATGCTCTCTAAAATATATTCAATCGGATTATTTACTGGATCCTCGCCGGATTCAATGGCCAGTCTCTTATGTCCGATATCCTGCAGTGCGATTACTTCATTCTTGATTTCTTCCTGTGTTAACTTGCTTCGTCTAATGTGCTTATTGTGATGATGGTATGGACAATACGTACAGCCATTGACACAATAATTGGATAAATATAATGGTGCAAACATTACGATGCGGTCACCATATAGTTTTTGTTTGATATGAACGGCTAGCTCTTTCATTGCTTCAATTGCTTCTGGAATTTCACATTCAAGAAGCACTGCTGCCTCTCTGTGGCTAAGCCCTTTACAGTCCTTTGCACGCTCGATTAAAGAGAAAATCAGCTCTCTATTGTCTTTATTTTCTTCGGCATATCGTAATGTATCTAAAATTTCCTGATGGTTGATAAATTCGCCTGCTTTGCTAGAATACTTATCATATTTCATATCATTACACTCCTCTTATTGGTCTATGCTCTCTTAGAATTTAGAATCACCTCTTGCAACAGCAACCTTGTATCCAATGGATTCCATACGTCTGTTTAAACATTGTCTGCATTCTGCTGCTTCATCACCTGTACAAATCTTATTGTCATATAGCATATATTTCTTACGCACTTCCACTGGAGATAAGTTTGGCATTACTACGTTGGCTCCTGCTAAAATTCCAAGCTCACGGCCTCTTTTATTAATTGTGCCAAGTGCCGTTGTAGCCGGTAATAATAAGGATTTTTGCATAATACGGATTAAGCTTAGGAAAAATAAAGTCATTTCTAAACTACCCGCCTGCTGGTCATGGAATGGAGTATCCTTATGTGGGATAAATGGTCCAATTCCAACCATATGCGGTCCTAATTCATGAATAAACATCATATCTTCCGCTAATGTTTCCGGCGTCTGGTTTGGTGAACCAACCATAAACCCACAGCCAACTTGGAAACCAATTTCTTTTAATTCAAATAGACATTTTTTTCGATTGGAAAGTGACATTTCCTCTGGATGCAATGTATTATAATGAGTATCATTTGCAGTCTCATGTCTTAATAAATAACGATCTGCTCCTGCCTCATAAATTTTCTTATAACTCTCATAGCTGCGTTCTCCAATAGACATTGTGATTGCGCAGTCTGGGTAGTCCCTCTTAATTGTCTTAATAATCTTTACTAAACGCTCATCAGTAAAATAAGCATCTTCGCCACCTTGTAATACAAAAGTACGGAAGCCTAACTCATACCCTATCTTACAGCTTGCATAGATATCTTCTTCTGATAAACGGTATCTTTGTGCCTTACAGTTGTTTCTTCTTAAACCACAGTAATAGCAGTCATTTTTGCAATAGCTTGTAAATTCGATTAAGCCTCGAATATACACTTCATTGCTATAATAGGTATTGGAAATCTCTTTTGCAAGATTTGCTGCGTACTCTCTGTCCTCATCTGTATATGTTGATATTAACGCTACCCATTCTTCTTTTGTCAGCTCACCTGTTACGTTTAATGTATCGATGCGCTGTCTATTTGTCATATCGCTTCTCATGTTATTTTATACTCCTGCCTTTGAATAAACTGTCTTTACAGTAATGTCTTTGACCCTTCCAAGCTTCCCAGACAATGCTCCAATAATGTCATTTGGTGCATCCATGACAACAGTAATTACAGATAGTTCTTTTTCACGATATGGCAATCCCATTCTTCCAATAATAAACTCTGAATACGTATGAAGCAGCTCGTTAATATGCTCCACTGCTTCCTTGCTGTAAACAATAATGCCTATAATTGCAATTCTTGTTTCCATAAACTTATCCTTTCCTGTGTCAAGCCTAAAGAAACTTAGAATTCGTTATGTAAGTTCATTCTCTTGAAAATTGCAGCTTAATTTTCTGTAAACAAAAAAAGCCCTTGTTGTTTACACAAAGGGATTTGCTACTCTCCTCTTCTGACTTAGAACGTATCCTTGTCCCTTAGATTTGATACCTACAATATAATTTATTACTATGTTACTTTGCTCGTAGTCAGAACAACCTCTTCCTACTTACACCAAATATAGTAACAATTTGTCAATACCGTGTCAACCCGAACATACAAACGCATCCACTCGAAGAGTTGCTTCCTATTCATAAATAAAGGAGCTGTCGCACTAAGTTAAATTAGTGCGACAGCTCCTTTATTATTCGTTCTATATGATAATAAGGTAGTTACATTAATGTTATTTTTATACTTCGAATAAAAGATCAGCGTAAGTTGGAACTGGCCAGAATTTCTTATCAACCATTACTTCTAATTCATCGATAGGAGTTCTAAGTTCGTTCATTGCTGCAAATACAACATCTTTGAAGAATACTGCTTTGTCTTTTCCATCTTCCATAGCATTTCCTTCTTCGTCAACTTTTTGTAAGTTTGCTAATGCAGCCTGAGCGGTAGCTAAAAGGCTGGATGCTTTTACTAATAAGTCAGATTGTACTGAAATGTCAGCACTTGGAACAGCTGCTTTTACAGCATTAATGCTTTCAGCAAGTGATGTTACATAAGCAATTACAGATGGAATGTATTTCTTAGCTGCCATATCGATCATTGTCTTAGCTTCGATGTTGATTGCTTTAGAATATAATTCATAGTTGATTTCAACACGAGAACGAAGTTCTGTTTCAGTAAGAACTCCAAGACGTCCAAACATCTCGATAGATTTGTCAGTTACTAAAGCTGGAATTGCATCTACCATAGATTTTAAGTTTGGAAGACCTCTTCTTTCAGCTTCTTCAACCCATTCATCAGCGTAACCATTTCCGTTGAAGATTACTCTTTGATGTTCTGTAAATGTCTTCTTAATTAAATCATGTACTGCTTGATCGAAGTCAGATGCTGCTTCAAGTTCATCTGCCATTTGAGATAAAACGTCAGCAACGATTGTATTAAGCACAGTGTTTGCACCTGCAATTGACATGCTAGAAGCAACCATACGGAATTCAAATTTGTTACCTGTAAATGCAAAAGGTGATGTTCTGTTACGGTCAGTAGCATCTTTTACTAATTCAGGAATTGTATGAACACCTGTGTTTAATTTACCGCCTTGTTTAGAAGAAGTAGCTTCTCCAGTATCCACTAATTGTTTTACAACGTCTTCTAACTGTTCTCCAAGGAAGATAGAAACGATTGCTGGAGGTGCTTCATTAGCTCCTAATCTGTGGTCATTACCTGGATTAGATGCAGATAATCTAAGTAATGCTGCATTTTCATCTACTGCACGAATAACAGCAGATAAGAATAATAAGAATTGGATATTTTCATGAGGTGTCTTACCTGGCTCTAATAAGTTCTTACCTGTGTTTGTACAGATAGACCAGTTATCATGTTTACCAGACCCGTTAACACCTGCAAATGGTTTTTCATGAAGTAAACATTCAAGACCATGACGTTTTGCAACCTTTTTCATAATTTCCATTACTAATTG
>JAUNJY010000036.1 GCA_030535455.1 bacterium
GCATGGCAACATGTGCAGCTGATTGTTACTAATAGGTCGAGGGCTTAATCAAATAAGATCTGATAATAATTCGAAGCAATGTGTAGTTTTTAGGGTATAAAAACCTTAATGTTTAAAAGAAATTTTAAATATTCCTCAATAGCTCAGTTGGTAGAGCACACGGCTGTTAACCGTGTTGTCGTTGGTTCGAGTCCAACTTGGGGAGTTTACTTTCAAAAGAAAGTAGTTTGTATGGCTCTATGGTCAAGCGGTTAAGACACCGCCCTTTCACGGCGGTAACAGGGGTTCAAATCCCCTTAGAGTCATTGACAATTAATTCTTATTGACATATATGATTAGTTGTTGTAATATATATATTGTATGGCGACATAGCCAAGTGGTAAGGCAGAGGTCTGCAACACCTTCATCACCAGTTCAAATCTGGTTGTCGCCTTTTTAAATCGAAAGATGTTTCGAATTTTTATTACAAGAATTCGAAACATCTTTTTGCGTTATACGGATTTATTTAAGGATTTGTATGACCATAAGCGAGCATATAGGGAATGCTTATGATTTAGTATTATATATAGGGAGAATATAGGAATGGAATTAAAGACATGTAGAAACTGTAAACGTTTGTATAATTATTTTGTAGGACAAAATTTATGTCCTAGCTGTATGACCGAGCTTGATAATATATTCAGAGATGTAAAAGAATATATTTATGATCATCCAGAAGCAACGATGCAACAAGTTGCAGATGAGTTTCAAATTGCAATTAGGGTTATTCAAGGATGGGTCAGAGAAGAGAGATTGGAATTCTCAAGCAGCTCAGCAGTAGGTCTTCCATGTGAGACATGCGGTACTATGATCAAAAGTGGCCGCTACTGTCCAGCTTGTAAGAAGAATATGGTAGAGCAGCTATCCAGCGCATATAAGCCAAAGGGGGCAGATACAGCTGGAAACTCTAAACAAAATTCAAATAAAATGAGATTTTTATAATAAATAAAAAAGCAGATATCCATATAAGGAAATCTGCTTTTTTACATTACGAGAAACATGGTAGTTCATACTTATTAAGATACCTAGACCTTATAGTAGTGTGCCTCATATTCTGCTTCTATAATAGGCTTGGAATAGAGATACCCTTGAGCCAGGTCACATTGTATGGACTTTAGGAATTCAGCCTGTTCTTCAGTCTCCACTCCTTCGGAAATAATGACCATATTGAGCCCCTTTGCCATTTGCACAATCATCTTAATTACGATTTGTTCACGTTCTGTTGAGGCTCCTTGTTGGAAAAAATCTTTATCTAATTTAAGAATGTCACATGGAAGGGTGCGAAGGAGATTTAGGGAAGATAAGCCAGATCCAAAGTCATCCATGCTGATTTTTAATCCCATATTATGTAGCTGGATTAGTGTTGTAAACATATTATTGTTATCAAGCTGAAATGCTGTTTCAGTAAGTTCTATTTCTAAATAGTCAGATGGGACATCATACTGCTCAATAATATGTTTTAATTTATCCACCATATCCTTGTTATTTAAATGCAGCCTTGAGAAGTTTACACTTACTGGTTTTACTTCTTTGCCCAGATCTAGCAGCTTATGCAGGTGTTTACATACTGTTTCAAATACAAAGAAATCTAATTTTAAAATAAACTGATTTTCTTCAAAGATAGGAATGAATTTATCCGGTGGAATAATGCCTTTTGTACCATGATGCCAGCGGACCAAAGCCTCTGCACCTGCAAACTGGTTAGTCTGTAAATTAAATTTTGGCTGATAATATACATGAAATTCTTTATTTTCAAGAGCAAGCTCCATCTGCTCTTCAATTTCATTTTGATTGATTAACTCCTGCTTCATCGCTTCATTAAAGAATGCATAACGAGATTTATGTCGATTAGTAATTGATTTCCGTGCCATATTAGCACAGTCAATATTAAGAGGAATGCTTAAACTAGGATCTACGATAGATAAGCCAATAATGATAGAAATTCGATAAGGAGTATTTTTGGGGGACATAATCGTATTCATATAATCATTTAGTGCCTTAATCTTGCCTAAAAAATATTTTGGATCATTATAGTTAAATAATGCTACGAACTTATCGCAAGTAATACGTCCAAATGTTTCTTCTTCTTCAATAATAGAGCGCAAGGCATTGGTAAACTCAATTATGATTCGATCCCCTTCAGAATAGCCATACTGTTCATTAAAAAGTTTAAACTTATTAATATCACTATAGAAAAGAATGAAAGTATCCTTCGTATTAGCTAACAGAATTTTATGAGCTTCTTCTGTAAAAGTTATCAGATTGTTACAACCGGTTAAGGTATCTGTATTTTCCAGCAATTTAGCTTTCTTTTGAGCATAGATATTCGACAAATGAATGTTTAATATTCTGGTTAACAGCAATAGGGTATCTATTTCGTGCTGTTTCCATTTTCGGTCTATAGTTTTATAAGAGAAGATCAGGTAGTGATTAGAAGTACCAGCATCCTTAAGTTCACATTCTAAAAGACCAGTAATCTTATGCAGCTTAGCCATGTTATACATAGTTTCACTTAGTGGGCGTATTTCTTCCAGAGAGTTAGCTTTAAAATAACTATGGTGTTTTTTATTATGCTGAGAAATATTGCTCATATCTAATTCGGAGAAAAGCAGACGGCTATCCCAAGGAGCTGATGAATCAGAATACCATTCACTTGTAATATGACCGGCATTTGAGGAAGGAAGGGTTTCCAGGATGCAAATATAATTTAAACTATAGTAATGTCCAAGAACATCTAGGATTGTATGGAGAGAAGAGTTATTATCTTTTGCATTAGACAGAAGCTCTACGATATATGTAATGATTTGTAGATCTAGTCCAAGAGGATCTGTTTTACTGGAGTTGCATCGTTTAGCCTTATGTAAGTAGTTTGCTCGTAAAAGAAATATAATCTGTATGGATAAGACAAGGGCAAGCAGTACAATCAGTACGATAAACAGTCTGTCTGTAAAGGATATTGGAAACGGTGATATTTGTAATAAAGAGAAATAGTTCAATGGTGTACCTCCTTTATTGTCTATATAATTTGTATCGACATAATAGTTGTTGTACATAATATTTAGGTATTGCATAACGATAAATTTAGTGTTATAGTAGTTATAGAACAAACAAAAAAGGAGGTTACAATATGAACATCAGTAAATTTACTCAAAAGTCCTTAGAAGCCGTGAACCAATGCGAGAAAATTGCATATGACAATGGAAATCAGGAAATTGATCAAGAGCATTTATTATATAGTTTACTAACTATTGAAGATAGCTTAATTCAAAAGTTAATTGCTAAAATGGAAATTGAACCATCCGCCTTACTTTTTAAGGTTCAAGAGTTATTAAATAAAAAACCAAAAGTAACTGGTGGCCAGGTTTACATCAGTAACGATTTAAATAAAGTATTAATTTATGCTGAGGATGAAGCAAAGAGAATGGGCGATGCTTATGTGAGTGTGGAACATTTATTCTTAAGCCTGATTAAACAGCCAAATAGGGAAATAAAACAGCTCTTTAAGGAGTTTAAAATAACAAGAGAAGGTTTCTTACAAGTATTATCAACGGTTCGTGGTAATCAAAAGATTACAAGCGATAATCCAGAGGAAACCTATGATACCTTAAATAAATATGGATATGACTTAGTGGAACGTGCAAAAAATCAGAAGTTAGATCCAGTCATCGGAAGGGATTCTGAGATTCGTAATGTAATTCGTATTCTCTCTCGTAAGACGAAAAATAATCCAGTATTAATCGGTGAGCCAGGTGTTGGTAAGACAGCAGTTGTAGAAGGCCTTGCACAGCGTATTGTCAGAGGAGATGTTCCAGAGGGATTAAAGGATAAACGAGTATTCGCACTTGATATGGGTTCCTTAGTGGCCGGTGCAAAATATCGTGGTGAGTTTGAAGAACGTTTAAAGGCAGTACTAGAAGAGGTTAAGAAAAGTGAAGGACAGATCATCTTATTTATTGATGAACTTCATACCATTGTAGGTGCCGGAAAGACAGATGGAGCAATGGATGCCGGAAACATGTTAAAGCCAATGCTTGCACGTGGCGAGCTTCACTGTATTGGAGCAACTACATTAAATGAGTACCGTATGTATATTGAAAAAGATGCAGCATTAGAGCGTCGTTTCCAACCGGTTCATGTAGAGGAACCTACGGTAGAAGATACCATTTCTATTTTAAGAGGATTAAAGGATCGTTATGAAGTATTCCATGGTGTTAAGATTACCGATGGTGCGTTAGTATCTGCAGCTACGTTATCCAATCGTTATATTACCGACCGTTTCCTTCCTGATAAGGCAATTGACTTGGTAGATGAAGCGTGTGCATTAATTAAGACAGAATTAGACTCTATGCCTATGGAGCTTGATGATATCAGAAGACATATTATGTTACTTGAAATCGAGGAAGCAGCACTTAAGAAAGAGACAGACCGTCTTAGCAAAGAGAGACTAGAAAACCTTCAAAAAGAACTAGCAGAACTTCGTGATGAGTTTAATGCAGGCAAGGCAAAATGGGATCAGGAAAAGGCTGCAGTAGAAAAGGTTCAGAAATTGAAAGAAGAGCTAGAGGCATGTCATAATGAAATTCAAGTGGCACAGCGTGACTATGATTTAAATAGAGCGGCTGAACTTCAATATGGTAAGTTACCAGAACTTCAGAAACAGTTAGAAGCAGAAGAAGAGAAAGTGAAGAAACAAGAGCATACCTTAGTCCATGAAAATGTAAGTGAAGAAGAGATTGCTAAAATTATTTCCAGATGGACAGGAATTCCGGTAGCCAAACTAACGGAGAGCGAACGTAATAAGACATTACATCTAGCAGATATTCTCCATACACGTGTCATTGGACAAGAAGAAGGGGTTGAGAAAGTAAGCGATGCAATCCTCCGTTCCAAAGCAGGAATTAAAGATCCGGCTAAGCCAATTGGTTCTTTCTTATTCCTTGGACCTACCGGTGTTGGTAAGACAGAACTTGCAAAGTCTTTAGCAGCAAATCTATTTGATGATGAGACAAATATCGTACGTATCGATATGAGTGAGTATATGGAGAAACACTCTGTGGCAAGATTAATTGGAGCACCTCCAGGATATGTAGGATACGAAGAAGGCGGGCAATTAACAGAAGCAGTTCGAAGAAAACCATATTCTGTTGTCTTATTTGATGAAGTTGAGAAAGCCCATCCAGATGTATTTAACGTGTTACTTCAGGTACTTGATGACGGACGTATCACAGACTCACAAGGCAGAACCGTAGACTTTAAGAATACTATCATTATCTTAACTAGTAACCTAGGATCCAATTATCTGCTTGAAGGCATTGATGAAAATGGAAACATTAAAGAGGAAGCAGAAGAGCAGGTAATGAACGAGTTAAGAATGAACTTTAGACCAGAATTCTTAAACCGTCTAGATGAAATCATCCTATTTAAGCCATTAACAAAAGATAATATTACAGGAATTATCGATTTATTGATTAAAGGATTAAATAAGAGACTTGTAGATCGTGAACTCACAATTGAGCTAACAGATAGTGCTAAGCATTACATTATAGAGAATGCTTATGACCCAGTGTATGGTGCAAGACCATTAAAGAGATTTTTAACAAAGAATGTGGAGACCATTACTGCAAAATTAATCTTAAGTAATGAGGTAAGTATCGGAGATACCATATTGATTGATTATGTAGATGGAAAATTACAGGCAAGGGTAAAAAGATAAATAAGAGGAAAGGGGCTGACTTGGTATCAGCCCCTTGCTTCTTGACAAATCTATACAAATTGTGTATACTAAAATATAAGTGGCTATTTTAAGAATTATTTGATATGAAAAATTTTTGTTTATACAAATAATATATATATGATGAGAGATTGACTCTTGGTCCCTATGACTGAGAGTTTTTTTGTGACTATCTATACAATACTTATTCTTTTAAATTATTGTGGTAATACTAGTAAAGATGGAGTAAACGATAGAATTACAGTAGATACATTGTATCTAGATGATGGCTGCTAATGTGTAAGTTAGCACAAAAAAATACTAGTGTTAACTTGATAGTAGAAAGGATAGTTATATGGAAACAGTTAAATTTGAAGAGTTACAGATAGATGCGCCTATTTTACGTGCGATCGTGGATATGGGGTTTGAACAGGCAAGTCCAATTCAAGCAAAGGCAATCCCAGCAGTACTTGGTGGAGGAGACATTATTGGTCAGGCTCAAACAGGTACAGGTAAAACAGCAGCATTTGGTATCCCTTTATTACAAAAAATAGATCCAAAGAGCAAGCATTTACAAGCAGTTGTATTATGTCCAACTCGTGAGTTAGCAATTCAGGTATCGGAAGAGCTTAGAAACTTATCTAAATATCTTCACGGACTTAAAGTGTTACCAGTATACGGCGGACAAGATATTACAAAACAAATTCGTTCTTTAAAAGCGGGAGCACAAGTTGTTGTTGGTACTCCAGGTCGTGTAATGGATCATATGAGAAGAAAGACAGTTAAATTTGATACTATCAAAATGATCGTATTAGATGAAGCGGATGAAATGTTAAACATGGGCTTCAGAGAAGATATCGAAACAATTCTTAGCGATATCCCAGAAGAAAGACAAACAATTCTTTTCTCTGCAACAATGCCAAAACCAATTCTTGATATTGCATCCAAATTCCAAAAGGACACTGAAATTATCAAAGTAGTGAAAAAAGAACTTACAGTTCCTAAGATCGAACAATACTACTATGAAGTTCGTCCAAAAAATAAGATGGAAGTATTATCTCGTTTATTAGACTTATACGCTCCAAAACTTTCCGTTGTATTCTGTAATACAAAACGTCAAGTTGAAGAGACTGTAGAAGGGTTAAAAGGCAGAGGTTACTTTGCAGAAGCACTTCATGGTGATATGAAACAGCTTCACAGAGACCGTGTTATGAACGGATTCCGTAATGGTAAAGTAGATATCTTAGTTGCTACAGATATCGCTGCAAGAGGTATTGACGTTGATGATGTAGAAGCAGTATTCAACTATGATGTTCCTCAAGATGATGAATTCTATGTTCACCGTATCGGTCGTACAGGTCGTGCAGGTAGAACAGGTCGTGCCTTCACTTTCGTTGTAGGTAAAGAAGTTTACAAATTAAAAGATATCCAAAGATATTGCAAAACTAAGATCGTTGCTCAGCCAATTCCATCTTTACATGATGTTGCAAATATCAAAGCGGAAAAAGTTCTTGATCAAGTAAACGGAATTATCGAAAGCGTTGACTTAACTAAGATGATCGAATTAATCGAAAAGAAAGTTAACGAAGAAGATTACACTTCTCTTGAAGTTGCTGCAGCATTCTTAAAAATGACAATGGGCGACAACAACGAAGAAATCGAAGAGTACAAAAAGACTACTAGAGAATATAATAAATCTAGAGAATACAACAACCGTAATAGCAACAATGGTCCAAGCAAAGGCATGGTTCGTTTATTTATCAACATTGGTAAAAAACAAAACATCCGTCCAGGCGACATCCTTGGTGCAATTGCTGGCGAAACAGGTATGGCTGGTAAATTAATCGGAACAATCGATTTATATGATAAATATACTTTCGTTGAAATTCCTAAAGAATATGCAGATGAAGTTATCGACGTAATGAAAGATGCAAAAATCAAAGGTAAAACAATCAACGTAGAAGTTGCAAATAAAAGATAGCAAATGGTCGTAAGAAAAGAGACGGATGAAAATCCGTCTCTTTTTTAATACATAGGAAACTAAAAACCAGAAAGCCAGGATGCGCACTTACGCGGAAGGAGTTTATCACTTCGTGATCGCATTCGGCGCGGCAAAGTGTGTGTTCTTTGCAGTGATTTTAAGCGCGAGAGTGTGTGGAACACACACTTTGTTCATGACTAGAAAACCTCTCTTCCAGCAGTAGCCGAGTCACAATAAAGCATTGTCGATGTGGATAGGTTGGCCGCAAATAAAGAAAAATGATAAAATACCAGTAAGATAAATTGACAAAAATGCATATCTATGATAAATTGATAATAATTACTATTTTCAGGAGGTGAAATATATGAGTACTCCATTAAAATTCAGTAGACAAAGAGAGTCTATCAAAGAGTATTTAAAGAGCACAAAAGAACATCCTACTGCAGATATGGTTTATCAACATGTTCGTCAAATTTATCCGAAGGTAAGTTTGGGAACGGTATATCGTAATCTTAATCTATTAACCGAATTAGGCGAGATAACTAAGGTTGATTGTGGAGACGGTTATGATCACTTTGATGGGAACATTGGCCCTCACTATCATGTTGTTTGTAATGAATGTGGTTCAGTTTATGATTTAGAGATGGAATCTATTGATCATATTAATGTAATTGCTGAAGCCCACTTTAAAGGTAAGATTACAGGTCACATGGTTATGTTCCGTGGAATATGTGAAAAGTGTCTAGAAGAGGAAAATTAAAATAGTTGTTTATAAATATAGTATAAAGATACGTTAGAATGATAGTTCTTAACGTATCTTTTTTGATTCCTGCATGTTTGCATAGAACCCCTACAAAAAAGCAGAAAAAAAATTAAAAAAGATTATTGACAATTAATTCTCTATAAGGTATTATATCAATAACAGTAATGATTACTGTTTTGAAAATGAACTTAAATAAATAACATAAATAAAAATTGATTTTAAAGGAGATTAAAACTATGAAAAAATATGTATGTACAGTATGTGGTTATGTTTATGAAGGCGAATTCGCTCCAGAAAAATGTCCAGTATGTAATGTTGGCGCTGAAAAATTTGCAATTCAAGCAGGTGAAAGAACTTGGGCTTGTGAACACGTTGTAGGTGTTGCTCAAGGTGCAAGCGAAGATATCATGGAAGACTTAAGAGCAAACTTCATGGGCGAATGCCAAGAAGTTGGTATGTACCTTGCAATGGCAAGAGTAGCTCATAGAGAAGGTTTCCCTGAAATCGGTTTATACTGGGAAAAAGCTGCTTACGAAGAAGCAGAACATGCAAGCAAATTTGCTGAATTATTAGGTGAAGTAGTAACAGATTCTACAAAGAAAAACCTTGAAATGCGTGTAGAAGCAGAAAACGGAGCAACAGCTGGTAAATTTGATTTAGCTAAACGTGCAAAAGAAGCTAATTTAGATGCAATCCATGACACAGTTCATGAAATGGCAAAAGATGAAGCTCGTCACGGAAGAGCTTTCGAAGGTTTATTAAACAGATATTTCGGTAAATAATAAATTATTTTATATAGAGGCATTAGGCCTAAAATTAGACTAATGCCCCTAAATACATAGAGAAATAAAACATTAAAAATGTTATTGACAATTAATTCTCTATAATGTATTATATTAATAACAGTAATGATTACTGTTTTGAAAAAGATTAAAATTAATTATATAAATATAAATAAAAGGAGATTAAAACTATGAAAAAATATGTATGTACAGTATGCGGTTATGTTTATGAAGGCGAATTCGCTCCAGAAAAATGTCCAACTTGTGGTGTAGGCGCTGAAAAATTCGCTATCCAAGCAGGTGAAAGAACTTGGGCTTGTGAACACGTTGTAGGTGTTGCTCAAGGCGCTAGCGAAGATATCATGGAAGACTTAAGAGCAAACTTCATGGGCGAATGTCAAGAAGTTGGTATGTACCTTGCAATGGCAAGAGTAGCTCATAGAGAAGGTTTCCCTGAAATCGGTTTATACTGGGAAAAAGCTGCTTACGAAGAAGCAGAACATGCAAGCAAATTTGCTGAATTATTAGGTGAAGTAGTAACAGATTCTACAAAGAAAAACCTTGAAATGCGTGTAGAAGCAGAAAACGGAGCAACAGCTGGTAAATTTGATTTAGCTAAACGTGCAAAAGAAGCTAATTTAGATGCAATCCATGACACAGTTCATGAAATGGCAAAAGATGAAGCTCGTCACGGAAGAGCTTTCGAAGGTTTATTAAACAGATACTTCGGTAAATAATTCGTACAGTTCAAATACGATAAGATACAAAAACTCCAAACAAATAATATAAAAACCCTATAAAACAAACTATTCAATAACGGAAGCGTATACCGTTCTCAAGATTAAGACGCGGCCGTTAACTATTCTCAAAAAAAGGCATCAGATTATTATAATCTGGTGCCTTTTTTGGCAATAAAGTTCGTAGACGGCTAAGTATAGTACGAAACATGTGATAAATAATTTACCGATGTTGACTAGTTCACATGTCGTTTTACATAAGTAGTATGTAAAATCTGGTGTGCCTTTTGGCTTCCAGGAGCCCCTAAGTATTCTGCATAAACTGTTTTTATATAAGGATTTTCATGTGAACGACGAATTGGATTGTGAGCGTCCTGTTCATATAATACTTTTGCCCGCAATTCACGTATATCTTCGAAGTTACGTATGCTTGCTGGCACATGAGGTTGCCCGCCACCATTGATACATCCGCCTGGACATCCCATAATTTCAATAAAATGATATGTTTTTTCACCGCTCTTTACTCTTAATAGCAGTTCTTTTGCATTTTTTAGACCGGAGGCCACTGCAACATTAATCGTTGTACCATTTAAAAGCAGACTGGCTTCCTTAATTCCGTCCATGCCACGTACGCTGGTAAACTCAATTGGTGCATCGTTGTTCTCGCCTGTAAGTTTCCATATAGCAGTACGAAGTGCAGCTTCCATAACGCCACCTGTTGCACCAAAGATGACAGCAGCACCTGAGGACATGCCTAATGGATCGTCGAATGTTTCATCAGGGAGCGATCTAAAATTAATTCCCTGCTGATCAATCATTTGTGCCAGTTCTCTTGTAGTAATTGCTATATCGACATCAGGAACACCTGCGGCGCTCTGATTATCTCTACCGATTTCATATTTTTTAGCTGTACAAGGCATAATGCTAACCATTACGATTTTTTTAGGATCAATATTCATTTTTTCGGCATAATAGGTCTTGCTAATTGCCCCAAACATTTGTTGTGGCGACTTACAGCTTGAAAGATTTTCTGTCATCTCAGGGAAGTAATGCTCACAGTAGTTAATCCATCCCGGAGAACAGGAGGTGATAAGTGGAAGTGTACCATTGTTTTGAATTCGATCAAGTAACTCATGGGCTTCCTCCATAATAGTCAGATCTGCTGAAAAATTAGTATCAAAGACCTTGTCAAACCCAAGCAGACGTAATGCAGCAACCATTTTACCTTGTACATTTGTTCCTATTGGATAATCAAAACATTCTCCCAGTGCAGCACGTACAGCAGGAGCAGTTTGCACCAGAACAATCTTATCAGGATCCGCAAAAGCCTCAAAGACTTGCTTTGTATAATTTTTTTCTGCTAATGCACCAGTTGGACAGACAGCAATACATTGGCCACAAGAGACACAACTGGTGTCTCCTAATCCCATTTCAAAGGCACAGCCAATCTGCGTTTTAAATCCTCGTTCATTGGCACCAATTACGCCTACACTTTGAACCTGTTCACAAACAGCGGAACATCGTCTGCATAAGATACATTTTGAATTATCGCGATACATATGAGCGGCACTGGTATCAGGTTCAGACTGGGTCTGTTCGCCACTATAATAATCTTCATCATCTACTTTTAAATCCTTACAGAGCTTTTGCAGTTCGCAGTCTCTGTTTCGTATACAGGATAGACAGGATTTATTGTGATTGGATAGTAAAAGCTGTAATGTCTTTTTTCTGGAGTCCAATACTTTAGGTGTATTTGTAAAAACCTCCATATTTTCAGCGATAGGGTAGACACAGGAAGCAACCAGACTTCTTGCACCTTTGACTTCAACGACACAGATCCTGCAGGCACCAATCTCATTGATATCCTTTAGATAGCAGAGAGTAGGTATATCGATATGGGCCAAATGTGCTGCTTCTAGAATGGTGGAACCCTTAGGAGCTTCTACGGTCTGCCCATTTATTTTTAAAGTTACAGTCTCCATAATAACCTCCTTATTTCTTTATGATGGCCCCAAATTTACATTTTTCCATACAAGCACCGCATTTTAGACATTTTAAAGGATCAATTACATGAGGATGTTTCACAGTACCGGTAATAGCGCCAGCAGGGCAAACCCTAGCACACATTGTGCAGCCCTTGCATTTATCTGGCTGAATTTCATAATGGAGTAATGCCTTACAAACACCAGCAGGACATTTCTTATCAACCACATGTGCAAGATACTCATCTTTGAAATAACGAAGGGTAGATAACACTGGATTTGGAGCAGTCTGGCCCAATCCACAAAGAGAATTTTCTTTAATATAATAGCAAAGCTCTTCTAGTTTATCTAAGTCTTCCAATGTACCATTTCCTTTTGTGATCTTATCTAGCAGTTCAAGTAGACGTTTGGTACCGATACGGCAAGGTGTACATTTTCCACAGGATTCATCTACCGTAAACTGTAAGAAGAACTTTGCGATATCTACCATGCAGTTATCTTCATCCATGACGATTAGTCCGCCAGATCCCATCATAGATCCGATACGGATCAGATTGTCATAATCAATTGGAATATCAAAGTGCTCTGCGGGGATACATCCACCGGAAGGACCACCAGTCTGTGCCGCTTTGAACTTTTTACCATGAGGGATGCCGCCGCCGATTTCTTCAATGACTTCTCGAAGTGTGGTACCCATTGGAATTTCAACTAGTCCTGTGTTATTGATCTTTCCACCAAGGGCAAATACTTTGGTGCCTTTGGATTTTTCTGTTCCCATTGAAGCAAACCATTTTGGACCATTTAAAATGATTTGAGGGATATTGGCATAAGTCTCTACATTATTTAAAATCGTTGGTTTTTCAAATAATCCTTTTTGTGCTGGGAATGGAGGTCTTGGCCTAGGTTCGCCACGTTTTCCTTCAATAGAAGTCATAAGGGCAGTTTCCTCACCGCATACAAATGCGCCTGCACCAAGGCGTAAGCCAATATCAAAATTAAAGCCAGAACTGAAAATATCATTTCCCAGTAGTCCATATTCTCTTGCCTGATTGATGGCAATCTTCAGCCTTTTTACGGCAATAGGATACTCTGCACGAACATAAATGTATCCTTGGTTGGCGCCTATGGCATATCCTGCAATGGCCATTGCCTCTAATATCACATGTGGATCACCTTCCAGGACAGAACGGTCCATAAATGCTCCAGGGTCTCCTTCATCGGCATTACAACAGACATACTTCTGGTCAGCATCATTGCCTTTTGCCAGTTTCCATTTGATACCCGTTGGAAATCCGCCGCCTCCACGGCCACGGAGCCCGCTGTCAATCAATGTCTGGATTACTTCATCAGGCGTCATGGAAGTAACGACCTTGCCTAAGGCCTCATATCCGCCTGTTCCTATGTATTCTTCTATATTTTCAGGATTTATGACACCACAGTTACGTAAAGCGATACGATGCTGGTTTTTATAAAATTTGGTATCAGCAAGAGATTTGATATCTCCAGTGTCAGTAACTGTTTCGTTATATAAAAGGCGTTTTACGACACGGCCTTTTAACAGATGTTCTTCAACAATTTCAGGAATGTCTTCCACTTTAACCATGGAGTAAAACGATGCTTCCGGATAAACAATCATAATAGGACCTAATGCGCATAATCCGTGACAACCAGTTTGAACGACACATACCTCTTTGCTTAATCCCTGCTTTTCAATCTCCGCCTGTAAAGCCTGTATGATTTCACCACTTCCAGAAGAAGTACATCCGGTTCCACCACAAACTAAGACATGTGAACGATACATGGAAACTCCCCCTTTATGATCCGATTACCTCGGAAATGGTGTATTCTTTTACAACCTGTCCACGAATTAGGTGCTGGTCTATTACGACCATTGCTTTTTCAGGAGTCATCTTTACGTAAGTAACTTTTTCTTTACCGGGTTCCATAACTTCAACAATTGGTTCATACTGACACAAGCCAATGCATCCGGTCTGGGTCACCGTTACATGATCAAGCCCTTTTTCCAAAACTGCGTCAGAAAGGGCAGTGAGTACAGGTCTGGCGCCGCTTGCAATACCACACGTAGCCATGCCGACGACGACACGAGTGTCTGTATCATCTTCTGACCTAAGACCAACCTGCCCCTGCATCTTTTCACGAATGGCCCTTAGTTCTTCTAGTGACTTCATAGAAAATACCTCCTATAATAATGTGTTATAGAATTGCTCCACCATCTACAGCTATTTTATTTTCAGTTAAATATTCTTTAATATATGTAGAAACTTCCTTAGTATTTAATGGGATATCGTTAAGAATTGTTCGAAATGTCCTTGTATCTAACTCAAAGGATTGATCGTCATATGTATAGATATAATCAAAATCAACCGCCAGATTACAAGTGATTAGAGAGTGAATTGTAGAGGTAATATCTCCTAAAGGCATTCTATCAATATGAGATAGAACAAAGGAGGCATCCACAGTAGTCCCTTCCCCTACGGTAGAGCTGATATGAAAGGTTCCTCCAGCAGCTTCAGCCTGGAATTTGAAGAAAGGAACACCAAGACCAACTTTTCGTGTGGTTCGAGTTGTAAAGAAAGGATCGACCACAGCTTTAAGTTGTTCATTTGTCATACCATTACCATTATCTTTGATCTGTATCGTCAATAAATCCATTGCTGTGTTAATTGTTATATGTATTATAACGAGCGACGCGCCTGCAACAATGGAATTGTTTGTTATGTCTAATACGTTGAGAGACAGCTCAGTCATCATAGCCTTAAGCGTATTTCGCAAGTATTTCATCAATGTCGTCTACTGTAAGTCGGCCATATACATCGTCATTCACAGTAAGAACAGGTGCGAGACCACAAGCACCAATACAACGGCATGCATCAAGAGAAAACTTACCATCTGGTGTACATTCTCCACCTTGAATGCCAAGTTTTTCAGTGAGTTGGTTGTAAATATCACCGGAGCCCTTAACATAACAAGCAGTACCTAAGCACACAGATATTTGATATTTTCCTTTTGGATTAAGGGAAAATTGAGAATAAAAAGTGACAACGCCATAAATTTTCTCTAATGGAATATCCATTTCATTAGAAATGATTGTCTGTACTTCAATAGGAAGATATCCGTAGATGTCTTGGGCTTGTTGAAGAACTGGCATAAGCGCACCTTTGTCATCCTTATAAGCTTCGATAATCTGCATTAATTCGGCTTCTTGTTCTTTTGTTCCGCTAAATGGAACTGTGGATGTTTTAGAACCCATTCATTTACCTCCTTGATTTACTAATTTATAAACACATGAAAGAAAATTCTTTCATAGTATTTCATGTTTGTTTGTCCTTGAATTAACATAAAGTATTATAGCATACGAACTTGTAAAAATCTACAAGTATATGCACATTTGACAATAAAAGGAAAAGTAATAATATATAAATTTAACGGCTTTAGCTTTGAGAATTTGTTAATTATTTAACTAAATATTAACAGTAGTTACAAATAATTGGAATGTATTGAAAAAAATAGGGTGTAATGTTATACTTTTTGCATAATGTAAAGGTTTTACAAATACATAATAATTCAATATATATGAATAAAAATGCAATCCGTTGTTTTTGAAAGATGAGGAGGAGCTGTAGTGACTGTTTATCAAGTTTGTAAAACATTAGATGCAAAGGTTGTATGTGGTAAAAACAGTATGGACAAGGATGTTCACAATGCATGTGGTTCAGATATGTTAAGTGATGTACTTGCATTTGTGAAAGACCAATCTGTATTGTTAACAGGACTTTGTAACCCCCAGGTAATTCGTACTGCTGAAATGATGGACATTATTTGTATTGTATTTGTACGTGGAAAAGAGCCTGATAAAGCAATGGTAGAACTGGCAGACACACTTGGGATTACATTGTTAACAACTAGTCATAGAATGTTTAGTGCATGTGGACTCCTTTATGAGAAGGGTCTAAGGGGAGGTGCATCATATTGAGTGCCTCTATGCAGCTGCATTATGTAGTTTCTTCTGAGGACTTTACGCGGGCTGGCGAAGCATCAAGTGATGTTAAGAGTAAGTTGAAGAAGCTTGGATTTTCGCCCGATGTTGTGCGTAGAGTTGCCATTATCATGTATGAAGGTGAGATTAACATGGTAATTCATGCGAATGGTGGCGAAATATCAGTTGTAATATCAGAAGAAGAAGTAGTTATGAAATTAGAGGATCATGGTCCGGGAATACCAGATGTGGAGCAGGCAATGCAGGAGGGATTTTCAACTGCACCTGACAATATACGCACATTAGGGTTTGGAGCCGGTATGGGACTTCCTAATATGAAAAAGTATGCGGACTTTATGGAGATACAGACTGAGATGAATGTGGGGACAACAGTACTTATGAAAGTAGTTGTGAGCTAGAGCATTTTGGTTTGAAAGGAGAGCAAATGGATAAGTTCTATAATTCAGTTCGCCTAGATGCTGATAAGTGTATGGGATGCATTAACTGCATTAAGCGATGTCCAACACAGGCAATCCGCGTACGTAATGGGAAGGCAGTAATTACAAGGGAGTTTTGTATTGATTGTGGAGAATGTATTCGGATCTGTCCGCATCATGCAAAGCTTGCTACCTATGATAGCATGGATATCTTAAACCAATATAAGTATACAGTCGCATTGCCGGCACCAAGCCTGTATGCACAATTTAACAATCTTGATGACATTAATATCATATTAACAGCTCTTTTAAAGCTTGGATTTGATGAAGTTTATGAAGTAAGCGGGGCAGCGGAAATTGTCTCGGAACTATCGCGTAAATATGTTGCAGACCATAAGGAGTTATGGCCGATTATCAGTACAGCATGTCCATCAGTGGTACGCCTGATACGGGTACGGTTTCCAAATCTGATTGAACATCTGCTTCCAATCAGTGCACCCGTAGACCTGGCAGCTTCTATCGTTAAGAAAAAGGTAATGGAAAAGACAAAGCTTCCTAGAAGTGATATTGGAATTATCTTTATTTCACCATGTCCTGCAAAAGTGACTGCCAAGTATTCTCCGTTAGGAATTGATAAGAGCAATATTGATGCTGTACTTGCAATTAAGGAGGTGTACCCTAAGTTGCTTCCTCTTATGAAGGAGGTAAGAAATGATGTTGAGGAGCTTGCCATTGCTGGAAAAATCGGTATTTCATGGGGAAGCACCGGTGGCGAGGCAGCAGGACTCTTAACCGATAATTATCTGGCAGCGGATGGAATTGAAAATGTAATTCGTGTATTAGAGGACATTGAGGATCAAAAGTTTACCAACTTGGAATTTATTGAATTAAATGCCTGCAATGGAGGATGTGTTGGCGGGGTACTTACAGTTGAAAACCCCTTTGTGGCAAAGGTTAAGCTTAAGCGCTTAAGAAAGTATATGCCAGTAGCATGTGTAAGGCTTAATTCTAAACCCCCTGAGAATGCATATTGGAATACCAGCGTCCAATATGAGCCGGTATTTAAGCTGGGAGAGAATTTAAAAGAAGGAATAATGCTAGGAGCCGAGGTAGAGGAAATCTTAAGCAGACTGCCAGGATTAGATTGTGGGTCCTGTGGGGCACCAACTTGTCGGGCACTTGCAGAAGATGTGGTTCGTGGTGTGGCAAAGGAAAAAGACTGCATTCATATCTTACGAGAATATATCCATAAGATATCCAATGAAATCAACAGGCTTGATCAAGAATAGGAGGATATAGGTTGACAGTTAAGGAGTTAATTGAGAGTGGCAAATTTCATGTGATTAATGACCAAGGGGATTGTACCAAGGAAATCACAGTACCATTTTGCTGCGACTTATTAAGCATCGCTATGAGCAAAGCACCTGCCGGAGCAGCTTGGGTTACCGTTATGGGAAATGTGAATACGATTGCTGTTGCATCACTTACTGAAGTCTCTGTATTAATACTTGCGCAAGGTATGAAGCTGGATGAATTTGCATTGAAGAAGGCAAGGAGTCAGAACATCATAGTGCTGGCGTCTTCTATGCCGATCTTTGAAGCGGCGTACTGGATTTATAAACAGATGCATGACTAGATTGGCATATGACCTACATATCCATTCCTGCCTGTCACCTTGCGCAGATGATGACATGACACCAGCAAACATAGTAGGAATGGCATCAATTAAGGAACTAGATGTAATTGCGCTTACGGACCATAACAGCTGTAAAAACTGTAAGGCACTTATGGAGTGGTCAAAACAGTATGGTATTTTAGCACTGCCTGGAATGGAACTGACAACACAGGAAGAGGTGCACGTATTATGCCTGTTCTCATCATTGGAAAGTGCAGTTCAGTTTGACTCTTATGTCTACTCCAGGCTAGGCATGATAAAAAATGACAGCGAGATTTTTGGAAATCAGTTTTTGTATAATGAAAAGGATGAAAAAGCGGGAGAAGAGGGGCGCTTGTTAATTCAAAGCACGTCCATCCGCTTTGATGAAGTATATCATCTTATGCAGCAGTATGATGGGGTTATGATACCGGCACATATTGATAAGAATGCCAACAGCCTGCTATATAATCTGGGGTTTATTCCAGAGAAAAGCAAGTTTAGGTGTGTGGAAATATCCAATTTACAGAACAAAAAGCAGTTATGCGAGGAACAGGAGTATTTAAGGGCCATAAGAGTTATATCAAACTCAGACGCTCATTATCTGACTGATATAAACGAGCCAAAGAACTGGATGGAAGTCGAGGAGCCCACCATTGATGGGGTAATGGATTGGTTGAGAAATACTAGGAATTGACATTTATTAGGAATGGTAAAAATGGTAGAATAGGGGGGATTAGATTGGATATTACAATATGCATCGGAAGTTCCTGTCATTTAAAAGGTTCACGAGAAATTGTCAGTGAGCTGCAACGGCTCTTAAAGGAGCATGGCCTTCAGGATCAGGTTGAGCTTAATGGATCATTTTGCATGGGGCAATGTGTAAAGGGAGTCTGTACAAAGATTGATGGAAAGCTATTTTCTTTGTCACCAGAGGATACGGATTCATTTTTTGAGAATGAAGTGCTTAGGAGGCTGAATGGATGAATGTAATTGGCTTCAGAGAGGCTCGCTGTAAGAATTGTTATAAATGTGTTCGTATTTGTGAGGTTAAAGCAATTGTAGTAAAAGATCAGCAGGCACAAATTCGTGATGACCTTTGTATTCTTTGCGGGCATTGTCTTGATGCCTGTCCTCAAAATGCCAAGACATTAATCAGTGATCTTGATCGGGTAAAGGAATTTATCCGAAGTAAAAAGACAACGATCATATCTTTGGCACCCTCCTATCTTGGAATTATGAAGTATAAGAAAGTCGGGCAGGTAGTGACGGCCTTAAAGAGACTGGGATTTACAGAGGTAAGGGAGACTTCAGAGGGAGCAGCATATGTGACAAGAGAGTATGTAAGGCTTCTTGAAGAGGGGAAAATGAAGAATATCATTACTACATGTTGTCCCAGTGCCAATGACTTGATTGAAATATATTATCCAAGCCTGACAAATGATATGGCACCAGTAGTCTCTCCTATGATTGCCCATGGAAGACTGATAAAGGAACAGCTTGGAGAAGAGGTTAAGGTAGTATTCTTAGGTCCATGCATTGCAAAGAAGCGGGAAGCACTGGGGGATGGCCGAACGGCAGGTGCCGTGGATGCAGTCATAAATTTTACGGAGGTTGAGGAATGGCTTAAGGAGGAGAAAATTGAGATTTCTAGCTTAAGCGAGACGGAGTTTGACAATAAAAATCCGGAAGTAAATAGGTTGTATCCAATTACAAGCGGAGTGCTGTCTTCGGTCGTAGCTTCCTCAACAAGAGATCATTATCGCAAGTTTTATGTCCATGGGTTAAGAAACTGTATTGAGCTTCTTAAGAGTATGGAGAAGGGTGAGGTAGAGGATTGTTTTATTGAACTGAATGTATGTAATGGCGGATGTATCAAGGGGCCTGCAGTGGATACTTCTTATATCTCCAGATTTAAGGTGAAGCTGGACATGGAAGAATCAATACCAAAAACTCCTGCAGGAGATGGATTTTTTAATTCAGATACAGAGCTTTCATTTAAGAAGACATTTACACCTCGTAAAAGTAAGGATCCAATTCCTACGGATGAACAAATTCGTGCCATCCTGAAGAAGATTGGGAAAAATGATCCAAGCCATGAGTTAAATTGTGGAGCGTGTGGCTATTCTTCCTGCAGAGAAAAGGCAATTGCCGTATTCCAAGGAAAGGCAGAGCTTAGCATGTGCATCCCTTATATGCATGATAAGGCAAGTTCCATGGCAAATGTGGTGATGGATACCACGCCCAATATCATTATCATGGTAGATTCGGATATGAAGATTGTGGAGTATAATGCAGCAGCAGAGGTATATTTCCATTATTCAAAGGAGCAGGCATTGTCCATGTATCTGTATGAAATTGTTGACCACAGTGATTTTCAGTATGTACTGGATACCAGGTCTAGAATTTTAGGCAAAAAGGTGACTTATAAGGAGTTTGGAGTGACCACGCTGCAGAATATCGTTTATGTTCCAGATCAAAACAACGTACTTGGAATTATGGTAGATATCACGGCAGAAGAAGAGAAAGAATTAAAGGCATATGAAGTTAAGATGGATACCATTGAGATGGCCCAGAAGGTCATTGACAAGCAGATGATGGTGGCTCAGGAGATCGCAGGATTACTTGGAGAGACCACAGCAGAGACCAAGGTAACATTAACCAAGCTACGTGATACCATTTTATATGATGGAGAGGAACATCACGTAGATCAGTAAACTACAGTTGAGAGAGGAACAAGTCAGAATGGGTGTAAATGTTGATATCTCTTATAAAAGCTTAAATAAGCATGAGGAAGAGTTATGTGGGGATAAGGTTGAATTATTGAAGACAAATGATTCAGATATTATTATTCTTGCAGACGGAATGGGAAGTGGGGTAAAAGCAAATATATTGGCAACCCTGACTTCAAAAATCCTTGGAACTATGCTGATTAACGGAGCATCCTTGGAGGATTGTGTGGAGACGATTATTTTAACGCTTCCGGTATGTAAAATACGTCAGGTGGCATATTCTACATTTAGCATCTTACAGATTTATCATTCTGGAGAAGCCTATCTTGTGGAGTTTGATAATCCAAGCTGTATCTTTATCCGAGAAGGAAAGCTGGTGCAGATACCATTTAAGGAACGCCTTATCCATGATAAGAAGATTAGAGAGTATCGTTGCAATGTTAGTTTAGGAGATTATTTTGTGCTGATGAGTGATGGAGTCGTACATGCAGGAGTGGGAAAACTATTAAATTTCGGTTGGTCCTGGGAGAATGTTGCTGAGTATGCAGTAAATGCAGTTAAGACATGTGCGACGGCAGACCGATTGGTTACCGCTCTTTCAGATGCCTGTGATGAGCTTTATATGCAGTCACCGGGAGACGACACGACGGTAGCAGTTGCAAAGGTGACGGACAAGAAAGTGGTAGGACTACTTACAGGACCTCCTGTAAATCCAGAGGATGATCAAAGGATGATACAGGACTTTATGGAACAGGAAGGCAAGAAGGTAGTCTGTGGAGGAACGACTGCAAATATTATTTCAAGAGAATTACAACGTGGGATTACAACTTCCCTTGAGTATCTAGATCCAAATGTTCCGCCAATTGCACATATTGTTGGAATTGATCTGGTAACAGAAGGAGTGCTAACGCTGACAAAGACGCTGCACCTATTAAAAAAATATGCCAATAATGAAGTGGATGAGGATTTTTTCATCCAGCTGGATCAGAAAAATGGTGCTGCCATGGTTGCCAAAATCATTATTGAAGAGTGCAGTGATTTATATCTTTATGTTGGACGTGCCATCAATGTTGCACATCAAAATCCAGAGTTGCCATTTGACCTTAGTATTCGAATGAATTTGGTACATCAGATTGAGACGGTAGTAAAGGAAATGGGGAAACAAATTACAATTAAGTATTACTAATGGAGGAAGAAACATGTTAGGAGAAAATGCAAAGTTAGGGAATATTAAACATGAGGTACTTTTTCAAGTTGCAAAGGCAGCATTCGCAGGGAAGTTAGAAGAAGTAAGAGATCGAATTCCATTTGATATGATTGAAGGACCTCAGGCAAATTTTAGATGCTGTATCTACAGAGAACGAGAAATTATCAGGCAGAGAGTACGTTTGGCAGAAGGAAAGCCAACTAACGAAAGTATGGATGATCAGAACATCATTCAAGTAATCAACTCTGCCTGCGAGGGTTGTCCAATTACAAGATTTACAGTAACGGATAACTGCCAGAAATGTATTAGTAAGAAGTGCCAGCAAGCCTGTAAGTTTGGTGCCATTTCCATGACAAAGGATAGGGCTTATATTGACCCTTCGAAATGCAAAGAGTGTGGAAAGTGTTCCGAGGCTTGTCCTTACAATGCCATTGCTGATTTGCAGAGACCATGTAAAAAGGCATGTCCTGTAGACGCCATTTCATGGGATAAATATAAGATTATACATATTGATGAAGAAAAGTGCATAACCTGCGGCCAGTGTATTATCAGCTGTCCATTTGGTGCAATTGGAGATCGATCTTTTATTGTAGATGTAATTAATTTAATTAATTCAGGAAGGCCAGTATATGCTTGCGTTGCACCGGCAATTGAGGGTCAATTTGGTAAAGACGTAACCATCGGAGTACTTCATGAAGCAATTAAGGAATTAGGTTTTAAGGACATGTATGAGGTTGCCCTAGGTGCAGACTTAGTTGCAGAGTCGGAGGCAAAAGAGTGGATGGAAGGATATGAACAGGGAAAGAAGATGACAACATCCTGTTGTCCTGCTTTTGTAAATATGATTAAAAAGCATTATCCACAGCTAATTGAAAATGTGTCTACCACCGTTTCTCCAATGGCAGCAACAGCTCGCTTTATTAAGAATATCGACCCGGAAGCAGTGGTAGTATTTATTGGACCTTGCATTGCGAAAAAAGGAGAAGTATTAGATAGCGTAGCAGACACTAACTCAGATTATGCATTGACATTTGAAGAGCTAAATGCCATGTTCCGTGCAAAGGAGATTGACCTTAAGAAGTTCCATGGAGAGATGCAGCAAGGAAGCATTTATGGAAAACGTTTTTCACAGTCTGGAGGCGTAACAGCAGCAGTAATAGAAGCATTAAAGGAAATGAATGAGAGTACCAATGTGAAGGTAAAACAATGTAACGGTGCAGCAGAATGTAAGAAAGGTCTGTTATTGCTGAAGATTGGAAGGCTTCCAGAAGACTTTATCGAGGGAATGGCTTGTGAAGGCGGATGTATGAAGGGCCCAGGTAATTTGTCAAGTGACCTGATGACGGCTAAGAATAGGGAAACATTACTTGCCGAGGCAGATTCTCGGAGCATTCAGGAGAATATTGAGCAGCAAAATGCAGGGGGAGTTGAGCTGCATCGACATAAATAGTGTAATCTGCATTAGACGTATGTTTTTCAGCCTAATTATGGTACACTAGGAGTAAACCGTATCATTCAGGTAAAGGAGATGTATGAATGGGCAAATTTATTATGGCACTTGATCAGGGAACAACAAGTTCAAGATGCATTATTTTTAATAGAAATGGGAAGATCATATCAGAAGCAAAAAAGGAATTTACGCAAATTTATCCGAAAAGCGGATGGGTGGAGCATGATCCAAATGAAATATGGTCCTCTATGTTAAGTGTGTTAATTGAAGCGAAGGCAAGAGTTGATATAGATGTTGCAGATATAAATTCCATTGGAATTACCAATCAGAGAGAGACTACGATTGTATGGGATAAGAGAACAGGGGAGCCAATCTATAATGCAATCGTGTGGCAATGCCGACGTACGGCATCTATGGTTGAGAAGCTTAAGGAAGATGGATTCGACAAGGTTGTAAAGAAAAAGACAGGATTGTTAATCGACGCTTATTTCTCTGCAACAAAGATCAAATGGATCCTTGATAATGTAAAGGGTGCAAGAGAAGAAGCAGAGGCAGGAAATCTAATGTTTGGGACAGTAGATACATGGTTAATGTACAAGCTGTCAAAAGGACAGGTATTTGCAACGGATTACACCAATGCATCTAGAACTATGATGTACAACATACATGAGCTATGCTGGGATCAGGAAATCCTTGATAAGCTTGGTATTCCAAGCTCAATGCTTCCGGAAGTAAAGTCTTCTAGCGGTATCTTTGGATACACAGATGCATCCCTGGTAGGAGGCGCCATACCAATTGCAGGTGTAGCCGGTGATCAGCAGGCAGCATTGTTTGGGCAATGCTGTTTCCATAAGGGCGAGGCAAAAAATACGTATGGAACAGGCTGTTTCTTACTTATGAATACAGGAGAAACTGCAGTAGAGTCAGAACAGGGATTACTTACTACGATTGCAGTAGGAATTGATGGGAACATTGAGTATGCCCTTGAAGGAAGTGTGTTTGTGGCTGGAGCTGCAATTCAATGGCTTCGAGATGAACTACGCTTAATTAAGGACGCAGCAGATTCGGAGAAATATGCGACTAGTGTTCCTAATAGTAATGGAGTATATGTAGTTCCCGCATTTACAGGGTTAGGTGCACCATACTGGAACCCATATGCAAGAGGCAGTATCTTTGGATTATCCCGTGGGGCAAGTAAGGAGCATGTAATTCGTGCAACTGTGGAAAGTCTTGCATATCAGACCTATGATGTATTAAAGACAATGGAGGCAGAGGCCAATGTTCACTTACAGAAATTGAAGGTGGATGGAGGTGCCTGTGCAAATAACTTTTTGCTACAGTTCCAGGCAGACTTGTTAAATGCCGAAGTTGAGCGTCCTCAAGTAATTGAGACAACTGCTTTAGGTGCGGCTTATCTTGCAGGACTTGCAACAGGATATTATAAAGATAAGGATGAGATTAAGAAAAATCTTAAAAGGGAACGAGTATTTTACAATACGATGGATTCTGAGACAAGAGAAGACTTAATTAAAGGCTGGAAGAGAGCTGTCAAATGCGCTTGTATTTGGGCAGATGAAGGCAATCAATAAAAACAACTAAGAAAAGACCGTTTGCGCTAGTATCAGTGCAGCCGGTCTTTTCTTAGTTTATAAAAATCCTGATCCCGATGACGGGACAGGAAACATATTACTCGTTTTCTTTTGTGATGCCCCAGATAATTGTTGAGGATACACCGCACAAAATGCCTGCAACCGGATAAATAATAGCGGCACTTTCCCATCTGTCATAGCACATGCCAAGGATTAAAAAGACTACCGTGGCAATCAATATAATTACACTATTGACGATGCCATAAATTCGCTCAGTCCTTTTCTGTAATGCCGTTTTTTCATTTTGTTTTAACAGTGTTTCATAGGGAGCCTTTTGGCACCCGGTATGTACAAGCAGAAAGACAGCAAGGGTGATAATAAGTAGAAATGGGATACATGTTAGAGAGCTGTCTTTTTTTAAAATGGTATCTGTTATAAAGATTGAGATTGGAGAAAGGATACATAAGACAACACCAAGAATGGTCATAGCAGTGTGCCGGCCTTGCTGTTGTTTTTGTGCCGTAATCAAATATTGCTTGGTGGCATCATCAAGATGTATTCCTTTTTCAATAAATTCATACTCTTTGGTCAAACTTCCAGAGTAGATAAACAGGGAAACAGCACAAGCAACCAAAACAAATAAGGTAATAAGGGAAAGCATACTGTCTCCGTCGGCATCCAAAAGTATGGTCACTAGTTTTTCTTCGGCAAGACCTTGGAAAAGGCATACCATGGTAGCCCCTAAAATACATAAGGCGACACCAATTGATATGAGGACTCCAGTTTTTTTCTTTAGTGTCAGGTAAGATTGTACTTGTTCAAAACTCATGCTAGGGTTGGAACTGGCCCTTGAAGGAGATACGTCGAGTCCCTGTAAAAGTTCATCCACATTTCCAAATTCAGCAATAGTCTTTCCTACAGCTTCATTTTCAGAGTATCCTTGAGCTTTAAACTCCTGGTATTTGGAGAGCATGTTCTTGGTGATCGTTTCCTTTGTATGTAATACATCCATTGTCTTTGGCAGGTTGTAAAAGAGATTTTCAATATAGGCTTTAATTGCCTCCATTCTAATACACACTCCTTTTGATCATGATGAATAAGCCATCTGTTTCATGTATAGTATACAACAAAAAAAGAGGGTTGTAATTAGCTAATGGGCTACTTGTAATTGTATTCAAATTACAATCAATAAAGTACTAGACAGGAAAAAGATGGTTATATTAATAAAAATGGGCTAAGAAATTAATTTCCTTAAGTGAAAAACGGTCATAAGCCTTGTAATAACAAAGTTTTATGGTAAAATGGAAATATTCATTAACAAGTAATAGATCGAATATTCGTAGATTACTTGAAATTAGATAGGTAAGGAGATTTATCATGGAATTAGTAACAATACGCGACCTGTATCGTAATAAAGAAACTTATGTTGGAAAAACGATTTCCATCGGAGGTTGGGTAAGAAGTAATAGAGATCAAAAAGCATTTGGCTTTATCGTAGTAAACGATGGTAGCTTTTTTGAAACATTACAAGTGGTTTATAGCGCTGATAAACTTGAAAACTTCGCTGAAATTGCAAAATTAAACATTGGATCTGCAGTAGTTGTAAAAGGACAATTAGTTGCAACTCCTAATGCGAAACAACCATTTGAAATTCAAGCTGAAGAAGTATTAGTAGAAGGTATGTCTACAAGTGATTACCCACTACAAAAGAAACGTCATACATTAGAATACTTACGTACGATCACTCATTTACGTCCTAGAACAAATACGTTCCAAGCTGTATTCAGAGTACGTTCTTTAATCGCTTATGCAATTCACCAATACTTCCAAGAAAGAAACTTTGTATATGTGCACACTCCATTAATCACAGGCAGTGACTGTGAAGGTGCTGGTGAAATGTTCAGAGTAACTACTCTTGATCTTAACAATGTTCCAAAGACAGAAGAAGGTGCTGTTGATACAAAACAAGATTTCTTCGGTAAAGAAACAAACCTTACTGTAAGTGGTCAGTTAAATGGTGAAACATATGCTTGTGCATTCCGTAACATCTATACATTTGGACCTACTTTTAGAGCAGAAAACTCCAATACGACTCGTCATGCAGCTGAATTCTGGATGATTGAGCCTGAAATCGCATTTGCTGATTTACAAGATGACATGATTTTAGCAGAGGGAATGCTTAAGTATGTAATCAATTACGTATTAGAAAATGCTCCTGAAGAAATGAACTTCTTCAATCAATTCGTTGACAAAGGATTACTTGAACGTCTTAACAACGTAGCTCAAGCTGATTTCGGACGTGTAACTTACACTGAAGCAATTGAAATCCTTGAAAAAGTTAACGATCGTTTCGAATACAAAGTAAGCTGGGGATGTGACCTTCAAACGGAACATGAACGTTACTTAACAGAAGAAGTATTCAAGAAACCTGTTTTCGTAACAGATTATCCTAAAGATATTAAAGCATTCTACATGAAGATGAATGATGATAATAAAACAGTTGCTGCTATGGATTTATTAGTTCCTGGAATTGGTGAAATCATCGGTGGTAGCCAAAGAGAAGATGATTACGACAAGTTAGTTGCTCGTATGAACGAAATGGGATTAAAAGAAGAAGATTATGATTTTTATCTTGATCTTCGTAAATATGGTTCCGTTCGCCATGCTGGATTTGGTCTTGGTTTCGAACGTTGTGTAATGTACCTTACTGGTATGGGTAACATCAGAGACGTTATTCCATTCCCTCGTACAGTAAACAACTGCGAATTATAAGCGGCACCGAGGACGGTGCCTTCAGATGAAATCAGGATTTCATCTGGTGCTGAAGGTAATGAAAGAGGTAGTATCACGCGTTGCGTGATACTACCTCTTTCCGTTTTTCATGAAGTGAATTCCCGAAAAACGATTCCAAAGGGGGACGAAGTCCCCCATACCTTTCCCCGAGTGTGCGCTGTGAGTAAGATGAGTTCCCTCTGGGTAAGGAGAACGGAGCACCGAAAGGTTCTCTGGACCACTCCATGTTGATTGACAAAAGTGTGGCGAAAATTAGTACATAAAAAAGGCTGCCACAGTTGTGACAGCCGAATAATTAGTTTTTATTTTGCTTTAAAAATAATATTTCTAAGTGGTAATAATGCCGTTAATAGGATGGTTCCTATTATACCTATTGAGATTATTTCTCCGATACCTATTGTTAACATTAGATATGGTATAGCATCTGTTACATCAACGTATGCTGCTTTTAGTACGAAAGGTATGATAATCGTATTAGCTATGATTGGTGGCAGTACTACTAAGTATTTATAGCGACGTAAATAGTAGCTTCCTAGGGCTCCAAGTAGAGTTGCAAGTGTTCCAAAGATAATGTCTAAGGCTGGACAGCCAGTTAAGAGATTACTTAAGAAACAGCCAACAGCAAGGCCTGGAATAGCCGCAGGCGTAAAGAATGGCAGGATTGTAAGTGCCTCTGATATTCTTACCTGGATCGCACCATTTGCCAATCCAAAAGAACTGATAAACAGCGTAAGTACTACGTAAAGTGCTGCAATCATGGCAGCTTGTGTTAAGTATAAAACACGTTTGTTAGTCATATAAAATTCACTCCTATAGTTTTGTTTTACGAGTGGAAGGTTTCGAACACTCGAACTTAATGATTATATCACAGATATGAGATTTGTAAAGAGCCCAAATAGTGGGGCAAGGTGTAATAAATCAGCTAGCATTCGGAAAAACTACACTTGTACGGAGATTGAGATTTCATTAAAAAATAGTATATAATTAAGACAGATCGAAGATGTATTTTCATTTGGAAAATATATGAGTGTCTACGAAACAGCGCGGGAAGGAATGTTAACATATCACAAATGCAACAGCCTTCTTAAATCCTTATGTTTATGTATGCTTCGTCAGGAAAGTAATACATAATACGGTAAAGAAAAAGTGACTACTATGTCAAAGGGTACCTCCAATAAGTATTGTTCCGTTGTCTGTTTTATTGTAATTTTTTGAAAATAGTCAGAAAACTACATTAGAAACACAGTCAAATATCATGAAATTTGACTGTGTTTCTTCCTATTATAATAGGACTTTATTTTGTCGAATTTTAAGAGTACTTCTTCTTATATCATATTACGATAAAAAACGTCATATTTCTGCCTAGTGTTAAAGCCCTCTTTATGATATACTTTAAAATAATAATAGCTTGTAAACAGGTTGCGATGGTAATCGGAGATAGAAACGTGTAGGAGGGTACACAGGATGGAAAAGAAACAGAAACAAATGATAGCTTCCATACTTGCCATTTTGTTAGTTGTGATTATAGCAGCAATTGCAATTTTTCAAAAGATAACACCAAGTAAGGAAACAAAGGAATTAAGTGAATATTATGAAGTAAAGGATGATGAAATCCTTATCTTTATGGAAAACAGTTTGTATGAGGAAAAAGGGCTTTATATAAACAATAAAATATATCTTGAATATGATACAGTAATCAATGAGATTAATAAACGTTTCTATTGGGATAGTGTTGAGAAGATTCTGTCCGTAACGACGCCAAAGGAAATTATCAAAGTGCAGGAAGGAGCTAGCTCCTATTTAGTAAATAAGAGTACAGAAAAGACAGAGTATCCAATTGTTAAGCTGGTAGATGACAAAGTCTATGTTGCAATTGATTTTGTAAAGATGTATTCAAATGTAGAGTATGAGACATTCTTAAATCCTAATCGTGTAGTGATTAACTGTCACTGGGGAGAACAATTCCAATATGCACAGGCAGACAAGGATGTAAGTGTTCGAACATCTCCAAGTATTAAGAGTCCAATCTTAACGGATGTGAAAGCAGGCGGATTGTTTATCTATGCTGTCTCAGAACGTGAAGAGGTTGGTAATGGATTTGTTAAGGTGATGACTGAAGATGGCATTATCGGATATGTAAGAAGCAAATACTTAATGGACTCATATTATGTTACTCTTGAGAATGATTATAAGGCTCCGGAGTACACTAGCATAACCAAAGACAAAAAGATTAATATGGTATGGCATCAGGTATTTAGTAACTCTGGTCAGGATAAGTTAGACAGTCTGTTAAGTAAGACAAAAGGAGTTAATGTAATCAGTCCAACATGGTTCAATCTTAAAAATAATAATGGTGAGATTACAAGTCTTGCAAGTGAGGCATACATTGAGAAGGCACATAAAAAGGGAATTGAAGTATGGGCCCTGATCAATGATATTGATAATAAAGGCGAGATAGATTTAAGCAAATTATTAGGACGTACTTCTAGCAGAGAAAAGCTAAGCAATGAGTTAATTGCAGAAGCAATCAGCAAGAATATCGATGGTATTAATTTAGATTTTGAAAAGATTACTGCAGACACAGCCAAGGCATATTTGCAATTTGTTCGTGAATTGTCTGTAAAATGTCGTAATAATGGAATTGTGTTATCAATCGATAACTATACACCGGAAGCATATAACACTTTTTATGATATTAAAGAGCAAGGAATTGTTGCAGATTATGTAATAATTATGGCATATGACGAACATTATGCTGGGTCTGAGGAGAGTGGTTCTGTTTCTTCGGTAGGATTTGTACAGAATGCATTAACAAATACAGTCCAACAAGTTTCTGCAAACAAAGTAATTATGGCACTTCCATTCTATACAAGACTTTGGAAAGAAGTTAATAATGGAGATGGTGTTAAGATTACTTCAGAAGCATATTCAATGGTAAATGCAGCAACGCTTATGCAAGACAAAGGCGTAACTCTTGAATGGAATGAAGAAGTAGGTCAGTATTATGGCCAGTACAAAGAAGGCAGTGCAACGTATAAGATGTGGTTAGAAGATGAGAAGTCTTATGAATTGAAATTAAAGACAGCATTTTCTCAGGATATTGCAGGTGTAAGTGCTTGGAAGTTAGGGCTTGAGAGTAGTGATATCTGGAATGCGATCAATAACTACGTGAAAAAATAAATAGAAATAAAAAAGAGCTGATACGGTAACAAGACAGACCGTTCGGCTCTTTTTTTTATGGATATGAAATTCCTCTTCCAGTATACTCTCACTTTGTTCTTCGTGAATGAATAAGTCCATTATAAAAATCATAAAATATAAAAATACTTAGAAGGATTTTATGTATGAAAAGGTATAGTAGGATATTTTTTGTTCTAATGGCTGTTATCTGTATGGGACTAATGTTTCCGGTAGGCTCCAATGTAGTAACTTCAATCGCTACGTCTAATCAAAAAAATAGTAAGTTAATCGTAATTGATCCAGGACATGGCGGTTTTGATCCGGGAAAGGTTGGAGTAAATGATGCACTTGAAAAGGATATTAACTTAAGTATTTCTTTTAAGTTAAAGACAGAACTAGAGAAGGAAGGCTACCAGGTGGAATTAACAAGGACCACAGATACAGGTTTATATTCTGAAGGCGATAAAAGTAAGAAGAGTGCTGATATGAGAAACCGAGTTAAGATTATTAATGATGCAGAACCATTTGTAGCAATCAGTATTCATCAGAATAGCTATCCTTCAGAATCGGTAAAGGGCGCGCAGGTCTTTTATCATAAACTATCTGAAGATGGAAAGATGTTTGCAGATATTGTACAGGAACGGTTGAAAGAGGAATTAAATGATGGCAACAAACGAATTGCCAAAGCTAATGATAATTATTATATGCTTAAGAAATCTGAGTGTCCGCTGGTAATAGTGGAATGTGGATTTTTATCGAATAATGCGGAAGCTAAATTATTGGTGGATGAAGCATATCAGCAAAAGCTTGCGGTTGCCATTAAAAATGGGGTGCTAGCCTATGCCCAGAAGAAGAACGGCTGACAGTCCTTTCCTTGCTATTAGCTGCTTATAGTGGTATAATGCAAACGAATAACGAAAGTAGGGATATGAGTTGGTTACAAGACTACAATTTATTGATAAAAATCAGTTTGATATAAAGGAACTAAAGGAAGCAGCTGACATCATTAAAGATGGAGGATTAGTTGCATTTCCAACGGAGACTGTATATGGGTTAGGCGCAGACGGTCTAAAGGAAGAAGCGGCAAAGAAAATTTACGCAGCCAAAGGCCGTCCAAGCGATAATCCATTAATTTTGCATATTGCAGAGGTAAGTGCATTAGAAGAATTATCAGCAAAGGTACCTAAGAGTGCTTATGACTTAGCGAAGAAGTTTTGGCCAGGGCCATTAACAATGATTCTTAACAAAAGTGAGAAAGTACCTTATGGAACAACAGGAGGACTAGAGACAGTAGCAATCCGTATGCCAAATGACGAAGTAGCGCTAGCACTGATTAAAATGTCGGGAGCATATATTGCGGCACCAAGTGCCAATACGTCAGGAAGACCAAGTCCAACAACTGCAAAACATGTAATGGATGATTTGTCAGGAAAGATTGATATGGTATTAGATGGAGGGCAAGTTGGTATCGGAATCGAGTCAACGATTGTCGATCTGACTGGGGAGTACCCAACCATTTTAAGACCTGGCTATATTACAAAGTCCATGTTAGAAGAAGTAGTGGGAGAAGTCCGTTTTGATGCGGCTATTTTAAAAGAAAATAAAGATAAAAACCTGAAGCCGAAGGCACCTGGAATGAAGTATAAGCATTATGCTCCAAAAGGTGATCTTACGATCTTTGAAGGGAATATGGAACATATCATTGCGAGAATTAATGAATTAGCTGCAGAAAAAATTGCAAGCGGTCAAAAGGTAGGAATTATCGCAACGACAGAAACAAGTGAACAATATAAACACGGAATAGTAAAGACAGTTGGAACAAGAGCAGATGAGCTTACGGTTGCCCATGGTCTTTACGCAGTACTTCGAGAATTCGACGACTTAGGTGTTAACGTTATCTATGCAGAGAGTTTTGAGGAATATGAATTAGGTCAAGCAATTATGAATCGACTCTTAAAAGCTGCAGGATATGATATGGTGCATATTAATTAGGGGTATAGGATAGTTGAGTAATAAGGCTAATGTTTCGTATAGTAAGGAGAATAATATATGAACTATAGTAGACTTATCTTTGTTTGTACGGGAAACACGAGTCGAAGTCCAATGGCAAAAGCGATTTATGAACGAATGGATAAAGAAAACCATATTCGAGTTTTTTCTAGAGGACTAGTCGTGTTATTTCCTGAGCCTGCCAATCCTAAGGCATGTGCAGTTTTAAAGAATAATGATCTGGATATTGAAGGTCATGTTTCGACAGCACTTGTAGATACAGACATAACTGAGAATACATTAATATTGACCATGACGGAAAAGCAAAAGCAGACGGTCATGGAGGAATTTGAAAATGCCACAGATGTATATACGATAAAAGAGTTTGTTGGCATGGATGGAGACGTAATGGATCCATATGGCGGAACGTTGCTTGAATATGAGGAATGTTTTGCTGAATTATCAACGCTAGTTAAAAAAACAGTATATAGATTAAACGAGGAGGATTAACAATGATAGCATTAGGCTGTGATCATGGTGGATACGATTTAAAAGTGGAGGTAATCAAATACCTAGAGGAGAAGAATATCCCTTATAAAGATTTCGGATGTGAAGGACATGAATCCGTAGACTATCCGGAGTATGCAAGAAAGGTAGCCAATGCAATTGTAGATGGACAATGCGATAAAGGTATCTTAATCTGTGGAACTGGAATTGGTATTTCAATTGCAGCAAACAAGGTAAAAGGAATTCGTTGTGCACTTTGCAGTGACTGCTTTAGTGCAGAGGCAACTAGAGAACACAATAATGCTAATATTCTAGCATTAGGTGGACGAGTAGTTGGACCAGGACTTGCAATTAAGATTGTTGATACATTCTTAAATACAGAGTTCTCAAATGATGAAAGACATATTCGCCGAATTAATCTGATTGAAGAATAGTATTCAAGGTGGTGTGACGTTTTCGTTGACAAAGTATTGAATAAAAAAGATCCCTGCAGGAGAAAGGAACTAGACTTTCTATTGCAGGGATTTTTTTATTTTTGCTCATAGGAGGAAAGCAGGTTCTGGTAACTGATCAGTGTTCCATTATATATTTCCGAAAGAAAGGCATTTGCCTGTCGCAGTGCTTTACAGCCAAGTGACAATGGAATTAGATTTTGTTCCAGGCTATCTGCTAATTCATCTAAATCTAAAACTTTGCTAGAGCCATCTTCATAAACGATGATATCCGCAAGAAGATCAATGATGGTAAGTTCATTGGCCTCTTCCTGGTAGTCGTACGTAACGATATCGCAGTACCAATAGACAAGCTCATGCTTATAGTTAAATACTTTACTTATTTTGTAACCGTTATTCAGACAATATAAAGAGTATCCATATGCTATATCATTGCGTGGCCTTAGACAGTTCCACTTTGTTATGATATAAGAGTCATCGGTGTATAAGATAAGATCATCCTTTAAGTAGATGGTCTCATTTGGGATAAAACGTTTTCTGTAGAGCTTAGTATCTAGATTCATAAAACCCCTCCTCAGATGAGACTATTATTTATTATGTAATTATACCATTTTATAGTTATTTTATATATATAAAATTTGTAAATTACAAAAAAGCTAAAGTAAATGAGAGGATTATCCGATAAAAAAATATGTTAACGTAGCTTAACAACTTTGCATAATGGGAATGTTGATGTGGAATGCTAGAAAACATAGGAAACCGCAAAAGTCAATATATGACAATTTATTCCAATTTTATTTTTAATTGGACAAAAAAAAGTATGGTGCTATAATGAGATATGTATCTAAGAGGTGATTTATGAAAAATAGCAAAGAAATATCAAAAGGAATCGTAATGATATCACAGATTGGTATTACAATGATAACACCAGTCCTATTGTGTATTTTTATCGGCTACCAATTAGATAAAAAGTTTTCTACAGAATACTGGTTTATTATATTTCTGATATTAGGTTTTATCACGTCAATTCGTAATGTCTATTTTTTAACAAAGCAGTTTTATGCGAAAGACAAGGAAAAAGAAGATAAGGAACTAGAGTATATCGAAGACTTAAAACGACAGGCTCGCCTAAAGAAGAAAGAGGACTCTGTCAAAGGTGGTAAATAGGAGAATTTATTACCGGTTTTATGTATGTTTTGGTTCAAACGACATAATATAAGATATAGTGAAAAAGTGTGAGGTTAGTTTATGAGAGAGGAAAAACAAACTTTTGTAGAAATGTTAATTGGTATAGTTTTAAGCACCATCGTAATAACGGTGCTGGGAACATTTGTTGTTTCCAACATACTAAGTTATGTGTTAGGTACGTTATTAGGCGGTTGTTTTGCAGCACTCGTATTAGTCATGCTATATCGTTCTATCGAAAAGGCATTGATGCTTGATGAAGAGAATGCATCAAAATATACGACAAAGACAGCAATCTTCCGTTTGATTATAATGTGTATTGCACTTATGGCAGGAATACTATTCCCTGGCATACTAAATGTAGTAGGCGTCTTCTTAGGACTTATGTCCCTTAAGTTTTGCGCATTTCTACAACCTTCGGTGCATAAGGTATTGGCTTTAAAAAATATAGACAAAGGAAGGTGAGAATGTGGGAAATCAGTTAGCCTTGTTATTGACACAAGGTGCAGCTACTGCTATGGACACCGCTCCAGCGCCAAATGCGACTTCGGATGGTCTTGATATTGGTATTAATGGGTATTTTCAATACTCCTTCTTCGGTCACGATGTATGGATTACAAATACTCATATAGCTATCGTATTAGTAATGTTGACACTGATGGTATTTGCAGTTGTTGCAAATAGAGCCATTAAGAAAGCAGATCCAACGAAAGCACCCGGTGCATTTTTAAATGTAATCGAGCTTATGGTTGAAAAGATTGATGGATTGGTTAAGACCAACATGGGTGAAACTCATGGTTTGAAATTTGCAAACTACATCGGTACATTATTCGCATACTTGATCTTAGCAAACCTTGCAGGTTTATTAGGATTACGTCCACCAACAGCCGATTATGGTACAACGTTAGCATTAGCGTTAATCACATTTGTCTTAATCCACTATAATGGGTTCAAATATCAAAAATTTGGCCATATTACAGGATTATTTCAACCAATCCCGCTATTATTCCCAATTAACTTAATTGGTGAAATAGCAACTCCGTTATCATTATCATTACGTTTATTTGGTAACGTTATGTCTGGTACAGTTATGTTAGGTCTTATCTATGGTTTAGTGCCATGGTTCTTAACTCTTATCTGGCCGGCAGCGCTTCACGGGTACTTTGATATGTTCTCTGGCGCAATTCAAACTTATGTATTCTGTATGTTAACAATGGTATTTATCTCTCAAACCTTTGAAACAGAAGAATAAATAGAACTTATCAAAATGGTAAGTTACAGAAAATAAAAACAAATTAAAATTTTTTACGTTATTTAAGGAGGAAACAATTATGGATAACATTACAGGTTCTCAATTTATCGCAGCAATGTCAGCAATCGGTGCAGGTATCGCAATGATCGCAGGTGTAGGTCCTGGTATCGGACAAGGTTATGCAGCAGGTCAAGGTGCAGCAGCAGTAGGTCGTAACCCAGGCGCAAGAGGTAACATCATGTCTACAATGTTATTAGGTCAAGCCGTAGCAGAAACAACTGGTCTTTATGGTTTCGCCGTAGCTATCATCTTATTATTCGCTAACCCATTAACAGGTACAAAATAATCTGATTAGCTTTACAATCCGCATGGAAACATGCAAAAAGCGAAAGGAGGCTAGAAAGTGAGTAATATTATGATGGGACTTAATACTTCTGTATTCTTAGCAGCAGACAGAATGGAAAATAGAATTTTCGGTTTAGACTGGCAGTTAGTATCAGATATCTGTGTTTCTGCAATTGCAATCTTCGTATTATTCGTTTTCTTATCCTATGTGTTATTTAATCCTGCTCGTAACTTGCTAAGAAAGAGACAAGAATTCGTAGCAAACGAGCTTGCACAAGCAACGAAGGATAAAGAACAAGCGAATGAATACAAAGCAGAATATGATGCTAAGTTAAGAGACGTAAGCAAAGAATCTGAAGCAATCTTAAGTGAAACACGAAAGAAAGCTTTAAAACGTGAAAATGATATTATTGCAGAAGCGAAAGTGGAAGCACACCGTATCGTGGAACACGCTGGTAAAGAAGCCGAACTTGAAAAGAGTAAGGTAGTAAATGAAGTGAAACAAGAAATGATCGCTGTAGCATCTGTTATGGCAAGCAAGATTGTTGCTTCTTCATTAGATGACAAAAAACAAAATGAATTATTAGATCAAGCTCTTGAAGAAATGGGTGATGATACATGGCAAAATTAGTTTCCAAAACATATGGAGATGCATTATTTGATCTTGCCTTAGAACAAAACTCAGTTGATGCTTTAACAAAAGAAGTTGAGGCATTAAAGGAAGTGCTTGCTAGTAATGATGAGTTAACAAAATTCATCAATCATCCAAAGGTTTCTAAGGAAGAAAAAATAGATGTAATTGAAAAGTCCTTAAAAGGCAGTTTTTCAGATACAGTGGTTGGCTTCCTTGTAATCGTATTACAAAAAGGAAGATTCGACGAAATCAATGCAATTTTAAATCATTATATGGACCGCTATCTTGATTACAAGAACATCGGTGTTGCTACTGTAACAAGTGCAATTACATTAAATGACGAACAAAAAGCAAAGATCGAGAAGAAATTATTAGCCACAACAAAGTATGAGGAATTCCAAATGACTTATACAGTGGATAAATCTCTAATTGGTGGAATTATGATCCGAATTGGAGACCGCATTGTGGATAACAGTATAAAAAATCAAATTCGTTCTATGACGAAAGCGTTAGTATAAAATTTTACAGAAAGAAGGTGCACTTGTATCATGAATTTAAGACCAGAAGAAATCAGTTCTGTTATTAAAGAACAAATCAAGAATTACAGCACAAAGTTAGAAGTGTCTGACGTTGGTACAGTAATTCAAGTAGCTGATGGTATTGCTCGTATTCATGGTTTAGAGAATGCGATGCAAGGTGAATTAGTAGAATTCCCTAACGAAATCTACGGCATGGTACTTAACCTTGAAGAAGATAACGTAGGTGCGGTACTTCTTGGAGATACAGTACAAATTAACGAAGGCGATATCGTTAAGACTACAGGACGTGTAGTTGAAGTTCCTGTTGGTGATACAATGTTAGGACGTGTAGTTAATGCATTAGGACAGCCAATCGATGGCAAAGGACCTCTTAACACTAACAAGTATAGACCAATCGAACGTGTTGCATCAGGTGTTATTTCCCGTAAATCCGTTGATACTCCATTACAAACTGGTATCAAAGCAATCGATGCTATGGTTCCAATCGGTAGAGGACAACGTGAGTTAATCATCGGTGATAGACAAACTGGTAAAACAGCAATCGCAATTGATACAATCATTAATCAAAAAGGCCAAAACGTAAAATGTATTTACGTTGCAATCGGTCAAAAAGCTTCCACAGTAGCTAATATCGTTAACACTTTAGAAGAACGTGGAGCTATGGAATATACAACAATCGTTGCAGCAACTGCAAGTGATCTTGCACCACTTCAATATATTGCTCCTTACTCAGGCGTATCTATTGGTGAAGAGTGGATGGAAAATGGCGAAGACGTATTAATCATCTATGATGATTTAAGTAAACATGCTGCGGCTTACCGTACACTTTCCTTGTTATTAAAACGTGCTCCAGGTCGTGAAGCTTACCCTGGTGATGTATTCTACTTACATTCAAGATTACTTGAACGTGCAGCTAGATTATCAGATGAACTTGGTGGCGGTTCTATTACAGCTCTTCCAATCATCGAAACTCAAGCAGGTGACGTTTCTGCATATATCCCAACAAACGTAATTTCTATCACAGATGGTCAGATCTATCTTGAAACAGAAATGTTTAATGCAGGTTTCAGACCAGCGGTTAACCCAGGTCTTTCTGTATCACGTGTTGGTGGTTCTGCACAAATCAAAGCGATGAAAAAAATCGCTGGACCTATCCGTATCGAATTAGCTCAGTATCGTGAACTTGCATCTTTCGCACAGTTCGGTTCTGACCTTGATGCTGATACAAAAGAAAAACTTGAACAAGGTGCTCGTATTCGTGAGATCTTAAAACAACCACAATACAATCCAATGCCAGTTGAATATCAAGTAATCATTATTTACTGTGCAGTTAACAAGTACCTTTTAGATATCCCTGTTGATAAAATTCTTGCTTTTGAAAAAGGCTTATTCGAATTCTTAGATACGAAGTATCCAGAAGTTCCAGCATCTATCAGAGACAACAAAGAAATCACTGATGACAATGCAAAAGCACTTGTTAAAGCAATCGAAGAATATAAGCAATTATTTGCAAAAGAATAGAGAGGTGACTTAGTATGGCCTCTATGATAGATATTAAGAGAAGAAAAGATTCGATTACCAGCACTAGTCAGATTACAAAAGCAATGAAGCTTGTATCTACAGTTAAATTGCAAAAATCTAAGACAGCTGCTGAAAATTGTAAGCCTTACTTCAATTATATGTATAATACAGTAACTTCAATTCTTGAAAAAGCAGGCGACATTAATCACCCTTACCTTAAAGGCGGCAAAGAGGGAAAAACAGCAATTATCGTTGTTTCTTCCAACCGTGGTCTTGCAGGCGGCTACAATTCCAATGTTGTAAAATTAGTGACAAAGGGAGACTTCAAAAAAGAAGACGTAGTCATTTATTCTGTAGGTAGAAAAGGTCGTGATACACTTGCTAGAAGTGGTTACGAAATTAAGGCAGATTATTCAGATGTAATGAATCAGCCTTTATATAGTGATGCAGCAGCGATTGGTAATGATGTATTAGAAGCATTTGAAAAAGGTGAGATTGGAGAAATCTATCTTGCTTATACTGTGTTCAAAAATACAGTAACTCAAATTCCTACTCTAATTAAATTATTACCAGTAAGCGATGATGTAAAAGCGGAAACTAAGAAAGAAGAGTCTGAAGATCCAATCGATGCATTAACATTAATGAACTTCGAACCAGAAGCAGAAGAAGCTTTAGATCTTATCATTCCAAAATACATTAAGAGCTTATTGTACGGTGCGTTGATGGAAGGTATGGCCAGTGAAAACGGTGCCCGTATGCAGGCGATGGATTCTGCAACTAACAACGCAACTGACTTAATCGATAGCTTATCCTTAAGTTACAACCGTGCTCGTCAAGCAGCAATCACACAAGAAATTACTGAAATCATTGCTGGTGCATCTGCAATTTCCTAATTGTAGCACCGCAGTGCTTTCCTAAATTACGAAATAACAAATTCAGATAAAAAATAAGAAAAAGGAGTGAGAACACAGATGGCAGATATGAATGTTGGAAAAATCACTCAAGTTATCTCAGCAGTATTAGATATTAAATTCCCTGCTGGAAATCTTCCAGAGATTTATGAAGCAATTAATATTCAGACAAAAGACAACGACACATTAGTTGTTGAAGTTGCACAACATCTTGGTGATGATACAGTTCGCTGTATCGCCATGGGTCCTACAGACGGTTTAAAACGTGGTATGGAAGCTGTTGCAACAGGCGCGCCTATTTCTGTTCCAGTTGGTGAAGACACACTTGGACGTATGTTCAATGTTCTTGGTAACCCAATTGACAATAAAGAAGCACCAAAGGTAGAACATGATCCTATTCATAGAAAGGCTCCAGCCTTCGAAGAACAGGCAACTTCTACAGAAATGCTTGAAACTGGTATCAAAGTAGTAGATTTACTTTGTCCATACCAAAGAGGTGGTAAGATCGGTCTATTCGGTGGTGCCGGTGTAGGTAAAACCGTTCTTATCCAAGAGCTTATCACAAACATCGCTCAAGAACACGGTGGTTACTCCGTATTCACAGGTGTAGGTGAAAGAACAAGAGAAGGAAACGATCTTTACTATGAAATGATCGAATCCGGAGTTATTGATAAAACAACAATGGTGTTCGGACAGATGAACGAGCCACCAGGTGCTCGTATGAGAGTTGCTCTTACTGGTCTTACAATGGCAGAATACTTCCGTGACCAAGGCGGTAAGGACGTACTATTATTCATCGATAACATCTTCCGTTTTACACAAGCAGGTTCCGAAGTGTCCGCACTTCTTGGACGTATGCCTTCAGCAGTTGGTTACCAACCAACATTACAAACAGAAATGGGTGCTCTTCAAGAGCGTATCACTTCTACTAAGAATGGTTCCATTACATCTGTTCAGGCTGTATACGTTCCTGCCGATGACTTAACAGATCCAGCTCCAGCAACTACTTTCGCCCATCTTGATGCAACGACTGTATTATCTCGTTCCATCGTTGAGCTTGGTATTTACCCAGCAGTTGATCCACTTGAGTCAACATCCAGAATCCTTGATCCACGTATCGTAGGTGAAGAACACTACAAAGTAGCTCGTGGAGTTCAGGAAATTCTTCAAAAATACAAAGAATTACAAGATATCATTGCAATCTTAGGTATGGATGAACTTTCTGAAGACGACAAGTTAGTTGTTGCTCGTGCAAGAAAGATTCAACGTTTCTTATCACAACCATTCCACGTTGCAGAACAGTTTACAGGTATTTCCGGTAAATATGTACCAATCCAAGAAACAATCCAAGGCTTTAAAGAAATTCTTGAAGGAAAACATGATGATATTCC
>JAUNJY010000037.1 GCA_030535455.1 bacterium
TAAAAATTGGGTAAAAACTTCATGTCGTGTCCTTGACATGGGGTCCAATTTATTTTTGGGCATAATCAAAGGAAATTACTTTTTTATACCCAAATCTCAAGTAAATTTGGTATGGATATGGGTAAATGGGCGAGCCAAGGTCAAGCCAAACGACAAGGTCAAGGCAGGCCAAACGGCAAGGTCAAGCTAAGCCGGACCAACTCCCACCCAACAAAAAAGACTAGCGATAAGGAGACTAAACATATGGACCAAAAGCAAAAAGCAGGCGTAGACGTATATCGAATCCGCGGATTTGAATTCGTCCTACCAGATACCTATACAGACAAGAAAATCATCATTTCCATGGAGTATTTAAATACGACAAGAAATGAAGGTACAATCAAAGGAAGACTATATGCCAACCACTATGGCGACTATAAGCCAGTCTACCTTCATGAATTTGCAATCGATGGCTTTACAAAAGAGCCAACCAACCAGGAAATCGAAGAACGATTTTATGATTACATCAAATCAGGCGAAAACGAAGATTTTAAAGAAAAAATAAATTTATTTATTAATGAAATTCCAGTGCCAGAGCAGAGAAGCAAGTTCGAATTACAACGATATGATATTGAAAATGAAAAATTAGGAAAGATGTACGGCCTATTTTTCTATTTACCAGAATTCGTATCAGTAAATAATGTCGAAGTGGCAATACTATACAAGAAAAACAAAGAAGGCTGTCTAGATGTGGTAAGTTACTTAGGCGACAAAAAAATACCATATCGTGTAAAAGTCTTTGCTGGTGCGACAAAGATTAACTACAATGATCCATATCGTGACAGTTTGTTATTCGACACATTCCAAACACACGAGGAAATTCAAGGTGTATTAAATAGTTGGGATATTCTCCGAGAACATATGAAATAGGGGTTGCATTTAGTTTCGTTCCGTGGTATAATCGAAACGTTGACAAAAAAACACGTATGACGCTATTTATCGCGGTGCATAAGACGAGACGTTTTATGTTTAGATAAATGTAAACCAATCATACGGATGAATAACCAAACGGAGGTAAATTATGAGCGTTATTTCAATGAAACAATTATTAGAAGCTGGTGTACACTTTGGTCACCAAACAAGAAGATGGAACCCTAAAATGGCTGAGTACATCTACACAGAAAGAAATGGTATTTATATCATCGACTTACAAAAATCTGTAGGTAAAGTAGATGAAGCTTACTACGCTATCAAAGATATCGTAGCTGAAGGCGGTAAAGTTCTTTTCGTTGGTACTAAAAAACAAGCTCAAGATTCTATCAAATCTGAAGCTGAAAGAGCTGGCATGTTCTACGTAAACGAAAGATGGTTAGGTGGTATGTTAACTAACTTCAAAACTATCCAAACTCGTATTGCTAGATTAAAACAAATCGAAACTATGTCTCAAGATGGTACATTCGATGTACTTCCTAAAAAAGAAGTTATTGAACTTAAAAAAGAATGGGATAAATTAGAGAAAAACCTTGGTGGTATCAAAGATATGAAAACTATCCCAGATGCAATCTTCGTAGTAGATCCTAAGAAAGAAAGAATCTGTGTACAAGAAGCTCACACATTAGGTATTCCTTTAATCGGTATCGCTGATACTAACTGTGATCCAGAAGAATTAGATTACGTAATCCCAGGTAACGATGATGCAATCCGTGCAGTAAAATTAATCGTTGCAAAAATGGCAGATGCTTGTATCGAAGCTAACCAAGGCGAAATGATGAATGACGCTGAAGTTGCAGAAGTAACTGAATAATCTGTTTTAAGATTTAAATAAATAAAATATTAATACGGTGATTCACCCTATTAAAATAATAACTTTAGGGAAATCTATGTAAGAATAGGTTTCCCTATATATGAATACGGAGGTATATTAATATGGCTATTACAGCAGCTATGGTTAAAGAATTAAGAGAAAAATCTGGTGCAGGTATGATGGACTGTAAAAAGGCACTTACTGAAACTAACGGCGATATGGAAAAAGCAGTAGAATTTTTAAGAGAAAAAGGTCTTGCATCTGCAGCTAAAAAAGCTGACAGAATCGCAGCTGAAGGTATCGTTGCTACTAACATTAGTGCAGATCACAAAGTTGCAGCAATCGTTGAAGTAAACTCTGAAACAGACTTCGTTGCTAAAAACGAAAAATTCCAAAACTTCGTTGCAGACGTTGCAGCACAAGTTGCTACAACTACAGCAGCTGACGTTGATGCTTTCTTAGCAGAAGCTTGGGCTAAAGATACTACTAAAACAGTTCAAGATGAGTTAAACTCTCAAATCGCTGTTATCGGTGAAAAAATGTCTATCAGAAGATTTGAAAAAATCTCTGTTGAAAACGGATTCGTTGAATCTTACATCCACGCTGGCGGTAAAATCGGTGTTGTTGTAGAATTCGAAGGCGAAGCTACAGACGCTAACAAAGAAGTTGCTAGAAACGTTGCAATGCAAGTTGCAGCTTTAGCTCCTAAATATGTTGATAGAAGTGAAGTATCTCAAGAATACATCGCTCATGAAACAGAAATCTTAAAAGTTCAAGCAATGAACGAAAACCCAGGTAAACCAGAAAACATCATCGAAAAAATGGTTGTTGGACGTTTAAATAAAGAATTAAAAGAAGTTTGTTTAGTAGATCAAGCTTACGTTAAAGACGGTGATTTCACAGTAGGTAAATACATCGCTTCCGTAGACAAAGCTTTAACTATTAAAAAATTCGTTCGTTTCGAAACTGGCGAAGGTATGGAAAAGAAAGAAGAAAACTTCGCTGAAGAAGTTGCTAAACAAATGGGTAACTAATCCGTCTGTCTAGATTAAATTCTTAATTGACCGGTAAAGCTCCACATCCCTTGATTATCAAGGAGTGCGGAGCTTTTTTTATTTTATATTTCTTTTTGCCGCTAGATTACTATAGCTGTCTTCTGTATATACGGGCTTTTTCACAGGAATACGTTCCGCATCATCAGGAATCATTTTGCGTATGAAATCTACAACCTTTCTATTTAGCTCGTCAACGCTCATACGATGGTCAGATATAGACTGTAGTTCAATAGGTGAACAGCTTTTCTTGGCGAATATGTTGGTTGATGGTATCCCATTTAGGCCATCCAGTCTCACATTTACCAATATAGGTTGCTAAATACGACAAATCATTATATGCTTCATTTACATAGACTTTGCTATCTTCTTGAATCTTACTAAGTTCATCACCTTTCGGGACATTTCTATTATTATATTGTATCTGCCGCTCACCACTAGCTATGATTGAAATAATAGCAACTGCAATTACTAAAACCAATAAAATAATTAGAATTTTTAACATATTGCGTAGTTCTCTCCACATACTACATAATTGGTACTCTTATATTATAGAACATATGATTTTAGTCCTGGGCCAAATAAAAGCTTGCTAGCTGATCAACGGCTTAATAATAGAAAAAAAGAGTTTCAGGGAGGAAATGATGGGCAATGGAGAGTGTTTTGGCGGATGTGCAGGACATGAAGTGGTAAGCTCATTCGAGGAGTGGATTAATTTTAACGAATGACTGAAGAATAGGTACAAAGAGGGTTATGTGCCATCAGAAGTCTTCCCAAAGAACTATTTTATAAAATGGTAGAATATTGGAAAATGAAGTCAAGGATACGGTTGGTTTGACCAAAAGCGGTTTAATACAAAGATACTGGATTTTACTATAGTGCATTTATTTATTGACTAATTAATACTTTTTTTATAAAATATGTATGAATAGTTAGTTTATAGGAACTTGGTATAAAGATTTCTTAGTGCGGAGTTCATGGTTTTTAGTATAACCAGTCATAGAGGTGGCAAAATAATACTAACAGAATGTAAAGTTGCATTTTGTTCCTTGGATTGAAAACTAAAGCATCAATAAATGATCGTCAGATCAACACCAGCGGTATTTAAGAAGTACCGCATTATTAATTTACGCGAACAACGAGCCAAAGCCATACTTGCATGGATTTGGCGACTGTCGCGATAGGGAGAGTAAAATCTCTAGTACGAAATAAAAAATGAAGATATTAAGGAGTACAAAAGTGAGTACAAGAATTGGTATTATTGGATATGGTAACTTAGGACGTGGCGTTGAATGCGCAATCCGTCAAAATGATGATATGGAATTAGTAGCAGTATTCTCTCGTAGAGATCCTGCAACAGTTTCTATCCTTACAGAAACAGCAACTGTTTGTCATGTAGATGAAATTGAAAACTGGAAAGGTAAGATCGACGTAATGATCTTATGTGGCGGTAGTGCTACAGATTTACCAGAACAAACACCTGCATACGCAAAACACTTCAACGTAGTAGATAGCTTTGATACACATGCACGTATCCCAGAACATTTTGCAAACGTTGATGAACAAGCAAAAGTAAACGGAAACGTAGCAATTATCTCTGTAGGTTGGGATCCAGGTATGTTCTCTCTTAACAGATTATATGCAAACGCTATCTTACCTCAAGGAAGCGATTATACATTTTGGGGCAAAGGTGTAAGCCAAGGTCACTCTGATGCTCTTCGTCGTATCGAAGGCGTTAAGAATGCAAAACAATACACAATTCCAGTAGACAGCGCTCTTGAAGCAGTTCGTTCCGGAAGCAATCCTGAGCTTACAACTAGACAAAAACATACAAGAGAATGTTTCGTTGTCTTAGAAGAAGGCGCAGATGCAGCTAGAATTGAAAATGAAATCAAGACTATGCCAAACTATTTCTCTGATTATGATACAACTGTAAACTTCATCAGCGAAGAAGAATTAATGGCAAACCACAGTGGTATCCCTCACGGCGGTTTCGTAATCCGTAGTGGAGCTACTGGCTGGGAAAATGAAAACAAACAAATCATTGAATATAGCTTAAAATTAGACTCTAACCCAGAGTTCACAGCAAGCACTTTAATTGCTTACGCTAGAGCTGCTCACCGTCTTAATGTAGAAGGACAAACTGGATGTAAGACAGTATTTGATATTGCACCAGCTTACCTTTCTGCTAAGAGCGGAGATGTATTAAGAGCAGAAATGCTATAGGCGACACCGAGGACGGTGTCTTCGGATGAAATGGGATTTCATCCGGTGCTGAAGGTAATGAAAGGACCAAGTACGCGGTACGCGTGCTTGGTCCTTTTTGTGTTTCAGGAAGTGAATTCCTGAAATGCGATACTTATGGGGGACGCTGTGAGTGAGATAAGTTGCTTTGATGAGGAAAGAGCGGTAATAGGAAAGACCTTTATTGTAATAAAAGTTCCACTGTCGGACAGAATAAGCATATATAAGGAAAGGAGATAGTATGGAAGGAACATGTGAATTATGCCATCGACAGAACACTATTTTGACTAAGCATCATTTGCTGCCTAGAGAGGAGGGCGGAAAGGAAGAGCATATAGCGCTGATTTGCGAGGACTGCCACAAACATATTCATGCATTGTATACCAATAAGGAATTGGCGATCAGGCTAAATACAATAGATGCACTGCTACAGGATGAGAAAATCAAGAAATACTTAAAGTTTATATGTAAACAGCCTGCCAGCAAAAAGGTGAGAAGTCGTAAATCCAAAGAAAGGAGAAAAGTGCGCTAAAATTAAAATAAGAAAGTTCGCTCAATTTACTATCAAAAGATATAGATAAATGTCGACATAAATCATCATATATAGCTGTCTAAAAAGGGAATAATAAAGGAAATAAACTTAAAAATTCATGGAAAAGGTGGATTAGTAGAAGATGGCAGTCATTGACAAAAAAAGGTTGAGCTTATAGAATTAATTTAATTCAAAGTGTATTTTGAGCATATTTTAGCTGAATTAACGGAAAGAAAGTTGAAAAAAGACGAAATAGATAGACCGAGGGATCCGCTAACTGAGGCTAAGTAAAAGCTGAGAACAGTAGAGTAAGGAGAAGGGGAGAAGAAATGTTTCGTAAAGTAACAGAATTAAAACGTTTGGCAATTTGTTTATGCGACATGATATGCGTTTGCCTTAGCTGGCTCATAGTAATCTGTCTACCATTTAATGATTTAAGCTCCAACAGCTTGGTCGTTTTGACACTAGTACATATAGCGGTATTTTATCTAAGCAATGTGTCAAAACATTTATTCCGAAGAGGCTATTTGGAGGAAATGAAGGCAGTATTTATATACAATCTGCAGTTTATGTTTGCGATCCTAGTGTTTATGTTCTACACCGGAACAGCATTTAACATTTCAAGACGTGGAATGGTTTATTTTCTGCTGATAAATATGGGTCTTGTATATGCAGCACATATTGTATTGAAGATGTTTGGCAAGAGGATTTACCCAAGGCTACAGCATAGTAAGAAAGTATATCTTGTAACCACAAGACATAGGGTAGAGAAAGTCTTACAACGTATGGAAGAGTCAGGAGCCTGGGGAGGAAGCGTTACAGCAATAGCACTTTACGATGACAAAGACAGGACCATAAAAGAGGTTCACGGGATCCCTGTGGTTGCAAATAAAGAGGATTATCTGACCTACCCATGCTACAAGCCTGTTGACGAGGTATTTATCAACCTGCCATCACAATACCGCCTCAACATGGAGATGGTAGTATCCCAGCTTGAATTGATGGGAGTTCCGGTAAGCATTAACTTCAATGCATTTGAAATGGATTTTGATTGTGAGAAGAAGGTTAATAATTTGGCAGGCTTTAGTGTGCTTACTTTTTCAAGTAATTGCTACAGCCTGAGCTCCATTGTAATGAAACGCTGCATCGATATCGTTGGGGCTTTATTTGGCTTGCTGATTACAGGCTTGGTTGGTATCATACTTGTTCCATTGATTAAAATCGAGTCCAAAGGTCCTGCAATCTTTGCACAAAAGCGTGTCGGAAAAAATGGACGTGTATTTAAGTTTTACAAGTTCCGCTCCATGTATCAGGATGCAGAGGCCAGAAAGGCCGAATTAATGGCTCAAAATGAAATGAATGGTCTGATGTTCAAGATGGAAAATGACCCACGAATTACAAAGGTGGGACGGTTTATAAGAAAGACAAGTTTAGATGAACTGCCTCAGTTCTATAACGTGCTGATTGGCGACATGAGCCTTGTAGGAACCAGACCACCAACAGTAGATGAGTTCTTACATTATGAAGCTTATCAAAAACGACGTCTGAGTGCAAAGCCAGGCATCACCGGCATGTGGCAGGTAAGTGGACGCAGCAATATCAAAGATTTTAATGAAGTAGTAAAACTGGATCTAAAGTATATCGACAACTGGTCCTTATGGCTGGACTTCAAGATCTTGTTTAAGACAGTAGGTGTCTGTCTGTTTGGGTTTGGAGCAAGTTAGGAGAAATTCTAAATTAAAGACGATATATAAGTAGTATAAAATCGCAGAGAGATAAGATAATGGCTACTATAAAAAACCAATCTTTTTCCCAATGTTTACTACAATCATCTAAAAGATTAATCGTAAGGTAATAATTATACACAAATGAGAAAACGCAGAAAAAGGTGGTAATATTTTTGAAGGAAAATAATGTAATACCTAATTATTGAATGGTGCATGATGTGTTAGTGAATTTAGGGACCTTCTATTGAGATGCTACTGTTAAATGGAGAAAATTTTTCAACCGGTACATCTCGGTATTACATTTATGACGATAATTGAAACAGAATAGTAGTTAGTAAGGAAGAAGGGCGTTTCGTGTAGAAAAAATGTCCTTCTTTTTCTCGATATAATAATACTATTTTCTCAGCATAGTGTAAAAAACAGTCGACTATGTTGCAAATGATATTTAGTATTGCCTTATGGCTGTTTGATTCCCAAATCAGTATATGGAGATAATCTCCTATGCTCGAAACAAATGAAAAGCAAGTATTGATTAAATACGCAGAACTGAACGCAGGTGAATGAATTTGGTGATGTTAATGTTATGGTTCACGTTTATTTGGTAATCAGCTGATTGAAACGGATATATTATCGTAAATGAAGTATATCGTCCATTTAAGCATACGTATAATCTAGAGAAAGTGAAGGTAGAAGATAATTCAGGTTGCATATATATGTGGACCAACTAACTGGGTATCTGAAATAGATATTATTATCAATGAAAATGTAAAGAAGTAATAAAGAACCGTCAAATTTACCTAAGGAAAAAAAGTAAGATATTGTAAAGGTTGGGGCAAGCGATAATACAAACAAGGCTCTAGGTAAATTTGCTCTAGGGCCTTTTGCTATATATGAAAGCTCTGTTACACTACGTTCCAAAGTTATAGCCATATTGAGACATAATTGTGCAACAATTATGGGGAGTGGTGAAAGGAAGGAAAATAATTCTACCTTTACGGTTGAAAAATGCATAATTAACAATTATAACATGAGTTGACAATAATTGGGATTAGAAATAAAATTACCTTGTTTGATGAAATAAATAAGTATTGGAGGACCGTTTGAATGAGAAGGAAAAGAGTTAGATTCTTTACAACCCTTCTTACTGTAATAGTTTTATTTATGAGTGTTGGGTATCCGATGGAGACTGTAGGGGCTGCAACTAGGAAACCAACTAAGATAACGCTTACCGAGAAAAAGATAACATTGTATGTCAAGCAGTCGACAACGTTAAAAGTAAAGTCCGTAAGCCCAGCAAGGGCAAGCAAGAGTGTTACCTGGAAGTCAAGCAATTCAAGGGTAGCTACGGTAAACTCAAGAGGCAAGATTACTGCCAAGAGATCTGGAAGCGCTACAATTACAGCATATAGCAGATACAACAGGAGAGTAAAAGTATCTTGTAAAGTAACGGTGAAAAATCCAACAATAAAGTTCAAACAAAGCAAGCTTACAGTAAATTCAAATCAGGATACCTATTTAAAGCCAGAGGTAAAAGGTGCATCGAAAAAAGTCTCTTATTCCATGTCGAAAAAGGATCAAAAGATCGCATCTGTGAATTCCAAGGGACGTGTTCGATTTAAGAAGGCAGGAACAGTAACCGTGACGGCTTCGGCAAATGGCAAGAAAGCAAGCATTAAAATCAAGGCAGTTAAGCCAAGCTTAAGCATAAGCCCTACATCGGCAACCATTTATTTAACAGGAAGCAAGAGCATCCAGTTGAATGCAAAGACCTATGGTGCTTCCAAAAAAATAAGCTGGTCGGTCAGCAATAAATCTTATGCAACTGTGACCAACGGCAAAGTGGTTGCAAAAAAGGCTGGTACAGTGAAGGTATATGCTAAAGCCAATGGACTGACCAAGTATTGTACAATTAAGATCAGGCCGGTACAAGAGAGGGTGACACCGGTTAAGGTTAAACTTGGAAAGGATACCGGATATCGATATACCGTGTCCTCTGATATGAAATATGTTAAGACCGTAAGCGGTGTACGGACATTCCAGACCACATCCTCCGACCTGGCAAAACGACAGGCAAAGGTGAAAAAGCTATCAGGTTATAAGACCAATTTATCCGCCATTTTCTTCAATATGGCAACTAAAAATTCTGTCTTTACCATGGCAGGCGTCAAAGCCACGGTAACAGAAAACAAGACGGATTATAAGAAGATCGTAATTTCAGGAAAGAGCCCAAGTTTTGACGGGACTTATGAGATACGGCTAACAAAGAAAAATAATACGTATACATTTACAACAAAGAAGGGTACTACGACGCTACCATCCATTGCAATTACCGCTTCCCTCAAAAATGGAATGTATACCTTGAATATAGCAATTGGACAGTTTAAATTTATCGCTTATGTTAAGGCAGACGGTACCCAGGCATTCCTCTATACGGCAATGTCAAGAGACCGCAGGCTTGTTGTAAGCTACACTTCATCAAAGAATAAATATGAATTTATCTATAACAGGACGTATTTAAATGAAATGAGTTCATTTTTCAGTCTGTTCCATATCAGTGACAACATTGGTGGATTTATTGACCATGCAAGAACTACGGTATATTACAAATAAGCGGTCAAGGAGCGGGTATGAAACGATACAAGATTTGCCTTATGATAGGCATTGCTTTAGTTCTGATGATATTGCCGGGGGAAGTCGTCTTTGCAGGAGACATCAACAGTGCAGAGGCTGATTTACTGGAATATCTAAGCGGAACCTTTACCTATGACGGACACAAGTATAAAGCCACAAGTTCTGCCCTTGCAACTGCGAGGGCAAAGCTTAGTGAGGACGGCATTGATCTGACCGAAGCCCAGTGTAAAAAGGCAAAACAATTTATACAGAGCAATCTAAAGACCGGAATTGAAAGTGGCTACCTTGTGGAAATCAAAAATGAAAAGGAAAAAAAAGAAGAGGCTTCCAAGGATTCAGAGAGCGGCGCAGGGGAAACAGACAAAGAGTCTTCAAATACGCCAGAAACCAAGGCAAGCAAGAAAGAAACCGTATCAAGCGACTATATCAAAGTCGAATATTCGGATTTTGAATTGGATACCGATGAAGTATCTATAACAGTGGAAAAATATCTGGAAGGAAAAGTCTCTGTAAGAAAGGGAAAAACCTCTGTTTTAGAGGGATCCTTGCCAGTTAAGAATACAGGAATATCAATCGAAAAGGGCTTACTAATGGCAAAAATATTAGGGAGCCTATTTTTTATGCTCATAATTATGTCATTAGTAGAACTATTCTTCGCCAAGAAAAATAAACACCAATAGGAAGCTGTTTGCTTATCTCTTAGTACCGGCGGTATTTACTTTGCTTGTATATGGAATTTTTATGTTCGCAGGCCGTCCCATCTGGGACATGGTGCTAAATGAGTTTAAGCTGGCAGCAGTAAAAGGTGCCCCAGAATATTCGTATGAAAAGCAGCAATCTTTGGACAACGATCACACAGAGCCCCGGGAGGAGATAGAAAAGGGCGAAGAGAATCCTCCTCTTATTGGGACCATGTTTGGAGAAGTGTGCTGTGAAACAGCAGAATTGAAGGCACCACTGTACTATGGAGATTCAGATGATATTTTTGAAAAAGGAATTGGCATATATGCGGCATCTTCCTTGCCTGGTGAAACAGGGACCATCCTTGCAGGAGGGCATGACACCACATTTATGGCGCCATTGGAACATATGGAGAAAGGAAATGAAATCATCATCAAGACCGTAAACGGACAATATCAGTATGAAGTTACCGACATAAAGATTGCAGACGTACTAGATCAGGACGCGTATGGATTGCAAACAGACCAGGAACAGCTTGTTTTATATACCTGTTATCCATTTGGAGATGTGACAAAGCAACGAACCGAACGATTTTACGTGTATGCAAAGAGAGTGAATGTGACAAATGACCGGGAGGTAGGATGATGCTAAAACAACATACTGTTCGAACTATCCTGAGCCTGCTGTTGTCCTTTTTTCTGTGCCTGAGCCTGGTGGGCTTATGTATTTTCGCAGAAGGTGAAACCGCAATTGTTGGGAAACGTAACTTTAGAGACCATGTGAAGGCAAGCAATTATATCAATGCCATTGAGAAACAGGTAAACCAGCAGGTGTGTCAGCTTTTACTCAATAGGAAAGTTGACCCGGCGTGTGCTGAAGAGCTGTTAAATGGTAATCGTATCTATGTGGATGCATTTAACTATATTAATACTGTATTTAGTGGGAAAGAGGGAAGGACACAGTCATTAGAGTTTAGAGAAGGATTGTCATCTGCAATAAAGGATTATTTAGAGAAAAATAAGGTGAGCGACTCTGCCAATATTGATTTAATTATAAAAGAGATTGTCTCCCAAGCGGAAAGCTACTATGAGACTTATGTGACACCAGATTTCGTTTCTACTTTTTATGCATTTTCTAATAGTTTAAATCATAAGTTGATATGTCTTGCAATCGTCAGCGGAATTCTAGCAATCCTAATCCTTGTCCTTTTATTTCATATGTATCATAGTAAGGTCCATGCCATGGCATATCTTATTTATGCTGGAATAACGGCGGTTCTTATAAATGGTTTGATTGCCATATCCATAAGAAATGGTGATTTTGCCTCCCGTTTAAATATAGGCCCGCCTAGTTATGCAGCAGTCATAAATGAGATGGTTCGTGCATTGGAAAAGCAGTGCTACGTGGTCACTGGAATTATGGCCGGACTTGTGGTACTGCTCATAAGCATAAAGCAATATTGCAAATCAAATTTATATAGAAAGTAGGAAGGCACATGAATTCTGAACAGGACGTGAATGAGATTGACCTAATTGAAATGCTACATATTCTGAGACGACGTCTGGTAATCATTATCAGCGTTACCGTGATATTTGGACTTGCTGGAGCACTTGTTAGCTATTATATGATTGAGCCCAAGTATGCAAGCATATCAAAAATCTATGTAATGTCAAAGTCGGATGCTTCCTTCAGCCTTTCTGATCTTGACTTAAGCACTGGCTTGACGGCCGACTATGCAGAACTGATCAAAAGCCGTACAGTGATGGAACAGGTAATCAAGGATCTGCATCTGACGATGGACTACGATGAACTGCTTAGTCTGGTAACGATTACAAATCCAAAGGATACGCGTATGTTGAGTATCAAAGTGACCTATACGGATCCGGTCCTTGCCAAGGAAATAGCCAATGACATAGTGGCGGTATCTCAAAAATCCATTAAGGACATTATGCATACTGATGAGCCAAGCGTAGTGGAGCCTGCTATTTCAACCGGTCAGAAAGTGTCTCCGAATATTACAAAGAACACCTTGCTAGCAACACTACTTGGTTTATTTATATCATGTGGCATCATCATCGTAGGCTATTTGCTAGATGATACGGTAAAGACTGCTGATGACGTGGAACGCTATCTAGGACTAAACACCCTGGGAATGATCCCAGATGAAGACGAGAAGAAAAGGAATAGTAAAAAGAAAAAGAATAAGGGAAAGAAGAAATCAAAGGAGGAGTATGCCGGGGAGATACAGGTTTTAGAAGAGAAGGTGGAAGAAAAGATTGAAGAGGAAAAGGCAGAAGAAAGGGCTTTTGAAGAGACAGTAGAGAAAGAAAAAGGAGAAGGCAAGACGGAGAAAAAGGTTAAGGAAGAGACAATTGAAGAGAAAACGGAAGAGGTGAAGACTGAAGAAAAGACAATTGAAGAAAAGGATAAAGAAGGGAAAGAGGAAGACAGGATAGAAGAAAAGGCTAAAGAAGAGACAATTGAAGTGAAGACAGAGGAAAGGACGGAAGAAAAGGCGGAAGACAAGGCAACGGATGAGAAGACCGAACATGATGGGAAGACAGTAGAAAAGACCAGCGAGGAAGAAAAAATAATGGAAGAACGGGCAGAGAAGCCAGCCCTTGAAGAAATATCGAAAGAGGAGATATTGAGCAAGGGAGAAGAGGAGGCAGTACAGGAGATTGCAGCAGAGCAGGAACCAGTCCATACAGAAGGAAAGGAGGAATAAGCAGTGGAGAAAGTCGAGTTTGAAAACCTTATAGAACTAACCTATGCAAAAAAGGAAGCATTTAACTCCATTCGTACCAACCTAAGCTTCTGTGGTTCTGACATCAAGACGATTTTAATTACAAGCTGTAGTCCTGATGAAGGGAAAACAAGTACCGCTATGGGACTTGCAAGGACTCTGGCAAATGATAATAAGAGGGTAGTATTAATCGACTGTGATTTACGTAAATCGTCCATGATAGGACAATATCATGCGGTAAATCAGAAGAAGGAGATCAAAGGATTATCTCATTATCTAAGCGGTCAGGCCATGATGCAAGACGTGCTTTACGAAACAAATCAAGAAAACCTATCCATTATTTTTGCAGGAAGATCCACACCAAATCCAACCCAATTACTTGGAACGGACCTATTTCACTCCTTGTTAGATTGGGCAAGAGAACATTTTGATATGGTAATTATTGATACTCCACCTCTTGGAACCGTAATCGATGCAGCCATAATCGCACCACGCTGTGACGGCGCAATCCTACTGGTAGAAAGTAATAAAAACAGCTATAAGTTTCTGCAGACTGTGAAAAAACAGCTGGAGGTCACCGGTGTCAAAATCCTAGGAGTCATACTAAATAAGATGCAGACGGACAAAAATGGCTATTACAATAGGTACTATAAGCATTACTACAAAAAATATTATGGGAATTATAATGACACATCTTCAAAACAATAAATAGCATTATAAGCGACTAAAGCAATATCATTACAATATTGTTGGAGGCTTAAATGAAGAGAATATGTTTGGAGCATTGGAAAGTTGTCAGCATAATGCTGGCTATGTACGATTCCTTAATACTTGTATTAGGCTATTTCCTTGCGCTCTGGCTTCGCTTTGACTGTAAGTACTCGAGTATTCCCGAGGAGTATCTGAATGCATATCGTGCCTTTATCCCCGGTTATGTTATTTTCAGTCTAATAGTTTTTATCGGCTGCAGGCTCTATCGAAGTATATGGAAATTTGCCAGCTATAACGAGCTCTTTCGAGTACTTATAGCAACAATCATTACCTCAGCCGTTCATATAGTTGGCATCACATTTTTATTCAGGCGCATGCCTGTTTCTTATTACTGTTTTGGAATCGTTTTTCAATTTGGGGCAGTACTTTGCATACGTTTTTCCTATCGATTTATATTGCTGCTTCGAACGACCCATTCCAGTCACGAGAATAATGCCAACGTCATGCTAATTGGTGCAGGCGCAGCCGGACGCATCATTTTACGGGATATGATGAAAGCTAAAGAATATACCGATCACGTCTGTTGTATTATAGATGACGATCCGAATAAATGGAATCGTTATATCGAAGGGATTCCAATTGTCGGAGGAAGAGATGACATCTTAGTAAATGTAGAAAAATATAAGATTAAGAAGATTTATCTGACAATTCCAAGTGCCAGGTCAGAAGAAAAACGAGATATCTTAAATATTTGCAATGAAACCGGTTGTGAGCTAAAACAGCTTCCAGGCCTATATCAGCTGGTAAATGGCGAGGCTTCCGTGGGAGCTATGCAAGATGTGTCAGTGGAAGATTTGTTAGGAAGGGAACCCGTCCACGCCAACTTAAAAGAAGTCTTTGAATTCCTATCTGGAAAATGCATCTTAGTAACAGGGGGAGGAGGCTCTATCGGCAGTGAGCTCTGCAGGCAGGTGGCCGCCCATCATCCAAAACAACTAATTATCTTTGACATTTATGAGAACAATGCTTATGGCATCCAGCTGGAACTAAAAGAGAAGTTTCCAAACCTGAACCTTGTAACACTGATTGGCTCAGTACGAGACAGCCGCCGGATCTACCAGGTATTTAAAGAGTATCGACCAGAAATAGTCTTCCACGCAGCTGCCCATAAGCATGTGCCATTAATGGAAGACAGCCCTTGTGAGGCAATTAAAAACAATGCAATCGGGACCTACAAGACCGCCTATGCCGCCATGCTACAAGGATGTAAACGCTTTGTTCTGATCAGCACAGATAAGGCAGTCAACCCAACCAATATAATGGGGGCCTCTAAGCGTCTCTGTGAAATGATCATCCAGACCTTTGATCAGAAAATAAGGGAGGGTAAGGCAAATGAACTTCCAACCATGTTTACCCATACGGGAGACGAACTAGGACAGCTAAAGAAGAAACGCAGGCTTCCCGCTGACATACATACTGAATTTGTTGCCGTTCGCTTTGGTAATGTGCTAGGAAGCAATGGCTCCGTAATTCCAATCTTTCAGCATCAGATTGCTCACGGCGGTCCGGTCACCGTAACTCATCCAGACATTATCCGGTACTTTATGACCATACCGGAAGCTGTCAGCCTAGTACTACAAGCTGGCACCTATGCCCATGGCGGCGAAATCTTTGTACTTGATATGGGAAGTCCTGTAAAGATCGACAGCCTGGCAAGAAACCTGATCAAGCTGTCCGGCTATAAGCCCGATGTAGACATTATGGTAGAGTATACCGGACTACGACCCGGCGAAAAGCTATTTGAAGAGAAGTTGATGAGCGAGGAAGGCATGAGGACCACCGCAAATAAGCTAATCTACATTGGCAGTCCAATTCATTTTGATACCAATGTATTCTTAAAGCAGTTAAAAGAGCTGATGAGTGCAGCCTATGCCAACAGCGAAGACATGAAAGAGCTGGTCGCAGAAGTCGTAGAGACATATCAGGTTGCAGAAGAAGAACAGGAAAAAGAAAAGGAAAAAAGCGAGAAAAGTTATGCAAAACTGGTTAGAAAGACAGTTGTCAGTGTGTAATTACATGGTTAAGTTTGGTGATTGTAATGGAGATACAGCCATTTAAACAGAAGTTATAACTCTGTTTCACAACAATGCACCTAGATGTTAGACTTGCAAGAATAACATCTGGAGATAGAGTGATAGCAGTATAATAGGGACATCCAAGAGAAAATCTTGATTTCATTCGGGGGTCGAGGGCGTAGGAAAATTCCTGATTATGAAATTTCCTATGGATAGTGAACTAGATTCTAGAACTGAAGAGGTTAATAGGGGTTTTTGGGTACTCTGGATTGACCCACAATATAGAGTAGAAAAAAGAATGGAGGCAATTTGACCAGGTTCGGTGTGAATGCTATCACGGTGGACTAATGTTCATTTTTTTAGTGTATGCAAGATAAAAAACGACAAAACAATATCACATATTTGAAATAAAAACAAGAATAAAATTAAATAAAATAACATTAAAAAATGAATGAGAGGATTACGCATGTTTAAATCAGAAAACCATCAGTTTGAAAAGTTTGAGAACAAAATTTGGCTCAGCAGTCCGACAATGCATGGAGAGGAACTGCAGTATATTACAGAAGCATATCAGACAAATTGGATGTCAACTGTAGGAGCCAATATTAATGAAATAGAAAAACAAATATGTGAAAAAGTAGGGTGTAAATATGCAGTAGCACTTTCAACGGGAACAGCAGCACTTCATATGGCAGTTAAATTGGCTGGAGTATCTCAAAATAAAAAAATTTTTTGTAGTGATATAACTTTTGGGGCAACTGTTAACCCAGTTATATATGAAGGCGGAGTACCTATTTTTATTGATACAGAGTATGATACTTGGAATATGGATCCAGTTGCATTGAAAAAGGCTTTTGAAATCTATCCAGAAGTCAAAGTGGTTGTAGTAGCTCATCTATACGGTACACCAGGTAAGATTGATGATATTAAAGCTATTTGTGACAAACATGGTGCTGTTATCATTGAAGATGCAGCTGAATCTTTAGGAGCTACATATAAAGGGAAACAAACTGGTGCGCTTGGAGATTATAATGCGATCAGTTTTAATGGTAATAAAATTATTACAGGTTCTGCAGGAGGAATGTTCCTTACAGATAGCTTGGAGGACGCAAAAAATGTTAAAAAATGGTCTACACAGGCGAGAGAGAATGCGCCTTGGTACCAGCATGAGGAAGTCGGATATAACTATAGAATGAGTAATGTAATTGCAGGCGTTGTAAGAGGTCAGCTTCCATACTTAGAAGAACATATTGCTCAGAAAAAATCTATTTATGAGAGATATAAAGAAGGATTTAAAGGACTTCCAGTGAAAATGAATCCATATGATGATGAAAATAGTGTACCAAACTACTGGTTGAGTTGTATGACTATTGAGCCAGAAGCTATGTGTGAACAGATTAGAGGAGAATATAAAGCACTTTATATTAGTGAACATGGAAAAAGTTGTCCTTCAGAAGTTCTGGAAGCAATTTCGAGTATCAATGCGGAAGGCAGACCAATCTGGAAACCTATGCATAAACAACCGATTTTTGCAACACATGGATTTGTAACCAGAGAAGGGAACGGTCGGGGAAAAACTAATGCTTATATTTCAGGTGGGGAAAATGCTGAAAATGGTAAACCTTTAGATGTGGGCATGGATATTTTTGAAAGAGGATTATGTTTACCTAGTGATAATAAAATGACTGAAGAACAGCAAGACATTATTATTAAGATTATTAGAAGCTGTTTTGAGTAATTGAAAATGGAGAGTGTTGAGATTGAAGAAAAAAGGTAATCAGCACACAAAAAGAAAAATAACATTTTATGAAAGAAATGTGAAAAGGGGACTGGACTTTACCTGTGCCCTTTTAGCTGTTGTAGTATTTTGGTGGTTATATGTAATTGTTGCAATACTTGTCAGAATAAAATTGGGTTCTTCAGTAATATTTAAACAATACAGACCAGGGTTAAATGAAACACTATTTCCACTTTATAAGTTCAGAACGATGACGGATGAGAAAGATGAAAATGGAGATTTATTACCGGACGAAGTTCGATTAACTTCATTTGGAAAATGGCTGAGAAGTACTTCTTTAGATGAGTTACCAGAGGCTTTCAACATTATACGTGGTGATATGGCAGTCATAGGTCCTCGCCCTCAGCTTGTGAGAGATATGGTTTTTATGACAAAAGAACAGAGAAGACGTCATTTAGTTCGTCCAGGTTTGAGTGGACTTGCACAAGTAAATGGAAGAAATACAATTCGATGGGAAGACAAGCTGAATTATGATTTGAAATATATTAAGAAGATAACATTTTTTGCTGATGTGAAAATAATTTTTCAGACGGTTATGAAAGCTTTTGTAAAACAAGAGGGTATAAATCGTGAAGGGACTGTAAGTGATATGGACTTTGGTGATTATTTGTTACAAGAAGGAAAAGTAGAACAAAACAAGTATGATAAACTTCAAAAGGTCGCAATTAAAATTATGAATGGACGTAAAAAATGAAGAAAAGAAGCATTAAATGTAGCAAACATTCATTGAATTTCAAATGTATATTATAGCGAATTACCAGATATAAAGTTAGATATGGTTGCGCATACAGATATAAATGAAACTATAGAAAAAGTTATTCAATGATTTGATCCAGACATCATAAATACTCATTTTGATGGTGATGTAAATAAGATCATTAGTGTGTTTATCATTCTACCTTAGTTGCGTGCAGACCAGTGCCGGGGCAAAAGACATTCAGAAGCATTAATTAATTTAATATTTATATGTTCCAAAATGGAATATATAAATATTATCCAGATAAGAGAGGAAAGTAATGGAGAAATATAGTGTTCTTATGTCAGTTTATAAAAAAGCTGGAGTAGAAGAATTTAGACTAAGTGTTAAAAGCATATTAGAACAAACTTATCCGCCAGATCAGTTTGTTATTGTGTGTGATGGACCAATTGAAAAAGATTTAAGAGATGAAATAAAGTGGTTAAAAGAGTCTAATAAATCATTATTTACTATAGTTAAATTGAAAAGCAATCATGGACTGGCTTATGCTCTTAATGAGGGATTAAAAGTATGTAGAAATGATTTAGTGGCTAGAATGGACGCAGATGACTATTCTCTGCCTAAAAGATGTGAGATACAAGTAGATGAATATCAAAAAAATCCAAATCTTGCTCTGTTGGGGGGATATACCAAACATTTTAGAAAAGATATAAGTGATGTGTCAGAAAAGGTGAATACTTTTCCAATCAATATGAATGATATAAAGAAAACTTTTAGAAGAGAATGTCCTTTTTCGCATCCTGCAATGATGTATAGAAAAAAAGCAGTATTAGCATGTGGTGGATATGACTCTCAATTAAGGAGAAGTCAAGATCATGATTTATTCTCTAAAATGATTAGTAATGGATATGAAGGATCAAACGTTAACAAAGTACTTTTATACTTTAGAGCAAATGATGAATGTTTAGCAAGAAATAAGAATAGGGAAAGTTGTAAAATAAGGGTATTACTTCAGAAACGAATGTTACAACGAGGTGATTGTAGTCTTTTTGATTTTCTATATATTTGGATAGCTATGCTAGTATCAAGAATAATGCCAGTTCCAATTTATAGAAAAATTTATGCTATAATTAAAAAAAGTGGAGATTGATTATAAAGGGGAAAAAATGAAAATATTAATAGTTATTCCGACATTATCAAGTGGTGGGACGGAGAGATTTGCTTCAAATTTAGCAAATTATTTTTCATACAAAGACCACAAGGTGAAAATTTTAAAATTTGAAAATAAAGAACCTTTTTACGATTTAAATAGTGATATAGAAGTAGTATCTGTTGGATACTCTATTAATAGAAAAAATAGAATTTATTCCATTATGTCGATTGCAATTAATGTATTATATAAATCAACTAGATTTGTAAGACATATTGTGAAAAACTCTCAACCAGATATTGTGATACCGTTTCTTCCTCAAGCAGATATTGCAGTTTATTTATCAGGAATGAGAAGTGAAAAATTTAAAATAATCTGTTCAGAGCGTAACGATCCAACTAAAAGATCAAAAGTAATGCAGATAATATTAAAAAAAATTTATAGAAACGCAGACATTTTAGTGTGCCAAAGTAAAAAAGTGAAAGAGTTTTATAATTGTGTTTCAAATGATAAAAAAATAGTAATTGCAAACCCAATAGATCCAAACTTAATTCCCACACAGGTTGAAGAAAATTCATGTCCTGTTATAGTTGGAGTTGGTAGGTTAGATTATCAAAAAAATTTTTCATTATTGATAGATAGTTTTAGTGTTGCTTTAAAGTACATTCCACCTGAAACACAATTAATTATATATGGGGAAGGAAGATTAAGAGAAAAATTAGAGAGTCAGGTTAGAGAGTTAAACTTGATTGATAACGTAAAATTTCCCGGTATTTGTAATGATTTATTCAATAAAATTAAAGATGCAAGTTTATTTGTTATGTCATCGGATTATGAAGGGTTTCCAAATGCATTATTGGAAGCTATGGTGTTGGGACTTCCAGTAATATCAACTGATTTTCCGACTGGAACAGCACGTGAATTAATTACAATAGAGAATGGTAGACTCGTTGAAGTTGGGAATAATGTTCAAATGAAAAATGCAATTGTAGAATTGATGAATGATACAAAAACCAGAAAAAAAATGAGAGAGAATAATCGTAGGATGTTAGAAAAGTTTACAATTGACAATATTGCGAAAAAGTGGAATGAGTTAATAATGAACTAACTATATATTTTACGGTAGGGATGTGGAAAACATGGATATTACACTTTTTATCAGTAGTTTATCAGGTGGAGGTGCAGAAAGAGTTGTTGCAAACATTGCTAATTTTCTGAGTGAAAAAAATCATAAAGTTACAGTACTTACTGTATCTGGATTAGTTTCATATCAAATAAATAGCAAGGTAAAACATGAAATCCTTTGTGATGAAACGAAAAAGAAATTGCCTCATATTATTATTAATATTATTAGATTATATAAATTAAATAAATATTTAAGAAAGACTAAGACCGATGTATATTTGACGTTTTTACCTGTATTGACAAAGATGTTGCTACTACAAAAAAAATTTATTGATGCACCAGTAATAATGGCTGAAAGAGGTAATCCAGAAACATTTTTTGATGCTTCTTCAAATAACAAAGCTGTTTTTAAACGAATTTATCCAAAAGCAGATGGATACGTATTTCAGACTCAGTGGGCTCAAGAATACTATATGCAGAAAGGAGTTCCCGTCGAACAAAGTATAATAATTCCTAATGCTATTAACCCAGAGTGTATAAGAAAAAAATACGTAGGACCAAAAGAAAACATTATTGTCGGTGCTGGAAGATTAACTAAACAGAAAAACTTTGAATTACTGATTGATAGTTTTAAGAATGTTAAAGAGAAACATAAGGAATTTTCTTTAGTGATTTATGGAGAAGGTCCAGAAAGAAGAAAGTTAGAAAATAAAATTGAGTTATTTGATTTGCAAGATAGCATTCTATTACCAGGTTATGTATCGGATCTGGGAGCAAAATTGGAAAAGTCTACAATGTTTGTTCTTTCATCTGATTATGAAGGAATGCCAAATGCATTGATGGAGGCAATGGCAGTAGGGCTTCCGGTAATATCAACAGATTGTCCAGCAGGTGGATCAAGATTTTTAATAGAAAATGGAAAGAATGGAATATTAGTACCAGTTAAAGATACAGTTAAACTTGAGATGGCAATGTGTAGCATTATAGAGAATTTTGAAAATGCTGAAATAATGTCACAAAATGCAAGAAGTATTTGTGAAAGATTGGCTTCACATAATATATATGAACAGTGGGAAAGTTATATTAAATGTATAGTTAAAAGAAGTGTTGACACAAATAAGACAAGAGGTAAAAAATGAGGAAAATAAGTAAATGCATTTATTTATGGACAAGCATTCCTTTTACAATTGCTCTTCTAGTAAGATATTTTACAGTTGATAACGATATATCTGGTGTAGAAGTCAAAGGAGGATGTCTATATTTATTAATATTATATGTAATATCAGAATATGTATGGGTCAATACCACTAAACGTTTTTTCGCACCATTCTCTTTATTTTTAATTATGTGTCTAATATTTAACGCAGGGCAATTAATATTATATCTATTTGATATAGAAATTCAAAATTGGTATGTAATAGTGAAACATTATAGCACAGATACAATGTTGAAAATGATATATTTTCAAAGCCTTTGTGTGATAGGAATGACTAGTGGAGCCTTATTGGCATATAACAGAAAAGTCAAGCAATGCTTTGAATATTCTTGTCCACCTCAAAATAATAAAACTCATTGGAATCAAATGGATAATATAGATATAGTTTTCTATCTTATTGCAATTATAGCTATTGGATATAGTTTAATGAGACTGTTGCTTCGCTCACAATATGGATATATGAATCAAGAATTAGAAACCAATGGTTCGAGTTGGGTTAGCTTATTGGAATACATATTTTTTATACTTTTTTATTATGAAATGAGCAGATACCACAAGGAAGAAAAAAATAAAATTACACTAATTATTGGTATTATATTTGTTTTAATAAAAGTATTGTATGGCAAAAGAAATTATTTACTTTATATAGTTGGTGGAATAGTTTTTATATACCTATATGTATATAAAAAACAAAGTAAAATTAAAAAATGGCAAATTGTTTTAGGTATTGTAATATCGTTAGTTGGATTTAGTGCGATGAGAGGATTAACGTTATTACGAAATTACTCTTTACATGACATTAATTTTCAATTAATAGAAGAAGTGTATTCTGGTGGCATTCTAAATGGATTATACGGTACATTGGCTGAATTTGGAAAATCAGCTAATTGTTTATTAACAACAATGCAAAGCTTTTTTAATGAAGAAGTGACACATGCACCAACAATACCATATGCTTTATTATTAGGATTTGTACCTAAGAAGGTAACTTCATTATTTATTAATGATCCAGTAAGTGAAAACTTAAGTATCTGGGTAACTGGTACAATAGGAGCAGCAAGTGAACAAGGATTTTCTTTGTATGCAGAGGCTTTTTATAATTTTAACATATGGGGTTTTTTATTTTTATTGGCATTCGGCTTTACAATTGTAAAGTTAGAATATCTTGTAATGAAAAATATGAGTTCGAAATATTTTATTAAACGAATTTATTCCTGTTCTATTTTGTATTTAATTGTTTATTGTGCTTTTTTAGCAAGGGGAGAATTACGATTAATATCAACGCCTATTAGACGATGCTTCTACATTTGGATAATAATGTTACTGTTGAGTAGCCGCAGAGCCAGTAAAAGAGTGAGGTAAAAACATGAAAAATAAATTAGCTTTTATAACTCCTAATTTGGATGTTGGTGGAGCTCAAACAATGTTAGTCCGTTTAGTAAAGGAAATCTCGAAAGATAAATATGAGATATGTGTATTTGTAAGAGATTCTGAATTAAATAATTATATAGAGAAAGAACTTCGAAATCAAGGAGTAAAAATTGAGTTCCTTAATTTACTTGATAATGAGATAAAGGGAAAAAAAGTAATATTTAAGATTAAAAATTACTTTAAGTTTCAAAAGAAAATAGAAACATTTAATCCAGATATAATACATGTTCATTTAGAACTTTTTTATACTTTATTATATGGAATTATAAAAAACAGAAAAATAGTTATGACTATTCATAGCCATCCTGCATTAATCACAACAAGACGTCTAAGAATTATGTTACGTATTTTAGATATAAAGAATAATTTGAGATTAGTAGGATGTGCACAGTTGATTTCAAAAGAGGCATATAAAAATCTACTTAAAAACAAGAACGTTATTCAAACAATATACAATCCTATTGTTATAGATAATTATAAGAAGTTAGAAGAAACTAAGAATAATAGTTTGGATTTTATATATATTAATGTTGCACGGTTACATAAGATTAAGAATCAGAAACTGCTAATCGCGGCATTTACTGGTGTTAAGAAAAAACTACCTAATTCAAAACTTCTAATAGTAGGAGACGGTCCGTTAATGAGTGAGCTAAAGCGATTAACCGAAGAGTTAGGTGTATCTAATAGTGTATTTTTCTTAGGAAATCGAAATGATGTTGCAAATCTGTTAAGGCATTCAGATGTTTTTGTTTTATCTTCAAATTCAGAAGCGTGTCCCATGACTGTTCTTGAAGCTATGGCCAGTGGCTTGCCAATTATATCTACTGATGTAGGTGGTGTAAAGGAACTCATAGGAGATAATGCAGGAATATTGGTTGAAACGGGTAATGTTGAGGGGTATACGAAAGCGTTGGAGGATATTCAAAAGAACAGTAAAATGAGACATGATATGGGGATTGTTTCATTACAACGAGCTAAACAGTTTTCTTCAGTGCTCATTGCAAAACAATATGAACTTTTGTATGAATCATTTTAAAAAATGATTATTAAATATGCTTCTATTAAAAAACCATTACGCAATGGATTTTTTGTTAAAAAATAATGCTACTAAACCGAAAGTATTTATTATTACAAATAAGTATAGGCCAAATATGGAAGGAATGAATGATATAGATAATGCAAAAAAGAAAAATTGTAGCCACTAATATGGTAGTTACAGGAATGTATCAAATATTAACGGTAGTTTTTGGACTTGTAATTCCTAGACTATTTTTAGATGAATATGGTGCGAGTTTACATGGATTGACATCAACCGTAACAAATATTCTCAGTTATGTAACACTGTTAAATGCGGGGCTTTTAACGGCATCTGTTCAAGCTTTATATAAACCTTTAAGTTTAAAGAATACGGAAGATATTAATTCTATAATTTCAGCAGTGAAAAAGTATTATAATAAAGTTGGAATATATTATGTCATTGTTATTGTTTTAGCAGCATTTGTTCTTCCTTTTTTTGTATCAAATCAGGTTGGACCATATATTGCTTTTTCTGTGATGATAGCCATGGGATTGACCAGTATATTTGACAGCTTTTTAGGTGCAACGTATAGAGTTTTAGCTCAAGCTGATCAAAAATATTGGTTAATTAGTTTATGTAGTATTATTTCACTTATTGTAAGAAGTGTAATGCAGATTATGTTAATTAATTTTCATAAATCTGTAGTATTGGTACAGTTGATGCCTGCTATGATGACAATACTTACATATATTATTCTTAAATCATATACAAAAAGGAAGTATCCATATTTAGATACTACAAGTAATCCAAACTTTGAAGCTTTAGGACAAAGAAAGGCGGCATTGTTACATCAAATAGCTGGAGTTGTAGTTAATAATACAGATACAGTTTTGTTGACAATATTTCAAAATTTAACAGTTGTAAGTATATATTCTGTATATCAATTAGTTTTTACACACTTGTATAGTTTGACAGTATCTGTATTTAGTAATTCAACTGTTGCAAGTTTTGGACATCATCTAGTTACCGAAACAAAAGAGAATATTCGGAGTTCTTTTGATAGATATGAAGCGATGTTTTATATTTTTATTACATGTATTTTGGGCACAACAGCTGCCATGATTGCTCCATTTGTATCTATTTACACTTCAGATGTGAAAGGTGTTCAATATTTAGATTCCAAATTAATATTAATGTTTATGATAATATCAATCATGAATACGGGAAGAGTACCATGTGGAATGTTGATAAATGCTGCAGGACATTATAGACAAACACAGTATAGAGCTCTTGCAGAAGCAGTTATAAATTTTTTTGTATCAATTTTTCTAGTTCGGAAAATTGGTATTTATGGTGTCTTGCTTGGTACAGTAATTTCTTTTGTCTATAGAACATTTGATATTATAATATATTCTAACAAACATATACTACATAGATCACCTTTATTATCTATTAAAAGATTTGTTAGAACAGGAATTGTAATATTTTTTATGTATTTTATTAGTAATATATTTGAAATATCTGAAATCACCAACTGGTTTCGTTGGCTCCGATATGGAGTTATTTACTTTGTAGTATCTGTAGTTTTAACAGGAATGGTGTGGAGTGCATTGGAAAGGAATGTCTTGAAAACAATATTTGGCATGATAAAAAGATGAAATAAATTGAGGAGTAGTGAAAATGATATCAGGAAAAGTTAAAATGTTAGCAAAAAATCCAATGCTACTATTCGAAACACTTGGTCATAGAGGACTGTTTAATTGGATGCCAGATGAGAGATATTTAAAAGTTCTTTATTATATAAGAATGGGTAAAAAAATAGATTTGAAGGAACCGAAGACTTTTAGTGAAAAATTACAGTGGATAAAACTATATGATAGAAATCCGTTATATACACAATTAGTCGATAAATATAAAGTGAGAAATTATGTTGAGAAACGAATAGGTAAACAATATTTAATACCACTTATAGGAGGTCCATGGGAATGTTTTGACGAAATTGACTTTTCAAAATTGCCTGACAAATTTGTTTTAAAATGTACACACGATAGTGGAGGATTAATAATATGTAAGGATAAGAGTAAATTAGATTTAAGGATTGCACGAAGAAAAATCGAAAGATGCTTGAAGCATTGTTTTTATGATGGGCAAAGAGAATGGCCATATAAAAATGTTAAACCGAGAATAATTGCGGAAGAATATAAAGAAGATTCTAAAGATGAGGAGCTGAGAGATTATAAATTTTTTTCTTTCGATGGTGAACCGAAGGCTTTATTTATCGCGACTGAGAGAGGAGATGATAATTCAGAAACAAAGTTTGATTTTTTTGATATGGATTATAATCATTTGCCGTTTACCAATGGTCATCCTAATGCGAAAGAAATGCCCCGTAAACCAGAATGTTTTGATGAAATGAAAGTACTTGCATCAAAATTATCACAGAAGTTTCCGGAAGTAAGAGTAGATTTTTATGAAGTAGATGGGAGAGTATTCTTTGGGGAGATGACATTTTTTCATTGGAGTGGTTTAATGCCATTTAATCCTGAAAAGTGGGATACAATTTTTGGACAATGGATAAAATTGCCAAAAGATTAGTAGGTAATTAAAGATGAATATAAGTGAAAAAAACAAAAACTAAAGAAGTACTAGTAATAGGAGCAACAGGATTTATATGATCCAATCGTGTATTACAGTTATTAAAAGCACAATCACCAATTGCAATTATTGGAACTGATAATATGAATGATTACTATGATGCCAGGATCAAGGAATGGAGACTTGCAGAAATTGAAAAGAAACTTGCAAATCATCTGGCTTCATCATGGGCATTTGTGAAGATCTATTGCTGATAAGTCTTTAATTGACAAAATTCTTGAAGATTATAAACCAGACATCGTTGTGAACTTAGCAGCTCAAGCTTGTGTACGATATTCAATCACTAATCCAGATGCATATGTGTAAGCTTCACCCTCCTCGGTATATGGTTCCAACAAGAAGATTCCATATTCAACGGACGATAAGGTAGATAATCCAGCAGGAAGACCAGACATGGCATATTTTGAATTTGTAAACAAATTACTGAAGGGTGAGACAATCCATATTTTTAATTATGGAAATTACAAATGTGGATGATATTGTTGAAGGTGTGAAACGTGTTACGTAGGCTCCACCTGTTAAGAAAAATGGGGAAGATAGACTCTCCTTGTACTGGTATTACAATTTTTAGGAAATGGTTTGGCTTGGAATGTATTTACTATTGTTTTAGCAATGTTTTTTTATGTAATAGTTTTTATAACCATTTCAAGAGAGGATTTAAAAATGATTTTGAGTATGTTTTTTGATAAGAGCGATAAGAGAATATGGAGAAAAGTATTCAAGAGCTAGCGGTAGTTGTAGATATTTATGTTCTGAATGAAAGAGGGGAGAAATTCTGGAAATAAGACACATAGAAAACAAAACTATACTGGTCACAGGAGCAGCAGGATTTATTGGTTCCAGTTTAATTCTAGAACTGCTTAAAAAATTAGAAAATGTTCAAATTGTTGGAATTGATAATTTGTGTGATTACTATGATGTTGCTATTAAAAACTACAGACTGAAGCAAATACAATCTCAAAAAGAGGAAAAGAAAAGATCGGGATTTATTTTTATTAAAGAGAATATATCAAACAAAGTGGTGTTAGATAATATTTTCAAAGACTACTTTCCCGATATAGTTGTAAACCTGGCTGCCCAGGCCGGAGTCCGTTATTCAATAACTAACCCGGATGCATACATAGAGTCTAACCTAATCGGATTTTACAATATCCTTGAGGCATGCCGTCATTCTTATGATCATGGAGCAAAAGGAGTTGAGCATCTTGTATATGCATCAAGTTCCTCTGTCTATGGTTCCAACAAGAAAGTACCTTATTCTACAGAGGACAAGGTGGACAACCCTGTTTCGCTATATGCAGCAACGAAGAAAAGTAATGAACTGATGGCGCACGCCTATTCAAAACTTTATAATATTCCATCTACGGGCCTTCGTTTCTTTACTGTTTATGGTCCAGCAGGGCGACCGGATATGGCGTATTTTAACTTCACAAATAAACTTCGTAAAGGAGAAAAAATTCAGATCTTTAATTATGGAAATTGCAAACGAGATTTTACATATGTAGATGATATTGTAGAAGGAATTATTAAGGTAATGCAATCACCACCAGAAAAGAAAATGGGTGACGATGGATTACCAATTCCTCCATATAAACTTTACAATATCGGTAATCATCATCCAGAAAATCTGCTAGACTTCGTGGATATCTTGCAACAGGAGTTAATCCGAGCAGGGGTATTACCTAAAGATTATGATTTTGAGGCTCATAAGGAACTGGTGCCAATGCAGCCAGGGGATGTTCCGGTTACCTATGCAGATACAGCTGATTTGGAGCGGGACTTTGGATTTAAGCCAAGTACCAGTTTAAGAGAAGGATTGGGAAAATTTGCAGAATGGTATAAAGAGTTTTATTTATAGAAAATAAACGTTTTATGTTGCTTTGACGTATTTGAGGAGGGGGACATGAGTAATCTTAAGATTGCAGTTGCAGGCACTGGTTATGTGGGATTATCAATTGCAACCTTATTGGCACAGCATAATAAGGTAATGGCAGTAGATATTCTATCAGAGAAGGTGGAACAGATTAATCAAAAGAAGTCACCAATTCAGGATGAGTACATTGAAAGGTATTTAGAAGAAAAAGAACTGGATTTAACTGCAACGTTGGATGCAGAAGCCGCTTATAGTGATGCAGATTTTGTAGTGATTGCAGCACCTACTAATTACGACAGCAAGAAAAATTATTTTGATACTTCTGCAGTAGAAACGGTGATTAGGCTAGTACTGCAATATAATCCGGATGCAATCATGGTAATTAAGTCAACAATCCCTGTTGGATATACGGTAGCTATTCGTGAAAAAATGGATACAAAGAATATTTTATTTAGTCCGGAGTTTCTACGAGAGTCTAAGGCATTATATGATAACTTATATCCATCTCGAATTATTGTGGGCACAGATTTACACGATGCACATTTGGTACAGGCTGCCCATACCTTTGCAGAATTATTACAGGAAGGGGCTATCAAGGAACATATTGATACGCTATTTATGGGATTTACTGAGGCAGAAGCAGTTAAGCTGTTTGCTAATACTTATTTAGCACTTAGGGTCTCTTATTTTAATGAGTTAGATACTTATGCAGAGATAAAAGACTTAGATACAGGATTGATTATAAAGGGAGTCGGATTAGATCCGCGAATAGGCAATCAGTATAATAATCCTTCATTTGGTTATGGAGGGTACTGTCTTCCAAAGGATACAAAGCAGTTATTGGCAAACTATAATCATGTTCCGGAAAATCTTATCGAGGCTATTGTAAATAGTAACAGAACACGAAAAGACTTTATAGCGGATCGTGTTTTAGACAAGGCAGGGTATTATACATCTAATAGCAATTGGGATAAACAGCAGGAGCACCCGGTAGTCATAGGCGTCTACCGTCTAACTATGAAGAGTAATTCAGATAACTTCCGTCAAAGCTCCATTCAGGGCGTTATGAAGCGTATTAAGGCCAAGGGAGCTACAGTCATTATTTACGAGCCAACTTTAAAGGATGGGGAAACGTTCTTCGGGAGTCTTGTAGTAAACAATTTAGAAAAGTTTAAGTCAGAGTGTAAGACGATTATCGCAAATCGTTATGACAGCTGTTTGGATGATGTTAGAGAAAAGGTATATACCCGTGACTTATTTAGACGAGATTAAGATAGATTACTTGGAGATGCTTTTGTACTACATAGCGTGGTGGCTGGTGTGAATATTCTGACCATGGTTTATGCGTCCACCGTCTTTAGCCGTTCACCTACACCTGGAAATCATGTTTGCTTGGAGTTATTCTGGTCCTACAAATGGGGGATTGAAATCTATGGTGTAGCAATCGGATACATTATTTATAAACAAATATATAGACGAAAAAGAAGAGTGAAGTAAATGTCTCGAATCGGTCATTTGCTTCACTCTTTTAGTTAGAATTAGTTCTTTACAAAATGAACGCTACCTTCGGCTTTTTGTCCGGTTACCTCAAATGTATAGGTGCCTGTTTCTTTGATTCCAATAAGAAACGAACTAGTTGATACATCATTTCCTTGGTATGCCACTGCACCGTTCTCATTTTTAACAAGAATATCTACGTTTCCTTTTGTAATCTCTATGGTAGTGTTAATTTGTTCTCCTTTTTCTAAATACATCTGGTTATGTTGGGTTGTATTTAGAATAGTAAAATCCAGCAAGAATTGATTTTCATTTCCTAAGCAGCTTCCGGAAAAAGCAGTGTCTTGAGCACAGCCGGTCAGACCTATGCAACAGGCAATCATTGTGACAATAACAAGAATTAGTGAAATGGATTTCTTTTTCATAGGAGCACTCCTTTACAAGAGATTTATTAATAAGATTACGTTCATTTTAGCACTAGATAGAGGGATTATCCAGTGTAAGCCTTTTTTCATGACTATCATTCCGAAAATAAGTCCATACTACAACTAGAATTTCCAAATTAGGAATGTTTTGATAGAAGGAAAGGTGTGAAAGTAATGATAAAGCTTATTGTTGCAATAGTTTTGATGTTAAATGCGCTTATGACCTATAGCTGTATTAAGGTAGGAGCAGAGTCGGATACACATTTTGATGAGTAATTTGACATGGTAATAAAAGCGCTTCTTTAAAACACGGTCTGTGAGAGAAATGATATTTTATGGAATTTTCGTATAGTAGTGCTATAATAGGAGAAAAAAATACTTAAATAAACAACGAAAGGAAAAAATAACATGGAATTACAACTATATGAAGGCAGACCTACCGATATCTCCGATCGGGTGGAAAAAGAAGTGCGAGTATATGATTTTCTGGATGCTCTTGGCATTCCTTACTATAGAACGGATCATGAGCATGCAGATACAATGGAAGCATGTCAGGAAATTGACGCTATCCTGGATACCATGATTTGCAAGAATTTATTTCTCTGCAATCGTCAGAAGACCAATTTCTATCTGCTTATGATGCCGGGAGATAAGAATTTTAAGACGAAGGAGCTATCAAGTCAGATTAATAGTGCCAGATTATCCTTTGGTTCGCCTGAAGATATGGAGCGATTGCTGGATGTTACGCCGGGGTCCGCTAGTATTATGGGATTGATGAACGATAAGGAGAACCAGGTCAGATTATTGATAGATGAAGACGTGTTAAAGGAGGAGTTTATTGGCTGTCATCCTTGTATCAATACGTCCAGCTTGAAGATTGCAACCAAGGATATTGTGGAAAAATTTATTCCGGCAGTACATCATGACATTACGCTGGTGACTTTGACAGGAAAGGAATAATTGGTTGAAGAAATAATCAAAAATGATAGGTAAATGGACTGCTTCCGGATATGTGAGGCGGTCTTTTTTCACTCTATAGGAAAGTGCTCTCCGAGTCCATCCCTATAGAGTGAAAAAGACTTTCTAAAAAATAGAAATCCAAGATGCGCACTTACGCAGAAGGAGTTTATCACTTCGTGATCGCGTTCGGTGGGTCGTGTTTTGCAAGCAAAACACGTTTTTATGTATAGGATGTTTCTTTTCGAACATTTTGGGTAGAAGTGCATCTGGAACACACACGTTGTTCATTTACAAGGGCGGTGAGGGAGAAGTTGTGACCAATTGGGCATATGCAAAAGAATATTCATCAAATGCTCCAATGGACACAAAAACCTTTGGAAACCTTTGAAAGTTGGGCAAAATACAGTAGAAAAGTCCTATATGCCCAAACGGGGACTGCGCCAAGTAGCAGCACTAGAAATCGACGCAATTCTTATCTTTAGTCCGACCAGGTTCGCCGAGAAAAAGTATGGAGTGCTCACATTTTCCTTACATAAGTTGAAGCATTTATGGGGACTTTGTTCTATTTACATAAATCCAGAGTATAAATCAAATTTACTAGGAATATATTTACTATTAAGAAGATAAATAAAGGGGGATGGTAAATGAAACGATTTACTGCAAAGAAAGCAGGGACATGCTATGTCACAGTGACTGCAAAAGATGGAAGCAACAATCTTACCAAGCAATGCAACGAACAAGAATGTGATTTGGAGCAGTTCGGATACGAAAGTAGCTACAGTTGACAATAAGGGACTTATTAAAGCGGTTAAAGAGGAAAGTAGGAAAGACAGTTGAGGAATTAGTGGATGCAGGAAACGAGCTACATGAGAAAATAGCAGCAATAACGGATCGTTATGAGGTTTCTGGTGTTTCTTGTAAGGATATGGACAGCTATGAATGGACCACGATAGAAGAGGGAGATGCGAAGTATCCTGTTTACTTTACAGCAGGATATAATTACAACCTGCTTAAGATCAATAGTGTGGAAACCAATGACTTAGTCTCATATGAGGTAAAGAATACTTCAGATCAAATTACAGTAACAGTAAATACGTCAGCAGATCGAATTGGGTATATTGTTGTAAACGGGGTGTATTTTCCATTTAAGCATGCTAATAATCCGGAGTATGGTGAAGAAGAGGATACAGATAGCATCAATCTATGGACAGACGACGGCATGTTGATCATGATAGAGATCATTTGTAATACAAACGTGAAGAAATAAGAGAAAGAGGCTCTAGGCGATTTTAATACTAGGGCCTCTTCCTGTTGCAACAAAAAAGGAGGGAGTAATATTTTTATGAACCAAGAGGTTTCAAGTAATGGCTATTCCGCCAAATTAAGCCGCAGACTCTTATTGTTTTGGTGCTTTTTTATAGGTATTGGAGCAGTATGGGGAAGTCTTTGTATGTTTATTGATCCAACCGGAAAGACCTTTGGATTTGATGTATTTTTTGAAGGATTTAGAAGGCTTCCGTTTTATGACCTATATAGTGGCCTTTTTCAAAATCTGATCTTTCCAGGAATTTCGTTGCTGATTGTAAATGGAATTAGTAACCTGGTGGCAGCAGTACTGATGCTAAAGAAAAAGCATATTGGCATTATCCTTGGGATGGTGTTTGGTATTACACTGATGCTTTGGATTACCATACAGTTTGTTATTTTTCCATTAAATCCACTGTCAGTGTCCTATTTTATCTTTGGTTTACTACAGTTTATTACAGGATACGTCTGTCTGGTTCGGACGGCGCAAGAGGGCTATCAGGTTAGTAGAAATGATTATTTTAATATCAAGAACCGTTCTGACACGCTGGTTGTGTATTTTTCCCGCGTGGGGTATACAAAAAAGCTGGCGTATGACAAGGCAGACGAGCTTCATGCGGAGATTTATGAGATACAGCCCGAGGAGCAAATAAAGGGAGTGGCAGGATTTTGGTGGTGTGGCCGATTTGGCATGCATCGGTGGGCAATGCCAATTAAGAAATGCAAGAAGGATCTAAGCCGGTATAAGAAGGTTGTCATCTGCACCCCGGTCTGGGTGTTTTCACTGGCATCCCCGGTTCGGGAGTTTTGCAAAGAAGAGGCAGGAAAAATAAAACATGTAGAATATGTAATCAATCATTTTGAATATATGAGCTGGAAGAGCGTAGCGAAGGAGATGGATCAGCTGTTAGGAGTAAAAGGAGAGAATACGGTATCAGTTACGACCCATATGGGAAAAGTAAAAAGGCTTGCATCTGTTTCATAGCTCCTATAGAATAGTCAGTATTGCATATAAAATGATGTTAGTTTGAGGAGGTTATTACAATTAAACATATAAAACCTACCTTCTATAATGAGTTTTCCTGTATTGCGGATCGCTGCTCGATTTCCTGCTGTCAGGAATGGAAAATAGAAGTAGATCAGGATACAAAGAAGAAGTGGAGTTCACTTGAGTTAGAAAATGAGGGTAAGCCAATTACCTCTTATGTGAAATCCAGTGAGGGAATTCACTTGATCCAGATGGACGAAAGAAAACGATGTCCATTTCTAAATGAGGAAAAGTTATGTAAGCTGGTAAATCAGTTTGGAGACAAGGTCTTATCCAAGACATGCACCACATTTCCAAGGGAAATCAAGCAGTTTGGGGATCGAACAGAGTCTTGTTTAGTGGCATGCTGTCCAGAGGTTATTGACATGCTGTCCAGACAAGACGAAGTGGCCTTTACGGAAAGCTTAGAAGAAAACCAGGGAGATGTGCTTGTTCAAATTCGTTCATTATTGATGGAGCTTGTGGCAGACAAGGAGTATTCTGCCTGCAAGGCAATGATGATGGGCTTTTATATCCTGCTTGATCTATATGATAAAGAGACAGTCACAAGCAAAACAATAGACCAATATAAGAGTCATAAAATACGCAAGGAATTGTCAGATGCCATCGATCAGATGGAGTTCTCTAGTATCAATACATTTGATGAGAATAATGAGCTGTTCCTTGATCTTGCCGTAAACTACCGTAAGGAAAAGTTATATGAGGGCTTCTTGGAACCTATTGCAAGACTTGCAGAGGAGTACTCTGAGGGCTATGATGAAGATCAGGTTTATGAACAGCTGGAAGTATTTGAAGAAAAGTTTGCTTCCTATGAGCAGCTAATGCGCAATTACTTGGTATCCCAACTCTTCAACAACAGTCTTCATCCGGAGTCTGATTTAAAAGATATGGTAGCATTGTTCCAATGGATTGCGTTGGAATATGGAGTAATTCGTCATACCGTGCTGCTACAATGGCTGCTTGCAGGCGCGGAAGAATTGGAATATACAAAGGTTCGTGACGCCATTGTCATTATTTCAAGAATGACAGGATATGAGGAAGATGATATCTTTGAATATCTGGAAAACAGCTTCCAGAGCTTGATCTGGGACTGGGGATATCTTGCCTTGCTTCTTGGAAATTATGGTTTATGGTGGGCGTATAGTTTAAGCATTGGTGTTCTATGAGATAAAAATCGTGGAGCATCAATGCTTTTTTAATGGATAGGAAGCCGAAATGCGCACTTACGCGGAAGGAGTGTATCACTTCGTGATCGCGTTCGGTGGGTCGTGTTTTGCAAGCAAAACACTTTTTTCTTTCTTTGAAATGGAATTGTGGGGGCGAGAATTGACGAATGATATTAAGAAGTGTCAAAAATGCATTAAGAAGTTTATGGTGGACATAGGCTTTGGGCAAGTTAAGCAATATAATTCATATATGCCAAAATGTTCACATAATAGTATGGACTATAATTTTACAACTCTCTCCATTTTTGGTTATACTATAAAGAAAAGGATCATGCAAGGAGAAGCAATGCAGGAAATTACAAATTACAATGAATTTATAGACGCCCTTGAGAAGGCGGGATTTAGCATGAGCGGTGATAACAGCGAGGGCATCTTCACGTTATGCGACCAGTTTGGTGAGGCGATTGCATGGCATACCGAACAGCCGGAGACAGATCCTTGGCTATGGCGCATGCGCGTATTAAAAGAGCAGTCGGACATTGCCTATGGCAAGCTATTCTTTGGAAAAGGCGGTTTTATTACAGCAAAATGGTTCCCATATTTCTATGCGGTACGAAGAGGAAACAAAGATCTGGAGCAAGAATATAGAAAGGGTACTATTTCCGCATCGGCAAGACGGATTTATACGCTTCTTAAGGAAGAGAGGGAACTTCCGGTCCATAGGATTAAAGAGTTGCTTGGATTTGGCAAGGGAAAGGAAGAACGCCCACTGTTTGACGCGGCTATTGTGGAGCTGCAAATGAAACTTTATATCCTTCCATTTGGCGAGGAAAGAAAGATTGCAAAATCAGGAGAGCCTTACGGATGGCCTGCAATGGTATACGGGCTGACGGAGAATTTTTTTGAACAGACGGTAATAGAAGAAGCAGAGAAATTGTCGTTTGAAAATGCTTACAGCCAAATCGATAAACAAATTCTGCTGTTGAATCCACAAGCAAAAGAGAATAAAAGAAAGAAATTTATCTTAGGAGAGTAGCGAGAATAGAAGAACAATGTCAGACTAAATAATACAGGAGGGAAACCGTGCCATGGATGGAACTATCTTTTACGTATCGGATTATCATTTTGACCATCAGCTTGCCCTGAACCGAAGCAGGAGCGACTGGTTTTCGGACGTCAATGAGATGAATGAGACCATAATCCGGCTTCATAATCAAAAGGTTACGGAGCAAGACCAGGTCTATATTCTAGGGGACATCATTGTCTGTGAGGAAGCAGTGCTTGAACAGCGCTTAGAAGCCACCATTGGAAGAATGAATGGACATCTTCACCTGATCCTTGGAAACCATGACTATAAATACAAAGAGTTAGATCAGTTTCGTAAGTTTTTTGAAACCGTGGAGGACTCGGCAATTATTAAAGATCAAGGAAGATGGGTGCAGCTATACCACTATCCGGTGCTATGCTGGTATCGTAAGCAGAAGGGGGCCTATCACATTTATGGACATCTTCATAATGAATGTAATGGAAAAGAATGTAAGGTCTTACAAAAAGAACCTAGAGCTCTAAATGCCTGTGTGGAAATTACCGAATATGAGCCTTGTACACTGGCAGAGTTACTAGATAGAAATAGTCGATTTAAGTCATAATAGAACGGATTTTTTCTAAAAATAAGGAATTGTTGGTGTTAAGTTTCCAGGTGTATGGAAAAGTTGCATAATATTGATAATGTTTTAGATAGGTTTTAGTGCAAAAATAATGCATAAGTACTAAAATGAAAGTATTTCCATAAACATCATTGACGAAAGAAGTAAAAAAACTACAATAATATGGTAATAGTTTATAAATCATATTGGAGGAGATGATTGTATGAAAAACGTGTTTAAGCGTGGGGTCAGTCTTGCAGTCGCACTCAGTTTGGTAGTTTCCGCTACTTTATCAGACGTCAAGGTGCATGCAGCAAGTTCCGAGCAGACAAAAGAGGAGACAAAAAAAATCCAGGTATGGGATTTTGGCGGCGTACAAGAAAGCAATACGTCCCTTTATGAAAATAACATACAGGCAGCAGATTGGAATACTATTTCCAACGTAGGTAGCAATGGCAAATTTGTAATGGCAGATAATGATACCACACTTACTTTGGGTGACTTATCCCTATTCTACACAGCCAATGATCGTTTATATGTAAATAGTACAGAGTCAGATAAATCTGTAGACCGTGCTTGGGGACAGTCCGCAATATCCTTTGCAGATGGCTATACTTCAGCAGGATGCTACTACTGTAATGGTACTGGCTCAGAAACGACTAGATACTTTACCGTAAAAAATGTAAATGCAGGGGATGTGGTCACTGTCTATATGGGTTCTACTAATTCCAGTGAATCAAATCTTGTATTTGAGTATGTTGGAGAAGATGCAGAACAAAGAGTGGAAACACCATTTAACGGCACAAAACAAAAATATGAATTTATCGCAGAACACAGTGGAAGTTACAAGATCTGTACATTAGGTGCAGGCGGCGGAAAGCCAGTGTACTACCGTGTGATGAGAACTCCTGCTGTATCTGTTACAGGAACCGTTCAATTTGGCGATATTGCAACAAAAGATTACATAATTAATTTCGTAAATAATGAAACTGGTGCTGAAACCAAGGCAGATGTAACAGGAACTTCCTTTACTGCTTCCTTAGCACCTGGATATACGTATACAGCAGTCCTTTCCGGTATGGAGGGTGTTGGATTTACCACAGACTGCAAAGTGGTTGCTCCAGTGATTGAAGAAATTCAATCAGGAAAAGAGATTACCCTTACTGTTGAGGAAAAGACATTATATCAATACAGCGGTTCCATCAAAGGATTTGAAGAAGGAACAGATACTTCCAAACTTCAAGTGACATTAGAACCAGATAAAGAGTCCAAAGTAGATGCAGTAGACGTAACAATTAAAGAAGACGGCACATTTACTGCAAACATTGAACCAAATGTAGCCTATACAGTTACGTTAAACGGTGTAAATGATTACGAAGTAAAAGAGAATAAAGTAATCAACGTAAACGGCCCATTAAGCCAGGACATCGTTGTTACTAAAAAAGCAATGTATCAAGTATCCGGTAACTTAACTGGACTAGCTAAGGACAGTACCGTTACAAAATTGGTAGTTACCAATGTAGAAGATGCTTATTCTTATGAAGTAACAGTAAAAGATCTTGCATTTACAACAAGCCTACGTGATGGCGTGTATACAGTGACTGCAGATGCAGATGGATTTGCAACTCGTACCCATATCGTAGTAGAGGGCAAGGACGTAGCAAAAGACTTATTATTTGCATCAACAAGCAGCACAGTTACACCAATGGATCGTGTCAGCGATATTTATGTTGGAGATGCAACAAAAGAATATAATTATGCAACAGTAAATGAAGCTCTTCAAGCTTGTAAGGCAATGAATCCAACAAGCGAAGAAGAAAGAATTACCGTTCATATTGCTCCTGGTGTATACCGTGAACAGATCATGATCGACACTCCTTATATCAGTTTTGTAAATGATGCTCCTGAGAAGGAAGTAAAATTAACTTGGTATTATGGAATTGGTTACAAATACTACAGCGTAGATGAAACTGGCTTCTACAATCCTGAATTAGCATATGATCAATATGAAAAGACAACTCCAGCAAAATGGGGTGCAGCAACTTATGTTAAGAGCAATGCAGTAGGATTTAATGCAGAAAACATTACGTTTGAATCTTCTTTCAACCGTTATGTGACTGAAGAAGAAATAAAAGACGGTGTTGAAATCACAGGTGGAGAGTCTATCACTTTCAAACGTGAACTTGGCGCAGATGTTAAGACTAAGAAAGCAACAGAACGTGCTTCTGCAATCTGTATTGAAGGAAATGATACGCAATTTACCAATTGTTCCTTCTTAAGCAGCCAGGATACTGTTTATACAGGCGGAGCTGATACAAGATCTTATTTTAAAGATTGTTTTATTGAAGGAAATACAGATTATATCTTTGGTGATGGAAATGTAGTATTTGACCAATGTACCTTAAACTGGTACGGATATACTGCAGATGCAACAGCTGGATATATTACAGCAGCAAGAAATAACTTAGCAGCACATGGATATTTATTTAAAGATTGTAAAGTTACAGCAAATACAAGCGAAGGCGTGACAGTTGTTCCAGGATACCTTGGAAGACCTTGGGGAGATACAGCAAAAGTAGCTTATATCAATACAGAGCTTCAAGATGCTTCCCTTATCACACCAGTGGGCTGGACAAGCATGAGCAATGTAGCTCCAGAGCAGGCAACGTTTAGAGAATACAATACAGTTACAAAAGACGGTGCAAAAGTAGATACTTCAAGCCGTACTGCAGGCACTGTGCTTACAGATGCTACAGATTACACAATTGCAAATTATTTAGGAGACTTCATCAAAGACGAGACTCCTTCTGAAGAGGAAAAACCAGCAGAACAAAAATCTACAATCTGGGTTATTGGTGACTCAACAGTAAGTGCATTTAACGATACTTACTTCTATCCAAGATACGGATGGGGCACTCAGTTAGGACAATACTTTGACAGCTCTAAATTTGAAGTGAAAAATATCGCATTATCCGGTAGAAGTTCTAAGAGTTATGTAGAAGATCCAGAATATGCTACATTGCTTGCAGGAATGAAAAAAGGCGATTACTTATTTATTGGATTTGGACATAACGATGAAAAAGGCGAAGTCGAACGTTACACAAATCCTAATGGGGATTATTTAACAGAAGGAAGCTTTGCAAATTCTTTATACAAAAACTACATTGAGCCAGCAAAAGCTGCAGGCTGCACACCTATCCTTGTTACACCAATCGTAAGAAGAACAGCAAGCGGAAGCTTTTCTAATAGCGAACTTCATATTACGACAACAAGTATCGACGGCAATGGTAATGTATTTGAAGGGGGAGACTATCCACAAGCAATCAGAGATCTTGGAAAGACTCTTTCTATTCCAGTGGTAGATATGACTGAATTTACAAAAGAACACTATGATGCTATTGGAGTATCAGAAACACTTTATTTACATGCTTGGACTAACAAGAAAGAAACAAGTGTGGATAATACTCATACGAATATCTTTGGTGCAACGTACAATGGATATTTAATTGCAAATGAGATTAAGAACTTAGGAGTACAAGGACTTGCTGACTATGTTGTGGCTGACAAGATCGCTTCTGCTCCAACAAAAGAAGAGTTCTTACAGTCAAATCCTAGCTATGTAGAACCAACTTATGATAATAACTTAAAACAAAGTGAATTATGGAAAGATCATGGTATCTGGAAAGGTACGATTTTCGGCGATATTGGCGGAACTTTTGTAAATGAAGACGGAACACCTTCCGGTCTTGAAAAGAACTATACGGTAGGGACCGATGAAAATGGCAACATGCATATTGCAGTTGCAAACAACAAAGGTAAGATTTCTGGAACTACAGACGGTATTGCAATGTATTACTATAAAGTACCTGTAGGAAGCACCTTTAAATTAACTGCAACTGCAACGGTAAACAGCATTGTAAATACGAATGATCAGGTTTCCTTTGGCTTAATGGCAAGAGATGACATGTATATCGATGTTGTAAATAAGAATGTATTAGGCGATTATGTAGCAGCAGGCCCATTAAAGATGAACTCCGGACAATGGAACTGTTTTGCTAGAAAGAGCGGCGTTCTTACTTCCGGTGGAAAAGCAACAAACAAAGTACAGCCAGGTGATAAAGTAGACTTAAAGATCGAAAGCAATTCTGATGGCTATGCATGTACGTTCGGAACAGAACAAACAGTAACCGGTGGATTTGATTTTGCATTAACAAGCATTGATTCTGATTATGTATATGTTGGTATGTTCGCTTCTAGAAATGCAGATATCACTTACACAAATGTGAAATTGATGATCGATGGAAAAGAAGTGGTGGAAGAAACACCAGTTGTGCCAACAGAAACACCAGCAGCACC
>JAUNJY010000094.1 GCA_030535455.1 bacterium
TCAACGTTGATTGTTCTAGAGTTTTGTTCTCTAACTTTATCAAGTTCAGCGTTAACTTCGTCTTCAGAAACTTCGATTTCAGTTTTTTCTACTTCGATTCCTTTGTAGTCACCTAATGTAACTTCTGGTTTAACAGCTACTGTAGCTGTGAAGATAAAAGATTTACCTTTTTCGATTTGTGTAACATCGATTTCTGGTTGAGAAACGATTTCTAAACCGCTTTCTTTAGCTGCTTCTTCGTAAGCAGTTGGGATGATTTCATTTGCAGCATCTTCATAGAAAACGCCAACGCCGTACATTTTTTCGATGATTTGACGAGGAGCATGTCCTTTTCTGAAACCTTGGATTTGCATTTTACCTTTATTTTTTTGGTATGCTTTTTCGATTGCAGCGTTGAATTCTTCTGCACTAGCTTCGATTGTAAGCTTCACCATATTTTTTTCTAACTTTTCAACTTGTAAACTCATTGTATTATTTCCTCCTTATTGTTTAACGTATGTCATAATATTTGGGTTAGAATGATATATATTCAAACCGAATGTTCGGCTTTTATACCGTAATATAATACATTTTACAGGCTTTAAATTAAAGTCTGACATCTGTTTATTATATCATAGTAGCAGTATAATTGCTATACATATTTTTTAAGCTTTTGTGCTTATTTCTGTATTTTTTTATACTTTTTGTCGTATTTTTGAAGAATTATGCAATTGCATGACCCTTAGCTTTAATCACATCTACTACTTTGTGTACGTATTCCTGACAAAGCTCATCTGTTTTTGCTTCTACCATAACACGAACGATGCTCTCTGTACCACTTTCACGAAGAAGGATTCTTCCGTCTTCTCCAAGAGCTTCTTCCACTTCTCTTGCTGCTTTTAAAACATCCTCATCCGCTCTGGCTGCTGCCTTGTCATTTACTCGTACATTTACAAGTAATTGAGGATAAATTTTGATATCTTTAAGCAATTCAGACAACTTAGTCTTTTTCTCTAAGATAACTTCCATGATTTTAAGTGATGTCAAGATACCATCGCCAGTTGTTGCGTATTTCTTAAAGATGATATGACCAGATTGTTCTCCACCTAAAGAATGATTGTACTTCATCATGTTTTCAAATACATATTTATCGCCAACTGCAGTCTTTTCATACTTAATACCTGCTTTGTCAAATGCTTTGTACAAGCCTAAGTTTGACATAACCGTAGTTACTACTGTATTGTTATTTAACTCTCCACGCTCGTTTAGATAGCGTCCACATAAGTATAAGATTAAATCTCCATCTATAATATTACCCTTATCATCCACTGCTAAACAACGATCTGCATCACCATCGTAAGCAAATCCAACGTCTAAACCTTTTTCCTTTACAAATTCCTGTAAAACTTCAATATGTGTTGAGCCACAGTTATTATTAATATTTAAACCATTTGGCTCATTGTTAATAACATATGTTTTTGCTCCTAATGCATCAAACACGCCTTTAGCGATTGTCGACGCGCTGCCATTAGAACAATCTAAACCAACTCGTAAGTCTTTAAATGATTTTGTAGCTAAAGAGATTAAATACCCGATATAACGATGACGGCCCATTGCATAGTCTACTGTCTTACCGATATCATCTTTCTTTGCAAATGGAAGCTCTCCAATTTCACCATCAATGTATTGTTCGATTAATGCTTCAACGTCTGCTTCCAGCTTAAATCCTTTTCCATTGATGATCTTGATTCCATTATCATAATAAGGATTGTGACTAGCACTGATCATAATACCACAATCAAAATCTTCACTACGTACTACGTAAGAAACACTTGGAGTTGTTGTTACATGAAGTAAATAAACATCAGCACCACTGGCAGTTAATCCAGCTACTAAAGAATACTCGAACATATAACTAGATCTTCTTGTATCCTTACCAATTACAACTTTTGCCTTGTGTTCCTTTCCGTAATAATGTCCTAAAAAACGACCTACTTTATATGCATGTTCCACTGTAAGCGTTTCATTCGCTTCGCCACGGAAACCGTCGGTTCCAAAATACTTTCCCATAAGAACACTCCTTTTTTCTATTTCTCTATTTCGTCGATACACTTGTTCTAATACTCGCAAATAAGTACACTTCGCGCCTATTGTACCATATCTCTATAGAATTGTGAACTTTTTTTATCTATCTTGATTTTGCCGATTGGCAGAACAACTCTTTCTCCTTACATAATGAGTTTTTCTAGCAAATCTGTCTATGTCGAACCAGGCCTTAGTAGAGACGTCTTCCTTTTAGGGAGGATAATAGGCTGCATTCAAAACAGCTTATTATCCTTGCATAAAGAAATCACCATTTACTATAAGGGTTACTCATAGTAAATGGTGATTTGCAATGCAATTATATTAACTGCAATTTTTCAATAGACACGTGATTATTTTTGACCTGACATCTGTTGTTCATAATTTCTGATCATTTGTCTAACCATTTCGCCACCAACGGATCCATTTTGAGCGCTAGTTAAATCGCCATTATAACCTTGTTTTAAAGGTACACCGATTTCGGATGCAACTTCCATTTTCATTCTGTCAAGTGCTTCTCTAGCTTGTGGATATTCTGCGTTGTTAGATCCAGTATTATTATTTGCCATAGTAATACACCTCCATGATTTGTTCGTAAATAGATACCTGTCTATTGACCAGTCGTAAGACCTCTCGACTTAATTAATTTGTTAATTAAGTCTAATCCTATTATGTGCAACTTTCAAACAAATATTATGGTAATTAGTGGATTGTTCTTTTGAACATAAAACATAATTTTTGCGCATTCTCATATACTTATAAAAAATAAACGTTGGACGCGCATTCATGGAAGTATTAAAACGAATCAATGAATTTCTTTGGAACTTTCCGATGCTGTTTCTTCTGCTAGGCACGCATCTATTTTTTACGTTCCGACTTCATTTTATCCAAAAGAAAGTGTTCAAGGGGATTAAGTACAGCATTACTCCAGAGAAATCTGGAAAAGGAGACCTAAGTGGATTTGCCGCATTGGCGACTACCCTTGCAGCCACCCTGGGTACTGGAAACATTATCGGAGTATCTACTGCAATTGCCCTTGGCGGTCCTGGTGCTCTATTTTGGTGCTGGATCACTGGAATTTTAGGTATGGCTACAAGCTATGCAGAGTCCTATCTATGTATACTGTTTCGTAGGCAGAATAAAGATGGTTCCTACATTGGTGGTCCTATGTACTTTCTTCAGGATGGCCTTGGCAAAAAAGGGCTGGCTGTCTTTTATGCCATATGTACCATGCTTGCCTCCTTTGGCGTAGGATGTACGACTCAGTCCAATGCAATTACCACCACGACCAAAAGCCTATGGGGATTTTCCCCTTACATTGTAGGATTCGTCATTGCAATACCAATCGGCTTTGTATTGATTGGCGGTATCAAATCCATAGGAAAAGTATGTACAAAGCTGGTTCCTGCCATGGGTGCATTTTATATCGTCGCATGCATTATTATCCTAACCAAAAATGCAGCCTTTATTACAGACGCCATTACACTTATCCTTGAATCCGCCTTTACAAAGACATCCTTTGCCGGCGGACTTATTGCTGCAAGTCTTCAGACAGCCTGCCGCTATGGCATTGCCCGTGGACTCTTTACCAATGAAGCTGGCCTTGGTACAGCCGGAATTGCCGCTTCCAGTGCCATTACTAAAAATCCAAAGCGCCAGGCACTTATCAGTATGACTGCAACCTTCTGGGATACCGTTGTCATGTGTGCCATTACAGGACTTGTAATCATTATTGCACTGCTTAAAGACCCTTTAAGTGCTGCTTCCTACAATATAGGAGAATATACCTCCATCGCCTTTAAAGAGCTGCCCTTCGGCGAAACGCTCCTTGGCTTTTCTTTGATTGCATTTGCCGCAGCTACATTATTGGGCTGGTTTTATTTCGGCGAACGGGCTACTGATTATCTATTCGGAAAAAATGGCATCAAATACTATCAGCTTCTTTATATTGTGAGCATCTATATTGGTGCAGTCATGTCACTAGAACTGGTGTGGGAACTTACTGACTTTATTAATGCTTTTATGGCTGTCCCCTGCATCATCGGTCTGCTCTTTCTAAATAAAAAAATAAAGTGAGTGTATATCTGCGCTTTCTGACTCAGAAGGCACTTTTACTTATTCAAAGGATTGTTGTACAAAGGATTTTGATCATTTAAAAAGGGAGCTCCCTATAAGACTACATATCTTCTAGGATCTCCCTTTTGTTATTTATTCTTTACTTTCTCTATGCTCGATACATTACAGAAGTCTGAATTCTTTTTGCTTCTTCTCTTCCTTTGAAATGTTCGATCAGAGCAAGTCCTAAATCAACTGATGTACCAAATCCCTGGCTAGTGATCACATTTCCATCCACTACCACATTGGCATCAATATAATTTGTATTCGTAAGCTCACTTGCTAAATCACGGTAGCATGTAGCGTTCTTTCCATCTAAAATTCCTAATTTATGAAGTAATGTTGGCGCTGCACAAATGGCTGCCACCATTTTCCCCTCTTCGTTAAATTCTACAATCTTATTACATAACTCTTCGCATTTCGCAAGGTTCTTTACCCCTGTTGTACCACCAGGCAAGAAAATCATATCAGCTTCTTCAAAGCTTACCTCTTCAAATACTTTATCTGCTGTGACTACAATTCCATGTCCTCCAATAATTTCAATCGTATCCGATACGGCAATCATAGTTGTGTCAACTTCTGCACGGCGTAGTAAATCAACTACTGAAAGTGCTTCAACTTCCTCAAATCCATCTGCTAAAAAAACATAAACTTTTGACATGCCTTCCTCCATCTTTCAAATCCTAATTCGATCATTTAACCTTCTTATGTAAGTCTTTTCTCTTTCCATAATTAAATGCATTAATTTTGGGTTTGCTATCTTCTTTTTCCTTAAGTACTTTTGAACTTCTTAGTATTATTATACCACATATCACCCATAGTGCACTAGAAATTAACCACATAATGATTACATCAAGCTGAGTGACTCCTTGTGTGGCAACTAATACGATACCCCCAATCAACGATATCATCGCAACGCCTAAGAATATATATCCTATGCTCTTTGCCTTCTTACTGTTCTTCATCTGTATCTTCCTCCTTATCTTTAGAATACCAATTGACCGCCAAACTCCTGTAGCCAGCTTCTATGCTCTCTATATCTTGGACACACCTTCTCTACCGTCTGCCAAAAGTCCTTTGAATGATTCATGTGTATCCGATGTGCAAGCTCATGGATCACTACATAGTCTAGCACCTCTGCTGGAGCCATAATAAGACGATAATTAAAGTTAAGATTGCCCCTGCTTGAGCAGCTTCCCCAACGTGTCTTTTGATCCTTGATTGTAATATTCTGATACGTTACACCTAATAATCTGCTATACTGCTCTACTTTTTCCTGGATTACAGCTGCTGCCTGCCTTCTTAGCCAATTCTCAAGGACTTTGTGAATGTCCACATTGTATCCAACTGGCTTTTTCACTATGATGGCACCATCTTCTACTTGGATCTCTATGCGTATCTTCTTCTGTTCCTCCACCTTTATTTCAAATGGTTTTCCCAGATACAATAGTTCTCCTTGCTGTCTTACCGTCTCCCTTGATTCACAGGACGCAAGGGTGCCAAGCAGCCAGTCTTTCTTTTTATATAACAACTGTTCGATCTTATCCACACTTATGCTTCCAGGCGCTTTAATAATCACCCTTCCCTCATAAGTAACTTCAATTCCAATTGACTTTCGATTGGATCGCTTTATTGTATAAGGAATTCTCTTCCCATCCATTGTTAATTCGCTCATTTTTAGCCTCTAGATCTACATGAAATAAGTTAATATCATCTTCTTAACTTTGCAATATTTTATCACAAGCACACACCAAACTCAAGGCATGCCTTGACGATTCAAGTAGTTCTATCATTCAAAATACTTTATCTCCATTACAGGCATCCTCCTTTTTGCTAAATAGCCTACTGTTCACAAAAAAAGCTATGGCAACTTGGCCATAGCTTTTTTTGTCTTTATTTATTTGAATAGTGCTGATAGTTGTTGCATAAATGTTAAAAGGTCAGTTGCATCTGTTGGTACTTTAATCTCCTGTCCCTCTGTTGCTTCTTCCCCACAAGTCATTGATAAAGAAAATGCAACTTTATCCTCACTGTCATCCACGTTCATAGAGATTTCTTCTTTTAATACGCGTTTTCCAGTTTCTCCGCTTACCGTGATATTTCCATTGATGTCTAACGTATTAAACTTATCTAATTTTGTCTTATCAACCTTAATACCTTCTTTTAAGCTAGAAATAACACTTTCTTTATTATTGTTAAGCTCTGTAACGTATTGTTCTGCGCCCTCAACACCCTTTACGATTTGAACAAGCTCATCATATTTTGCATTTAAGTCCAATGCTGCAATTGCATCACTTGCTGCACTTACGTTATCTTTCTTAACAGATACCTTAACACCATTTTCTTCTACTGTAATTATCCCTGGATTTACATCCTTTGTTGCATCTTGAAGTGTCTTAACAATGTATTCTGTACCTAAACGACCTACTTTTTCAAGTACAGCAGTATTTGTTTGTTCTGCAGCTTCTGTCTGTACCTCTGGTACATATTGTGACAATAACTGTTTTGCTGTTGCTTCATCAATTTTTACAAAAGAAGCATCTGGCAAAGCATTTAATACAGATGCATAGTCTGCTAAGTTTTGCTTTTTACAGAACTCATTTAATGCTTTCTTTAAAGATGCATAATCAAGATAAACTGTCTTATTATTATAAATAAGGGAGGTTAATGCTGTATACTCGTTTTCATCATCTAAACGATATGCTACGCTTACACTGCTTGTACCAGTTTCACTGCCATCAGAAATTACAGATAACTTAACTCCCACTTTTTTTAAATTTGTAGTATTCTCTTTTATCCCGCTTAAATCCATATCCATTGTAAGATCTACTGTTTTTGCTTCCATTCCATCCATCTTATTAAAGACATCAGATATGGTTGCTTCTTTCTTTACTTCCGTTGTAGTGTCTTTGTCACTTTTCCCGCATGAGACCATGGATAAGATCATCGTTAACACTAACATAAGCGCTATGACTCTTTTTTTCATTACTTCCTCCTATACTATTACATTATGTAATCTTGCCTGTTTTCTAGTTTCATTCGCATGTAAATATATCGTATTTCTAACATAAAGTCAATCGTCCCAATGTACTGGTACTTCTTTTCTGAATGAAAAAGTTTTTTTGAAACACAAAAAAAGCAGTTACATTCGTAACTGCTTCAAAGTCGGGGTGACAGGATTCGAACCTGCGACCTCTTGAACCCAAATCAAGCGCTCTAG
>JAUNJY010000038.1 GCA_030535455.1 bacterium
GTAATACAATGTAGTATGAGACGAAAGGAGAGTGATATAATTGAAATTATATCGTTTACTTGAAAGAATGGAATACAGTGTTCTTGCCGGTAATGCAGATCTTACGATTTCTACGATTGAACACGATTCCACCAAAGTTGTTAAGGACTCCGTCTTTGTCTGCATCAATGGAAACAAGATTGATGGACATGATTTAGTAAATGCGGCAATTGCAAGAGGTGCAACTGCGATTATCTCAGAACGTCAAATATTTGTACCAGATCATATTACAGTCATATTAGTCGGTAACACGAAGATTGCCTTATCCTACATGGCAGCAGCCTATTACGGATATCCGGCAGAACAGCTAAAGACAGTCGGTATTACCGGCACCAAAGGAAAGTCAACGACATGCTGCATGGTTCAGTCGCTGCTTAGTGCAGGAGGAATAAAGACCGGCGTGATTGACGAAAAGCAAGTGCTGCCTGCAAGGCAGGAACTAGACTCCTTGCTGCTTCATAAACAGTTACGGGATATGGTGACGGAAGGCTATGAGGCAGTGGTGATAGAAGTATCAAGCAAAGCATGTAAGCAGTATAAGATGGCAGGGATTTCGTTTGATTATGGAGTGCTGACCAACATTGCAAGGGAACATATCGGCCCGAATGAACATGGCTCCTTTGAGGAGTATATTGAGTGTAAGGCACAACTATTTAGACAGTGTAGAATTGGAATTGTAAATGCAGATTGTGAGAAACTGCCCGAGATTATGAAAAATCATAGCTGCCGAGTGGAGACCTATGGGAGACGGCAAAATGCATTATTGTATGCATATCAGCCGGTTCTTATGGAGAAAACAGGGTATCTGGGAAATCAGTTTTATGTAGGAGGAATCATGTGCTCCTGCTTTGAACTTTGGATGCCAGGGCTATTTAATATATATAATGCGCTTGCTTCAATACTGGTGGCAAGACATTTTATGATTACAGAAGAGACGATGAAACGTACCTTTGATAATCTTGTAATCAAAGGGTGTCAGGAAGCAGTGGTGTTATCGCCAAACTATACAGTGATTGTGGATTCATCCAACGACTTAAGAAGTGTTACAGAATTAATCAGTGCAGTAAAGGCGTACGTACCAAGGAGACTGGTATGTATCTATAATTGCGATCAGGCAATTAACCGGGTACATCGCTATGCAATCGGAAGAACCCTTGCAATGAATGCGGATGAGATCGTAATCACCACCGACCATAAGGAAGATCAGATTTTAGAAGAGATTTCTTTAGGAATAACAGATTATGGTGGGACGCCTAAGAATATTCTGCATTCGATTGAAGCAATTAGCCATACGATTTTGAATGCCAAGGCAAAAGACATCATTTTGTATATTGGCAATAAAATAGAAATTAACCAAGAAAAGCTGGTTACGTTATAAATAAATAGTCGAAAAAGACGAAAGGGTAGGTTTAATATGGAAGTACTAAGTATAAGAGAAGTAGTAAGTGCGGTAGGAGGAAGCGTGATTAGCGGACCAATGGAAGGTTCCATTACAGACGTTTCTACCAATTCAAGAGAAATTAAAGAAGGAACATTGTTTGTCCCAATCATCGGAGAACGAGTGGATGCCCATAAGTTTATCAAAGGCGCACTTGAATTAGGTGCAAGCGCAACTGTGACTTCAAGACCATTAAATGAAATCGAAGTAGTAGAAGGAAAGACTTATATCTTAGTAGAAGATACATTACAGGCAATGCAAGACCTTGCCGCTTATTATAGAAGCAAATTTACTATTCCAGTAATCGGGGTTACAGGAAGCGTTGGCAAGACGACGACAAAAGAAATGATTGCAGCGGCCCTTGAGACAAAATTCAGTGTTTTAAAGACAGCAGGCAACATGAACAGTCAGGTGGGACTTCCTCTTACATTATTCAATATCGAGAATAGCCATGATGTGGCAGTAATCGAAATGGGCATGAGTATCGAGGGAGAAATGGAGAACCTTGTAAAAATTGCAAAGCCTACCATGGCAGTTATGACAAACATTGGCGTATCCCATATTGGCCAGCTAGGAAGCAAGGAAAACATCCGTCGTGAAAAATGCAATATCATCAATGCATATGCAGAGTATAAAGAAGGCAGCCTTTATGTAAATGGAAACGACCCATTGTTACATGAAGTGGTAGAAGAGCAAAAAGGCGAAAAGACAATTGATTTAAGAGAAGAAACAAAGAAAGCATTAGCATATACTTCTGTTTATTCCTTTGGTACAAACGAAGATGCATGTTTTAGAGCAACTGACATCGTGTTCAAAGGAACAGAGACAACATTTACGTATGCTAGCAAGGAAGAAGGAAAAGAGTGCAAAGAACAAATCAAGCTTAGCGTATTAGGTGAGCATAATGTTATGAACGCATGTGTAGCCTTAGGCGTGGCTTCCAAGTTAGGAATTACAGCTGATGTGGCAAAGGCAGGACTTTATAGCTACCAGCCTATTGCAATGCGTGGTCAAATTGAAGAAGTAAATGGCGTTACGCTAATCGATGATTCTTATAACTCCAGTCCAGACTCCATGAAGAGCGGTCTAAAAGTATTATTTGCAATGGAAAACAAACGTGTATTTGCAGTGTTTGCAGATGTATTGGAACTTGGTGAAGATTCTAAGAAACTACATTACCAAGTAGGTGAGTTTATTGCAGAGGAAGCAAAAGACGGCAATAAAGTAGATGGAATTATCACGATTGGTACGGAAGCAAAAGCAATATCTGATGCTGTCGTAGATGCAAAGCTTGACATGATTGTGAAACATTGCAATAATAACCAAGAAGCAGTAGAGGCGATTAAGAGCGTGATGGAACCGGGAGATGCATATCTGATCAAAGGTTCTAGAGGCATGCATACAGACGAAATCGTAGCAGAATTAAAGAAGTAATTAACTATAAAATAGAAAGATTATAAAGAGGCTGACGCAAAAGTAGAGGTTACTCCTTTTGTGCCAGCCTTACTTATCAAAAATACACAAAAAAAGGAGGTGCAGTGTATGATATTTGCAGATATTATAGTAGATATTTCTCATGAGAACATTGATAAGTCATATCAATATGCTGTGCCAGAAGAACTGGAACAAGAAGTAGAGATTGGTGCCTTGGTAGAGATACCATTTGGCAAGGGAAATAACAAGAGAAAAGGGTATATCGTAGGTCTGGGAACAGAAGCTAAGTTTCCGGTAGAACGTATGAAGCCGATTTATGGCTTGGTAAAAGGAAGCCTTGTCATTGAATCACAGCTGATTGCTTTGGCATATTGGATCAAGGATAATTATGGTGCAACCATGAACGATGCGCTTCGGACAGTTATTCCCATTAAGAAAAGTGTAAAGACACAGGAAAAGCGATATATTCATCTGATCATTGGACTAGAAGAAGCAAGGGCTAAGTTAGATGAGTTCTTAAGAAAGCATAATACGGCAAGAGCAAGGCTGCTTGGAGAATTAATGGATCAGACAACGATGGACTACGAGACAGCAATCCATAAGTTAAAGATCAGTCGTCCGACCATTGCAGATCTTCAGAAAATGGGAATTATTACGGTTTCTAGTGAGGTGAAATACCGTAATCCGGTTAAGAATTTAAAACAAGAAGAGTTCTATCTTAAGTTAAATGAACAGCAAGAAGAAATTGCATCCTCCATTAAAGGTGAATTCAATATGGGCATTCGAAGGACTTATTTAATCCACGGAATTACAGGAAGTGGAAAGACAGAAGTCTATATGGATATTATCGCAGAGGTGATCAAACAGAAGAAACAAGTCATTATGCTGATACCGGAGATTGCGCTTACGTATCAGACTGTAATGCGTTTCTATAAGAGATTTGGAGACCGCGTTTCTATCTTAAATTCAAGGATGTCCCATGGAGAACGTTTTGACCAGTATACGAGAGCGAAAAATGGAGAAATCGACATTATGATTGGTCCAAGATCTGCGCTGTTTACTCCATTTGACAACTTAGGAATGATCATTATCGATGAGGAACACGAGGGCAGCTATAAAAGCGAGATGCCACCAAAATATCATGCGAGGGAAGTGGCAATCGAGCGTGCAAGGCTTACCAATGCTTCCGTTGTATTAGGTTCTGCAACTCCATCTGTGGATGCCTACAAGAAGGCAATGGACGGTGAGTACAAACTGTTTGAGTTAAATGCAAGGGCAGGACAAGGTAGTCTTCCTACAGTTTATATTGCTGATCTTCGTGAGGAGTTAAAGGCTCATAATAAATCAATCTTTTCTAGAAAGTTAAAGGCATTGATGCAGGACCGCTTAGAGAAAAAAGAGCAGATCATGTTATTTATCAATCGCCGAGGCTATGCTGGCTTTGTATCTTGCAGGGCATGTGGCCATGTAATGAACTGTCCACATTGTGATATCTCATTAACCAGCCATACAAATGGGAAGTTAGTCTGTCATTATTGCGGATATGAAGAATATAAGCCAAAGAATTGTCCAAGCTGTGGTTCCCCTTATATTGCAGCATTTGGTACGGGTACTCAGAAAGTGGAGGAATATGTCCATAAAGAGTTTCCGACAGCCAGAGTGCTTCGAATGGATACGGACACGACCAGTGGAAAAGACGGACATGAAAAAATATTAGCAGCATTTGCAAATCATCAGGCAGATATCCTGGTAGGAACACAGATGATTGTAAAAGGACATGATTTTAAGGATGTAACCTTGGTTGGCGTCATTGCAGCAGATTTATCCTTATATGCATCCGACTACCGTGCAGCAGAACGTACATTTGAACTGTTGGCACAGGCAGCAGGAAGAGCAGGACGTGGGGAAAAGCCAGGAGAGGTCGTAATCCAGACCTACAATCCGGATCATTATAGCGTAGTGGCGGCAGCAAAAAATGATTATAAGGAATTTTATGATCAGGAAATCAGCTATCGTAATATGGTGAAATATCCGCCATGTTCTAATATCTTAGCAGTGCTTTTGACATCAAAGAAGGAACAGGTGGTAGTTCAGGCAAGCAAGCTGCTTGGCGGGGCGGTATCCACACAGTTTGCCTATTTAAATGAGGAGACAGAAGTACTTAAGGTAATTGGCCCGGCAAAGGCTAATCTATCAAAGGTAAATGACGTGTTTCGTTATGTGATCCATTTAAAATGTGAAGATTATGACTTGTTAAAGCAAGTGAAGAATTATATGGAAGGTTTTGTGCAGTATTCAGAGTACTTTAAATATTGCAGTGTGCAGTATGACTTTAATCCTATGAATGGATATTAATAGAAGCTTTAAGATTTAACTTACGGAGGAATTCATGACAAAAGGACAATTAGAAGCAAAAATTAGTGAAATTGTTAGTAAATTTGAAGTAGTATATCTTGGGAAGGGGCCAAAATCCATACGTACTTATATTCTGGGGGATATGATTGTAATACGTATGGTAAGTTTTTTAAGCCATTCCGATAAAAAGTTAGCAAGCACTCCTCAGGGTATTGGATTATACAAGGAAGTGCAGACCCATCTGTTTGAAGAGGGACAGCAGGTGCTGTCACAGATGCTGAAGGATTCCATTGCAATCAATATTGCAAGCACCCATATGGACATCAGCACCAAAACCGGAGAAAAGGTAATTGTTCTCACATTAAAGGAAGATTTGGAAGAAATGATAAAAAATGAGACCAGTGTCTCGGTTTTTCATTCATAACCATGCAAAAAGTGTGAACAATAGCGCAAAATGACGAGAAAGGTCACTTTAACATTGACAAAATGTAAATATTTCGCTAAACTCTATTCAAGCAAACAAAAGTAATTAGGCGGGCAAGAGAAGCATTGAGCTGCCGTGGCAGTGAAGATGAAGCTCAAACCATTCTTGTTTCTTGGATTTGCAATATTTACGAAGTTAGAATTACATTTTGAACAATCATTGAAGTTTATATAAAGAGGAAGACAATGCAAACTAGCGGTGCTAGGTTGTCCGTAAGCCGATATCCATTACAGGGGTATCGGTTTTTTTGTTAAAAGAAAGGAAAATCCATGTGAAAATTTCTATTATTTAACAAAACGTCTGAAGAGAAGCTTGATTCATATAAACGACTAAACATCTACGAAAAGAAACCAGTAAATGACAAGAGGTAGTACAAGATGAATTCGACAAAAGAAGTAAATACACAAAGCAATGGTGAAGAAAGGAGATTATTATGTTTGAAATGCTAAGTAAATTTAATTTAACAAAAGATGTGGAAGCGATGCTATCCAATAGCAAGTCTTTAACATTCCCAAAAACAAGAGAAGAATTGATCCGAATTTCTTTCGGACATGATCAACTCGATAACTATGAAGTAGCCTATGAAGTAGAGGGCAAAGGTAAGGTAGTGGAAGCTACTGTTACTAGATGTAAGAATGGTGTAGTTGTAAATTATCCAGAAGACTATATGAGAAGAAGAGATCCTGACTGTATGGTGATCGGAGATGATAAAGCAACTGATAAACCGAAATACATAGAACGTTTCGGTAAGAAGTTTAACAGTGTCAGAAAAGAAACGTTGGAATGGTTAAAAGGCCAAGAACTTATTGTAATGCCATTTATGTCAGGTGGCGAGCAATACGGCTATGAATCATTATTAATCGTTCCTAAAAATGCAGCATTTTTCGCATGTGGTTTGGCAGACATGCAAGGCTTTTTAAGCATGGATGAAATTGAGGAAGGATTTACTCCAAGAGCAATCGTATTTGCAGCACCTCCATTCCGTCATACTCATTTTAAAGGACGCCAGGTGGTTGTACACAATCGTACAGAATTAGTTCATGAAGTATACGCTTATAACTTATATCCAGGTCCAAGTGCGAAAAAAGGAATTTATTCCGTATTATTAAATATCGGTGAAGAAGAAGGCTGGGTAACTTGCCATGCTTCTGCAGTAAAGGTAATCACACCATACGATAATGAAATCGTTGTAATGCATGAAGGTGCTTCTGGCGGCGGTAAAAGTGAAATGCTTGAGCCAATCCACAGAGAAATGGATAACAGAATTTGTATGGCAAGAAATACGAAGACTGGTGAAAAGACTTATCTTGAGTTAAGTGAAACATGTGAACTTCGTCCAGTAACGGATGACATGGCAATCTGTCACAGCGCGATGCAGACAGACAGCAACAAATTAGTTCTTATGGATGCAGAAGCAGGCTGGTTCTTACGTGTGGACAACATTACAAATTACGGCAGTGCTCCTAGTATTGAAAAAAACATTATCCAGCCAAAAGAACAGTTAGTATTCTTTAACATGGATGGTACTCCAAAAGCAACCTGTCTTCCTTGGGAACATATCATGGACTCAACAGGAAAACCATGTCCTAACCCACGTGTAATCTTACCACGTGCTTCTGTGAAAGATATTGTAAATGAACCAGTGGAAGTCGATGTAAGAAGCTTTGGGGTTAGAATGCCACCAAGTACCAAAGATAAACCAAACTATGGTATCATGGGTATTTGCCACATCCTTCCGCCAGCACTTGCTTGGTTATGGAGATTAGTAGCTCCACGTGGCTACAACAATCCTAGTATCATTGACTCCAAAGGCATGAGTAGTGAAGGTGTTGGTTCTTACTGGCCATTTGCTACTGGTAAGAAAGTCACACAGGCAAACTTGTTATTAGAACAGATTAAAAATGCTTCTTCAACAAGATATGTGTTAATTCCTAACCAGCATATTGGTGCTTATGAAGTAGGATTTATGCCACAATGGATTGCAAGAGAATATATTGCAAGACGTGGTGGTGCCAAATTCAAGCCAGGTCATTTAAAACATTCCCGTCTTCCTCTTTTAGGATACTGCTTAGAATCCTTAAAGATTGACGGACAATATATCCGCCGTGCATTCCTTCAGCCAGAAACTCAATCTGAGTTAGGAGAAGAAGGTTACGATGCAGGTGCAAAAATCTTAACAGATTTCTTTAAAGAAGAATTACAACAATTCTTAACAGAAGACTTAGATCCATTAGGACGTCAAATCATCGAATGTTTCATGAATGATGGAACACTTGAAGATTACCTTGACTTAATTCCAATGCGCTTCTAATATAATGCAATACATTCGGAGAGCACCCGGCACATATCGCCGAGTGCTCTCCGCTTGTCCGTAAAATCGGCAAGAAAATAATACATACATTCTTATAATAAATCTTATAAAATTCTTAAGACTATTATGGAAAAATTAATAATACATCCGATAGCGATTTTTGTCTTGCAAGAAAGAAAAGGTTAGAGTAAAATAGAAAAATGTTATAAAACAGAACAAAATAAAATATAGAGGGGATACATAGAGAATATGAGAGAATATTTTGGAAATATGTTATCTAGATTAAAAGAACGTAAATTAGGGATGGTATTCCTTACACTTCAATTAATTGCTTCTGTTGCAATTGTAATCTTAGTAGAACGACTTCATATGTTAAAACCCGTATTTTTAGGGGCAATAATTGGAGGAGTAGCAGTACTGTTCTTATTAATGGTGATTGGAAACGGCGCAAAGAGTAAGTTTCACATTTGTGCAAAAGTAATTTCTGCATTGTTAATTATTGTATATGGCTTTGGTGCGTACTATTTATATGTTGCAAGAGATGCAGCAGGAAAAGTAACTGATGTTAATATACAGACAGAAAAAGTATCAATCTATGTACTGAAAACAAACGAAGCAGAGACAATCAACGATGTTGTGGATGGTACATTTGCAGTATTTAATGTAAGCGGTTCATCTAATAAGATCGATGAAACAATTGCTTCTGTAAATGCACATGTTAATAAAGAGATTGCAACGAAAGAATTTTCAGATGCAGTGTCAGCAGCAAAAGCATTGTATGAAAAAGAAGTGGATGCAATCATTATGGATGAGTCATATGTACAGATGATTGAGGATAACAAGACATACAAAGATTTTGAAACAGAAACAAAGGTTCTTGAAAGTTATGAACATAAGACAACTTTACAAAACCTAAATGCAGTATCTGATGTAACAGAAAAACCATTTAGTGTATTTATTTCTGGTATCGATACATTTGGTGATGTAAATAAGAAGAGTCGTAGTGATGTTAATATGACAGCTACAATCAATCCTAAGACAAAACAAATCCTTCTTACTAGTACTCCTAGAGATTACTATGTTGAAACTACAGTTTCAAATGGACAAAAAGATAAACTTACTCATGCAGGGTTATATGGTATTGAATGTTCAATCGGAACGTTAGAAAAATTATACAACATGCAGATTAACTACAATGTACGAGTGAACTTCTCTGGATTTGAAGATATCGTAGATGCATTGGGTGGAATTACAGTTCATTCTGATTATGACTTTACATCAGATCAAGGCCCAGCATTTGTAAAAGGCGATAATGAAATGAATGGTAAACAAGCATTAGCATTTGCTCGTGAACGTCATGCATTTGCTGCAGGCGACATTCAAAGAAATAAAGATCAACAATATGTTATGCAAGGAATTATCAACAAAGTATGCTCACCAACGATCTTAACAAACTTTGCTTCTATCCTTAAGAGTATTGAAGGCAATATGTCTACAAACTTAAAATACGATGACATTGCAGCATTTGTTCAAATGCAGATCAATGATGGAGCAAGCTGGGATGTTATTATGATCGGTCTTGATGGTGAAGGCAAGAAATTAACAACTTACAGTGCGCCATCACAAAGTGCTTATGTAATGTTACCAAACGAAACAAAAGTTTCTAATGCGACTGCATTGATCAATAAAGTATTAAATGGAGAAGTATTTACTCAAGAGCAAGCAAAAGAAGTAATGAAGTCATCAACAGTAATTGATGCAACAACTCCTTTAGCAACTACAGAGCCTAGTGCTTCACCAGCTACAGAACCAACTGCTTCACCAAAGAATTAAGAGCAAAATAAAAAGCCATTACAAGAAACGTCTTGTAATGGCTTTTTTCGACTTATAGTAAAAGTGAAATATCTTAATATTTTATTAGGTAATTCTTATTCATATTGTAAAAGTAAAAAAATGCGAGTAATATGAAAAATGATAAAGAGTGCTATAAAAATTGTGGAGAAGGAGAAAATACAAAGTTATGGAAGAAAAATTCATAGACACGTTAAAAAAACGCAAGGTAGGTATGTCATTATTAGTGCTTCAGCTGGTTGCGTCAGTGGTGGCAATCTGTATTATGGCAAACCTGCATATACTATCTTATGGGAAGGTAGCAATCGTAGTCTGTGCAGAAGCAGTGCTGTTTGGGGTCGTTGCTTATCTGCATGGTGGTAAGAAAGAAAAAGTATCAATGATAGCAAAAGTATTGTCAGTTGTGCTGATTCTAGGAAATGTCCTTGTTTCCTTTTACTGTGCAGAGGCACGTGGAACAATAGGAAAAGTGACAGGAAATAATGTACAGATTGATCGAGTTTCAATCTACGTACTGAAGGATTCTAATGCAACAACGATTAATGACATTGCAGACGGTACGTTTGGTCTTCTGACGATTGATTCCACTGATAAGATTGATGAAACCGTAGCAACGGTAAATAAAAATGTAAATAAGGAAATTAAGACGACAAAGTATACAGATGCAGTATCTGTTGCAAAAGCCTTATATGAGAAACAGGCAGATTCCATTATTATGGACGACGCTTATGTCAGCGTAATAGAAGAAGATAATACATATAAAGATTTTTCGGATAAAACAAAAATCTTATCAACTTACGAACATAGTACCACATTAAAAAATCAGAACGCCGTTTCAGATATTACAGATAAATCATTCAGCGTATTCCTTTCTGGAAATGATACATTTGGTTCCATAAAGACAAAGAGCCGCTGTGATGTAAATATGATAGTTACGGTAAATCCTAAGACAAAACAAATCCTATTAACAAGTACTCCAAGAGATTATTATGTACCAACTACGGTTTCCAATGGCGTAAGGGATAAACTTACCCATGCCGGCAACTCAGGAATTGAGTGTTCTACTGGAACAATAGAAAATCTATATAACATAAAGATTAATTACTATGTAAAAGTAAACTTTACCGGATTTAAAGAAATTGTAGATGCCTTAGGCGGAATTACAGTACATTCAGACTTAGACTTTACATCAGAACAGGGTCCTGCTTTTGTAAAAGGGGATAACAAGATGAATGGAAAACAAGCATTGGCATTTGCAAGAGAACGTCATGCATTTAAAGATCAGGATTTACAGCGTAATAAGGATCAGCAGTATGTGGTCAAAGGAATTGTAGACAAAGTCTGTTCCCCAGCAATCCTTACTAAGTTTACAGAGGTATTAAAGGGTGTAGAAGGCAGCATCATTACCAATATGCCATATGATGACATTGCTTCTTTCGTTCAGATGCAATTAAATGATAATGCAAAATGGGATATCATCTCTGTTGGCCTTACTGGAACAGATGCTACAAAGACAACATTCAGTATGCCTCATAAGAAAGCCTATGTCATGATCCCTGATGATAATCAGGTGAAAAATGCAAAGCAGCTGATTGAAAAAGTAATGGCAGGTGAAGTGTTTACAGACGAGGAAGCCAAGGCATTTGTGAAAGCCAAGGCTTCACCAGCTCCAACTGCTACAACAGCAGGAAACTAAAAAAACGTATGCGGACATATTGTTGAACCCCTTGTGAAATGATATAATTTTATTACTGAGTATACGCAGGAGGAGAAGAATGAAGTGTAAAAACTGTAATAAAAAGATATTTGGATTTGCAAGGGAGTGTCCGTATTGTAAACATCCAATTGAAAGTAATCCCGATGCGGTTGGGGTATATTTAAATAATGTAGAAGCAAGAGAAAAACAAAGAAGTGCAAGGAAACGAAGAAAGTCGTTTCCATTGACAAAAAGAACAAAAGGTGCAGTAGCGGCGCTTGTGGGTGCTACCATTATATGCACAGTGGTGTTGCATAGGCCTGATGATACGGTTACTATAACGAAAGATACTATTTTTTATCAGAGTCAAGGCCAGCTAATCAGCAAAGATTTAAACAAAGATGGAGGAGAGGTAGTCGGAAAGATGACTTTTGACACCTCAGAGTATTATTTTTCATCAAATTTAGAAACAGCAATGCTTTATAATGTGGAAGAGCAAAAAAAACTATATTACGTTAGTGATGTAAAGTATTCGGAAACCGGTGTCTCTTATAGTATCTATGAAAAGAATACGGATAACTGGTCAAAAAAGCCGAAGGAGCTTGTAACAGATGTAACAATACATACATGGGATGAACATGGAAATCTGTATTATGTATTAAATAATGACGGTAAACTTTATAAATATGATGGAGAAAACACAGTAAGTGCAGATGTTGGAATTATCTCAGAAATGAAGTACTCAAAAGAGTTAAATGGACTGTTCGTAAGTATTATGCAAATAGATTCAGACCAAGTGGTGTCAGGATCACTTTTTGGGCAAGGAGCTGGAAATATGCTTGATGACCTGGATGGGGAACCGCTATATACACAGAAAATAGCCATAATAGATACGGATAGTTTGGTGTTCACTTACCAGCTGGATTTACCAGAGGCGCAGTATCAGATGACAAAAGACTGCACAAAATTATATGTGTTAGAAGACGGCATATTAAGTGAGAGGGATTTAAAAGAGCAGACCGAAAAGATAATACAGGCTGGAGTTCAGGAGTTTAGTATGACATATGATGGAACTACCGATGTGTTATATTATATTCAGTATAATCTCGAAAGAAAAGTAGCATATGAGCTGTACCAAGATCCATTATTAGAGCAGGATGAAAGAACAAGTAAGGATAAGGTACTAATGGATATAGAAAAACCAGGTGAAAAGATGGAACGTATAAACCGGGAGTCGTTTCGAGATACTTTGAAAAATACTACAGTCTGTTTGCATAAAGGAGCACTATATAGTTATCAATCTGGTAAGAAGACGTTAATTAGCTCAGATGTTGCTATGTACAGTTATGGTTACTACCAAGGCTCCAAAATAATGCCGATCGTTTACAAGTCACAAGATATTAATTGGAATAGATTTGTTATTTTGAGGGATGTGGAAAGTGTAAACCAGATTCAAATCGGTGACTATAGCAGTTATGAGGATGAGACGGATTATTCCACATGCATAACCAGTTGGTATCTAACGGATCATGATAGTAACCAAACTGAAATGTGTGAGACAATGGTAGCATATTCAAGTGAGGAGTATGTTGTTCAAGACTCTAAACTGGTACAAGTGGATGATGATACCGAGTTCCTTTGTTATGATTCGATTAAGAAAGTTGGAGAACTTACTTACTATGTGGCTAAAGGTGAGACATATACACTGTATTGCAAAGATAAGCAAGGAAATGTAGAAGAAGTTGCAAGTGATATAATGGCTTTTCAAGTGCTTGATGATGAAAGAGTCTTGATATTAAATGGCTATGAAGATGGTGAAGAAAAGACATGTTATCTCATTGGACAGTCAGGGATGCAGATGGAGGTAGCAGAAGAAGCAGAAAGGATTTTGGGGAATTCGGATTTGTTATGGGTGTCTCCATCAGTTTTTGATGAAAATAATATAAATTATTAGTCTCTTTAAAGGCGGGGATTAGGGTGCGGTGTAGAAAGTGTAAAAAGAAGATTTCGGAATATGCAAAAGAGTGCCCATACTGCAATACATTAGTAAAAAAAGATGAAACAGCCGTAAATTCCTATATAGCTCTTGTGGAAAACCAGGCCAAAGGGAAAGAGAATGGCGCAAAAGAAAAGGAAAGAATCAGAATTCGTAAATCCATATGGTTTGCGATAATTTCTGGTATTTTCCTTTTCTTTTTAATAGCAGGTATTTTACGATATTATCGCTATCAATGGAAGATTACAGAGGATACGGTATTTTATGAGAAAGACAATAAGCTCATTGCCAAGAATATAATTACAAATGAAACAAAAGAGGTTGCCAATCTGAACTTTGACCAGCAGGCATACCGGGGCATTACCCATCTTCAGGAGTCGTTTGTATCCTATAAGGAAAAGTCTCATGAGTTGTATTTTGTAAATGACATTGAAAATAAATTAAACAGAGACATCTATTCCGTTTATAAACAAGACACTAATGACTGGTCGACCAATGCAAAATGCGTAGATCAAAACATTGTGCTCCATACATGGAGTGAGGATGGAAGCTTATTTTATATGAAGGTAGCCCAGGATACGTTATATAAGTATAATGGCCATAAGATTGAACAGATTGCCATTAAGAACATCGATACCATTACATATGTAGCTGCACTACACTGTATTCTAGTGACACAAAATAATAGTGATGTAGAGGATGAGTATTCCTTTGAGGACAGTTATCCTACAGAAGGAAAAGTAGTAGGGAGGAATAAGTTCTATCTGGTTAATGTGGAAACGTTGGATATAGAGGACCTTGGAGTAATGCCTGAGGGAGAGTATGCCTTTACTTCGGATTATCGCCATTTATATATGCTAAAAGAAAACCAGATTTTTGATTATGATTTGGAGGAAAAGACTAGTTCTCTTTTTATGAATAATGTATATGATTTTGAACTGGTGACCAACAAGGGGAAGGACCGGCTGTATTATATTACCTATACGCTGCAAAAAAGGACGTTGTATTCTTGCTATAAGGATCCGTATAGTGAGAAGGATAAACAAGTAGAAAAAAGCAATGCTTTAAAGAAAAAGGAAAGCAGTGAAGAGAAGCGGTTACGTCAAAACAGGGAACAGTTCCGAGAGGAGCTGCGGACGCAGACCATAGGTGAATATTCAGGCAGTCTATATTATTTTGAAGATGGAAAGAGCGAGAAAGTAGCTGATGGAATTGGTGGATTTGAAGCAACCGAACAGTCTGAAACGGATAAAGTCATAGTTTATAAGACTGGAAAGATTGAATGGACAGGTTATGTGATTGAAAAGGATGTATATTCGGATGCTCAGCGAAGTCTGGCATCATTAAGTGAAATGGAGTATGAACAGGATAGCAGCAATCAGTTTACCTATGTCCAGCTGGCAGAATATACTGAGCTTGGGAAAGAACCTACATTATATGAATGTGTCAAGGGAAAGGCAACAGATGATTATCTGGTAGAGGATGGCCAGATTGAGAAGTATGAAGAAATAAAAGAGAAGTACTATTTTGTTCCAGATTCCTATCAAAAAAAGAAGGATGCGGAATATCAGGTTGTGGTGAAGAGTGATAAGACAGGGAATTTGTATGGGAATGTATCCGGTAAGCAGCAAGCCTGTTTGCTTACCAATATCATTGAATACTATACAAAGGAAGATGGACATGCAATTGTTATTCAAGAAGGTGAAAGTTCAGAGTGGACCATGTATCGCATTGATGTGGCAGGTAATAAACAGGTAATCGATGAAAATGTGGATGGAATATTTGCTGATAATATATGGTTGCTAAATGAAGAAATAGGTACATTATTGGAGGATTAGGAGATGCGTTGTAGACGGTGTAGAAGAAAGATATCTCAATATGCAAAAGAATGTCCATATTGCAAAGAACAAGTGAGTGTTGATCCTTTGAAGATTAAACAGTATATGGATCAGCTTCAGCAGCCGCTAGACCAGACGAGAGGCAGAAAGAACAGTTATTTGAAAAGTCTTGTCTGTTTGGTCAGTCTTTTATTCGTCCTGCTGCTGGTAAGTGGAAGTGGCACAAGGACATGGGATAGCCTGGTCTATAGAAAAGATGACAGCCTGCCTGTAAATGAGCTAGACCAAAAAGAGAATGGTTCAGAGGTTAAAGTGTTATTTAACAATGAGAATAATGAAACCTTATATTTTGCTACAAATATCGATAAACAGCCAATTAGTTCTTATCAGATTTATGAACAGAACACAAAGGATTGGAAAGAAGCGCCTAAGTTAGTAGCAGAACATGTCAGACTTTGTACAAGAGATGCAAAGGAGAACCTATATTATGTTACCGATGAGGATGCATATTTATATAAATACGATGGGAAAAACACGAAAAGGCTTTTGCTTCCGTTTATCAGCCAGCTTCAGTACGTGAACGAGGACAATCGGCTGCTTGTAATCTGCAAGACAGATCATGAGAATGGGGTACAGAAGGATGGCAGTTATGAGCGGCCATTAGAAGAGGAATGGATGAATTCGGACAGGACAGTGAATTCCTTATATCATGTTATGCCAGATACTTTTACAGAACAATGTATCGTGGAAGATCTGGGGGAACAATATAAAGTATCAGAAACCTATCATTGCGTCTACTACTTACAGAATAACCGATTATTTCAATGTAAGACAGAAAATGAGGAGGCCGTCATCTTTAAGACCAATGTCAGTGACTTTGCATTGATGACGGTTGAAGAGACAGAGGCATTATACTATGTTCAATATCAATTAACAGAAAGAAGATACTATGATTATGTGAAAGACCCTTATCAGGCAGCAGATGACCAGGTAGAGGAAAGTGTGGCATTAAGCAAGAAGGAGACAAAAAAGGAATATGAAGAGAGGCAAATGCGTAATGAGCTTCGATTGGAGCTGCTTAATCAAGTTGCCTATACATATAAGGGGACACTTCATTGTTATGCAAAAGGAAAAGACAAAGCATATAAAGAGAATGTAAGCGGCTTGTCAGAAGCAAAGAAGGACAACACCCTTTCAATATATAAATCAAAGGAATTTTCCGGTGATTATGTCATACCAAAAGAGGGTGGCCGAGAGATTGTTGACCAGCTTGCAATGTATTTTTCAGAACCGGTAAAACAGCAGGAAGGAGAGAATTATTATACGGCTGCCCTGTATGACTATAATGAACAGACCAATGCTATCCCGATTCCTCGCACAGTGCTTATTATGTATGAACCAACCTTATATGAAATAATTGATGGTGAAATGACAAAGTCAAAGAGAAGGACGTAGTCAATCTATTGGCTCGAAAAAAGTATTATTGTATAATAAGGCTAGTTGGGTTATAATAAAAACTATATGGGAAAAAATCAGTAGGTTCCCGAATGAGCATTAAAGCATTGAAAGTGAGGATAAATTTATGGCATTACGTAACATAAGAACTATTGGTGATAGTGTTTTAAATAAAAGAGCAAGAGAAGTGGAAGATGTAGATCAACATATCGAAATCTTAATCGAAGATATGCTTGATACAATGTATGAAGCACAAGGCGTTGGCCTTGCAGCACCTCAAGTTGGCATCTTAAAAAGAATCGTAGTAATCGACGTATCACCAGAAGGTGATGACCCAATCATCTTAATCAATCCAGAAATCATTGAACAAGATGGAGAGCAAGAAGGTTCTGAAGGCTGTCTTAGTGTACCAGGAAAAGTTGGTATCGTGAAACGTCCTAACCACGTAAAAGTTAGAGCATTTGATATGGATATGAATGAATTTGAGATTGAAGGTACAGAATTATTAGCAAGAGCATTCTGCCATGAAATCGATCACTTAGATGGACATTTATATGTAGAACATTTAGAAGGTCAATTAATGGATGTTGACCAATTAGATGAAGAATAAGTCACGTCAGTTCGTGAACATTTGGTAGGGGTGTCTAATAGACACTCCCTATTTGCTTATGCAAACAAGTAAAGATAGAAAAGAGGAATTTGATGAGAGTAGTATTTATGGGAACACCGGATTTTGCGGTACCAACATTAGAAAATATTATTAAAGCTGGCCATGAAGTAATTGCAGTAGTTACTCAGCCAGATAAGCCAAAGGGTCGTAGTAAGACAATGCAGTTTACACCGGTAAAGGAAGTTGCAGTAGCACACAATATTCCAGTATACCAACCGATAAGAATTAAAAAGGATGAAGAATTTATTGAACAGTTAAGAGAGATGGCACCTGATGTAATCGTTGTAATTGCATTTGGACAAATGTTGCCACAATCCGTATTAGACATTCCTAAATATGGCTGTATCAATGTACATGGTTCTTTACTTCCTAAATACCGTGGTGCCGCTCCGATCCAATGGTCGATCATTGACGGAGAAGAAGAAACGGGCGTTACTACAATGATGATGGATGTCGGATGTGATACCGGCGATATGTTATTAAAGGCAACAACAAAGATTACAAGAGAAGACACAGGCGGAAGCTTATTTGACCGTTTAGCAACAATGGGAGCAGATCTTCTGATTGAAACATTAAAAGCTGCGGAAGAAGGAACTCTAGTAAGAGAAAAACAAGGCGAAGCTCAAAGCGAGTATGCAAAGATGTTTACAAAATCATCTGGTGAGATTGACTTTAATAAGGATGCGGCTTATATCGAACGTTTAGTTCGTGCATTAAATCCTTGGCCAAGCGCATATACACATTTAGATGGAAAAACATTAAAGATATGGTCAGCTGACGTGGTAGAAGATAAAGTGGAAGGCCAAGTCGGTGAAATCGTTGAAGTTAAGAAGGATGAACTTCTTGTTCAGACTGGCAAGGGTATTCTTGCATTGAAAGAACTTCAATTAGAAGGAAAGAAACGTATGACAGTAGATGCATTCTTACGTGGATATGAAGTAAAACAAGGAACTATATTAGGCAAGTTAGAAGCTTAGTGATCATAGTTAGATAAAATTCATGAAGTTTCCTATCTTAAAAAGGCTTTTAAGAAAAAGCCTGGAGGAGATATGAAAGGAGCAATTAGATGTTTGGATATTATTCACCATATCGTATGTATTTTGACCCAACATATATGTTAGTCTTAATTGGTGCAGTGATTTGCTTGATTGCATCAGCAAGAGTCAAGACAACGTATTCTAAATTTAGCAGGGTACGAAGTATGTCAGGCTATACAGGAGCAACTGCAGCAGAGGCAATCCTTCATCGTGCAGGCATCTATGATGTTAGAATTCAGCACGTGGCAGGAAACTTAACGGATCATTATGATCCAAGAAATAAGACATTGAACTTAAGCGATAGTGTATTTGGCAGTGACTCAGTTGCAGCCATTGGAGTAGCAGCTCATGAATGCGGACACGCAATTCAACATGCAACACATTATGCACCGCTTTCTATCAGAAGTGCAATTGTTCCCGTTGTAAACTTTGGTACAAATATTGCCTGGTTATTTATTTTAGCAGGCCTGTTCATTACCTCATCCAGCGGCAACATCTTGCTTTTAATCGGAGTATTAGCATTTTCATTAGGCGTGTTATTCCAGTTAATAACACTTCCTGTGGAATTCAATGCATCAAATAGAGCATTAAAGATTTTAAAAGAATCAGGGATTTTACGTAACGACGAAAACTATGGTGCCAGAAAGGTATTATCTGCAGCAGCACTTACTTATGTTGCAGGTGCAGTTTCAAGTATTCTTCAATTATTACGTATATTAATCATCATTGGAGGAAGAAGACGTGACGACTAGCAAAAAGAACACGAGCCAAGTTCGTGAAGTTGCACTAGAAGTAATTATAGAAGTATTAGAAAAAGGCGGATACAGCCATAAAGTGCTAGGACAGGCGCTTACAAAGTATCAGTATCTTGATAAGCAGGAACGAGCATTCCTTTCAAGATTATGTGAAGGAACAATTGAACGTGCCATTGAGCTTGATTACATTATCAATCAGTTCTCTAAGGTGAAAGTAAAGAAACAAAAGCCGGTCATCCGCAATATCTTACGTATGGCAGTTTATCAGATCCGTTACATGGATGCAGTGCCAGACAGTGCAGCATGTAATGAGGCCGTTAAGCTTGGTGTAAAAAAAGGATTTGGAACATTACGCGGATTTATCAACGGTGTCCTTCGTAATATTAGCCGTAATCAAGAAGAAATCACGTATCCAGATCAGGCAAAAGAGCCAATCAAGTATTTAAGCATTAAATACTCTATGCCGGAATGGATTGTATTAAAATGGATGAAAGAATATGATTATAAGACAGTGGAAGGAATTCTTGAAAAGTATAATCAGTCTAAGGCTACAACAATTCGTACCAATTTATTAAAGACGACACCGGAAGAATTAAAAGCTTCCTTAGAGAAAGCAGGAGTAACAGTGAAGCCTGCTTCCTATATGCCATATGCATTCTATATTTCAAATTACAATTACCTTAGCAACTTAGAAGAGTTCAGAGAAGGCTTGTTCCAAGTACAGGATGAAAGTTCCATGCTTGTTGGGGAAATTGCAGATGTAAAAGAAGACAATATTGTAATCGACGTCTGTGCAGCGCCGGGCGGCAAGACACTTCATATGGCTGAAAAGCTAAAGGGAACCGGAATGGTATATTCTAGAGACTTAACATATGAAAAGACTGCATATATTGAAGAAAATGTATTACGTCTTGGAATTGAGAATGTATCTGTCGAAGCAAGAGATGCCTTAGTATTAGACCAAGACAGCGTAGGCAAGGCAGATGTGGTAATTTGTGATTTACCATGTTCCGGGCTTGGCGTAATCGGCAAGAAACCGGATATCAAGTATAAGATTACAGAAGAACAATTAAGTGATCTTAGCAAGCTTCAACAAGAGATTTTAAAAGTTGTCACTACGTATGTGAAACCAGGCGGTACATTAATTTACAGTACATGTACAATTAATAAGGCTGAAAATGAAGATAATATGAACTTTATTGTAAAAGAGCTAGGATTTAAGTTAGAAAATATCGATACTTACCTTCCTAAGACTCTACAAAATGAAACAACAAAGGAAGGTTATCTTCAATTAATCCCTGGAATTCATAATACTGACGGATTTTTCATCTCAAGATTAAAAAAAGTTCAGTAAAGTATTTTATTTGACGTAAAGTAAAGGTATAATTAAATGGAAAAAATTGATATAAAATCATTGAATTATGATCAGATCATTGAAGAAATGACGAAAATAGGAGAAAAGCCATTTCGTGCTAAGCAAGTTTATGAATGGCTTCATGTAAAATTAGTAGATAGCTTTGATGAAATGAGTAATCTTAGCAAAGCTTTAAGAGAAAAATTAGATGCGAATTATAGAATTATTCGTACAAAAGAAGTAGATAAGAGAGTTTCTAAAGACGGATCCACAAGTAAGTTCTTATTTGAACTTTACGATAACCGAGTAATCGAAAGCGTTCTTATGAAATACAAACATGGAAATTCTGTTTGTATTTCCTCACAAGTAGGCTGTCGTATGGGCTGCCGTTTCTGTGCGTCTACATTGGGCGGACTAGAAAGATGCCTTACTGCTTCAGAAATGCTAGATCAAATCTATCAGATACAAAAGATCTCAGGGGAGAGAGTTTCCAACGTTGTAGTAATGGGAACTGGCGAACCGTTAGACAATTATGATAATTTGGTGCAATTCGTCCGCATGTTAACAGATGAGCATGGTCTGAATATCAGTCAAAGAAATATTACTGTTTCAACTTGCGGTCTTTGTGAGCGTATTAAGCAATTGGCAGATGAAGAGTTACAGATTACACTTGCAATTTCACTTCATGCACCGAATGATGAAAAAAGAAGAGAATTAATGCCTGTAGCCAACAAGTATTCCATCTCAGAGATCATGGATGCTTGTAAGTACTATTATAGCAAGACTTCTCGTCGTATTACCTTTGAATACAGTTTAGTAAAAGGGGTAAATGATGGCGTTGAGCAAGCAATGGAATTAGTACAACTTGTAAAGGGGCTAAATTGTCATATTAACTTAATCCCAGTAAACCCTATAAAGGAACGTGATTATGTACAATCCGACAATTCCTATATCCAAAATTTCAAAAATATACTTGAAAAAAAACGAATTAATGTTACTATTAGAAGAGAAATGGGTTCGGATATTGATGCTGCCTGCGGACAGCTAAGAAAGAGTTATATAGATAATAAGTAGGTGTTAAAGAAAGGAGAGGGCTATGAAATCATTTTCTGTCACGGATATTGGATTAAAACGAACCGTGAATCAAGACTACGTGTTTAGTAGTGAGCAAGAAATTGGCAAATTGCCTAATCTATTTATTGTAGCAGACGGTATGGGTGGACATAACGCTGGTGATTTTGCATCTAAATATTGTGTACAGTCAGTTATTGAATATATTAAGAATAGCGACGACGTAACTACAATCAGCATTTTGAATGGTGCAATCAAGTATGCCAATAAAATGCTAAGACAAAAAGCATCTGAGGATGAGACACTGGAAGGAATGGGGACAACTATGGTTGCAGCATCAGTATACGGTAAACGTATGCTGGTGGCCAACATAGGAGATTCAAGACTTTATGTGTTAAATGATCAGATCAAACAGATTACGAAAGACCATTCTCTCGTAGAGATCATGGTTGAAAGTGGTGAGATTAATGCAGAAGACGCAAGATTTCATCCCAATAAAAATGTTGTAACACGAGCAATTGGCGGCATTGACGACTCTGCTTGTGCCGATTTTTTTGAAGTTGACTTAAATGAGGGAGATATAGTATTATTATGCTCCGATGGACTGTCAAATATGTTAGGTGATGACGAGATTTTACAAACCGTAAATGAGTTATCAGGTAACCTAGAAGAAACCGGGAAAACTTTGATTAAGAAAGCAAATGACCACGGTGGAAAAGACAATATAGCGATAATTCTGATGAAAGTATAAAGGAGCGTAGGAAAGAATGTTAAAACCAGGTATGTATATTAGCGACCGGTACGAAATTATTGAAAAAGTAGGTTCAGGGGGGATGGCTGATGTCTATAAGGCACGCTGCCATAGATTGAACCGTTTCGTAGCAATCAAGGTCCTAAAGTCAGAATACAGTAATGATACATCATTTGTTATGAAATTCCGTGCTGAGGCGCAATCTGCAGCGGGACTTTCTCATCCTAATATAGTAAACGTTTACGATGTAGGCGATGACGATGGATTATACTACATTGTCATGGAATTAGTAGAAGGAATTACGTTAAAGAATTTCATTGAAAGAAAAGGGAAACTTGAAATTCGTGAAGCAGTAGGAATTGCAATTCAGATCTGCCAAGGCCTAGAAGCTGCTCATGATAATCATATTATTCATAGAGATATTAAGCCACAAAACATCATTATTTCCAAAGAAGGAAAAGTTAAAGTGACTGATTTTGGCATTGCCAAAGCAGCGACATCTAATACGATCAACTCCAATGCAATGGGAAGTGTACATTACATTTCTCCAGAGCAGGCAAGAGGTGGTTATAGTGATGAAAAGAGTGATATCTATTCATTAGGTGTTACTTTATATGAAATGTTAAGCGGAAGAGTGCCATTTGCAGGAGAGAATACAGTTTCTGTTGCTCTTGCACATATTCAGTCAGAAGCAGTTCCACTAAGACAAATCAATCCAGATATTCCATACAGCTTAGAGCAAATCGTTATGAAATGTATGGAGAAAAAACCGGAAAGAAGATATCTGTCTGCAGCGGAATTGATTGCAGATTTAAAACGATCCATCGTTAATCCTAATGGGGATTTTGTAAAAGTGGTATCCGCAATCGTGGATGATTCACCAACAATCAATCTTTCCCATGATGAAGTAGAGCAAATTAAAAGTGCTGCAAAAGTGGCAAATGAACCAGTGAATGATGTCTTACACGAGGAACCTGTAGCAAAAAGAGTGGCTCCAGCGGCTCAAGAAGAACAAAAACATGCTGCGGGTGATGATTTCGATGACTTAGATAGCGAAGATGAGGACCATGATATTGATCCAAAACTTGATAAGATCATGGTAATTGGAAGCGTAGTGTTAGCTGTAATCCTTGCGGTAATCATAATTGTAATCGTATTGAATGTCACAGGTATCTTTGGTAGAAAATCTAGTTCTAAGCTAGATCCAACTGCTTCACCGGTTGCTACAACTGAAGTGACAAGTACGCCAACTCCAGAAGTAACTGCTACACCAACTGCAGCTGCTGTTAATTTACCAGATGTAGTAGGAAAAACTTATAGTGAAGCAAAAATGTTATTAGATGAACAAAACATTCGCTGTACATTTAAAGAAGATAATAATTCAACAGAATCAAAAGATACAGTAACAAGAGTTATTATGGATGGAACGGATATTAGTACAGGTACTACAATTCCATCCGATAAGACAGTTGAAGTATATTACAGTACTGGTTCTAATTCGGTGATTGTACCGAATGTAGTAGGTAAAGGTAAATCTAGTGCAACAACTGCATTAAAGAATAAGAGTATTTACAATATCGAGTACCAAGAAGAATACAGTGACACAGTAAGCAGTGGTGTTGTAATCCGTACAAATCCATCTTCTGGAGAAACAATGTCCAAATCTGATACGATTACAGTTACAATCAGTAAAGGAAAAGAAGTTAAGAACGTTGCAGTTCCTAGCTTGGCAGGAAAGACAGAAGATGAGGCGATTTCAGAACTTGAAGATGCCGGATTAAAAGTTGGCTCCAAGAAAAAAGAATATAGTGACAGCGTAGAAGAAGGCAAAGTAATCAGTCAGGGTACTGAAGCAGGAAGCCAAGTTCCAGAGGGTACAAAGATCAGCTTTGTAATCAGCAAGGGACCAAAGGCAACTCCATCTCCAACGCCAACACAGACACCTACATTCAAAGGAACAGTTAAGATTGATCCAAACGATGTATTTGATGCAGCAAAAGATGAGGACGGAAACCCATCTTCAGGAAAAGTAGAAGCTTATGTTACTGTTGATGGAAAGAAAATCTCTGTAATCAGTGCTCAAATGATGTCATACAGCGATTTCCCTTATACAAGAACAATCACTGGACCAAAATCCGGTGAATATGTATTAACGATCTTAGTTGACGGAGTACAAAGAAGCGGAACTCGCTATGTAGATTTTAATCAATAAAATAAATGAAAACATTTATTTTGGTATATACTAAATGCAAAAATAATCTATTCACAAGGAAGTTATAATGCAAGGAAAAATCATTAAAGGAATTGGTGGCTTTTACTACGTTCATATACCTGGAAAAGGGGTATATGAATGTAGGGCAAAAGGCAATTTTAGAAATCAGAAAGTAAAACCGCTTGTCGGAGATAATGTAAAGATTGACATAATAAGCGAAGAAAAGATGACTGGCCATGTAAAGGACATCTTAGTTAGAAAGAGCGAGTTAATTCGCCCGGCTGTATCCAATGTAGACCAGGCGCTTGTAATTTTTGCAGCTGCAAAGCCGGCTCCAAATCTAAATCTTTTAGATCGATTTCTAATTACAATGAGAAAACAGCACCTTGATACAATTGTATGTTTTAACAAGAAGGATGTAGTGAGTAATGAAGAGCTTGCCGTGTTAAAAGATACGTATGAAAAGTGTGGCTATCACGTATGCTTTACCAGTGCAAAAAAGTCAGAAGGAATTGAAGATATCAAGGCTTTGATTAAAGGAAAGACAACCGTGCTTGCAGGTCCAAGTGGTGTTGGTAAGTCCACGATCATTAATCTGTTACATCCTAGGGCTAATATGGAAACTGGAACGATAAGTGAAAAGATTGAACGCGGAAAGCATACAACAAGACATTCAGAATTATTTTTTGTAGATGATGATACGTACTTGTTTGATACACCCGGATTTAGTTCTTTATATCTGGAAGATATGGAAAAAGAAAATCTTAGAGATTATTTTGCTGAATTTGAAAAATATGAACCTTTTTGCAAGTTTCAAGGATGTCAGCACATCAATGAACCAAAGTGCGGCGTAAAGGAAGCATTGAAAGAGGGCAAGATCAGTAAAGTACGCTATGAGAATTACGTACTGATGTATGAAGAATTAAAAGAAAAAGATAGAAGAAAATATAAGTAATTTGTTTTTCTTTTATGCCGCGGGAGAGTAACGTATGCGTTATTCTTCCGCGGTTTTCTTTCAATATAAATAGTTACAAAAAAAGATAAGTACGGCGAATAGCCAGACAACAGGAGGAAGATACAACATGATTAAGTTAGCGCCATCAATTTTAGCAGCTGATTTCACAAAATTAGGTGAAGATATTGCGAAAGTAGAAAGTGCAGGGGCAGAATATCTCCACATTGATGTTATGGACGGTATTTTTGTACCAAGTATTTCATTCGGGATGCCTGTAATCCAAGCAATTAGAAAGAATAGTAAGTTATTTTTCGATGTGCATTTGATGATTGAAGAACCAATTCGTTATGTGGATGATTTTGTAGCTGCAGGAGCAGATTTAATTACCGTACATGCAGAAAGTTGTAAACATTTACACCGTACTGTTATGAAGATTAAAGAATCTGGTGTAAAGGTTGGGGTTGCGTTAAATCCTTCTACTCCAGTGGATGTAATTGATTATGTATTAGAAGAACTTGATATGGTTCTTGTTATGAGTGTAAATCCTGGCTTTGGCGGACAGAAATTTATTCCAGGCATGGTTCGCAAGATTGAAGAAGTGAAGAAAATGATAGAGGAACGTCATTTGAATGTTGATATTCAAGTGGACGGAGGAATTAATCCTAAAAACGTAAACCAAGTAATTGAAGCAGGAGCAAATGTCATCGTTGCAGGATCTGCAGTCTTTTCTGGAGACATTGCTACTAACGTTGCTGATTTTAAGGAGGTTTTCACTAATGGAGATGAAAGAACTAAAACTAGGTAGATCTATTGAGATACTAGTAACAAGAGAAGATTATAAATTACATTTGATCAGTAAACTTGAAGATGTATGTGAAGACCATATTTCCGTTACTTTGATAGAGGGAAATGGACGAAAATTCATATTTAAAGATACCGATCAAATTGAATTTATTTATAAGGATGATAACAGACTATATAAATTCAGACATTTAAAAGGTGCCATAACAGTACTGGATAATACGTATGTACACTCGTTTTATGGGCCTGTAGAGGGAGAAAGCTTTAATCGCCGTAATGCATTTCGTGTCTTTCTTGGCGAAGAGAATACATTTTCCTGGACCGGTAATGGATATGAAGAAATTCTTCATGAATATAGAGAAAAGATGGAAGAGGCAAATGGAGAAAGACTTACAAAAGATTGTCCTTGTATCATAAAGGATTTATCTGAAAATGGTGCTGGTATTTTTACCAATGAGCGTCTTGAGTTATCCGATTTTGTCAGCTTTGAGCTTTTAACAAGTCTTGGAAAGATCCGTTGTATTGGCAAGGTTGTTCGTGTTTCCAATGAACGACAGGGAATGTACCGTACATTGTATGGTGTTCAGTTTACTGAAGTAAGCAATGTTATTTCCAAATATATTTTTGCGGTGCAACGTCTGCAATTAAAGAAAACAAGACGTTAAGGAGTTGCTGTTATGGAACATAAAAAAACTGGTCTCTTGATTTGCGGAGGAGCATTTGACCAAGAGTTCTGCAAGGAATATCTTGAGAAAAACAGCTTTGACGTTGTAATCGCAGTAGATCGTGGCTTGGTGTATGCAAATCAGATTGACTGTAAGGTAGATATTATCTTAGGTGATTTTGATTCTGTAGATCCGGACATACTAAAGAAATACACAAGTGAACAGAGTGAGGCAAAGGTAATTCAGTTAAATCCAATTAAGGATATGACGGATACCGAAGAGGCAATTGACATAGCATTACAGGAAGGGATAACGGAGGTTACAATCCTTGGAGCAACAGGAAGAAGGATGGACCATTTATTAGCGAATATAAATTTGTTAATGAAACCGTTGAAGAAATCTGTAAAAGCATGTATACTTGATAAGAATAATTGTATTTATGTCAGAAATAAATGCTTTTCCATAAGAAAAGACGATTTATTCGGGAAATATGTTTCATTTATTCCGTTGACAACTGAAGTTAATGGAGTAACATTAAGAGGATTTAAGTATCCGTTAAATGACTATACGCTGACAATCGGCAACAGCCTTGGTGTCAGCAATGAAATAATACAAGAAGAAGCACAAGTAGTATTTAATGATGGAGTATTAATTGTGGTGGAATCCCGTGATTAGTGCTTTAAATGTGTGAAAATGCAGCGTAATGAAGAAAGGAAGTCACATATGAAATTAGGAATAGTAGGATTACCAAACGTAGGTAAAAGTACTTTATTTAACTCTTTAACAAAAGCAGGAGCAGAATCTGCAAACTACCCATTCTGTACAATTGATCCAAATGTAGGTGTTGTAACAGTTCCAGATAAACGTCTTGATGTATTATCTGATATCTACAAAACTCAAAAAACTGTACCAGCGGTAATCGAATTCGTTGATATTGCAGGTTTAGTAAAAGGTGCTTCCAAAGGGGAAGGTCTTGGTAACCAATTCCTTAGCAACATCCGTGAAACAGATGCAATCGTTCACGTTGTTCGTTGTTTTGATGACAGCAATATCATCCACGTAGATGGTTCTGTTGATCCACTTAGAGATATTGAAACAATTGAATTAGAATTAGTATTTGCTGACGTTGATGTACTAGAAAGAAGAATTTCCAGAGTTGGAAAACTTGCTAGAAATGATAAGACTGCAAATAAAGAATTAGATTTCTTACAAAGATTAAAAGCTTACCTTGAAGAAGGAAGACTTGCAAAAGGATTTGAACTTCAAGATGAAGAAGAAGAAAAATTCATGGCAGAGTATAACTTATTAACTGGCAAACCAGTAATCTATGCTGCAAACGTTGAAGAAGGCGACTTAGCTGATGATGGCGCTAGCAATGAATGGGTTCAAAAAGTAAGAGAATATGCTGCAAAAGAAGGCAGTGAAGTATTTGTTGTTTGTGCACAAATCGAACAAGAAATCTCTGAACTTGATGATGATGAAAAGAAAGAATTTTTAGAAGACTTAGGAATCGAAGAATCCGGTTTAGATAAATTAATTCGTGCAAGTTACTCTTTACTTGGCTTAATCAGCTACTTAACTGCTGGTGTTCAAGAAACTAGAGCTTGGACAATTGAAAAAGGTACAAAAGCACCTCAAGCGGCTGGTAAAATCCATACAGATTTTGAAAAAGGATTTATCCGTGCAGAAGTTGTTGGATATGATGACCTTATTAATGCTGGCAGTTTCGCTGCTGCAAAAGAAAAAGGTCTTGTTAGACTTGAAGGTAAAGAATATGTTATGCAAGATGGTGACATCGTTACTTGGAGATTTAACGTATAATTAATGTAACATTTTCAGAATAGTTTTGGAAATGTTAACTTGGGGAGGCTGTTATGTTCCTTGAATTAAGTATAGGTTTTCCGAATCTAGGAATAGAGATCGAAAACTTAGGCAGATCAATCCGAGTCTTTGGAATTGACATTGCCTATTATGGAATGATAATTGCATTGGGAATGTTTGCAGGATATCTTGTGGTAAGCTGGCAGGCAAAAAGGACTAAGCAAAACACAGAAAACTATCTTGATTTTGCAGTAATCGCTATTATCTTATCGGTTATTGGAGCAAGGATTTATTATGTGGTGTTTAATTGGTCTGTATTTAAGGATAATCCACTTCAGGTGTTCAACCTTAGAAGTGGAGGGCTTGCCATTTACGGCGGAGTAATTACAGCAACGGTTACAGCAATCGTATTTACAAGAATTAAAAAGATTAATTTTTGGTTGTTTGCAGATACGGCTGTGTTGGGCCTGTTAACCGGACAGATTATTGGACGCTGGGGTAATTTCTTCAACCGTGAGGCATTTGGCGGATATACCAATAACTTGTTTGCAATGCAGTTAATGAAAAGTGAAGTACACACATCAGATATAACAAAGGAAATGTTAGATCATATTCAATGGATTGATGGGTATCAGTATATTCAGGTCCATCCAACGTTTCTCTACGAATCCCTTTGGAATTTTGCTTTATTACTATTACTTCTTGTTTATTCAAAACATAAGAAAGTGAACGGCGAAATTATGGCTCTGTATCTGATTGGATATGGGCTAGGACGTCTATGGATTGAAGGTCTTAGAACGGATCAGTTAATGCTGTGGGGAACAAATCTTCCAATATCCCAGTTGATTAGTGGTATTGCCGTGCTGCTTGGAATTTGCATCATTGGATATCGCTATAAAGTTAATAAGAAATAAAAGAGAGGTCATAACCAGATAAGAGATTATTTGGCTATGGCCTTTTTTCTGCTTTTGATGTAATAAATAGTTAAAAACTCATTAATATTTGGAAAAAAGTAGTAAATAATATTGACATGTATTGTTATAGTGATATACTTTGAGAGTCAAAACATTTTAGATTAAAATAAATTGAATATAAAATAAATTGAAAGTCAAATAGTTTTAATTTGAAATGTATTGATAGTAAAATCATTTGGGAAGGTGGAGGTATTTTTAATAATGACAGGAAGAATAGCAGGAACCGGATCTTATATTCCGAGCCAAGTGTTAAGTAACGAGGATCTGTCAAAGATAGTGGATACCAGCGACCAATGGATAAGGGAGCGTACAGGAGTTTTAAGACGCCATATTGTAAAGCAGGACACAACGGTCAGTATGGCAGTAAAATCAGCTGAAGCGGCAATTTTGGATGCACATATAAATCCAGAAGAATTGGACATGATCATAGTCAGCACCATTTCCTCAAATTTGCTGATGCCATGTACAGCATGTGAAGTGCAAAAGAAAATCGGTGCAGTAAATGCTGCCTGTTTTGATTTAAATGCAGCATGCAGTGGATTTTTAGTTGCCTATAGCACGGTCTTAGGGTACATAGAGATGGGAATTGTAAAAAAGGCATTGATTATTGGAAGTGAATGTATGTCAAAGCTGTTAGACTGGTCTGATCGCTCCACCTGTATTTTGTTTGGGGATGGTGCAGGAGCCGTAGTCATTGAGGCGGCTGATGGAGAAAAGGGCGCAGTAGTGCTACATTCAGATGGAGAAAAAGGGAATGCCTTGTGTTTAGAAACGCATGGAAAAATTACTATGAATGGACAAGAAGTGTTCCGTTTTGCAGTTTCCAATGTTCCAAAGGTAATCGAAGAATTATTACATAAGATGGGAAAACAAAGAGAAGAAATCGACGCATACATTTTACATCAGGCAAATCAAAGGATTCTTGATGCAATAGCAAAGCGTTTAGGAGTGGATAAGAAGTATTTTCCCAGCAATATCAGAGAGTATGCCAATACATCGTCTGCAAGCATTCCAATCTTGCTTGATGAGTTAAAGAAAAACGGTGATATAGATAAAGGACAGCAGCTGATATTGGCAGGGTTTGGCGGTGGCCTTACATGGGGAGCCGCTTATATTAGAATTTAGAATATAGAATGAAAAAGGAGAAGATCATATGTTAGAAAAATTGAAAAAGATTATTTCAGAGGGATTAGATATTGAAGAAGAAAAGGTAGTGCCAGAGGCAGATTTTAAAAATGACCTTGGTGCAGATTCCCTTGATTTGTTTGAACTTGTAATGGCATTTGAAGAAGAGTTTGGAATTGAAATTCCAACGGATGACTTAGAAAAGATGTCTACGGTAGGAGAGGTAATGAACTATATCGAGGAACATCTATAAAGGGAAGGTGAAGTCATTGAATAGCAGAATAACGGATTTATTAGGGATTACTTATCCTATCATACAAGGTGGAATGGCATGGGTTGCAGAAGCTAATCTGGCAAGTGCGGTGTCTAATGCTGGTGGATTAGGAATTGTAGCTGCAGGGGGTGCCTCAGCGGAGGTTGTCCGTGGACAGATCATTCGTGCCAAAGAAGCAACGGACAAGCCCTTTGGAGTAAATATAATGCTAATGAATCCTGATGCAGATGCAATTGCTAAGATGCTGGTAGAAGAAGGCGTCAAGGTAGTTACTACTGGAGCAGGAAGCCCTGAGAAATATATGAAGATGTGGAAGGAAGCAGGAATTAAAGTAATCCCTGTTATTGCAAGTGTAGCATTGGCAAAGCGTATGGAACGGTGTGGCGCTGATGCGGTAGTAGCAGAAGGCTGTGAAGCAGGCGGCCATATTGGGGAAAGTACAACCATGACTCTTGTACCACAAGTGGTGGATGCAGTGAAAATACCGGTGATAGCGGCAGGAGGAATTGCAGATGGCCGAGGAATGGCAGCTGCCTGTATGTTAGGAGCCAGTGGTATACAGATGGGTACGGCATTTATCGTAACGGATGAATGCGTGGTTCATGAAAATTATAAGCAGTGTATCTTGAAGGCCAAAGATATTGATACAAGAGTGACTGGGCGTACCAATGGCCATCCAGTACGAGGCATTCGAAATGAACAGACAAGACAATATTTGAAGCTGGAGGCAGAAGGTGCTGACTTTATGGAACTAGAGAGACTGACACTTGGAGGACTGCGTCGTGCTGTTGTGGATGGTGATGTAAAGACTGGAAGCGTAATGTCAGGTCAGATTGCAGGAATGGTGAATGAAACATGTACTTGTAAAGAGTTTATAGAGCGCATGATGAGAGAGTATCAGGAAGTGGTTGAAGGAGGACTTGCTTATGTCAGATAAGATTGCATTTCTCTATCCAGGACAAGGAGCACAAAAGTCTGGTATGGGAGCGGATTTTTATGAAAGCTTCTCCCTTGCCCGTAAGCTATATGATCAGGCTGAAAATGCAATTGATTTCGGATTGAAAGAAGTGTGCTTTGAGAAAACAGAGAAGCTAGATGAGACAGAATATACACAGCCAGCCTTGCTTACAACTTCTCTTGCTATTACCAGAGTAGCAGAAAGCTTTGGTCTTACCCCAGATATCACAGCCGGTCTTAGCCTAGGAGAATATAGCGCGATTGCAGCAGCAGGAGGTCTAAATGTGCTGGATGCCGTAAGGCTTGTTCGTGCCAGAGGCTGTTATATGCAGAAAGCAGTGCCTGATCACCAAGGGGCAATGGCAGCAATACTGGGAATGGAAAGTGAGAGAATAGAGCAATTATTAGAGGATAGAACAAATGTTTGGGTTGCTAATTATAACTGTCCAGGCCAAGTGGTAATAACAGGACAGATTGATGCCGTAAAGCAAGCCATAGAAGTGATGAAACAAGAGGGATGCAGGCGGGCAGTCTTATTAAATGTCAGCGGTCCATTTCACTCTCCGATGATGAAAGAGGCAGCCAGACAATTAAATGAGAAGTTAGTACATACAGAAATCATGTCCATAACTTGTCCATATATCACCAATGTAAATGCAAAACCCATAACTGAAAAAGAACAGATTATAGAGTTACTTACCATGCAGATGACACATCCTGTCCTTTGGGAACAAAGTGTAAGGGAAATGATCAAACAAGGTGTAAATATATTTGTAGAGATCGGACCAGGCAAAACATTGAGTAATTTTATAAAGAAAATAGATAAGACAGTGAAGACATACCAAATGGGAACAGTACAGGAAATGGAGCAAGTGATAGGAGAGCTTATATGTGTAAAAAACAAGTAGCGGTGGTAACGGGAGCATCCAGAGGGATTGGAAGAGCAATTGCAATTCAGCTTGCCACTCAGGGCTGTTTTGTAATCGTCAATTATAATGGCTCTAAAGAGGCGGCGCTTAACACAAAAGAAGAGATTGTATCTCGTGGAGGCGAGGCAGAAGTATATCAATGTGATGTGGCAGATTATTCTGAAAGTGAACGTTTCTTCAGTGAGATTATAAAAACATATGGAACAATTGACGTGTTAGTCAATAACGCAGGCATTAACAGAGATGGACTGATTATAAAAATGAGCGAAGAGGACTTTGATCGTGTGATCGATACAAATATGAAAGGTGCTTTCCATTGTATCCGTTTTGCTTTAAAGGCTATGTTGCGTCAAAAATCTGGGAGGATCATAAATATCTCATCGGTATCCGGAGTTATGGGAAATGCCGGCCAAGCCAATTATGCGGCATCCAAAGCAGGCATTATAGGCCTTACAAAATCCGTAGCCAGAGAAGTGGCATCCCGACATATTACGGTAAATGCAGTTGCACCAGGATTTATTCAGACGGATATGACAGAGAAACTTTCGGATGCTGTGAAAGAGCGTGTAAAAGCAGGCATACCGTTAGGACAGTTTGGTAAGCCAGAAGACGTAGCAGCAATGGTTGGATTTCTGGCAACGAAAGAAGCGGACTATATTACAGGACAGGTAATCTGTGTGGATGGCGGTATGGCAATGTAGAAAGTGAGGGAATAAAAGAAGAATGAGACGACGAGTAGTAGTAACGGGAATGGGAGCAGTAACCCCAATTGGGAATACGGTAGACGAATACTGGGAAGGAATTTTACATAATAAAGTCGGAATTGGTCCAATTACAAAGTTTGATACGACAGAATATAAAGCCACTCTGGCAGCAGAAGTGAAAGGATTTGATGGAAAGAAGCTGCTTGGATTTAAACAGGCAAAGCGTATGGATCTGTTTTCCCAATACGCAGCTGTTGCTGCAAAAGAAGCATTTATACAATCCGGTATTACAATGGAGAATGAAGATCCTTATAAGGTAGGCATCGCAGTAGGGTCAGGCATTGGGGGATTGCATGCAATCGAAACCGAGTATGAAAAGCTGCTAGCAAAAGGGCCTGCGAAAGTGAACCCATTACTTGTACCAATGATGATCACCAATATGGCAGCTGGAAATATTTCCATCATGCTTGGAGCGAAAGGAAAATGTATTAATGTGGTGACGGCATGTGCAACAGGATGCCACTCTATTGGAGAAGCCTATCGAACCATCCAATGTGGGGAGGCCGCAGTGATGCTTGCTGGTGGCACGGAAAGTTCTATAACACCGTTAGGCGTTGCTGGATTTACAAGCCTTACAGCACTCACGGCAAGCAAGGATCCTTTCCGTGCATCTATTCCATTTGACAAGGAGAGATCTGGATTTGTTATGGGTGAGGGAGCTGGTGTGGTAGTCTTAGAAGAACTAGAACATGCCAAAAGCCGAAATGCTACCATTTTTGCTGAGGTCGTAGGTTATGGAGCCACTTCGGATGCATTTCATATCACTTCCCCGGCAGAGGATGGAAGTGGTGCAGCAATGGCAATGGAAATGGCAATGAACGAAGCTGGAGTTAGTCCGGCACAGATAGACTACATAAATGCGCATGGAACCAGCACACATCATAACGATCTGTTTGAAACAAGGGCAATTAAGATGGCAATGAAAGAGTCAGCAAATAATATAAAGATTAATTCAACCAAATCCATGATTGGACATTTGCTTGGCGCAGCAGGTGCTGTGGAATTTATTACATGTGTAAAAAGTATTACAGACTCCTATATCCATCCTACAGTAGGGACAAAGGAAACAGATATAGAATGTGACTTAGATTATGTTTTAGGGGAAGGAGTCCATAAAGAGCTTACCTATGTACTAAATAATTCTCTTGGCTTTGGCGGACATAATGCCAGCCTATTAATTAAAAGATATAAGGAGGAGGTGTAGCATATGGAATATAATCATTTGATCGATCTGATTACTACTGTATCAAAATCCAATTTAAAAGATTTTCGTTATGAAGACGGAGAGACCAAAGTCATTATGTCATCCAATGAAAAAGATATGGGAGAAGCAGCTGCAACCTGTGTTTCACAGCAGCAGCCAAAACAAGAGACGCCAGATGTAAAGGAAGGCAAGATTGTTACATCTCCATTGGTTGGGACCTTTTATCGTACTCCATCAGAGGAAGCAGCAGCTTTTGTGGAAGTGGGAGACTTGGTTAAAAAGGGACAGGTACTGGCAATTGTGGAAGCAATGAAGCTGATGAATGAGATTGAAAGTGAGTATGATGGGGAAATTCAAGAAGTTTATCCGGAAAGTGGCACTATGGTTGAATATGGCCAGCCGTTATTCCGAATCCTATAGGGGGAAAATAAAATGATGGGAATAAAGGAAATTGAAGCGATACTTCCTCATAGACATCCATTTTTACTGGTGGATGCCATAGAAAGTTACGAACCTGGAAAATCAGCAGTAGGATATAAATGTGTGACGTTTCGAGAAGACTTTTTTGCAGGACATTTTCCGGAAGAGCCGGTGATGCCCGGAGTCCTGATTATAGAAGCTCTTGCCCAGGTGGGAGCTATAGCAATCTTAAGTGAGGAAGAGAACAAGGGAAAGATCGCGTATTTTGGTGGGATTAATAACTGCAAGTTTAGGCGAAAAGTAGTTCCCGGTGACAAGTTACGGTTAGAAACAAAGATTATTCGTAGGAAAGGTCCAGTAGGAATTGGAGAGGCAGTTGCAACCGTAGATGGCGAAGTGGCTGTGAAGGCGGAACTTACCTTTATGGTTGGAAAACAGTAAGGAGAGGGCGTATGATTAGGAAAGTATTAATAGCCAATCGAGGGGAGATAGCAGTCCGTATCATTCGAGCATGCAGAGAGATGGGCATTGGTACAGTTGCCATATATTCCGAGGCGGACCGAGAAGCCCTTCATACCCAGCTTGCGGACACGGCAATCTGTATAGGACCGGCACCAGCCATAGACAGTTATTTGGATATGGAGCGTATCATAAGTGCAACGATTGCATCAGGAGCAGATGCAATACATCCTGGATTTGGCTTCTTATCGGAGAATGCAAAGTTTGTTCGATTGTGTGAGCAGTGCAATATCACATTTATCGGCCCTCCCTCTGATGTAATTAGCCGAATGGGAAATAAGGCAGAGGCAAGAAATACAATGGTGGCAGCAGGCGTCAAGGTAATTCCGGGAAGCAAAGAAGAAGTGTTTGATGTGGAACGTGGGAAAGAACTGGCGAGAGAGATTACCTATCCGATCATGATCAAGGCAGCACTTGGCGGAGGCGGAAAAGGAATGCGGGTTGCCATGGAGGAAGAACATTTTGCCGATGCATTTCTAACAGCCCAAAAAGAGGCTGCTATAGCATTTGGAGACAGTACCATGTATCTGGAACATTTTATTGAAAATCCAAGGCATATTGAATTTCAAATACTTGCTGATGCTTATGGCAATACAGTTTATCTAGGAGAGCGAGACTGTACGATTCAGAGAAATCATCAAAAGATGATTGAAGAATCTCCTTCCCAGGTTCTTACGGAAGTGCTTAGAAGGAAGATGGGGGCAGAGGCAGTAAAGGCAGCTAAAGCAGCAGGATACGAGAATGCAGGAACAGTAGAGTTCTTATTAAATCAAGATAATCAGTTTTATTTTATGGAAATGAATACTAGGATACAGGTGGAACATCCGGTCACAGAATGGGTAACTGGCATTGATTTAATTAAAGAGCAGGTGCGTATTGCGGATAAGAAACCACTCAGTTATCGCCAGGAGGATATCACCATAACAGGACATGCAATTGAATGCAGGATTAATGCGGAGGAGCCGGAGAAAAACTTTCGTCCATCACCAGGAATGATCACCAATGTGTATTTGCCAGGAGGAAAGGGTGTCCGAGTGGACTCGGCAATCTATAATGGCTATGAAGTACCATCATACTATGATTCCATGCTTGCAAAGCTGATTGTCCATGCAAAAAATCGAAAAGAGGCAATTACAAAGATGAGAAGTGCCTTAGGTGAAGTAATCATTGAAGGTGTACATACCAATGTAGATTATTTATATGACCTTATAAATAAGGAAGAGTTCGAAAAAGGTGACTATGATATCAATTTTATTGATAGGCTTAGAGGTGATACAGTATGAAGCTGACAAATATGTTTAAGAAAAATGAGCAGCTAGAAGGCATAAAACGAGAAGAAGGAATGCCGGATGTTCCTATCGGCTTAGTAAAGAAATGTAATAAATGTAAGTCAATGGTGTTTGTTAATGAAGTCAAGGAAAACTACTATATTTGCCCAAAGTGCGGAGGGTATCTAAGGATACATGCTTATCGCCGAGTGGAGATGCTTGCAGACCAAGGCGTATTTCATGAGTGGGACAAAGACGTGGCTGGCAAAGATCCATTACAGTTTGAGGGGTATCCGGAAAAATTAGATTCATTACGAGAAAAGACTTCCCTTAAGGAAGCTGTAGTTACAGGGCGTATTCGAATTGAAGAAACTCCTGTGGCAATTGGCGTGATGGACAATCGTTTCTTGATGGGAAGCATGGGAGAAGCAGTAGGAGAACGAATTACAAGAATGTTTGAGCGGGCTACAATTCGTAACCTTCCTGTAATCCTATTCTGTACTTCGGGTGGAGCCAGGATGCAAGAAGGTATTACCTCTCTCATGCAGATGGCAAAGACGTCAGCAGCAATAAAGCGTCACAGTGATGCCGGAGGACTATTTATCAGCATATTAACGGACCCAACCATGGGCGGGGTGACAGCAAGCTTTGCTATGTTAGGTGACATAATTCTTGCAGAACCTAAAGCACTTATTGGATTTGCTGGTCCAAGGGTGATTGAACAGACCATCGGCAGCAGATTGCCCAAAGGATTTCAACGCTCTGAGTTTTTATTAGAGCACGGCTTTATTGATGGCATTGTAGAACGTAAGGAATTAAAACATGTATTAGGACGGCTGCTTTTGGCTCATAGTGGGAAAACGAAGGCAGAGGATAGTGCAGTAGATCAATTAGAAGAAGTCCTTCCTTTAAAAGAGGTAAAAAAAGATGCTTGGGACAGGGTGGAAATATCAAGGAAAAAAGATCGGCCAGTGGGAGAGGACTATATTGATAAACTGTTTCCTGAGTTCTATGAGCTTCATGGAGATCGTTGTTACGGTGATGACAAAGCAATCATCGGAGGAATTGCAATGTTTCATGGTACACCGGTAACTGTGATTGCTCAGTCCAAAGGCCATACCACTAGTGAAAATATTACACGTAATTTTGGCATGCCATCACCGGAAGGCTATCGAAAGACATTAAGGCTAATGAAGCAGGCAGAAAAATTCCATCGCCCTATTTTTTTATTTGTAGATACACCGGGAGCTTTTTGTGGTTTGGAGGCAGAAGAACGAGGGCAAGGTGAGGCAATCGCTAAAAATTTATATGAGCTGTCATCAATGAAAGTACCAATTGTATCGCTGATCATTGGAGAAGGAGGAAGCGGTGGTGCATTGGCTATGGCCGTTGCAGATGAGGTATGGATGCTTGAGAATTCAGTTTACTCCATTTTGTCCCCAGAAGGATACGCTTCGATTTTGTGGAAAGATAGCAAGCTTTGTAAGAAAGCAGCAAGCGTAATGAAGATGACAGCATTTGAGTTGCAAAAACAAGGGGTAATCGAGAAGATTTTGGCTGAACCCGATAAGTACTCTGTAGAAACCATGCAGCCAGTCATAGAGAAGTTAGACTATGAACTGTATCGGTTTTTAAAAGAACGGGAGGATATCGATGGCGAGACACTTATTAATGCCCGCTATAATCGGTTTCGTCAGATGTAAGTGTGGAGGAAGATATGAATAATCAACCATTATATATAGGAGAGAAAAAGGCTAAAGTACCAATGATGCAAGGTAGCATGGGTATTGGAATAAGCCTTGGAGGCCTGGCGGGAGCGGTTGCCAAGGCCGGTGGGGTTGGGATGATATCTACTGCGCAGATTGGATTTCGAGATAAAGACTTTGAAAGAAATCCCTTTTTGGCTAATCTGAAAGCGATGAGGCAAGAGTTAAAAAAGGCGAGGCAGATTGCGCCTGATGGAATTATTGGATTTAACATAATGACGGCACTAACGCACTATAAGGACTATGCTGAGTATGCAAGCAGGCTTGGTGCAGATCTAATTGTGTCAGGAGCAGGTCTTCCGGTTGATCTGCCACGATATGTAAATGGGACGAAAACAGCAATTGCCCCCATTGTCTCATCAAAGAAATCAGCACATACAATCTTTCATTACTGGCAGAAGAAATTTCACAGGCTGCCTGACCTTTTGGTGGTGGAAGGGCCACAGGCAGGGGGCCACCTTGGCTTTACAAGAGAGACATTACTTGACTATGAGGAAAATAGCGAACAGTATATTGGAGAGATAAAAGAGATATTTGCAGAAGTTAAGTGGTGGGAAGAACAATATAAGAAGAAGATACCTGTTGTTGTGGCAGGAGGGGTGGATACTAAGGAAAAGGTTAAAACATTGTTTCAACTAGGTGCAGATGGAGTGCAGGTAGGCAGCCGTTTTGTAACAACAGTGGAGTGTGATGCAGCAGAGGCATATAAACAGCAATATCTATCAGCGGAGAAAGAGGATATCGTAGTAATCCAGAGTCCGGTTGGAATGCCTGGACGTGCAATTCGTAATACCTGGCTAAGACAGCTGGAAGAAGGGAAAAAAGATACTATTACCAAGTGTTATCATTGCCTGAAAAAATGTGAGCCAGCAAAAATTCCGTACTGTATTACAAAAGCGCTGATTGCCGCAGCAAATGGAGATATGGAAAATGGACTGGTATTTTGTGGAGCAAATGCATACAAGTCAAAAAAAATCGAAACAGTGTCAGAAGTAATTGATTCTTTGTTAAAATAAAAGTATAATGATAGACAAAATAATACAACATCATGTTGTAAAAGGGGCAAGATGAGTGAATTCATATGACACAATCAATAATACATTGGTAAAATTATTTAATGAAATCTTGGACTTGGAAGAGGTTGCATTGATTACGGAAGAATATCAAGATATCACCAGCAATGATATGCATATTATTGAGGCAATCGGATTAGGCGAAGGCAGTAATATGTCAACAATTGCAAAGAGACTTAATATTACAGTAGGTTCACTTACGACTTCTATGAATAGCTTAGTGAAGAAAGCATATGCTATTCGTACACGTAGTGATGAGGATCGAAGGGTAGTGTACATAAAGTTAACCGACAAAGGTGTGAAAGCATATAAACATCATGAAGAATTTCACAATAGAATGACAGAAGCGGCTATTCGAAGTCTTGATGAAGAACAGCTGCCGGTGCTGATTAAGACACTGACCGGATTATCTTCATTTTTTCAAGAATTAAAAGAAAAAGAAAAACATACCTAAGGGAATGGATTTTAGCTTGTCGACAAAGTCGCCAAACTTTGGATGAAATCAGGATTTCATCCAGTACTAAAGGAAATGATTAGCGCTCATTCGTGCAAGTCCTTATAAATCAGGACCTATTCGCGCTAATCCGATATCCGAAAAGCGCGGTTTCCGAATATCGAT